>JAOARY010000014.1 GCA_025210335.1 Peptostreptococcaceae bacterium | reverse complement strand
TTATTTAATATATTTTATTATTGTTTTATTTTTAGCTTTGTAAATCCATTAAACCAATGATTTATATGATATGTTGATATTGAATCAAACTTTTCTAAAATACATTCATCTAAATTTGGTGTTATTGCAGATAATAAAAATATTTTTGGTACAAATTTAGTATTAATAATAACAGGCTTTATAAGACAAAATTTTAAGTTTTTTCTTTTATTATTAAATACATAATTTAACATTAAAAACAGCATAATAATTTGATTCTTTATAATAAAAAAACATCCTTATAGGATGTCTTATTTGAATTTAATATTTTCATTTAATTTATCCAATGTTTGATTTAACATTTTGATTGAAATTTCTACATCTTGTTTAAGATTTCTACAAATTGGTTTATTATAGGCAATAAAATTTTTTAATTTTATAAAATTCCGTAATTGATCATTAAAATTTTCTGGAATTAAGTTTTTTATATCATAATCCCATGCACTTTCAAGATTAAAATATTGAGTATTTTTTAACATTTTAATCAGATCATTAATTTGTAAATTAAATATATCTGTTTTAATACCTTTAAAATCTTTATATTTAGAATCATATATATTTGAATTTATTTCACTATTATTTTGAAACTTTTGATTCAAATTATCTTCAAACCAATAAACACCTATTTTTTTTACCATATAGATATTTATTAATTTTCTTAATTTGCTTTCTAATTGATTGATGTCATAACAAAGTTGGTTACGTAAAGTTTCATTTTGTGTATCGAACAATATATAAACGTCATCAAAATATTTTTTGACAGTATTTATTACTTTGAGCTTAAGATCATATACAGTATCAAAATTGTAATTTTTAAAACCAGTTTTTATTGTAATTTGAATGGTTTCATTATGATTTTTTTCTATAATTCCATCTATAAAAATATTATTATAAATTTGTTCTTTCAAAAAAATATCAAAGTAATTATTTCTAAATCTTAATTTCAAGTCAGATGTGATACATTTTTCTCTTGGAACAAAAGAACATTTTTCTTCACTATTTGTTTTATCTGTTATTTCTCCTATTGATTCTAAATCTGCTAATATATTTTTATATGCGCTTTTAAAATAGAAATTAGATTTTAAGGAATTTGCTAAATATTTTATTTCATGCATTAAAGACCCTCCCAAATAAATTAAGAATTCTAAAAAATGCTATTAATATTTAACTTATACCTCTTTTAGATTGATTATTAACTAAAATAAAAAAAGTTCCTAGATTTATTTTGGGGAAATCTAGGAACAGAGAAAAAGATTATATTTTTTGCTTATACACTTTATGTACGCATTAAAATATATGTAACTTGATAATAATATCAAAAAAAACCTGTTTTTATTAAACCATAAATTGATTTTACATGCAAGTGTAAATTTTGAATTTAAATACTTTTTATAAAATAATATCTAAGTTTAATGAACTAAAGTCTTGATATTTTATAAAAAATATAAAAATAAATACTCAAAAGTCAAAAATAGATACTTAAATTAAATAGTTTTATTATTTGGATAAAACAGAAAACTATTTATTATATCTATAATTTTATTTAAAATCTTTAATTAAAGTTTTTATTATTTTTGCATAAGTCTGATTATTTATATATATTAACTATTGTATTTTTTATTGCAAAGAAGAAATACTTATGCTAATATATGAGTAAAATCGAATATAAAAATAAAGAATATAAATATACTAATTGAATTAAAGAAAAAATTATATAAAATTATATATAGTAAGAAAATTGATTGAAAAAAGGGTATAAAAAAAGTAGTTAAAATTATGTAAGCTTAAAAAACTACAAAGACAATGTTGCAAAAAATATATTATGAATAAAAAGGAGGGAGTTACCAAAAGGCTAAGAACATTGCAAAACTTGAATTAAAGATTAAAAAACTTCATATTAAGCTTAAAAAGATATTCTAAATAGGGTAATCGTTAAAATTGATTATCTTATTAGGCAATAAAGCTTATGGAGTGCTATAGCAAACGATAGTAGCTTAGTAAAATCAGATATTATGAAGTAGGAAAGAAACAAAAATCTTTGATTTATAGGTTTTTATAGATTTTTGGTAACGGTAAAAATGAAATATAAAGTTGCATTTGTATGTGTTCATAATTCTTGTAGAAGTCAAATGGCAGAAGGATGGACTAAAAAATTAGGAAATGATATTTTTGAAGTATATTCTGCTGGAACACAAAATTATCCAGAGGTAAAACCTTTGGCTGTGAAAGTTATGGAGGAAGCTGGTGTTGATATGTCTGATCATAAGCCGAAGCTTCTTACGGATATTCCTAAAGAAGTGGATATATTGATAACTATGGGATGTAATGTGGTGTGTCCTTTTTTACCATGTAAATATTCTCAAGATTGGGGTCTTGATGATCCTTCCGGTGGAGTTATCGATGATTTTAGATTAACAAGAGATTTAATAAAAGAAAAAGTAGAAAAGCTAATAAATGAAATAAAGAATGAAAAATTAAAAATTTAATTATCAATTTTATTTAAATTTTTATTTGGAAAATTTGAAGCATGCATATTATTAATAATAAAAAAACACCTCAATTTAAATATAGAGGTGTTTTTTATTGTATATTTTTAAATTTGGTTAAAAGTTAGATTTAACATTTTATTTAAAACTTTTTTCTATTTTTTGTATATCTTTTATTTTATAGACTCCCCCTCTTTTAATATCTTTATTTAATTTTCTAACTGAAAAAGGAATAAATAGTTGTTCTAAATCATAGTCGATTGGATATAAAACTTCTGCTTTTAATTTTAATTTTAATCTTCGTCTTAAGATTTTTTTATATTCATTGTTATAAAAAACATTAACATAATTATTTTTATCTTCACCTTCATAAACGATAGCTTCTTTTTTATTTTCTAAAATAATGACAATATCACCTTTATTTAATTTTTCATAATCTCTTTTTACTATAATTTCATCAGTTTTCTTAAGTATTTTAAATTCTTTTTTTGTTATATTATCAAAATTTAGATTAGTTTCTTCTTTATTTAGATATTTTTTAGCTCTATTTAAGACAGTCTTTTCAAGTCCTAAATTTTCGCTTATATAAAAGCCATTTGATTCTCCTGCTACACCTATAATAAGTTTATATTTGGGTTTTAATGTTTCTTTATCAAAAGCCATTGAAGCATTTTCAAAATCATTATGTTTATTTGCATATTCTTTTATTTCTCCATAGTGAGTTGTAGCCATAGTAATAGCTCCACGTTTATAAAATTCTTCTAATATCGAAATACCTAAAGCAGCACCTTCTTTTGGATCTGTTCCTGTCCCAATTTCATCTACTAATATCAATGTTTTTCTTTTAGAATTTTTTATTATGCTAATTAAATTTTTCATATGTGATGAAAATGTACTTAAAGAATTACTCATATCTTGATTATCACCAATATCGACAAATATATTATCTAAAACACCAAAGATACTATCTTTTTTTACAGGTGGAAAAATTCCACTTTGTATTAAAATTATGCAAGTACCAAGTATTTTAAGAGCAACGGTTTTTCCTCCAGTGTTAGGACCTGTTATTAAAAGTGTTCTATAATCTTTACCTAATCTAATATCTATTGGGATGCATGTTTCACCAAGTAGGGGATGTTTTGCTTGTTTTAAATCAAAATATTCATCTTCAGTAAGTTTGATTTCATTACCTTTTATATGATTTGAATATTTTGCTCTAGCAAATATAAAATCATATGTGGACATTAGATCAATTATAAGTTCAATTATTTTTAGGTGTTCATCTATAAAACCTGTTAAAGTAGCTAGTATTTGATATATTTCTTCCTCTTCTTCTGATTTTAAAATATTTAATTCAAAAACCAATTTAGAAACTGAATTAGGTTCTATAAATACCGTAGTACCTTTATTTGATTTTATAACAATATTTCCATTTACTTGATTTTTATATTCTGATTTTACTGCAATTACATATCTATTGTCTTTAATTGAATATATTGATTCTTGTAAATAATTTTTATTTGAATTGATTACTTTTTCTAATCTGTCGATTATTTTTTGTTCTTGTATACCTATTTTTCTTCGTATTTTTAAAAGTTTATTACTAGCTTTTGATAGTACTAAGTTTCCACATATTGATGTGTTTATAATTTCTTCTAAATCTTTCAAATCTTCTATTACTAAAGAGTATGAATATAATTTTTCGCATTTAAATTCATATAATTTCATATGTTTTTTTATATTCCTAGAGGATCTTAAAAAATCGGATATTTCACTAAGTTCTACTGCTTCTAATATTACTCCAATTTTAATTTTTTTAATTTGTTTTTGTATATCAATAATTCCTTTTAAAGAAAAATTTCCATCATCTAAAATTGTAATTGCTTCTTTTGTTTCTTGTAATAATGATTTTATAGTTTTTATATTTGTTTTAACATCCATTTTATCAACTAAGTTTTTACCTAAACCACTTGAAGTATATTCTTTTAAGCTTTCTTTGATTTCATTATAATTTAAGATTTCTAAAGTATTTTTGTCCATTTTAATTCTCCTTTTTTGTAATAAAAAAAGCTATGGATGAACAACACCCATAGCTTTTGCTTTATTTTAATATAAAATATTTATATTTATGCCATTTAAAATTGATTTTACAAAATATATAAAGAGGAATATCATGCATAGACGATATTTATATATTAATCAATTTTAACTTTAACAAAAAAAGGTTTTTTTCATAGAAAAGAACCTTAGTATTTTTTAATAAATTAAAAAATACCGCTAAAACGGCATATTAAAATAAAAAGCAATATATTGCTAAATTCTAATAGGTTTTATGTTCTTAATAATCAATAATTTAAAATGGATACACAAAATAAAGGTGTTAAATTATATATAAAAAACAACACCGAAAAACCATTTTAAATTTTTATTAAATTAATTAATTAAGAACTAACACACTCACAAAAATTCCTCCTAGAATTTAATATTTACTTATTTGAATCTATTTTATCATATTATTATTTTAATTTCAATTAAGATAATAAAAAAAAGAGCCTAAAGATATAGCTCTTTTTTTATATAAATTACTTTATGTTTTTACAAGTTTTACATACACCTTTAATATTCATTTCACATTCTAAAAGTTCAAAACCATCTAAAGATTTTTTTGCAGAGTCTTCAAAGGCTATATCAAAATCAAAAACTTCTTGACATTCAATGCATTTGAAATGACCATGTTCATGAGTATTTATATCATATCTTAGTTCATTTTCTTCAATATTTATTTCTTTAACTATTTTATTTTTTGCAAAAATATTTAATGTATTATAAATAGTTGTTTTTGAAAGTGAAGGTATTTCACTAATCAAACTATCATAAATATCATTTACAGTAGGATGTATGTGATTATGTATTAGATAATTTAAAATTTTGATTCTCTGAAAAGATGGTTTTATTGATCTTTCAGATAAAAAACTACTTAAATCAGTAAGATTCATTGGCTTCATTAAAATTGCACTCTCCTTAAAATTAAAACTAATTCAATTTGATATTCAAATTAAATATATATCATTTAAAAAATTGAATCAATAAAAATATTATAATACAAAGACTATATTACAAACAAGTTATTTTTTTAAAATGAGAAACGTTATCATTGACTGCTATGGTCTATTATAAGAAACAATATAAATTAGTAATTCATATGGCTTTAAATATTTATTAAAATATAATATAATAAAACAGAATGTATGTTTGATGAAAGTAGGGATTAGATGTTTAGTTATATAAAAGGTAATATAGAAGAAATTGCAGAAGATTTTTTTATATTAGAATCAAATAATATGGGCTATAAAATACACTCATCTTATGAAAGTTTAAAGAAATTAAAATTAAAAGAGAATATAAAAATATATACAAGAGTTTTTTTAAAAGATGATGAATTTGCGGTATATGGATTTTTATCGAAAGAAGAACTTAAGATGTTTGAACTTTTAAAAACTGTTTCTAAAGTGGGTAATAAAGTAGCATTAGGGATACTTTCTTTTGATAGTCTAAATAATATAAAAAATTATATTGTTAATGAAGATGTAAAAAATATATCTAAAGCACAAGGTGTTGGAAAAAAAACAGCTGAAAGAATTATATTGGAATTAAAAGATAAAGTTGAATCTACTTTTGATATAATAGATAGAATGGATATGTTAAAAGAATCAGAAAATAATGATAAAATTAAAGATATAAAAGATGCTCTTTTAAACTTTGGTTTTGAAATTTATAAGATAAATGAAGTTTTAAAAATGGTTGATATAAGTACATCTTTAGAAGAGTGTATAAAAAAATCGCTAAAATTATTGAGTAAAATGTAAGAGGGTGAGTTAATGATTAATGATGAAATTAGAATTATAACATCTGATTTTAGACAAGAAGATAGAAAAATTGAAAAAAATTTAAGACCCTTGAAATTAGATGAATATATAGGACAGACAAAAACTAAAAAAATGCTAAATATATTTATAGAGGCAGCTAAAAAAAGAGAAGAACAATTAGATCATATTCTATTATATGGACCACCAGGTCTTGGAAAAACAACATTATCAAATATAATAGCAAATGAAATGAATGTTAATATTAAAATAACCTCAGGACCAGCAATTGAAAAAAGTGGAGATTTAGCAGCGATATTAAATAGTTTAGAAGAAAATGATATACTTTTTATTGATGAAATCCACAGGTTAAATAGAAATATTGAAGAAATATTATATCCTGCAATGGAAGATTTTGCATTAGATGTTATAATAGGAAAAGGTCCTAGTGCTAAATCCATAAGGATTGATTTGCCTAAATTTACATTGATAGGAGCAACAACAAAGGCTGGTATGCTAACATCACCTCTTAGAGATAGATTTGGGTTTATATTAAAATTAGATTTATATACAAATGAGGAATTAAAGAATATTGTAAAGCGTTCCTGTTCGATATTAGATACAAATATTACAGAAAATGCGGCTGTGCAAATTGCTAAAAGATCTAGAGGAACTCCTAGGATTGCCAATAGAATATTAAAAAGAGTAAGAGATTATGCACAAGTTTTACATGAAGGACATATAGATGATACAATTTCATTAGATGCTTTTAAAATTTTAGATATAGATGAATATGGACTTGATAATTTGGATAAAGTAATAATAAATGCTATTTATGATAAATTTGATGGTGGACCTGTTGGTTTAGATGCACTATGTGCATCCATTGGAGAAGATAAAAATAGTATTGAGGATGTTTATGAACCATATTTGTTACAAAAGGGATTTATAAAAAGAACTAAAAGAGGTAGAATGCTTACCAAAAAAGCTTATGATTATTTTGAGTATAATCAAAAAGAGGAGTGATTTTGTGTCTTTAAAAAGGTATTTTAATTTATTTTTATTTTTGCTATTATTTAATATGCTTTTTATCATAGATTCTTTTGCAAGTGAATCAATGATAAAAGTAGGGCTTAATTTTTCAAATACAGCATTAAAGGAGTTGGAACTTTCATCTGAAGATGATTTGATAATAGTTTTTGATGATGATGAGATAGAATTTGATGAAGATGAAGTTAAAGCTTTTTATGATGAAGAAAAAATACTCATATTAGAAAATGAATATGATGAATATGATGATATTTTGGATGATGATGATTTAGAAGATTTAAATTATTTTTTGATATTTAAAGATGGAGAACTAAAAGTTGCATGTGAAAAGAAATATGATGATGATTTAGAAGATTTGGATTTAGATTATGACAAAGAAGAATTTAAAGGAATTTATATTGAAAATGATGATTATTTATTTGCTTATGATGATTCGTTTGATGGATATATAACTTCAGATGATAAAGAACCTATAAAGTTTAATGGTAGAAAATATAGAGGAAATTTCATTTTAAAAGCAAATGAAGATGAAAAAATAAATGTTATAAATTATTTGAATATAGATGAATATTTATATGGAGTTTTGCCTCCAGAAATGCCTATAACTTGGCCTAAAGAAGCATTAAAAGTACAAGCTATATCTTCAAGGAATTATGCGCTTAGAAGTTTGGATAATCATAAAGCACAGGGCTTTGATATTTGTGCAACAACACATTGTCAAGTTTATAAAGGTCTTGAAGCAGAAAAAGAAATAACAAACGAAGTAGTTGATGATACAAAAGGGCTTGTTATGACTTATGATGGAAAGATTGTGAAGTCTTTTTATCACTCTAGTAGCGGTGGTGTAACTGAAGCATCTAAAGATCTGTGGTCTGAGGATATTGGATACTTACAATCGGTAAGGGATGAATTTTCATTAAATAATCCTTATAATATTTGGCAAATATCATATTCAGATGAAGAAATTGAGGATTTATTAGAAAAAAATAATATAGATATAGGTAGATTAGAAGATATCAATATATTAAAAAGAAGTGAAAGCAACAGAGTTAAGGAACTGGAGTTTGAGGGTAGTGAGGATGATTATGTACTTAAAAAAGGTGCAATAAGAAAATTTTTTGGTTATACAAAGTTAAAAAGTACTCTTTTTTCATTTGATGAAGATGATGATATATTCGAAGAGATTGAAGATTATGAGTCGAATATAGATGAAGATTATGACAAAGATGTTGATGAGGATGAATTCTACAGCATTAATGGATATGGAGATAAAATAGAGATTGAAGATGATTACTATATAGTTAACTATGATAATGAAATCATAAAAAGGTCTAAGGAAGATACAAATTTAAATGGAAAAAAGAAAATTGAAATTTCTAAGACTAAAACTAATAAAAAAGAAAAAAATATAAAAAGTTATAAAAAAACCTTGACAAGAGCTAAGAAAAAAGACTATGTTATAACAGGTAAGGGTTATGGTCATGGAGTTGGACTTAGCCAATGGGGAGCAAGAGAAATGGCTCTTAGAGGTTATAATTATAAGCAAATATTAAAGCATTATTATAAAGGTATAGAAATAGAAAAGGAGTATTAAATTGAAGACGAAAGATTTTGATTTTTATTTACCAAAAGAACAAATAGCACAAAAACCACTTGAAAAAAGAGATGAGTCAAAACTTATGGTTTTTGATAAAAAAACAGGTGAAATCAAGCATAAAATATTTAAAAATGTAATAGATTATTTAAATGATGGAGATGTTTTGGTTTTAAATAATACAAGAGTTATACCTGCAAGACTTATGGGTCATAAGGTTAACAGTGGTGGTAAAATTGAATTTTTATTATTAAAGAGGCTTGAAAAAGATAAATGGGAAATTCTTACTAAACCAGGTAAGAAAGCAAAGGTAGGGGCGGAATTTGTTTTTGGAGATAAGCTTTTTGCAAAAATAGTTGAAGTAAAAGAAGATGGAAATAGAATTGCAGAATTTTCTTATGATGGAGTATTTGAAGAAATATTAGATGAGCTTGGCAATATGCCTTTACCTCCATATATAACAGAAAAATTAAATGATAAAGAAAGATATCAAACAATATATTCTAAACACGATGGATCAGCAGCAGCACCTACTGCGGGGCTTCATTTCACAAAGGAGCTTATGAATCAAATAAAAGAAAAAGGTGTAAAAATAGCTTATGTTACTTTACATGTAGGTCTTGGAACATTTAGACCAGTACAAGTTGATGATGTATTAAATCATAAAATGCATAGTGAATATTTTGATGTTCCAAAAGAAACTTGTGATATCATAAATGAAGCAAAGGCTAATAATAAAAAAATAATTTCTGTTGGAACTACAAGCTGTAGAACCTTAGAATCATGTAATTTAAATGAAAATAAAGAACTTATTGAAACTAGTGGATATACAGAAATTTTCATATATCCAGGTTATGAATTTAAAGTTATAGATAATCTAATAACGAACTTTCATCTACCAGAATCAACATTACTTATGTTAGTTAGTGCACTTAGTACAAAAGATAATGTATTAAATGCATATAAAATAGCAGTTGAAGAAAACTATAGATTTTTTAGTTTTGGAGATGCAATGATTTTATTAGATTTGTAATAGAATAGGAAGGAAATGATTATGAGCGCAATTAGATATGAACTTATTAAAACTTGTAAAGAAAGTGGAGCAAGACTTGGAAGAATACATACTCCACATGGAACAATAGATACACCAATATTTATGCCAGTTGGTACATTAGCAACAGTTAAGTCGATATTACCTGAAGAATTACACACGATGAAGGCTCAAATAATATTAAGTAATACGTATCATCTATATATGAGACCAGGGCATGATATAGTAGAGCAAGCTGGTGGACTTCATAAATTTATGAATTGGAATAAACCAATACTTACAGATAGTGGAGGATTCCAAGTTTTTAGTTTAGGACCTCTTAGAAAGATAACTGAAGAAGGTGTTCAATTTAGATCTCATTTAGATGGTTCAAAACATTTTATAAGCCCAGAAAAAGCTATAGAAATTGAAAATGCACTTGGTGCAGATATTATAATGGCATTTGATGAATGTGCACCATATCCAGCAGATAGAATGTATGTAAAAGATTCCTTAGAAAGAACTACAAGATGGTTAGAAAGATGTATCAAAGCACACAAAAAACCACAAGAACAAGGATTATTTGGTATAATTCAAGGTGGTATGTATAAAGACTTAAGAAAACAATCAGCACAGGAAATTTTACAATATGATTTACCAGGTTATGCAGTTGGCGGACTTAGCGTAGGAGAGCCTAAAGAAATGATGTATGATGTATTAGAATATACAACTCCTTTTATGCCTAAAGATAAGCCTAGATATTTAATGGGTGTAGGAAGTCCAGATGATTTATTAGAAGCTGTTTTAAGAGGAATTGATATGTGTGATTGCGTATTACCTACTAGAATAGCCAGAAATGGTACAGTATTTACAAGTCAAGGTAAAGTAGTTATAAGAAATGCAACTTACGCTAGAGATTTTTCTCCTCTTGACCCAGAATGTGATTGTCCAACTTGTAAAAATTATTCAAGAGCGTATTTAAGACATTTGGTAAAATGTAATGAGATTTTAGGTGCACGACTACTATCTTACCATAATTTACATTTCCTAATTAAATTAATGGAAGATGCTAGACAGGCTATAATGGATGATAGATTCTTAACATTTAAAAAAGAGTTTTTCAAAAAATATGGATATACTAAATAAAAATTCGATAAAAAATACCTATAAATTAGACTATGAAAAAGTCTTTTTTATAGGTATTTTTTTATTTTATTATTATTAGTTATTGCATAATAAGTATTTATTCATACTTATTTGTAAAGAAATTTATGAAAATCTTGAATTTTTAATGAATTTAGAAAAATAAATATAATAAAATATATTTAAAAAATTGATAAATTATATTTAAGTTTATTAGTTTAATAAACGATATAAATATAAGAATTAAAAGAGGAGGCGTTACATTGTTTAGCAGTATAAAAAGTAAATTAATAACTATATTATGTTTAACAATAATTGTACCTATTACACTTTTAGGTTCAACATCTTATCTTAAAGGCAAGGAGATGTTAACAAAACAATTTGAAGAAAATATGATTAAAAGTGGCGTATTGGTAGAAAATTATTTAAGTAGCTATTTTGAAATTTATGAAACAGGAGTAAAAACATTAACTGAAAACCAAGATGCAAAAGAATTAATAAATAAACCTCACTATAAAGCATTTTTACTATCAGTATTAGAGGATTATAAAAATTCATATAAAGGAGTAGCAAACGTTTATATGGGAACTGCTAATGGTGATATGATTATATTTCCACAGCAAAATTTATCTGAAGGATATGATCCAAGAACTAGACCTTGGTATAAAAATGCATTAGAAAAAAAATCTTTTGTATGGAGTACTCCTTATATAGATGATTCAAGCAATAAGTTAGTTATATCAGCATCAAAGATGGTAAGAGATTATGAGGGGAATTTTGTTGGGATTGCAAGTATGGATATATATCTAGAAGAATTAATAAAAGAAATTTCTAGTGTTAAAATAGGAAAGTATGGCTATATTAGTATTGTTGACGGTGAGGGAAAGACTGTTGCACACAAAGATAGTAAATACATAGGTAAAAAACTTCCAAATGAAGAATTAAAATCTTTAGTTGGACAAAATGAGAAAAAGGTAGAATATACAATAGAAGATAATGGATATAAAAAAGAAAAGTTGGCAATAGCAACATATTTAGAAAATTTGGATTGGACTATAATATCTATTTTAGAATATGATGAAATAAAAGAAGAAATCGTAGAATTTAGAAATAAAGCAATATTAATAGCTGTAGTATCACTTTTAATAGCGATTGCAATAGGGATTATGTATTCTAATAGATTATCAACTAGGATAAATATATTATTAAAATCGATGAATGATGTAAAAAATGGGAATTTAAATACTTATTCAAAAGTAGATACAAATGATGAAGTTGGATTATTATCTAATGATTTTAACTCTATGATAGAAATAATTAAAAATTTATTATTACAAATAAAAGATGTAAGTAAATCAGTTTCAGATTCATCAACAAATTTAGCTTCATCAACAGAAGAAACTAGTGCTTCAGCAGATGAAGTAGCTAGAGCAGTAGAGGAAATATCAAAAAATTCACTAGAACAAGCAGCTAACTTAGAAGATAGTTACCAAATAGCTAATGAGTTAAAAGTGAAATTTGAAAAACTTATCCAAAATAGTAATAATATGAACTCGAATACTAATGAAGTTGTAAATATAAACAAAAATAGTGTTAAGATAATGGATGATCTTAAAATAACTAATGATACAAGTACAGAATCTATAAATAATATTCAAAAAGCTATAAACAGATTAGATGAAAAGACATTGGATATATCAGTTATAATAGAAACAATAGCATCTATATCAGCACAGACTAATTTATTAGCATTAAATGCTTCTATAGAAGCTGCAAGAGCTGGAGAAAGTGGAAGAGGTTTTGCTGTTGTTGCAGAAGAAATAAGAAAGTTAGCAGAAGGCTCATCACAGGCTACTGAAAAAATAAATAATATAATAATAGGAATTCAAAATGAATCAAAAGAAACAGTAAAATTGATGAATGATGTAAAAGGAATATCTAAAAAACAAGATACATCAGTAATTCAAGTTAGCAATTCTTTTGATATGATCTTTAAATCTATAAATGAAATTACTAAAGATATTAAATTAACTATAGAACTTATAAAAGAATTAGAAGAAGATAATATTGTTTTGGTAGATAATATTAAATCTGTATCATCTATTTCAGAACAAAATGCATCTGCTTCGCAAGAAGTTACAGCATCTGTTGAAGAACAAGTAACTGCAATAGAAGAAGTTGCAAAAAATGCCGAAAGTTTAACTCATATGGCATATGACTTAAATGAATCAGTAAATGAATTTAAGTTTTAACATGGATAATTATAAAATTTTGTTATATAATCTTAGATAGGTAGTAAGAAGGAGATGAGTTTGATGCAAAATAATTTACTAGGTTTTATATTACCACTTATCTTTTTAGGGATGTTTTATATTATCTTATTAAAGCCTCAAAAGGAAAGACAAAAACAAGTTTTAAAAATGAGAGAAGAGTTAAAAATAGGTGATAAGGTAACAACAATTGGTGGTTTTATAGGAACTATAAATAAGATGGATGATAATAAAATTGAATTAAAAACAGGTGATTCGTCTTTAGAAATATTAAAAACGGCAATAGCAAGTATTTTAGAAGAAAAAAAAGAAGAAATATAAATAAAAACATTGTAAAAGCTTTAAAATATGATATAATTTTTAGAGTATGAAAGTAATCAAGGAGGTATAGGAATGAAAAAGCATATAAAAACTTTATCAGGAGCAACTTTAAAGAATAGTTCTAAGAAAGCAGGTTGTGGAGAATGTCAAACATCTTGTCAATCAGCTTGTAAAACTTCTTGTACAGTAGCTAATCAAGAATGTGAAAGACAATAATATAAATTAAAAATCTAAATGGGGATAATTTTTTGGTTTATACATTCTAAAAAATTATCCCCATTAAAATTTTTAAAACTTATTGAGAATTTGATAGGCTATCTAAATAATAATAATTTAAAAACCGTGTATTTTTTGCTTAGTAAAAAAATAGATGGTTTTATATCGAGTTAAAAGAAAATATGGGAGGATTTAAAATGATACATAAGTTTAATATGGATGGTATTAATATAGTAATGGATATAAATAGTGGTGCTGTTCATATAATTGATAATGAAGCATATGATGTATTAGATTTTTATAAAGAGTTAGATAAAGAAAAAATTATAAATAAATTAAGTGATAAGTATGATAAAGAAGATATAAAAAAAGCATATGAAGAGATTAAAGAATTAGAAGATGAGGGTCTTTTATATGGTGATGATGAATATATAAATCATGAACAATTTAAAAATAGAGATCAAGTTATAAAAGCTCTTTGTTTAAATGTTGCACATGATTGTAATTTAAAATGTTCATATTGTTTTGCTTCACAAGGTGATTTTGGTGGAGAAAGAAAGCTTATGGATTTAGAGACTGGGAAAAAAGCTTTTGACTTTTTAATAAAAAATTCAGGAAAGAGAAGAAATTTAGAAGTTGATTTCTTTGGTGGAGAGCCACTTATGAATTTTAATGTTGTAAAAGAATTAGTCAAATATGGAAGAGAACAAGAAAAAATTCACAATAAGAATTTTAGATTTACAATAACAACAAATGGAATTCTTTTAAATGATGAAATAACAGATTTTATAAATGAAAATATGCATAATATAGTTTTAAGTTTAGATGGTAGAAAAGATGTAAATGATAGTATGAGACCTACAATGAATGATAAGGGATGCTATGATATAATAGTCCCAAAATATCAAAAACTTATTGAAAAAAGAGGAGATAAAGAGTATTTTGTAAGAGGGACATTTACAAGAAAAAATTTAGACTTCTCAAAAGATGTAATGCATTTTTATGATTTAGGTATGACAAAAACGTCTGTTGAGCCTGTTGTTGATGATGAATCAAATCCATTTGCTCTTAGAGAAGAAGATCTTCCAAAGATTTTTGAGGAATATGAATTATTAGCAAAAGAATATGCAAAGAAAAAAATTAATAAAGAAAAATTTACATTTTTCCATTTTATGATTGATTTAAACCAAGGTCCTTGTATTATAAAGAGAATTACTGCTTGTGGTGCTGGAACTGAATATGTATCAATAACACCTGAAGGTGATATATACCCATGTCATCAATTTGTTGGAAATGAAGATTATAAGCTAGCAAATTTATATGATGAAAAAATTATTTTGAAACAAAATCTGGTTGAAGGTTTTAGAAATGCTCATGTTTATGCTAAGGATGATTGTAAAAATTGTTGGGCTAAATTCTATTGCTCAGGAGGATGTCATGCAAATGCACTTAATTTTAATGGAGATGTATTAAAACCATATAAATTAGGTTGTGAAATGCAAAAGAAAAGAATTGAATGTGCAATGATGGTTAAAGCAAAGGAACTATTGGAGGGGTAATATGATAAAATCATATGAGAACAATAAACCTAATATAAAAGATGCAGTATTTATTGCAAGTAGTGCAGATATAATTGGAAAAGTTACTCTAGGAGAGAATTCAAATATATGGTATAATTGTGTACTAAGAGGCGATGAAAACTATATAAATATAGGGAAATTTACCAATATACAAGATGGTACTGTAGTTCACATCGCTAAAGATTTTCCAACTATAGTAGGTGATTATGTAACGGTAGGTCATAAAGCTTTAATACATGCATGTACTATTGGAAATAACAGCCTTATTGGAATGGGAGCTATAATATTAAATGGAGCAAAAATAGGTAGTAATACTATAATTGGAGCTGGTAGTTTAGTGCCTCCAAATAAAGAAATCCCAGATGGTGTTTTGGCTTTTGGAAATCCTATTAAGGTAATAAGAAATTTAACAGAAGAAGAAAAAGAAAAATTAGTAAAATCAGCATTGGATTATGTCGAATTTGCTAAAAAACACAATTAGTTAGGGGGAGCAAAAATGAAAATAAAAAATATACTAATATTTTTACTACTAAGTTTAGTTATAGCTTTTAGTGGATTTGTTTTAGTAAATGGTTTTAGTGCTGGAAATGTTAATATTTCACCAATAAAAGATAATCTAAAACAAGGTCTTGATTTAAAGGGTGGAGTATATGTAGTTTATGAAGCGCAAACTGATAAAAAAGGTGAAGAATTAAATAAAGTAATGGAACAAACTTTAGAAGTATTTACAAAAAGAATCAATGGTATGGGTTTAACTGAGCCTCTTATAGTTAGAGAAGGACAAAATAGAATAAGAATAGAACTTCCAGGAGTTAAAGATGCTGCGGAAGCATTAAAAGCAATTGGAAAAACTGCACAATTAAAATTTGAAAAAGAAGATGGGACAGTTGTAGTAACTGGTAGTAATGTTACTAAATCAGATGTTGTTTTTGATTCTCAAACAAATCAACCAGTTGTTGCAATTGGTTTTGATTCAGAAGGAACAAAGGCTTTTTCTGATGCAACAAAAGAACTAGCACCAACAAGAGGAAGAATAGTAATTAAATTAGATGGAGAAGTAATATCAGCACCTTCAGTAAACACTCATATAGCAAATGGGAATGCTACTATAACTGGAGGATTTGATGTTGAAGGAGCTTCAGAACTTGCAAATTTAATAAGAGCAGGTGCATTACCTGTTGATTTTAAAGAAGTTCAAACATCAACTATAACAGCTACTCTTGGAGTGGATGCATTAAATAAAAGTATAGAAGGAGCTAAAGTTGGAATAGGATTAGTTCTTTTATTTATGATTATATATTATAAAATTCCTGGATTTGTTGCAGGAATAGCTTTAAGTGCTTATACAATGATAATTTTAGCAACTTTTGCAGGTCTTCATGTTACGATAACTCTTCCTGGAATAGCAGCTTTAATATTATCTGTAGGTATGGCAGTTGATGCAAATGTTATTATATTTGAGAGAATCAAGGAAGAATTAAGGAATGGGAAAACCATAAGGTCATCAATTGAATCTGGTTTTTCTAAAGCATTAAGTACAATAATAGATTCAAATATAACTACATTTATATCAGGTTTAGTACTTTATAATTTTGGTACAGGACCTATAAAAGGTTTTGCTATAACTTTAATGATAGGTATAGTAGCATCTTTATTTACTGCTGTTTTTGTTACGAAAATACTTTTAAGAAGTTTAGCACATTCAAATATAATAAAAAGCAAAAAGCTATTTGGAATGTAAGGGGGGATATTAATGAAAATTATAGAAAAGAAAAAGATTTGGTTTTCACTGTCTATAGCTATAATGATAATAGGTTTAGTATTATCATTTACTAGAGGGTTAAATTATGGAATAGATTTTACTGGTGGTACACAAATAGAAATAAATGTTCATAAAGAATTTAGTGTAGAAGAAGTAAGAGAAATAACAGATAAATATGATAAAGATATGTCTATTAATAAAATTGGAGATAAAAAAGATATAGTTCAACTAAAAACTAGAGAAGATTTAGATAGTAAAAAAAGAGAAGAATTATTTAATAGCTTTAAAGAAAAGTATGATTTAAAAGAAGAAAATCCAGAAAAAGTAGATCAATTTGGACCTTCTGTTGGAGATGAAATTAAAAATAAAGCTTTGATATCTGTTATAATAGCAACAATAGGTATACTTATATATTTAAGCTTTAGATTTGAACTATCTTATGGTCTTGCAGCTGTTATAGCTTTAGTACATGATGTATTTATAGTATTAGCTGTATATGCGATATTTAATATACCAGTAAATGCACCATTTGTTGCTGCGATGCTTACTGTTGTAGGATATTCAATTAATGATACTATAGTTGTTTTTGATAGAATAAGAGAAAATTTAAAATATAATAAGAAGAAAAATCCTTATATGGAAGTAGCAAACGAAAGTATAGGTCAAACTGTATCAAGATCTATAAATACTTCGTTAACTACTTTGGTAGCAATAGGTTCTTTATATTTTCTAGCATCAGAATCTATAAAAGATTTCTTATTACCACTTATAGGTGGAGTTTTAACAGGAACATATTCTTCGATATTTATAGCAAGTCCAATATGGGTTTTAATTAAAAATAGAAAGAAGAATAAAAATGCTAAAATAGCATAATTATATTATAATTAAAAGGCACAATAAACTTTTTAAGTTTTTTGTGCCTTTAATTTTATAATTTATTGAAGGTGATTAATTTGAAAAAATGGATATCAAAAAATATAGGAAAAAATGATATAAAGACTAGAAAAGATATAATAGAAATAATTTTGGATAATAGAAAATTAAAAAAAAATGAATATCAAAAATTTTTAAAACCAGATTATAAAGATTTTCATAATCCATTTTTATTGGAAGGTATGAATAAAGCAATAGAAAGAATAAAGAATGCTTATTATAATAATGAAAAAATATGTATATATGGAGATTATGATGTTGATGGTACTAGTGCTACTTCAGTTTTGTTACTAGCATTTAAAGAAATGGGATTTAAAAATTTAGATTATTACATACCAAATAGGATATATGAAGGATATGGATTAAATAAAGAAGCAATAAAGAAGATTAAAGATAATAAAACAAAATTGATAATAACTGTAGATTGTGGAATTACCAGTTTTTTAGAGGCAAATTATGCAAAAGAACTTGATATAGATTTAATAATTACAGATCATCATGAATGTGAAGAAGAACTTCCAAATGCATTAGCAGTTATAAATTCAAAGCAAAAGACTTGTAAATATCCATTTAAAAGTCTTTGTGGTGCAGGAATTGCATTTAAACTAATTCAAGCTTTAAAAGATGAACTTAAACAAAATATAGATATAAATAAATTGTTGCCAATAGTAGCTATGGCAACTGTTTGTGATGTGGTAACACTAAAAGATGAAAATAGGCTTATAGTTAAGAAAGGTTTAGAGCTTATAAAAACTACTAAAATATTAGGATTAAGAAAATTAATAGATATTTGTGGAATAGAGGAGAATATAAGAGCATACCATTTTGGTTATGTTTTAGGACCTAGAATTAATGCAGGAGGAAGATTGGGTTATTCTTATAAAGCTGTAGAACTTTTTACTTGTGAAGATGAAGATATAGCTTTTAATATAGCTGATTTTTTAGATGAACAAAATAAAATAAGACAAGATAAAGAAAAATTAATGAATGAAGAAGCTATTTATGAGGTTGAAAATAATAAATTATTTGATGATCAAAAGGTTATTTTATTAGATAAAGAAAATTGGAATCATGGAATAGTTGGAATTGTGTCATCAAGAATAACAGAAAAATATTATAAACCATCTGTGCTTTTATGTAAAGATGGTGAATTTGCTAAGGGTTCAGCTAGATCTATAAAAAATTTTAATATATATGAAGCTCTTTTATACTCTAAAGAATATATATATAAATTTGGAGGACATAAACAGGCTGCAGGGCTTACGGTCGAAGTTAAAAATATAGAAAAATTAAGAGAAAAAATAAATGAATATGCAAATAAAATGCTAACAAAAAATGATATGATTGAAGAAATAAGCTATGAGGTAGAGCTTAAATCTGATTTGATAAATTTTAATTTGATAAACGATTTAAAAAGCTTAGAACCATTTGGAATGGGAAATCCAACTCCAAAATTTTTAATCAAAAAATTTAAAATTTCAAATCTAAGATTTATAGGTAAAGATAAAAATCATGTAATGTTTGAATTATTAAAAAACAATAAGAAATTTAAGGTTATAGCTTTTAATAAAGCTTACTTGTTTAAAGATATGGATTTTAATATTTTATATGATGGAGTAATTACACTAGATATAAACAAATATAATGGATTAGAATCGATACAACTTAATTTAATAGATATAAAAAACGATATCAATCAAAATTATTTGAATGATATTGACTTTTCTTCGTACAAACCTACATGCGTAGAAAAAATAAAAACTGAATTTTTTTGCAGGGATATAGATTTTGAGGATATGTTAAGAATAGGAAAAAATTTAATACTTATAAATAATTACTCAAATTTAAAAGATTTAATTTATAAATTAGAAAGAAAAATAATAGATTATAATATTTTTATACATAAAATTAAATCAGAAATTAAAAATAAATCAAATTTAGATATTATATTGTATCCAAGTATTGAAAATTTGAACTTAAAGGAGTATAATAATATTGTTAGTTATGATTATATAGTGGATAGTTACGCGAAAAATTCGGATTCTACTGATTTTTCACTTATAAAGCCACTTAGAAAAGATTTTATTGATTTTTATAAAATTATTTCTAAAAACAAGTTATTAAAATGTAATTTTATAAATTTAACAAGAACATTAAATCTAAATCCATTTAAATTCTTAAATATATTGAATACATTTAAAGATTTAGATATGATAGATTTTTATTTTTCAAATAAAGAAATATGCATAGAATTAAAAGATATAAAAGAAAAAAAAGATTTAAATACAGCCAATACTATGATTTATATAGATAGCTTAATATAAAATTTGGGAGGAAAAAAATGAATATTGAACAAAAGATAAGATCAGTTAAAGATTATCCTAAAGAAGGTATAGATTTTAAGGATATAACAACATTATTAAAAGATAAGGATGCGTTTAAATATTCGATAGATGAAATAGCAAAGTATTTAAAAGATAAAAATGTAGACTTAGTTGTAGGACCAGAAGCTAGAGGGTTTATAATGGGAACTCCAGTAGCATACGCAATCAATGCTGGTTTTGTACCAGTTAGAAAACCTGGAAAACTTCCTGCTGATGTTGAAAGTTTTGAATATGACTTAGAATATGGTACTGATACTTTAGAAATTCATAAAGATGCAATATTAGAAGGTCAAAGAGTTGCTATTGTTGATGATTTACTAGCAACAGGTGGAACAACAAGAGCAACAGCAAAATTAATAGAAAAACTTGGTGGAAAAGTTGTTGCAATGGCATTTTTAATAGAATTAGAATTTTTAAATGGAAGAGATAAAGTAAGTGAATATGATATTAAATCTTTGGTAAAATATTAAGTAGTTGGTCTTTAAGACCAACTATTTTTATAAATAGATAAGTAAAATTTTTAAGCAAAAAAAGAAGGTGAATTTATGCTAGATGATATAATTTCTAAAATAGAGGAATATGCACCTAATGCAAATTTTGATTTGGTAAAAAAAGCATATAATTTTTCAAAAGATTCTCATGAAGGTCAGTTTAGAAAATCTGGTGAAGAATATTTTATACATCCAAAAGAAGTTGCTATGATTTTAGCAAAACTAGAGATGGATGCAGATACTATTGCTGCTGGATTACTTCACGATGTTATTGAGGATACTAAATATACTTATGAAGATATAGAGACTATGTTTAGTCCTGAAGTGGCACATCTGGTAGAAGGCGTAACAAAATTAGGAAAAATATCATATAAATCTAAAGAAGAAACACAAGCTGAAAATTTAAGAAAAATGTTTTTGGCGATGGGAAAAGATATAAGAGTTATATTAATAAAACTAGCAGATAGGCTTCATAATATGAGAACTTTAAATTATATGTCTGAAGCTAAAGCTAAAGAAAAAGCAAGAGAGTGCTTAGAAATTTATGCACCTATAGCTCACAGATTAGGTATTTCAAAGATTAAATCTGAACTTGAAGATATATCTTTAAGATATTTGGACCCAGAAGGTTATTATGATTTAAGAGAAAAAGTTTCTAAAAAGAAAAAAGAAAGAGAAGCTTTTATTCAAAAGGTTATAGATATACTAAAAGTTAAATTTGAAGAATTAACTATAGATTGTGATATATATGGTAGAGCTAAGCATTTTTATAGTATTTATAGAAAAATGCATTATCAAAATAAAGAATTTGAAGAGATATATGATCTTACCGCAGTAAGAGCAATAGTTCCATCTGTAAGAGAATGTTATGCTGTTTTAGGTATTGTGCACACAATATGGAAGC
>JAOARY010000013.1 GCA_025210335.1 Peptostreptococcaceae bacterium | reverse complement strand
TTTTATGTATTTTTATACTTATATTTTTATAATATTACTAATATGCTTAATATAAAAAAAGGCTGCTGATTAATATCAACAACCTCTACATTTTATAATCTATTCATATATGAAATTATGTTCTAATCCATTAGCAAATACTATTTTATCTATCTTTTTATCATCTCTCATGTAAATCTTTTTTATTATAGTTTGTACTAGATCACATAATAATGTTTTATCTATTATTGTTATTAAAAAATTATAATCTACAAATTCATCGTTAGATAAATGATAGTTAATTAAATAAAATGTTGCTTCTTTTATAAAGTTTAAATCATGTCCTGGAGTATTCTTATAATATGCTTGTTCTATTCTTTCTATTTTTAATTGTATTTTATTAAGCTTCTTAATTAATTCATTCCTAGTATTTAAATAATCTTCTTCTGTTTCTTCTCCTATTAAATATAATCTCTTTAATCTTTCTATTCCTTTTTCTACTTTATTCTTTTGCAATTCTAATGCTTTATAATCTTTATTATTATTTAGATCTGGTATATTTTTATCTTCTTCATATTCAAAGAATACTTCTTCTCCATCGTCACAATTAATTATATCTAATGTATCTTTTAAATCTTCTTCTTTTATATCTATATCTTTAAAGAGATCACCTTTTAATATTATTTCTCTTAGATCATCTGTTGATAAATTTTTATTTTTTCCTATCGATTCAGCTCTAATCATATTACTTACATAGTTTATTACAAAAGGACCTAGTTTAACTTCTCCTATACTTCCTTTACATTTTCCTAAATATTTATTTCCATGTACATAATTAAAACATCTGTATATAGAGGGCTTATATCCATCACTTCTTGCTTTATCAACTGTAGAAATATAATTACTACCACAACTACTACATTCAATAAGACCTCTAAATAAATGTATATGATTTGTTCTTTCTTTATAGCCTCCAGGTCTTGTTGAATTTTCATCCATGATTGCATTTACTTTATCAAATAAATCTTTAGTTATGATTGCTTCGTGATTATCTTTCATTATAATCCATTCATCTTTTTTCTTTCTTTTGCCTCCACCACTTTCTCTATAATTATATCTATATGTACCTATATAGAAAGGATTTCTTATTATATCTGTTATTGTTTTTGTTGTCCAACTTCCATCGTTCTTTGTTTTAATTCCACTAATCTCTAATATATCTTTAACTTCTGTTGTTGATTTATATTTCTCATATGTATTAAATATAAATTTTATTACTTCTGCTTCTTCTATATTTACTACTGGATATTTTAATTCTTCACTATAATCATAGCCTAGAGGTACTGGCGAACCATTCCACAAACCCTTTTCAGCTCTTGAAAGCATTATTGAACCTACTCTTTCTGCTGTAAGTTTTCTTTCTAATTCAGCAAATACTAAGATGATTTTTAACATTGCTTCACCCATAGCAGAGGATGTATCAAACTGCTCGTTTTTAGATACAAAAGCTACATCATATTCTTTTAGTTCATCATACATTTCAGTAAAATCTTTTAGATTTCTTGATATTCTATCGATTTTCCAAACTACAATGTGAGTAAATTCTCCTACTCTTATTCTAGCCATCATCTCTTGATATTTAGGTCTAATTGTATTTTTACCACTATAACCTGCATCTTCAAATATCTCATAATCTTCAATATTCAAAGCATATTTAGCATAATTAATTAATTCTTGTCTTTGAAAAGGTAAAGAATCCTTATCCACTTGATGTTGTGTACTAACTCTAATATAAAGTGCTGCTTTTAATCTCTTTTTCTCCATAACTTCCTCCAAACTAAAAACATAAAAACAATTAAATGCAATAAAAAAAGACTTAAAAAAGTCTTTATAGATAGTATATCAAAAATTTATAAAAAAGAACATACGTTCGTTAATGATTTATAAAAAAAGCAGGTATAAAAACCTGTTTAGTTAAGTAAAAACATCAAATGTAAAAGTTCAATAAAGGAGCGATTTAATATGGCAAATATAGTATATGCATTTTAAAACATCAAATGTAAAAGTTCAATGTAGCGGTTCTGTAGGAACTTTGTCGCAAGTCTTATCATTTTAAAACATCAAATGTAAAAGTTCAATAAGGATAAATTGAAAAATGAAGTTATTATGTTATGTATTTTAAAACATCAAATGTAAAAGTTCAATGAAGACAATTTCAACGTTTGTTTATTTTTAACAACATTGTCTACCTCTTAATACTACCACAATATAACCTAAAAATAAAGTAGGCTTTTTTGTTTTTTGAAATTTTCAAAAAAATCATACTCAATCAAAGATATTATAATGCTTATGTCAATTTGCAAGAAAAAAATCTCGATAGTATTATTTTTAACATTCGATTTTAAAATCTTTATAATTATTAATATTACTAAATCATAAGATTTTGTAATATATTTTTAAATTTTACTATATTTAATATTTTTCTTTTCGAAACGATAATTTTACAATTAATGTTAGGATATATTTTAACGGTAATTCATATTTTTTTAGTCTATGAATTATTTTCTTCATTTTTAATAAATTTCTCTTAATTTCTTAAAACTTATTATAGGTATATTTAAATTTAAGTTAATTAAATTATTTTTAATTTTTAAAAGCTAGAGACTCTTTGTCTAAATAAAAAAATAGCTAATACTTATCAGCTATTTACATAAATACTTAATATTTAATTTTAATAAAAACATAGAATGTAAAAGTTCAATAAAACCCAAAAAATTCTAATCAAAAGATTGAAATATCATTTTAAAACATAGAATGTAAAAGTTCAATAGAAGAAATTATAGAACATTTAAACATTTGTTTTAGATTTTAAAACATAGAATGTAAAAGTTCAATCAAAAAACTATTGCTAAGAATGGAAAAAGAACTTACATTTTAAAACATAGAATGTAAAAGTTCAATATAGCTATGGAAGGAGAAACATTGTTTAGAGAAATATTTTAAAACATAGAATGTAAAAGTTCAATGGATAAAACAAAAGAGGGATTATTAAAGCTTCTAAAATTTTAAAACATAGAATGTAAAAGTTCAATGTAAAAGTCTTTGTGGAATAGGTTTCCAAAAACAAAATTTTAAAACATAGAATGTAAAAGTTCAATACTCAAGTGTGCAAATGTCTCATCAAGAAATATTATATTTTAAAACATAGAATGTAAAAGTTCAATGCAGAAGATGCTAGAAGTATAATAGAAAATGAGTTATTTTAAAACATAGAATGTAAAAGTTCAATAATTGATAGTGATGGTGAACCTATATTTGAATATAAATTTTAAAACATAGAATGTAAAAGTTCAATATTTTAATCTAATATCTTTTGACGTAGGAGTAAATAATTTTAAAACATAGAATGTAAAAGTTCAATGAAGATGATTTCAACGTTTGTTTATTTTTAACATCACTCTGTACCTCTTAATATTATCACATTTCTTATCAAAAATAAAGTAGGATTTTTTGTTTTTTGAATTTTGACAAAAAATCACGCTCTATTTAAGTTATTCTAATACTTATGTCAACTTGCAAGAAAAAAATCTCGATAGTATTATTTTTAACATAAGGAAAAATAATGGCTATAATCATTGATGAATCTATTTTATATAGATTTTAAATATAATTCCATAAAAACCATATAAATTCCATTTAGACTTTTTTCGACTCTTCACTTACTTTTTATGTTATTTTTAAATTAACAGTCCTTCATAAAAAAATAAATTATGAATTAAATTATTCATAATTTATATAATTTAATAAAAAAAATAGCACTTATTAAAAATGCTATTTTTCTTTATAATTTATTACTTATTTATTTTCAAATTCTTCAACTTCTTTTTTATAATGATCAATATTTTCTGCTATGTCTTTTATTTTATCTTCTTCTAATTCAGAAATATCTTTAATTTTCTCAAATTCCATATTTAAATCTAATAATTTTATTACTAACTTAATTTTTGATATTCTATTTTCTTCTCTTAATTTAGCTTCTCTTTCTTTGCTTTCTTCGCTTTCTAATCTTATCTTCTCCATCATTCTCTTAAGATATCTATCTCCAGATACTTTATCTCTTAATGCTTTTTCTCTTGCTAGATATTCAAATCTTTGCTTTTCATCTGCACTTAATTCTCTTAATTTTTTCATAGCTTTATTAATCACCTCTCTTTGTTGTTCTAATTACGGTTCTAATTTTTTATGTACGTAACTTATGTTTTAAAAAATATAGCAAAATAATAATTTGTAGCATTTTTTTTATTCGAACTTTCCTTTTCTTGATATTTTTCTATATTTTCACCTGGAAAGGCAAAAAAAATCATTGATAATATAAAAACGTATGTTAGAATAATGTATTATATCAGAAAAAAGAGTAATAAGAATTATTTTAAAGAAATATATTGTAATATCAAAAGAGACCATCAAATGTAAAGTGGAACAAAAAGTTCTCAACCTCTACATCGCGGTCTCTATTTATACTTTATTTATACCATAATTCTATCATTACATTATTTAATAGTCAATAAAAAATTAAAGACTATCCTATTAGATTTATAAATAAAATAAAAATTAGGGGGACTAAATCTTGATACAACATCTTAATAATAATTATCTTAAAAGCAAAGGAATAACATCGAAAGCTATGTGTTACTTTATACAAAGATGGGTAGAACTAACAGACAGTCGAACTATGTTTTCATATCAATACACATATCACAATTTATTAAGTGCATTAGAAGAGTGTATTGAAATTCTTGAAAAAACTTTAAATAAAACATATGATAACAATGGACATTTAAAATCTTCAATCAATGAAATTAGACGATTTTTAAAAAATGATATATTGTTATGTAAAAATAAAAATATTCTAACTGAAAACTACATGAGTATTACTAATAAATCTATAAAAGAAGATCATGAAAAGAGATACTTAAAAGCAAGAATTGAAATTTTTTATGATATTCTAAAAAAGAAATATCACAAATGGCTAAAAGATATGTTGATTAAATCTATTGAAGAAAATGATTTTGAAAATATAGAAAAATGTATAATTATATTAGTGAGTTACTGCATACATAAAGAATGGTCACTTAAAGGCTTGCATGATTTGCATAAAATATTTTTTGAAGAAAATAATAATAATATAGAAAATTTTATTGAGAAACTATATAAATTCGAAGATTACTACACTGTATTCATTCCACTTGAGAAAAATTGGAATAATCAAGATATAGAAAAAATAAAAAAACTTTTTGAATTTGAAATAGGTCAAGGAAAAGAATTAATTAATAGAGAAAGTTGTTTTTCAAATAATCTAAAAGGAAAATTGAATGAAAAAATATACTATTGTCAAACAAAACTTAAAGCTCGCGATTCTTATAGTGCCGCTTTAAAAGCAATAGAGAAACATAAAAAAAGTATAGAATTATTATTTTTTTATGAAAAAATCGAGACGGGTAAATTTATACAAAATTCTTATAATGTTTATGAACACTCTAACAATACATTATCACCACTTAAATTAAATGATATATATAGAACTTTTATGAAAATAAACGATTCTAACTCGATTTATGAATATACATGTAATATATTTGAAAATAATAATTTGAAATTACAAAAACAACTAAAAAATGCTTTAACATATGCAAATATAAGTAAAACATCTCCGTATCAAGAAGAAAAATTTTTGAACTTATGGATTGCACTAGAGTCTTTCATGAATACAAAACAATATGGAAATATAATAGAACATGTAAAAAATGTTTTGCCTTCAGTTATGTCTAGACGTTATTTTTATAGGATAATACGAAATTTATATGAAGATTTAAAAAGAGTTCCAATTTCATTTTCTGATTTAGATGATACTATAAATGAAAATATACCTAAAGCAGAAATTGTAGAAAAAATAATAAATTTAATTAAGGATAAAGAAAAATTCCAAAAATTAGTTAAAAAAGTTCACAATTACACACTAATGGAAAATCGATTAAATCAAGTAAGAAAAATAGTTACTGACACAAATGAGATGAATTCTAAAATAAAAAATTATATAGATACTATAGAGTGGCATGTTCAAAGAATGTATAGATTAAGAAATGACATAACTCATGATAGTATGGTATCTGAAAATGATTTAACTCCATTTATTGAACATTTACACGATTTTTTAGCAACAACAATTACAGAAATAGTTATATTAGCACATGAAAATAATCAATATGATTTAAATCATATATTTGCAACTATAACAACTAATATTTCGATATTTTCAGATAAAAAAAATAAAGAGATATTTCCTTTTGATGGTATTATAGAATGTTTGAAATAAATTAAAATGTAAAAAACTACGTATAGCAAAGCTTGTGCGTAGTTTTTTATTTTTACATAACAATTAAATAAAAAAAGATTTAAAAATTTCTGCACTAAAAAAACCCCTTATTAAGAGGTTTGGGAAACATAAAATGTAAAAGTTCAATATATTTAAATCAATTTAAAGATATTGAAATTGATATATTTCAAAACATAAAATGTAAAAGTGCAATAGAAAGAGTAGCAAAAAATAAGAGAAAAAGAAGAAAAATTTCAAAACATAAAATGTAAAAGTTCAATAGATAAATCAGCACTAATAACAGGAGCATTAAAAGGATTTCAAAACATAAAATGTAAAAGTTCAATCATTTGAAAAATGTCCAAAACTCCATAATTAGAAACATTTCAAAACATAAAATGTAAAAGTTCAATTTCAAACATAACACAAGCCCAAAAAGAATTTTATATATTTCAAAACATAAAATGTAAAAGTTCAATATATTTTCAGCAACTATAACTTCTAACAATTGTTCTATTTCAAAACATAAAATGTAAAAGTTCAATTGTTGGTATAGTTGACATAAGAATAAATGCAACTAAATTTCAAAACATAAAATGTAAAAGTTCAATAAAGATTGTAGGATACATGGTAAAACAAGATTCCTAATTTCAAAACATAAAATGTAAAAGTTCAATGTTTTATATTGCAATTTTTCCGATACTATAAAAAATATTTCAAAACATAAAATGTAAAAGTTCAATAGAAGTATATGAATCTATGAATGATAGATATGTATAATTTCAAAACATAAAATGTAAAAGTTCAATAATATATAAGAAGTTATTTGATGTATTAGGATTTTATTTCAAAACATAAAATGTAAAAGTTCAATAGATGGTAAGAACAGCAAGAAGAATGAGAGAGTACAATTTCAAAACATAAAATGTAAAAGTTCAATTTGAATTAGAAGGAACTTTCACATTGAAAGGAGACAATTTCAAAACATAAAATGTAAAAGTTCAATTCCCTGAAAAGACAAGGTTTTATTAAATTTGAGTTTTTTAATCTTCTAGCTTATTACTTACACATACATAATATCACAAAAATAATCGGGGTAATTATTAATTTTTTGTAACATTTGTCTTTTTCTCTTGTTTTTATTGATATAACTTTGTTATACAAATTGGCATGAAAAAAACACCCCGATTTTAAAATTGAGGTGTTTGTGTAAGAAATACAAAAATTAAATAGATTTATATTCTTTACGAATTAAAGTATAAAACTACGGATAATAAATGTTATGCGTAGTTTTATATCTTTATCTTTTCTTTAAATACATCACTTTTTAAACCTAACTTTTATTTAACCGTTATTTTTTTATAAATTTGGATTTTCTCTTGTACATTCCAAACAAAATCCATTACCAGCCATGCCATCAAAGGGTACTTTTTCTCCACAACATGGACAAAGTTCTCCAGTACTATTTCCTACTGCACAATTTGTGCAAACCAAACCACCTGTTCTACTAATAACTTCTCCTATTTCTTCACCACATTCTACACATAAATCTTCTTCATCATAATAATCTACCTCCGAAAGTTCACCATCGATTATTTTAAAACTCTTATAATCATACTCTTCTGTAATAGTATTTATGTAGGTATCTATTTCCCTAAGTAATTCTACATGAATAATACCCTTAACTACACTATATTTTTTTTCGGATAATATATCTTCTTTTGTTTCATCATCTTTGCCAAAATACTTTCTAGTGCTAATTTCAGCTTTAACATTAAATTGAAGCTCGTATTTAGCAATATTATCATAGCACCCAATAAAACTATATTTATCTAGATAAAATTCTTCAATATTTTCATAATCAAATCCTAAACCATCATAATTAGAAATAGAATATTCATCTATAAATTTCCCACCTGTATAACTAAGTTCATCAATTATTTCATATTCAAGTTCTGTATCCATTAGACTATTAAAATAATTATCTAAATCAAAATTAAGAACTGAATCAATTACATTTGGTATTATAATATCATATTTTGTTGCAATAGCAGTAAAAAACATTTTCGAGTTCATGCCTAACATGTCAAAACCAGTAAATTTTTTAAATTCCTCAATCAATTCTTTTCTAAACACAAATGAATTATTTTTTTGTATTTCGTACCAGTCTGGTTTAACATCATCAGTAACAAAAATCAAATTCTTCTTATTTTGTTTACAGTATTCAAGAACTTCTTTCCAAATGATAAAATCATTGTACATTGTTATTCCATTCTTTCTTGGAGGTTGATCTTCATAACCAGGAGGTATTGATTTTTTATATCGCTTTGAACCTTCTTCACATAATGCATATAAATTATCGACACTGTTTCGTTGTAATAAATTACCATTTTTTTCTAAAGAAAATATTAATTTTTCAACTCTATCTTCATTAGTAAACTTTTCTGTCATCTGTTCAAGAACTTTATTTTCTTTAATATATTCATTTATAACATCATCGATTTTATTAATTTTTTCAAATATATCATCACTTAACCTTTCTACATTTGGAAAACCAAAATCTTCAAGAATTTTAAACTGTTTTTTTAATTTGTCAGAAATTGAATTTGTACTTTTTTTAATATTTTTAGATATATCTTTATATTTTCTTTTTTGTTTATTTTTGCAGTTTTTATGATTGTTTTTAAATTCTCTTTTTACTGTATTTGGTAAAATTAAATTATCAAGTACTTTATTTGCTATTTCTACATATAGTTCAGAGATATGTGGGTTATATTCATACATATTTAAATAAACATTAGTGTCAAAACAAATACAAACATTTTTATCAAGAAAAGCTATAATTCTTCTATCATCCATGTTATATCCTCCAATAAAAAATTTATTAAAGCTTTAAAATAATTATTCTATATTCATTAAACAATATTCTTTTTCTTCTTATTTTTTTAATTATCTTACAGTTGTTCTAAATATATCTAAAAATTAAAACTAAAATATATGGTATTTATTTTAAAAATAAAAATGAAGATTAATTAAATCTGTTTTTAATTTTTCGATTTCTTCATTTTTAGATATATCATAATTATATATTTTATTTGAAGTTGGATAATATATTCTATAAATTGATATATATTCATCTATAAATAATTTTACTAATTTTTTATAATTGTTCATACTTTGATTTTCCCAAATATCATTTTTATCTTTTTTCGTAATTTTTTCTGCTGTTTTTATGGCAGAAAATTTCAAAACATGTACAGAAATTTCCCATAAAAATAGTGAAATAATTAACATTGTTATTATTTTAATAGTATATAAAAAAGATAAATTTCCTATTGTTTTCATGTTAATTACTTTAATATAAGACAAAATATATATTATTTTTGAAAAATAACTGTCTTTCTTTAATATAGAAAGATAATCCAATTTGATTAAGAGTGATTTTAATGAATTTTTATTTTTTTCGATATTTTCCCATTCGCTAGCCATAATATCTCTTTGAACTGAAAAAGCTCTTACAGTTGATAGAATTGATGCAATCACAGCTCTATTAAAACAATTGTCTTCTTCGCTTTTTGTATAATCAAAAAGCAAGTCCATACCTCTTAATCCTAATTGCCTATGCCCTTCATTACTTGATCTATGAGCTGGCAATGCTAGTATAAAAGATATGGCTGTACTTAATTCGAGTTTCATAATTTTATCTCCTTAATAATTATTTTTTTGTAACTTTAAAAATTTTAGTTATTTTTTTATTCCTATCAAGGTTTTCTATGCTACATTGAAGCAAATGAGTTCCTTTAAACATTAAATCTCTATTCAATGTGTATGTATGATTAATTTTTTTTATACTTTCACCTGCTGTATAAATTTCTTGACGATTTTCATCTTCTGCTTTTCCTGAGTTAGAAACCATCCATTTTACTATAACATTTTCCTTTTGTCTATTATCTGTTATTTTATTAAAATTAGTGGCTTTAAAGATTAGTTTATGGTTTCCATCTAACGTTATACTATTTTCTTTTTCGTAATCGTAGTTATCTACAAAACAAGACAATTTAAAATCTAAATTTTGATCATTTTTATAATTAGTAAAATCAGATGTCATTACTCCCCAATAACCTGTTTCATTGATAAAACCTATAAAATGTGCTGATTCCTGGAAAGTTGTATATACTTGCTCATTGGATGTATGTTTTTTATAAATATTTAATGCTTCTTCATTTGGATGATGATGTTGTTCATACTTTCCACATGATATTAATGTTATATCAGGTTTTATAGTTTGAATATGTTCTAAAAAAGTAGTTTCTGGATTTTTTTCAATATTAATATCTCCATTTTCACTTTCTTCAGTAAAAAATGATCTCGAACCATGATGACTAGCAATTAATATATTTGATTTTAAATCTTTTTTATCTATACAATTTTTAAAAATTGATTCTTTCCAACATTTCCAATCTGAATCTCCTGTCAATAATAATTTTTTATTTTTAAATTCAATCAACAAAACAATACAATTAGTATGTTGATTTTTAGATTTAAAAAAAGCTTCATTTAATGTTTTATAGCTATTTTCAGGATTCTCATAAAAATCAACATTGTAAGAAAACATAGTATTTTCTTTTAAGTTGATATTTTTTACAAGTTTATCTTTTGAATTTAAACAAAAAATTTTCGCACCTCCAAAATCTCTAAATGGACAATTTGAAGCTTCTAATTTAGGAACAGCATCTTCTCCAAAATCTTTTTTTATCTTTCTTTTAAGTTTCATATAATTTTCATACTCTGTATTTCTACTTTTTGCACCAGATCCATATTGACCTGAATCCCATATTGATTTAATCGGAAATTTTTCATTTAATAATTGAATTCCTTTATAGTGATCCAAATCTCTATGTGAATTCACAAAAATATCAATTTGTTTTTTAGGTATGTTTTTTTCTATATAGCTCAATATAGTTTCTTGAGTTTCTTTTTTAATAAAACAATCAAATAACATCGTCGTCTCATCTGGAAAAATAATCAAAATCATCAAACCTTGACCAACATTTAAAATGTGAAATTCCAAAGCATTACTTGTACTGTCTAAATAGTATTTTAAAGCGCTATTTCTTTTATTCAACTACAACACCACCTGTTTATTTTTATTAAATTTTTAATAACATATAGAGGATTAAAATTTATTATATAGTTATCAATCTCTACATGCGTTCCATATCTTCTGCTAAAATAATTTATTGCATCCAAAAAGAACTCTTGATCAACACCTAATTCATTAGATAATTCATAAATTGTATAAATTCCTTTTTCGTAGCATTCTATTATTTTTTCTAAAGATACTAATTTGTTATAAGCCCAATTTCTTCCCTTATTTTCATTTTTAATATTTTCTATTTTTGATTGATTTAATATGTTATTTCCTTTACATAATGTATAATGATGACCTAATTCTTCTGCTAATATTGTTGTTTTTTCTTTTGTTTTTAAAGATTTGTTTATAAATATAGTATCTTCATAGTATAAGCCTTTAATATTACTATCCACTTCATAAACATTAACATTATTGTTGTAACATTCATTTAGTAATTTTTCATACATGTGTGTTTCCCCCTGGTTTTAATTCTTTTTCTTTATAATCCTATCTAGTCCAATCCTCTATTTTTGTATGTTTTTATTATAAACGTTTTTATACGCTTTTTTAACTTATATTATTATATTTGCTTTTTATGATAAATATTTCTTGAATAGGTATGAGTAAAGATTAAAAATCAATCTTTATCTCCTTTTTTACTTATTTTCTTCTTGTCTTTTAAGTTTAACAAATTCTTTAAACCTTTCAATTTCAGCTAATTCATCTTCAGTCCATTCACCTTCATGATGTGCAGCTATTGTTTCTTGAGCTTCCAATACATTACTACGTATATCTGTTCTTCCCAATAAATAATCTACTGATACTCCAAAGTAATCTGCTATTTTTAATAATTTATCTGCATTTGGCGAACTTTTTTTCCACTTGTACAGAGTTCCTCTTCCAAATCCTAATTCTATTTCTAATTTTGAAGGATTTGTACCTTTTTCTTTACATAATTCCTGAATTATTTCTAATACATTCATCATTTTAACTCCTTTTTAATAAAACTTAAGAATAAATTCAGTAATATTATTGACAACAGGAATAAATTCAGTATAATAAAATTATAGCTGAATAATTTCAGTACATTTTCAACCTGAATATATTCTAATATTAACTTTATGGCTATTGTAATAATAGAACAGGTTCAGTACATTGTCAATTATATGTGTTGAAATTTTTCAGCTAAATAAATACGAAAGTAGGATATTCAAATGAATCAATTTGAAAAAGATGTAAGAAAAGCTCTGATTGATAAAGAAATGAATTTATCTGAACTAGCAAATCAATTGGATATAAGTTTATCCTATTTGTATGACATTTTAAAATCTTCAAGAAAAGCTAAAAATCAGAGAATTAAAATCATACAAATACTAAATTTAAACTCTAAATTAGCTAATAATAAGTTTCAAAGCTAATACCAATTTTAGAAAATTATCAAATAAAAAAAGTATTAGAGTTAATAAATTAAAAATTTATATCACTAATACCCTTTGTGAAACTTAATCATTTTTTATAGTTTTAAAAGCTTCTGTAAATATTTTTATTTGTTCTGGGCTTAACCCCTTAGCTGAATGAATCAATTCAGCCATTTCAGCAGAAATTAGTTCAGTTGTTCCTGTAGAAGCAAAGAAATCTGCAAGTGTTATATTAAAATACTCGCAA
>JAOARY010000002.1 GCA_025210335.1 Peptostreptococcaceae bacterium | reverse complement strand
GGCACGCCGCCAGCGTTCATCCTGAGCCAGGATCAAACTCTTAATAAAAGTTGATGCTCAAGATAATACTAACGTTTATCTTTTACTTGGTTTAAAACGAATAATTCGTTTAAATATATAAAAAGTAACTTATGCTGTTTAATTTTCAAGGTTCAACATTCAAAAAAATTAATGGTGCCGAGGACCGGAATCGAACCGGTACGATCGGTAAGGATCGCAGGATTTTAAGTCCTGTGCGTCTGCCAGTTCCGCCACCTCGGCACATCTAAATTTTTAAAAACAATGTTTAAATATTTTACTATTTATTCTTGTTTTTGGCTTGTGTCTTTCGACTACTCTTAAGATTTTACACTCTTAAAAGTTTTTTGTCAAGAAGTTTTTTTAATTTAATTTTTCAATCAAATTCAAACTTCAAAACTAATACTCACTTAAAAGCGACTTGCTTTTTCGTTTTCTTAGGACAGTTAATAGATTATCACCTTTTAAAAACTTTGTCAAACATATTTTTCGATTTTTATATTTATTTTTTAAAATTTTTTAAATAAAAGTTTAAAAAATCTATATATTGTGTATTTTGATGTATTTTTCTGAGCAATAGCACAAGATTTAATTCTGGCTATAATTTATTAAACTCTATCAAAGAATAATACATCTTCTAAATCTATTTTTAATACTACTATATCTTCCACATTGAAATTCTCATTAGAATCTATATCTATATTTATATAAAAATCTAGAAATCCCAAAGCTTTTATATAATATGACATCTTACTACCTCTAAACTTAATCTTTTTTATACGACCCATAAAGAACTTAATATATTCATCTTTTAAACTACATGCTTTTAGATTTTCGTACAAACTATTATTAAGAATCATTAAATAATTATATATTTTTTTATAATCAGCTTTAGTTAATTTATAATCAAAATCTTTAAAATCACTATTTCCTAGTTTTAATATATTATCTGTAATATAATCCTTTATTGACTCTTTACAACCATCATCATCAATATTCATATATTTTTTATAAAAATCTCTTAATAAATATATCTTTATATTCTCTTTGTTTATCATAAGATCACATTTTATATGATCACATAATTCAAATAAATTTTCTTCACTAAAAGAAAATATCGATTTTTTGCTCTTTATATAGCTTAAATCAAATGATTTATATGAGTAACCATCTTTTTGTTCATTGATATTTTCAAACATTTTTTTAAAACTACCTTGCTCTTCTTCTTTCAAATCCAAATTATTTCTATTTACTTTCTTATTGATATCAGATTCATAAAAACTACGCATAGATTCATCTATAGCCTCTTCACAACTAAAATCCAAAACATTTTTCATCTTATAATTGAATTTTCCATCATGTATATATCCAGATATATAATTTCTCTCTTCTAAAAAATCAGCTAATTTCTTAGTTTTTGGATATTTATAAAGGTCAAACGGCTTTTGATATGAAATTATTTTATTATCCATAAGTACTGCAATTTTTTTAGACATAAAAAAAGCCTCTTTCTTATCATGTGTGACAAGAATTGTTGTTATGTCAATTTTCTTTCTTATATCTAATAAGAAATTTCTCATATCATCCTTTAATGAATCATCCAAACTAGAAAAAGGTTCATCTAATAGCAATATATCAGGACTTATTGCTAAAGCTCTTGCAATTGCAACTCTTTGCCTTTGTCCTCCTGAAAGCTGATTTTCATATTTATATTCACAATCTTCTAATTTAGTAAGCTCTATTAAACTTTTTACCCTCTTCTTTATATAATCTTTATTTTCTTTTCTTGCTTTTAGACCAAATGCAATATTTTCATATACATTCAAATGTGGAAATAGTAAATAATCCTGAAATACAATACAAGCTTTTCTATTTTTCGTTTTTACCTTATTTACATTCTTATTATTTATATATACATCACCTTGATAATCATCAATAATGCCTGATATTATCTTTAATATTGTAGATTTACCTGAACCAGATTCACCAAGAAGAGATATGAAATCTCCCTTTTTGACCTCTAAATTTATATCTTTTAATATTATTTGATTATCTATTTTATAATTTATATTTTTTAATACCAAACTATTTTTAATATTATTCACCTAAACACCACCATTACAAAAATCTTTTTTTATATTTTAATTTTAAACTCTTGTCTATAAAAAATAATACTATAAGACATATAATAGTAAAAAACAAACTGTATACAGCACTTATATTTCTATTTGCATTTTGCAAAAAAGGAAACATAACAATTGAATAAGTGTATATTCTTCCTCCACCTATTAAAAATGTTATAAAATACAGTCCAAAAGATACTATAAACACCATACTAGCTGCTGATATTATACTATCTGCCAAAATAGGTATCGTTATTTTTCTTAAAATATAAAACTTTGATGCACCTAAAACTCTCGCTTGTATATCTAGCTTATCTTTTATAATCTCATATACATCTAAAAATATTTTAAACGAATATGGTATGCAAGGAATTATTTGAATTAATAAAACTCCAATAAAACTATTTGCTATCTTTAACTTTATAAAAAATATATGTACTCCCATAGCAATACTTAAGGTTGGCAAAATAATTGGAGAAAGTATAATTAATTTAAATAATTCCTTTCCTCTAAAATCATAACAAGCTATTGCCTTTGCACTTGGTATGCTTAATATTATACAAATAATACTTACACATAGAGATAATATCACACTATATATTATTATATTTAAACTATTTGCACCCGATGAGAAAAAATATAAAAAACCATCTACTGAAATTTTTGTTGGTATTAAATCTGGAAAGGGCAAAGAATTTGTAATTGTCCATATAAAAAAATAAATTATTGGAACTACTATAACAAAGGCTATTAAATATCTAAAAATCACATTAAAATCTAGTTTTTTAACAGTCTTATTCATATTTTTTTTATCTAATTTTTTTAAAAATAACATATATACACCTTTCTAATACATTTTATTTATATTTAAAAATATAAAATTAAAATATAAATTAATTTCACATGAAACTTTAAATTATCTTCTATCATTTAGATTTTGGACTAAACTTATCATTTTTCGATAGCTTTGAATAAATATATATCATAAAAAATGAAATAAACACCATAATTGAATTTATAACCATAGAATATGGTCTTAATCGAAGATCTGATACCGAATATTTTAAATAAGCCAAAACAGGAAGTGCTTTTATTTTTGCTCCTCCTAATAATGCAGGGATTTCATATGCAAATAATGAATATGAAAATATCATCAAGAAAGTTGATAATAAACTGTTCTTACAAAGAGGTAATAAAACTCTAAAGAAATAATAAGTTTTGCTAGCTCCCAAGTTCAAACTCATATCCTTATACTCTTTATCAATCTTTTTCATAATAATATAAAGTAAAAAACAAACAAAAGGCACTTGTTTAAATATATATGCCAATATAATTCCAATCCCATTATCATAAAAACTAAAAAAATTAAAATTAGAGAAATCATTTATTATTCCTATATTAAATAATACTCTTGAAATCAAACCAGTTTTACTTATCAAATTGTAAATACAAAATGCAATTATTGTATGTGGTAAAAAAATAGGTAATTTATATATCAAATCTAAATATTTATTCTCTTTATCATTTACTACTAATATATACGAAAATATAATCCCTAATATCATCGATAATATTGCACTTAAAAAAGCTGTGTACAGACTAAAATAAAGGGAAGCTCGAAAACTTCCCTCTTTAAATGTTTCTATATAGTAATTTAAAGTATAATTAGTTAAACCTACTTGCGGAAAATATCCTAGACTTTGTTTTAATAAATTTAAAAAAGCAATTGTGCTAAGTAAAAATACTACAAACACAGCTGGAAATACATATATATATGGTTTTATTTTATTCATAATAATTCCTCTTTATTTATTTAAAACCTCATCTTCCCAAACCTGCTCTATTAATGGAATTAATTTTGCATTTAATTCTGGAATTTGTTTTGATTGAAGTTTTTCTATATTTATAGTCCCTTGACCTTGTTTTATACTTTCTAATACTGCTATATCATCCTTTGATAATTTACTATTTGATAGAGCTGGCAAATCTCCCCAGTTTTTAGTGTCAAATTTAGATGCTTGAACCTCTAATGATAAAATTTCATTTATAAAAACAAGTGCACCTTTTTTATTCTTTGCATTTTTTGGTATTGCTAGGAAATGAGTATTTGAAACAGTTCCACTATCAAATACAAATGCTTTTGATGTATCTGTAAATGAATTATCTTTTATTTTTAAAGCAACTCTATTAGGATTGTAACTCATAGAAAGTAATACTTCCTTGTCTTGATACATATTTTCAAGTTGAGTACTTGTATAAGGATAAGTTTTTCCTTCATTCCATAAATAAGGCTCTAGCTCATTTAAATAGTCAGTCAAAGGCTTTAGTTTTTCCTTTACAATTTCATAATCAGGCTCCAAATTAACAAGCTCATCATAAGAAATTATATCACTTGCTAAAGTTCTTATAAATGCACTTCCAACAAAATCATTAGCAATAGGATAAGTTATCTTTCCTTTATTGTTCTTTGCAAGCTCTAATAATTCTTCATGATTTTTAGGTAATTTTATCTTAGCTTCATCCCCTATCAGTACAAATTGAGCTTTTCCAAAAGGAGATTCATAGCCATCTATTTCAAACCCAAAATCATAATTTACATCTCTACTTTCAAAATCTAAATATTTTTTAGCATTTGGTAGACTTTTTAAAAAAGGTCCATATAATAAATCATTTTCTTTTGCTGAATAAAAATTCTCTCCATTTATCCATACAATATCTACACTACCATCTTCATTTAACGCTTTTTCATTTAATAATTTTGACAAAATCACATCTATATTCATTGGTACTCTGTTAAAATTGATATTATATTTTTCCTTCATTCTTGGTTTCATATATTCATCTAACCACTTATTTATTTTTGCATCTCCACCCCAACCATAAAAATAAACATCTTTATTTGATGCTGATTCTATTATTTTATCAAAATCCATTTGTGTTAATTCTTCATTATTCATTTCATCACTATCTTTTACATCTTTGCCTTTACAAGCATTAAAAGATAGAATCATCAAAAATGTTAAAATAAATAAAACTAATTTTTTCAAAATAATCTCCCCTTTACTCATTTTAATTTAACAAAAAAATCTTTATTTTTTATTGATATGTATTACATTCTCTGCTTATTTTCATGTTCATTAAAGATTTTTTTTGCTTCTAAAAACCTTTGGCTTGCAGTAAATAAAATAGCTACTGCAAATAATATTGTGATTATATTTAAATAATCATTAAACATAATCATAAGTGATAAAAATATAAATCCTTCGCTTCTTTCGGCAAACCCAGCTTGATATCTAAATGATTTTATAGAATTATTAGATGATAATGCCCCAACTGTCAAAAATATAGTCATTGAGATTATTATTGATGATAAAAGAATTATCATATAAAATCTTGAATCTATATTATTTAATGAAAGAGATATAATTATTAGAATTTCAACAATTCTATCAAATGTAACATCCATAAGAGTTCCAAACATACTTGTTTGTTTGCTTATTCTAGCCATTGCACCATCTACTGCATCAAATAAACCTGAGAGCCACAATAATATCACAGCCAAATAAATATAATTATTATAAGAAAATATAGCTGATATTATACCTATAAAAAGGCTTAAAATTGTAATATGATTTGGTTTTAATCTTAGTTTCAAAAAAAATTTCGCAAAGTAATTTATAAATATATCAACATGTTTTCTTGCATAAGTATCTAACATATAACCACTCTTTTCACTTTATTTATTATACCTTTTAATAATCCTCTTAAAATTTTTATTTTATCTTATTAATTGTTCTATATTTCTATTTGATAATTAATCAACATTCATCTTTTTCTTTATATAAGAAGGAATAAATGAAAGTATTACAAAAAATATAGAGGCAATAGCTAGATAAATAAATATTTTACCCAAACTTTCTCCACTAGATATTGCACCAGCTGAAAATGTAAATACCGCAGTTGCTGGTAACATACATATCCAAGATAATATAACATAAGTAAAGAAATTAATATCAGTAAGTCCATATAAAAAATTTTGCAGATTAAACGGAAATATAGGAACTAATCTAGTTATTATAATAATTCTAAAACCTTGAGTCTTAACTCCTTGATCAATCTTCTTAAAATAATCACTCTTCTTTGCCCAACCTTCTACCATATCTCTTAATGCATATCTAGCAACTAAAAAAGCTAATGCACAACCTATTGTAGATCCTAAAGACGCCATTATAGTTCCTTTTATTGGTCCAAATGCAAATCCAGCTAAAAGAGCAATAGGTATTGCAGGCAAGAAAAATAAGCATACTCCGATATATAACACTATATATATAATTGGCCCTAAAATTCCAAAGCCATTTATAAATTCCTTTAGATTTTTTAAATTTTCTATTGTTATATAATCAAATACATTAAAATAATTAAGCAATAGTATGATTCCTAAAATAAAAGCAATAGATAATATAGGTTTTTTATATTTTAAAATTCTAATCAACTCCTTTTTACAAAATAAAATAAGACTATGTTTAAAACATAATCTTACCCTAGTCATTATACCAAATATATATTTTTTAAATCTTTATTTATAAAAAATACAAATGAAAAATTTTTTTATTTAAAAATATTTGATATTAAATTTAAAAATATTTAATTTCAATAACCAAAAATAATTTATAATGTTTTTACTAATTTAAAATATAATTTCTAATTAAAAGAAATTGAATCAATAAATAAGTTTTGTTTTTCATAATCATATATCACATCAACATTTGCAATTATTTTTTCTTTACTATCTTCAATTGCGTATCTAACTCTAATCTCAAAATCTCCATCCATATTTATATCAACAGGAGCTAAGGAATTTATTTTAGATATATCCAATTTTATATTTTTATTTTGTAATCTAGTATTTATATAAACTCTATTTTCCTTATAATAATCTTTTATATCCTCTTTCAAAATAGCTTTTATTTCTTCATTTTTATATCTTAAAGATATAATATAATTATTAGATAAATTAATTTCAATATCTTCTGGAATTTTGTTTATAAATATATCTCTAATAATAAAATCCTTAAATGATAGTATATAATTATTTTTATAATCCAAATCTTTATCTTTTTTTGAATAAGCTAAAACATCATTTATTTTATCACCATCAAAATCAGCAATATATAATTTAGGATTATACCCATCAAAATCTTCATAATTTACTCTTACTGATTTTGATGTCTTTGAATCCTTTACAACTATGAAAATTTTTGAGGAATATTCATCAGATTTATTATTTTTATATCCAACTAAAGATATTTCATCCAAACCATTATCTCCAGTTATATCAGAATATTTTTTATCTAAGATATAGCAATTATCATCATCTTTTGATAAGTTATCTTTTAGATTTGACTGTTTATTTGAATTTTTTCTTTTATTTTTTCTTTTATTTTTTCCTGTTGCTGATTTATTAACCAAATTATTATATTTATCAATTTCTATATTTATTTGTTCTAAATCAAATTTTTCACCTATATTAAAATCATAATTATAAGTATATACAAACTCATACATATTTTTATCATAAGTATTTATATTAAAATCCTTTATATCTCTTTCTAGTTCAACGTTTTCCTTGTAGAAATCCTCACTCGTAAGTGCCTGTGTTCCAAAAGACATCAAAATAAAAAAGAGAAAGATTAATTTATATGATTTCATAAAACTTCCTCCTATACTTTAAATCCATAAAAATAAAGTGATTATAAAAATCACTTTATTATATTACTACTTGATTATATAATTAATACGTAAAATTTTAAAGGATATTATTTTAAAAGATTTGTAACAAAGTTATTACAAAAAATTATAATTTATGGCAAACTTGATTCTTACCACTAGCTTTTGCTTTATATAATAAATCATCTGCTGCCTTTACAAGTTCTGCTGAATTTTGTTTATCCCACAGATAAATACCTATACTTATAGTTATGCTCAGTTCACTGATTTCTAAATCTAAATTTTCAATTTCAAATCTTATTTTTTCACATATATTTATTGCATCTTTAAAATTTGTATTATTAAATATTATCAAGAACTCTTCGCCACCATATCTGCCTACAATATCATTTTTAGGTACAACTCTTTTTAATGTGTCTGCAACAGCTCTTATAACATCATCTCCAACTAAATGACCAAATCTATCATTAACTTTTTTAAAATCATCTATATCGCAAATAGCAACGCTAAGTTCTTTGTAATCTAATTTAACTGATTCAATTGATTTCTTTAAATTTCTATTTAAATATTTTTTATTACATAAATTTGTAAGTCCATCAGTATTGGCCATTAATTTTAATTCTTTAGTTCTTTCTTCAACCAAAAACTCTAAATTCATATTAAGATCTAAAAGTTCCTTTTCTTTTTCCTTTTTATAATGCCAGTCTGAAACTATAATTATAAGACCAGCTAAAGATGATATCAAAAGAAGTATTACAAATCCAAGCATCAACATAGATTTATAAGTTGGACTATATACCTCATCTAAATTCTGTGTGAAAAATATATACCAATCATACTTTATATTATATTCTTTTAAATCCACTTTCTTTAATGTATATAATTTCTTTACACCTATTAAATTATCTTTAAAATGATTATTTTTACTTGATCTATCATTAAGTATTTTTTTTGTGATGCCCTTTACATCTTTAGTTTCAGAAAGCACATAATTTCTATTTGGATGTGCAATTACCGCTCCTCTTTCATCTAAAAAAAACATATATCCTGTTTTTCCTATTTTTATATTATCTATAAAAAATTCTGTAAAATGGTCTATTTGAGGGGAAACTATTGCAACTCCTATGATTTTTTCATTATATTTAATCGGCTTACTAATTACAAATATAGGATTTTTTCTATATATACTTGGATAAATTTCACTTATAAAATATTCTTTACCTTCAAAAATTTCTTTTATATATGAATATTCCAACCCACCTTTACCTATAACATCTAAATTTACAGTATCTATAATAAAATGACCGTCATAAATTTTTATCTTTTTATCATCTAATTCTCTATATATCGGTTTATCTAATTTCAATGCTATTGGTAAATTTTCATAGTACGGATACCTTTGATGTACTTCTTCTAAATAATCTTGTGCATCTTTTATTTTTTCTTGGTCTTCTGGATTCAAACACAAATCTATAATTTTTTTCTCTTTAGAAATAGTATCAACAACTCTAATTTGATCATCTATCCAAACTTTTAATGCTTGTGCAGTTTGATTTGTTATTTGATTGCTAACATTTAAAAATAATTTTTCATTTTCATTTTTGGAGTTATAAAAAAATAAAGTATTTATAATAAGAATAGTTACAATGGTCGCTATTGATAGCTTCATAATAAATTTAAAAGACATAAAAATATCCTCCTAAAAACATTCTTTAAATTATAAATACCCTACTCCAAAACTTTAAATATATATTGTCGTTAAAAAATTCAACTGCCCGAGCAAAGCGAGTTTTGAATTTTAGATAATTTATACTTTTGAATTTAGTAGAATTACTTATATTTTCTTTTGTCTTTATACAAAAAGAAGTAGATTTTTATTTTTACAATCGATTTAAATCAAATATTAAAACTCTTAAATTTAAAAATATATATTATCGTTAAAAAATTCAACTGTCCGAGCAAAGCGAGTTTTTAATTTTAGATAATATGTATTTTGGAATTTATCAGAGTTTCTTAT
>JAOARY010000001.1 GCA_025210335.1 Peptostreptococcaceae bacterium | reverse complement strand
GTTCACTCCTTAATGTGGTTTTAGGCGATTACATTATACAAGGATCTTGTGCTAAATGTCTATTTTTTTTTGTAAAAAAATAAGTGTTGGATATTTCACCAACACCAAAAATTATACAACCGATTATTGTGGTCTTTTGATTTTTTTAAATATATTTGCTTAAAATTTGACTTTTATTTTTTTTCTGTTAAAATATATAAAAAAACATATATATTATCTAAATTATATAATAAATTTTTTATATTATATTAAGTATTATAGTTGAATTTTTAAGAATTTTATTAAAAATAATTATTAATAATTACTTAATAATTATTTTCTTTAGTTTTTTTAAAATTTGTTTTATAATATTAATATAATTGTATTATGAAATTTGGTATTTAATTAGTTTTTTTAATAGAACTGAAATTTAAATTTAAATAAAAAAATTGTAATTTAAATTTAATATAAATCAGTTTCATTTATGTTATAAGTGGTATAAAATTTATAGTGTATAATAAAATTAATATAGCAATATACTTTAGAATAAATAAGGATATAGGGAGGGTTTATAATGGCATTAGTACCTGTAGTAGTAGAACAAACTGGAAGAGGAGAGCGTTCTTACGATATATATTCAAGACTTTTAAAGGATAGAATAATATTTTTAGGTGATCAAGTAAATGATACAACTGCATCTTTAATTGTTGCACAGATGTTATTCTTGGAATCTCAAGACCCAGATAAAGACATTTATTTATATATAAATTCTCCAGGAGGTAGTATTACTGCTGGAATGGCGATATATGATACTATGAATTATATCAAACCAGATGTTTCGACTATATGTATTGGTATGGCAGCTTCTATGGGAGCATTTTTATTAAATTCAGGAGCTAAAGGCAAAAGATTTGCATTACCAAATAGTGAAATAATGATACATCAACCATTAGGTGGAACACAAGGTCAAGCAACTGATATAGAAATTCATGCTAGAAGAATTATAAGAATGAAAGAAAAACTTAATAAGATAATGTCAGATAATACTGGCCAAGAATTAGAGACAATACAAAGAGATACAGAAAGAGATAATTTTATGTCAGCACAGGAAGCTAAAGAATATGGCTTAATAGACGAGATTGTAACGCAAAGATAAGGAGTATTCCTTGTATTTTAGGAAGAGGTGTAGTGATGTCAAGATTTGATGATAAAAAACATCTAAGATGTTCTTTTTGTGGTAAGAGTCAAGATCAAGTAAAGAGGCTTGTAGCAGGTCCAAATGTTTATATTTGTGATGAATGTGTTACATTGTGTCAAGAGATAATAAAGGAAGAATTTGAAGATTTAGTAGAAAGTGAAGTTACAGGTCTTCCTAAACCAAAGGAAATAAAAGATATTTTAGATGATTATGTTATAGGACAAGAAAGTGCTAAAAGAACTTTAGCAGTTGCAGTATATAACCATTATAAAAGAATATACAATCAAAGTAATTCTAAGGATATGGATATTGAATTACAAAAGAGTAATATATTAATGCTTGGACCTACTGGTTCAGGAAAAACTTTATTAGCACAAACTTTAGCTAAAATATTAAATGTACCTTTTGCAATAGCAGATGCGACATCTCTTACTGAAGCAGGATATGTTGGGGAAGATGTTGAAAATATATTATTAAAGCTTATACAAGCAGCTGATTATGATATAGAAAAAGCTCAAAAGGGAATAATTTATATAGATGAAGTTGATAAGGTTGCTAGAAAATCTGAGAATCCATCAATAACAAGAGATGTTAGTGGTGAAGGTGTTCAGCAAGCTCTTTTAAAAATTATAGAGGGTACAACAGCTAATGTACCACCTCAAGGTGGTAGAAAGCATCCACACCAAGAATTTTTACAAATTGATACTACAAATATATTATTTATAGTAGGTGGAGCTTTTGCTGGAATTGAAAAGATAATACAAAAAAGAGTTGGGGAAAAATCAATAGGTTTTGGAGCTAAAATAGAGAGTAAAACTGAAATTGATTTAGGAAAGATCCTAAATGATGTTTCTCCAGAAGATCTTATGAAATTTGGTCTTATACCAGAATTCATAGGTAGAGTTCCTGTAGTTGTTACATTAGACTTATTAGATGAAGATGCTTTGGTGACAATCTTAACAGAACCTAAAAATGCTATTGCTAAACAATATCATAAATTATTTGAACTTGATAAAGTCGAATTAGAATTTGATAAAGAAGCATTTTTATATGTTGCTAAATTAGCGATAGAAAGAAAAACTGGAGCAAGAGGTCTTAGAAGTATATTAGAAAAAGCTATGATGGATGTTATGTTTGAAATCCCATCGAATGAAAATATAGAGAAGGTAAGAATTACAAAAGATGTAATAGAAAATAATTCTGATCCGATAATAATATATAAAAACAATGAAATAGAGATTGATGAAGAAAAAGAACAATCAGATGAAAGTGCTTAAAAAAAGAGACTGTCTTTAAAAAGGCAGTCTTTTTATTATTATTTCAAAAATACCAAAGAATAAAATTAATTTTATAGGATGAATTTTAAATCTTAGTAGAGAATAAAAAGATATAAAAACAATGATTATAGATTTAATATCTATTATAGTTTTTTGTGATACTAAGATTGCAGCAGATAATATAAAACCAATAGTTATAGGTCTAAGAGATTTAAATAAATTTTTCATCTTAGGATGATTAAAATATTTTTGTAAATATGGAGATATTAAATTTATAAATATTATAGAAGGTAAAATTATTCCCAAAGTTGAAATAATACTACCATATATAAAATTGACTTTAAAGCCGATAAATGTTGCAGAGTTTATAGCTATTGGACCTGGCGAACTTTGTGATATTGAAAGTAAATCTAAAAATTGATTATAGTCTATAAATTTATTTTCTAAAATAAGTTCTTTTTCAATAAGTGGAAGCATTGCCATACCACCACCTATACTAAACATTCCTATTTTAAAAAATGATATAAAAAGTTTAAAGAGTATTAAAATGCTATCCATAATGATGAAATCCCCCCCAGTAAAAGTAGTATAATAGGATTTAATTTAAAAAAGAAAACAAGAGTGAAGGCTAGAAAAAAATATAAATAATTTACTTTTTTCTTTTCTATCCTTTTAAATAAATTAAAAGAACTGTATAATAAAAGAGCACAAACAACTGGACGAACACCAAAGAGAAAATCTTTTATGTAATTTCCAAGCGTTTTTGTGTTGTAAAGTAAAGAAATAAATATTATAGATATAAAAGAAGGAAATAAAACTGCAAAAGCCAGCAACAAACTTCCTTTTAATTTATATAATTTATATCCAATTAGTAAAGATAAATTAATAGCAATTGCACCAGGAAAACTTTGAGCTATAGATATATAGTCTAAAAAATCTTCTTTTGTCAAGATTTGCTCATTATCTATAAGTTCTTTTTCGATAAGTGGTATCATTGCATAACCACCACCAAAGGTAAACGCACCAATTTTTAAAAATATGAAAAAAAGTTTAAGCATTAAATCACCCCAATATATTATTTTATTGTTGATTAAATTATTAAATAGTCAATTATAATTATATTCATTATAATCAAGTTGAAAAAAAAACAATCTAAATATATAATAATATAGATATTTAGTAAAAATCAATTTAATAAACTATTTTGATTAAATAATGGATAATTTTTTATATAAGATATTGAATGATTAAAAGAGTAAAATATTTAGTTTTGATTAATTGAAGAAATTTATATTTAAGGTATGTATTTTTAATTTATATAATAATTAATAAGTTTATTTTATATAAATAAAATTAGGCAATAAAGGAGATGAAGATATGGAATTTGAAATGAAAAAGTGCACTCTCCCAATGATAGCTGCTAAGGGGGGTCCTGTATTTCCCCATATGGTACTTAATTTTGATATAGTAAAAGAAAAATCTATAAATGCACTAGAAAAGGCAATGATGGAAGACCAAAGAATACTTGTTGTGGCACAAAAGGATTCAAATATAGAGATACTTACAGAAGATGATTTTTATGAAATCGGTACTGTTTGTAAAATAAATCAGATGGTTAAGTTGCCTGGTGAGGGAGTTAGAGCCTTACTTGAAGGTGTAAATAGAGCAAAAGTGAATTCTATTGAAGATTTAAATTCATATTTTGAAGCAGATATAGAAGAAATAATATATAAAGAAAGCACAAAAAATGATTTAGAAGAGAAGGCATTGCTTAGAAAAACAATGGATGCTTTTATTGAATATATTAATATGGGAAATAGAATTTCACCTGAAATAATAACTACATTAGAAGAAATTGAAGATAGTAATGCTTTTTGTGATTTATTAATACCATCAATACAATTAAAAGGAAATTTCAAACAAGAATATCTTGAAATGTTAGATCCTAAAGAAAGATTAGAGTCGATATATAAGATGTTGCTTGAGGAAATTGAAGTATTAAAAATTGAAAGAAAAATAAGTATAAGAATTCGTAAGGAAATGAATAGAGTTCAAAAGGAATATTACTTAAGAGAACAATTAAAAGCTATTAGAAAAGAATTAGGTGAAGATTTCGATCAAAATAGTGAAATAGATGAATTTAGAAAGAAGTTAAAAAAATTAAAAATAAAAAAAGCTATAAAAGAAAAAATAGATAAAGAACTAACTAGATTATCTAGATTAAACCCGTCTACATCGGAATCTGGTGTTATAAGAAATTATATAGATAATTTTTTTGCACTTCCATGGAATAAAGAGAGTAAAGATAATATAGATGTCAAAAAAACAAAAAAGATATTAGATCAAGAACATTATGGAATTGATAAAGTAAAAGAAAGAATAATAGAGTATTTAGCAGTCAAAAAACTTTCTAAATCAATGAAAGGTCCTATAATTTGTTTAGTTGGACCTCCAGGGGTTGGTAAGACTTCAATTGCTTCTTCAATTGCAAAATCTTTAAATAGAGAATTTGTAAGAATATCATTAGGTGGAGTTAGAGATGAATCTGAAATAAGGGGACATAGAAGAACTTATGTTGGAGCTATGCCTGGTAGAATAATAAATGCATTAAAACAAGCAAAAGTAAAAAATCCAGTTATATTATTTGATGAAATAGACAAAATGGCTTCTGATTTTAAAGGAGATCCAGCTGCTGCAATGTTAGAAGTTTTAGATCCAGAACAAAACAACAGTTTTTTAGATCATTATATGGAAATAGAGTTTGACTTATCAAAAGTCTTATTTTTGACAACTGCAAATAGTTTATCCACAATACCAAGACCACTAAGAGATAGAATGGAAATTATAGAGGTTTCTGGTTATACAGATGTAGAAAAACTTCAAATTTGTAAAAGATATTTACTTAAAAAACAAGAAAAAGAAAATGGACTTTCGGATAGTTTTATAAAAATATCAGATAGTACTCTTTTAGATATTATAAATAAATATACTCGAGAATCTGGAGTAAGAGAATTAGAAAGAGTTATGGGTAAAATATGTAGAAAAGCTGCTAAAAAATTAGTAGATAATGAAAAATTAAAATCTATAAGAATAACAAAATCTAATATAGAAAAATATCTTGGCAAACAAATATATAAATATGAAAAAATAAATGAAAAAGCAGAAATAGGTATAGTAAGAGGTTTAGCTTGGACTCCTGTTGGTGGGGATACATTATCTATAGAGGTTAATTTGATGAAAGGTAGTGGAAAGATTTCATTAACAGGTAAATTAGGTGATGTTATGAAAGAGTCTGCAAAAGCAGGAATCTCTTATATAAGATCGAGAATTGATGAATTTGAAATAGATAAAGATTTCCATAAGAACTTGGATGTTCATATTCATATCCCTGAAGGTGCAGTGCCAAAAGATGGTCCTTCTGCGGGTATTACAATGGCAACAGCTTTAATTTCTGCTCTTTGCAATAAACCTGTAAGAAGAGATATTGCTATGACTGGAGAAATAACATTAAGAGGAAGAGTTCTTCCTATTGGTGGTCTTAAAGAAAAAGTATTAGCTGCAAATAGAGCAGGAATAAAGAAAGTACTTCTTCCGATAGAAAATGAAAAAGATATAGATGATATACCTGCTTCGGTTAAGAAAAATGTAGAACTTGTGCCTGTATCTCATATGGATGAAGTTTTAAAGCATGCACTTGTTGAGGAGGAAGAAAATGAAAATAAGAAAGCTTAGTATGGATTTAAGTGCAGTAAATGAAAGTCAGTATCCAATTGATGGTTTACCAGAAATCGCATTAGCAGGTAGATCAAATGTTGGAAAATCTTCACTTATAAATTCATTGTTAAATAGAAAGAAATTTGCAAGAGTTAGTCAAAACCCAGGAAAAACAAGAACTATAAATTTTTATACAATAAATGAAGAATTTTTCCTAGTTGATTTACCTGGATATGGTTATGCAAAAGTATCAAAGCAAGAAAGATCTTCTTGGGGAAGTATAATGGAAAAATACTTACAAAATAGAGATCCCCTTTGTGCTATAATGTTACTTGTTGATATAAGACATGAACCAAAAGATGATGATAAAATTATGTATGATTGGATTAAACATTTTGGATATAAATGTATAATTATAGCAACTAAAGCGGATAAAATATCAAGAGGAAAATACCAAAAGCATTTTAAGATGATTAGAAATAAATTAGGTTTAAAAGATGAAGTTATAATACCTATATCATCTTTAAAGAAGACTGGAATAGAAGAAACTTGGGCAGAAATAGTTAAGTCTTTTAATGAAAATGGTTATGAAATTGAAAATGATTAATAAATTATAAATTTAACTAAAGAATCTTAAAATTAAATTTTTAAGATTCTTTTTTGGATTTATTGTATATGTAAAATTTGAGTGATAAAATAAATTTAGGTTTAAAAATTAATTATAAAAGGATGTGAATATATGTTTATACAAAGTTCGAATATAATAATTGCGATATTGATACTTGTAATACCTATAGTTTTATCCTATGCCTTTATAAAATATTTAAAAACAAAACCTTCAAAGGATGAAGATTTAGAACATAGAATATTACTTTTGGAAAATAGAGTAAAAGAATTGGAAGACTATATAAATAATTCGGATTTTTAGAAGGTGAATTGTATGAATAAGGACAAATTGATTATATTTTTTATGATTTTTATGGTATCAATGCTTATAATGCTTCAAGATAAATATAATTATAATCAAAGTATTGAGCTTAATTTTTTAGATAAAGAGTTATTATCCGAGGTTCAAAACCTTAGGAAAGAAAATGATAATTTAGAAGATTTAATAGAATTAAAGAAAGCAAAGTTAGAAAAAGAAGAAAATAATACAGTTAAAAATAGAGAATTATTAGAGGAATTAAGAAATGAAACTAATGATTTAAAAACTATCCTTGGATATATAAAAATGCAAGGAGAAGGTATCATTTTAAAGATTGATTCAAAAAAAGATGAAAATATAAGTAGTATAATGGAAGAACGAGGAGTGCTATTAAAAATAGTAAATCAAGCTAAATTACATGGAGGAGAAGCGGTATCTATAAATAATTTAAGAATAGGACCATATTCTGAAATTGTAAAAGCAGGAAGTCATATAAATATAAATTCAAAACCAATTGAACAACCATATGAAATAAAAATAATAGGTAGTGGGAAGAAATTATCTAAATATATAAATTATAATAATTTAATTATTGGTGATTTAAAGACCATGTATGATTTAGATGTTAATATAAAATTAAGTTCAAATATAATTATCCCAAAGCTTATAGGAGTAAAAGATTTGAACTATATAGAAAGATAAGGATAGGTGGATAAATTGAATTACAAAGGAATTGAAGATATAAGTTTGTATAATAATTATTATATTTTTAGAGTTTATGATTCTTGCGATGATGTTGTTCTTGGTGGCAATGAAAAATTTATTTTAAAAATACTTATAAATGAAGTAAAAGAAGCGTTTAATCAAAGAGTAGAAGAAAACGGAACTATAACTTGTTTTTGTGAGAATATAGAGGAAAATCATAAGCCAAAAATAGAAGATATTAAGAGATTTTTAGAAGATGAAATTTTATATGATTATCAGAATTATTCTTTAAATATTATAATTTAAAAATTGAAAGGAAATTAACATGCTAAGAATAAGTAATTTGAAATTAAATATAAGTGAAGATAAATCTTTACTTGAAAAGAAAATAATTAAAAAGTTAAAAATAAAAAAAGATGAAATTATAGAATATGAAATATATAAAGAATCAATTGATGCAAGGAAGAACGATATTAATTTCATATATACTATAGATATAAAATTAATGGATGAAAATAAGATTTTATCTAATAAAAAGATAAAAGATGTAAAAGAAGCTTTGGAATATAAATATGAAGATGTAAAAGAAGGAAGTTTAAATTTAGAAAATAAACCTGTAGTAGTGGGATTTGGACCAGCTGGTTTATTTTGTGCTTTGATGCTTTCTTATAGGGGTTATAAACCAATTGTATTAGAGCAAGGTGAGGATGTTGATAATAGATCTAAGACAGTTGAACGCTTTTTAAAAGAAGGAAAATTAAATGAATTTTCAAATGTTCAGTTTGGAGAAGGTGGAGCAGGTACTTTTTCAGATGGAAAGTTAACAAGTAGATCTAAAGATAAAAGAGGTATAAAAGTTTTAGATGAATTTGTAAAGGCAAATGCACCTAAAGAAATTTTGTACAAGGCAAAGCCTCATATAGGAACAGATATTTTAAAGAATGTTGTAAAAACTATGAGAAAAACAATTATTGAAAATGGTGGACAAATAATTTTTAATTCAAAAGTAAAAGATTTCAAAATAGAAGATAATAAAATAAAAGGTGTTTATTATAATGAGGAATTTATAAATACAGATACATTAGTTTTAGCTACTGGTCATAGCTGTAGAGATATTTATAAAAAACTTTATGAAAGAAATTTTGAATTAATTCAAAAACCTTTAGCTATTGGCCTTAGAATAGAACATCCTCAAATTTTAATAAATAAATCTCAATATAAAGAGCATTTTGATAATGAAAAATTATCATCAGCAGAATATCATTTAACATATAAAACAAAAGATGAAAAAAGATCTGTATACACATTTTGTATGTGTCCAGGTGGAGTTGTTATAAATTCAACATCATCAAAAGAGTGTTTAGTGGTAAATGGTATGAGTGAGCATAAAAGAGATAAGGAAAATGCAAATAGTGCTTTATTAGTTAATATAAAAACTAGTGATTTTAATTCAGAAAATCCACTTGCAGGAATTTATTTTCAAGAAGAATTTGAAAATAAAGCATTTATACTTGGTGGAAGTAATTATAATGTCCCTGTACAAAGGGTAAAAGATTTTATAGATGGGGTTGAATCTAAAGAGTTAGGAAATGTAAAACCTACAGTAACACCTAATTATAAATTAACAAATTTAAAAGACTGTTTACCGGACTTTGTTTATAATTCATTAAAAGAAGGTATTATAAATTTAGATGAGAAATTAAAAGGATTTGCATTAGAAGATGCAATACTTACTGGAATTGAAACAAGAAGCTCTTCTCCAATTAGAATAAAAAGAGATAATGAAAGTTTGGAATCTACAAATATTAAGAATTTTTATCCTTGTGGAGAAGGTGCAGGATATGCTGGTGGAATTATATCATCTGCAATAGACGGTATAAAGATAGCTGAAAAAATAATATCAAAATATAAACCTATAGATTAAAATTGCATTCTAAAATTATTTAAAATAATTTTAATTGTTAAGATTTTTAATAAATATTAATAAATTTAACAATAACTTAACATAATGAAGTGATTTTTTTGTTAGAATTTTAATTGCCGTAGAAAAATAATACTAAGGGAGGATAAAATGGCTTTAGAAATTACATTTGGAGTATTAGGTGGTTTAGGTCTTTTTCTTTATGGAATGAATCTTATGGGAAGTGGACTTCAAAAATCGGCTGGTTCAAAACTAAAACAGATTATAGAATTATTAACTAGCAATAAATATATGGGTGTTCTAGTAGGAACATTTGTAACAGCAATAATACAAAGTAGTAGTGCCACAACAGTTATGGTTGTTGGTTTTGTTAATGCAGGAATAATGCAACTTAGCCAAGCAATTGGGGTTATAATGGGAGCTAATGTAGGTACCACTATAACAGCACAACTTGTATCCTTTAAACTTACAGATTTTGCTCCTGTAGCTGTTGGTATAGGAATGATAATTTATTTATTTACTTCAAAAGAAAAAAATAAGCAGATGGCTGAAATATTAATTGGTTTTGGTATACTGTTTATAGGTATGGACTTTTTAAAGGATGCAGTACATCCTCTTAGAGAAATAGATGCATTTAAAGATATGCTAGCAAGCTTTTCACATAATCCAATACTAGGAATACTTATGGGATTTGGTCTTACAGTTACGGTTCAAAGTAGTAGTGCTTCTATGGGTATATTATTGGCGTTAGCATCAACAGGAATGATAACTATTGAAGCAGCATTACCTATATTATATGGTGAAAATATAGGAACATGTACAACTGCATTACTTTCAAGTATTGGTGCTACAAAAAATGCTAAAAGAGCTGCAACTATGCATCTTATATTTAATATAATAGGAACATTAATGTTTGCACTTGTTTTAAATATTCCAATAAGACATATAGTTCTTCAATTAAATCCAGATGATGTAGCTAGACAAATAGCAAATGCACATACATTATTTAATGTTTTAAATGTTATAATACAAATACCTCTTTCAGGTTTTATTGTTAAATTAGCACTTAAGTTAATTCCAGAAACTAAAGATGAATTATTAACAGAGCATAAAAATACAAAATATCTTGATGAAAGAATTCTTGAAACACCATCAATTGCAATAGTAAGTGTAATAAAAGAATGTCTTCATATGGGAAAAGAAACAAGAATTTCTTTGAAAATGTCATTAGATTCGTTTATAAATTTAGATAAAAAAGATATAAAAGAAGTATTTAAAAGAGAAAAACAAATTAATCTTATGGAAAAAGAAATTGTTGATTATTTAGTAAAGCTTTCAAAAAGAGAGATTTCTGCATCAAATAGAGAGCTTATAGATGGTTTATTTTCAACAGTTAATGATATAGAAAGAGTTGCAGATCATGCTGAAAATATTGCAGAGCTTGCAAATGTATTTATAGAAAGAAAATTATCTATGTCTGAAGATGCAAAACAAGATTTAATTGATATGATTGATAGAGTTATCAAAGCATACAGTTCTTCTTTAAAAGCGATGAGATCTGGTAATAAGGATTTAGCGTTTAAAGTTATAAGTATGGAGGAACAAATAGATCATATGGAAAAATCATGTAGAATGAATCATATATATAGATTAAACCAAAATCAATGTAGTACAGAATCAGGAATATTGTATCTAGATTTACTTAGTAATTTAGAAAGAATAGGTGACCATGCATCTAATATTGCAAGAGCAGTTATAGATGTTCAAAATATGCAATCTTTATAATAAATTGATATAAAATGATAGGATTATCTAAAGTATATAAGCTTAGGTAGTCCTTTTTTTTATATCAATTGTTATTAGATTAAAAAAAAGCTTTATAGATAAATTTTTTTACTTTATAGATTTTTTTGTATATTTTTAATATAAATAATATACAAAAAAATATGAATAAAAAAAATCAATTATATTTAAAAAAGATTTTTTTTATTCATAAAATTAAATATTATTGAATTAATAAACAAATAAATACAAAATATTTAATTGTTACAAAAAGTTAAAAATTTTATCTTAAATATAGATTGAAAAGGTTTTTTGTAAATGCTAATATCTACTTGTCAGGAACTATTTAAAATTTTCTGTCAAATAAATATTGGGGGGTTTTATATGTCTGTTGCAGTAAAAAAACAAGACAAACAAATAGCAAAGAAACATCCAAAAGGCATGTGGCTAATTTGTTTTATACAAGCTTGGGAAAGATTTAGTTATTATGGAATGAGAGCCTTTTTAATTTTATATCTAACTACAGAGCTTGTTAGAGGTGGACTTGGTATAGATAGGGGTCAAGCATCTTTAATTTATGGTTATTTTGCAGGTTTTGTTTATTTCACTCCAGTTATAGGTGGATGGTTATCAGATAATTATTTAGGTAAGAAGAAATCAATAGTAATAGGATCATCTTTAATAGCAATTTCGCAATTTTTAATATTTTTTAGTACAGGTAAAAATATGTTTTTTGTTGGATTATTTATTCTTATATTAGGGAATGGTTTTTTCAAACCTAATTTGATGAGTTTGACAGGGGACTTATATGAAAAAGAAGATCCAAGAAGAGATGCAGCATTTACTATTTTATATATGGCTGTAAATCTAGGAGCATTTATAGGACCACTTTTAACTGGTTATGTTACTGAAGTTATGTTTGCTCAAAAAAGTGGTGCAGAGATTGTAACATACGGATTTAAATATGGATTTTTAGTAACTGGTATTGCAATGGTTATTGGTCAAATTGTTTTTATGGGACTATATAAGAAGTACTTAGGTGATATAGGTACTAATATTGTTGGAGCACCTAAAAAAGGCAAAGATGTTTCAGCAGAAGATAAACATAGACCTTTAACAAAGCAAGAAAAAGATAGAACTATTGTAATATTTATATTAACTGCTTTTGTTGTTTTCTTCTGGGCTGGTTTTGAACAAGCAGGAAGTTCATTTACTATATATACTAGTGAATATATACAAAGAGATACTGGTAGCTTTATAATTCCAGTAAGTTGGTTCCAATCATTAAATCCAATATTCTGTGTGGCATTAGGACCTATAATGGGTGCTTTATGGATTAAATTGGCTAAAAGAGAAAAAGGTGATTTTAATATACCTACTAAAATGGCTATGGGTATAATAATTCTTGGACTTGGATATATGTTCATGGTTGGAGCTGTAATGCAAAGAGGTGGATCTGAAGATCCTAATGTAAAAGCTCATATGATGTGGCTTATAATGACTTATTTATTCCATACTGTTGGGGAAATGTGTCTATCACCAATAGGAAACTCTATGGTAAGTAGACTTGCACCAGTAAAAATAGCATCTTTACTTATGGGTGTTTGGTTAATGAGTAGTTTTGCTGCTAATATAATTGCTGGATACTTAGCTTCTTATGTTGAAGTTTTAGGACATATGCAAATATTCTCAGGAATTGGTATAGCATGTATATTATTAGGATTAGTATTATTATCTATAAACAAGAAGCTAGAGAAAATGATGGCTTAAATAAAATAAAAAAAATCGCATTTAATGCGATTTTTTTTATTTTATTTGGAGTATAAATATATATAGGCGATAAAAAGAATTAAATTTATTTTTTATAAGACAGGTGGTGAATAGATGAAATTTAAAAATATAAATATAAGTATATGTCAACTGGAAGTGTTGGATGATAAAGATTTGAATTTACAAAAAGCTAAAAATTTTATAAAAAAAGCAGCAGATCAAGGTGCAAATATCGTTGTTTTACCTGCTATGTTTAATTGTCCATATAGGACTTCAAAATTTAGAATTTTTGCAGAAGAAGAATCAAATAGCAAAACAATAGATACAATAAGTTCTTTAGCTAAAGAAAATCAAATTTATATAGTTGCAGGTTCTATTCCAGAAAAAGAAGGGGAAAAGTATTATAATACATCATATGTTTTTGATGAAGATGGAAATATGATTGCAAAACATAGAAAAATTCATCTTTATGATGTGGATATAAAAAATAAGCTTAAAATTAAAGAGTCTGATGTATTTTCACCTGGACAAAATATAACTGTTTTTGATACTAAATACGGAAAGATTGGTCTTTTGATATCCTATGATATTAGATTTCCAGAAATATTTAGAATAATGACAGATATGGGGGCTGATATTATAATAGCACCATCTGCATTTTATGAGGAAACTGGAAAAAAACATTGGGATAATTTAATAAAAGTTAGAAGTATGGATAATCAAGTATTTGTAGTGGCTGTGAGCCCTGCTAGAAAAAAAGATGAAAAATATATTGTATATGGGCATAGCAAAATAGTAGACCCTTATGGTAAAATACTTTGTGAGCTTGATGAAAATGAAGGTATAAAAACTTGTAATGTCAATATAGAGTATTTAAGTGAGCTAAGAAAAGAATTTCCGATTTTGGAACATAGGAGATTAGATTTATACAATGTTATAAAAAAAGATTTATAATAGGAGGAAGTTTTTAATGAGCTTAAAATTAGATTATTCAAAAATTGAAAGTTTTGTATCACAAGAAGAAATTAATGCAATGGGTGAGTATGTAAAAGTGGCCCACAATATGTTACATGAAAAGACTGGTTTAGGAAATGATTTTTTAGGTTGGGTTGATTTACCTTCAAATTATGATAAATCTGAGTTTGAAAGAATTAAGCAAGCAGCAAAAAAAATAAAAAAACATTCTAAAATACTTATAGTTATAGGTATTGGTGGATCTTATTTAGGAGCAAAAGCAGCAATAGATATGTTAACACATTCTTTTAAAAATTATATGGACGAAGGTGTTAAGGTATTTTTTGCAGGGAATAGTATATCTTCAACATATCTTATGGATTTAATAGAGCTTGTAAAAGATAAAGATTTTAGTGTGAATGTAATATCTAAATCTGGAACTACTACAGAACCTGCTATTGCTTTTAGAGTATTCAAAAAAATATTAGAAGACAAATATGGAAAAAGTGGTGCAAAAGATAGAATATTTGCAACAACTGATAGTCAAAAAGGTGCATTAAAAGAATTAGCCACTAAAGAAGGTTATGAAACTTTTGTAATACCTGATGATGTTGGTGGAAGATTTTCTGTATTAACACCAGTAGGTCTTTTACCTATGGCAGTAGCTGATATTGATATAGATGCTGTTATGTCTGGAGCAGAAATAGGAAGAGAAAAATACTCTAAAATTAATTTAGAAGAAAATGATGCGTATTTATATGCTGTAATAAGAAATATACTTCATAAAAAAGGAAAAGACATAGAGATTCTTGTAAATTATGAACCTAAATTACAATATATATCTGAATGGTGGAAACAATTATACGGAGAAAGTGAAGGTAAAGATTTAAAAGGTATTTACCCTTCTTCAGTTAATTTTTCTGCGGATTTACATTCTATGGGACAGTATATTCAAGATGGAAAGAGACATATATTTGAAACTGTTTTAAAAGTTAAAAATCCAATAAAAGATATGATAATAGAAGAAGATGAAGCAAATTTAGACAATTTAAATTACTTAAAAGGTGAAACTGTTGATTTTGTAAATCAAAAAGCTTTTTTAGGAACTTTACTTGCTCATACAGATGGAAATGTACCAAATATGATATTAGAAATGGATAAAATGGATGAAGTTAATTTTGGAGAACTTGTTTACTTCTTTGAAAAAGCTTGTGGAGTGAGTGGTTATTTATTAGGAGTTAACCCATTTAATCAACCAGGAGTTGAAGCATATAAGAAGAATATGTTTGCATTGCTTGGAAAACCAGGATTTGAAGATTTGAAAAAAGAATTAGAAAATAGATTATAATAAACAATAAATACCTATAATTTTTTATAAAAAAATTATAGGTATTTTTATGTTTAAAAAAATAAATTTATATATCTAGCTTGTTTTTAATTGAAAAAATATGGGTAAAAATAAAATATAGTTTAGAAAAGGAGGTTTTTTTATGGAATTAAACAGAGTTTTAGTCCCTCTTGATGGGTCAAAGGAAAGTGAAAAATCTCTTGAATATGCAATTAAATTAGGTATTAAGTTTGATTGTGAAATTCTTTTATTAAATGTTGTAGAAGTCTATAGGGGAACATCGATTTATTCTAATTATGAATATGTTTATAATAAAGATTATGAAATTTTTAGAGATTATTCTAAAGAGATTTTGGAAAAAGCAAAAGAAAAAACAAAAGATTTGAAGGTAAGAGCTATTTCTTCAGTTGGTCATCCTGCTGAAGAGATAATAAGCAAAGCAATTGAAGAAGATGCAGACCTTATTATAATGGCTACTCATGGTATGGGAGGACTTAAGAGATTTTTGATTGGTTCTGTCACTAATAATGTTGTTCACCATTCTAAAATACCAGTATTGGTTTTACCTCATAAAGATCATGACTAAAGTGTTAAAAATAGTTTATAATTCTTGACAGCAAAAGATAGAGATGATAGTATTTTATCTATAAATAGGAAAAAATAACTATTTATAAATGTTAAAATTAAATCTAAAATATATATATATTTTAGATTTAATTTTTGTGTGTATAAAAAAAGAAAAGTGGTGGTAATTTTGAATAAGAATGCATTAGATTCAAAAAAAGAATTGATAGAAGAAAAAAGGATGGAATTAAATAGGTATTTAGAGTATCCGCAAATATTTGAAAAAGAGATTCATGAACTTAGTAGAGAGATGGATGCGCTGATAAGTGAATATATGATAAATGAAGATTAAAAAACCACATAGATGGTTTTTTTTTATTTTTATAGATTTTTTTTATTTAAATATAGATATATGGATATATATACTATTGTAAAAATAAATTTTAAATTAAACATTATTTGAAATTGCAATTTAGGAGGTGGCTTTGTGTCAGATGATATAAATAAGGATCCTATGCTCGAGATGTACTTGTTCGAAAGTAATAAATTAATTGCAGAATTGGAAGAAATGATATTAGAAATAGAAAAAGGTGCATCTATAGAGGAATATATGGAAGCTATATTTAGAATTATGCATACAATAAAGGGTAATTCTAATATGATGTTATTTGAAAACTTAGCGGAAGTATCACATTCGGTTGAAGATTTATTTTTTTATTTAAGAGAGGAAAAACCAAAGAATTATAACATAGATGCCATTATTGATATTGTTTTAAAAAGTGTTGATTTTATAAAAAATGAAATGGAGAAATTAGAAGCTGGAGAAAAGGCAGATGCCGAATCTAAATACATAAAATCTGATATAGATGATTTTTTAGGTTCTTTAAAATTTGTAAATCCAGAAACAAAGGACAAAAAGGTTGAAGAAGGTAGTTCTAAATTTTATATATCAGCAGATAAAGATGTTGAAGATAATGTGAAAAATGAAGATCTCAAAAAATATTCAACCATATTATTTTTTGAAGAAGATTGTGAAATGGAAAATGTAAGAGCATTTGGAGTAGCACATAATTTAAAAGATTTAGCAGAAAATATAACTTATGAACCTAGTGATATTATAGAAAATGAAGAATCTATAAAAATTTTAAAAACAGAAGGATTTTTAATAAAATTTGAAAGTAATAAAAAAATCGAAGATTTAAAATTATTTTTTGACACTAGACCTTTTGTGCAAAGATTTACTTTGGAAGAAGTGATAGAAAAAGAAGAACAAATAGCAGAAAATTCAGAAGATGTTGAAAATAAAAAGATAGATAAAAAGATTAAAAAGCCTTCAAATAAAGCTAAATTTATAAGTGTGTCAGTAGATAAATTAGATAAATTAATGGATTTTATGGGAGAACTAGTTGTATCAGAAGCTATGGTAAGTCAAAATCCTGATGTAAAAGATTTAGATTTAGAAAATTTTAATAAGGCAGTAAGACAACATAGAAAGATAATTAAGGATTTACAAGATATCGTAATGTCAATAAGAATGGTTCCACTTTCGATGACATTTAACAAAATGAATAGGCTTGTACGAGATGTAAGTAAGAAATTAAATAAAGAGATTGAGTTAAAAATCATAGGAGAAAATACAGAAGTAGATAAAAATATAATCGAAAGAATCTCTGATCCTTTAGTCCATATAATAAGAAATTCAATTGATCATGGTATTGAAGGAACAAGGGATAGAGAAAATAAGGGGAAAAATAAAAGAGGAACAATAGTTTTGGAAGCAAAAAATTCTGGTAGTGATGTTTGGATAATAATAAAAGATGATGGCAAGGGGCTTGATAAAGATAAAATATTAAAAAAAGCATTACAAAATAATATATTAGAAAAACCCATTGATGAATACACTGATAAAGAGGCCTATTCTTTAATATTTAATTCAGGGCTTTCAACCAAAGATAAAGTAACAGATTTATCTGGTAGAGGTGTTGGAATGGATATTGTTAAAAATAATATAGATGAAGTTGGTGGAAGTATACATGTTGATAGCCAAAAGGATAAGGGCACAGAAATAGCACTTAAGATACCACTAACATTAGCTATTATAGATGGAATGACTATCAAAGTTGGAAATTCTCACTTTACTATACCTATAACATCAATAAAAGAATCATTTAGTGTAGAAAGTAAAAACATAATAGAAGATGAGTATGAAAGAGAGATGATTCTTATAAGAGGTGAATGTCACAGACTTATAAGATTACATGAAATTTATAATATAGACACAAAATGCAAAGAGTTTGAAGATGGAATTGTTATTATGGTTGAAAATGATAATGATAAAATCTGTCTATTTGCAGATTCGATAGAAGGGGAGCAACAAGTTGTGCTAAAAAATATGTCAAAATTCCTTAAAAAAGTTCAAGGTGTTTCAGGTTGTGCTTTGCTAGGTGATGGAAAAATCAGTTTGGTTGTTGACCCAGATGAATTTATAGGATGATGAGGATGTGTTTTTATGGAGCCAAATAAAAAATTAGATGATTTTACAAAAGAAACGTATCTAAAAAAACAGGATGAAGAAAAAGAAGAGGAAAAACAAAATTTAAAAGTTGTTACAGAAGATGATAACAAAGATAAGTATTTAAATTTTACTATTGATGATAGTGATTATGCAATTTTTATAGGATTTGTATCTGAAATAGTTGGAATGTTGCCAATAACTAAGGTTCCAAACCAAGAAGAATATATAAGAGGGGTTGTAAATTTAAGAGGTCAAATAAAGCCTGTTATGGATGTTAGAAAAAAATTTAATAAAGAGGAAGTAGAATATGATGATAGAGCTTGTATTGTAATAGTTGACATTGAAGATTTTTCGGTTGGTCTTATAGTAGATACTGTAAAAGAAGTGCTTTTAATTGCAGAATCAGAAATTGCAATTCCTCCAGAGTTTAAAAAAGATGTTGTAGATACTTATGTAAGTGGAATCGGACAGATAAAAGATGAGACAAAGATAATTTTGGATTGTAAAAAGCTTATTATGGGATGATTTTGGTAGAGATTTTGTATTGAGGGAGGATAACCATTTATGAAAAATTTAAGGAATATAAAGATTAGAACTAAATTATTTGTTGCATTTTTAATACTGGTATTATTAATAGGTGGGATAGGCTATGTGTCTATAAATGGGGCTAAAAAAATAATAAATAAAAATATACATGTAAACGAAAAAATACAATTTGTTGCAGAAGCGGGAGATTTGACTATAAATTATCAAAGAATAAGAATTAATGTATTAAAAATAATTTTTGATAAGAATAAAGAAAATGTTGATAAATATGTTGCAAAAATAGAAGAGTATATAAATAATATGAATCCTATTTTGGATAAAAGAGAGACTTCGACAGATGAAAATATTAAAGAAAGTTATTCTAAAATTTATGAATTATTACTTCAATATAGACAAATAAGACTTGAAATAATGGCAGACTTAGAAGCTGGCGTTGATAGAGATGTTGCCTTTGAAAAATTCAATACAATTGGTTTTGAAGTTTCAAATGGTATAAATACACTTATATTTGATGTATATGAAGAAGAAGTAAAAGAAGCAAATAAATTATCAAGTGAAGCTATGGAAATTGCAGATGATTTAATGAGATTTATAACAATTATGATTGTAATATCAATTATATTAGCAATATTACTTGCTTATTTTATAATTAATTCGATATCTAAACCTATAAATAATTTAGTTAAGGTATCTAATAAAATTGCTAAAGGTGATATGAGTGATAATATAAAACCTCAGGGTAATGATGAAATAACTAATTTGGAAAAGAGTTTTTCTGATATGATTTATAGCATTAATGAAAAAACACAAGCAATAAAGGAATTAGCAAGTGGTAATACAGATATTAATGTTGAAGAAAAATCTGATAAAGATAGTTTGGCTATTGGGATTAATCTTATGATAAATACTATAAATGAGATTAAAATAACTATACTGGATTTAATAGAAGATGTTAGAGATGGAGATTTCTCAAAAAGAGGAGATGCAACTAAATTTGATGGAGCATGGATGGAAATTATAGATAATATAAATGATTTGATTGAAGCATTTGCAAAACCGCTTAATTTTTCTTCTGATTATATCATAAAATTATCAAAAGGTATGGATGTTGATGAAATAAAAGAAGAATATAGTGGTGATTTTAATATTATAATGAATAGTTTATCTGACATAGCAAGAGCTTTATCAAAGTTAAAATTAGAAATAAAAGATTTGGTTGATAATGCGATTGAAGGTAAATTAGATTATAGAGGTGATGATACAGGTTTAGAAGGCGGATTTAAAGAAATGATAAATGGTATAAATGCAACTTTAGATGCAATAGTAATGCCTGTTAAAGAGGCTGCTAGTGTATTAGAGGAGGTTTCTCAAGGTAATTTAAATACAAAGGTAAAGGGTGAGTATAAAGGAGATCATGCCATTATTAAAAATGCTCTTAACCAAACTATTGAAAATGTAAATGCTTATATAAAAGATATATCTCATGTATTAAGAGAAATATCAAATAGTAACCTAGATATTGAGGTGAACAGAGAATATAAAGGTGATTTTGTTGAAATTAAAAAATCTCTTAATTTAATAATAGAATCATTTAATACTGTATTATCAGAATTATTATTGGCATCAGATGAAGTTTCAGCGGGTTCAAATCAAATAGCTTCATCATCTCAAAACTTATCACAATCATCAACAGAACAAGCAAGTGCAATAGAAGAAATAACAGCTTCAATAGAAGAAGTAGCAGAACAAACAAAGAGAAATGCATCGAATGCAAATAAGGCTAATGAACTTTCTGATGGAGTTTCTAAAAAAGCATTAGAAGGAGATAAGAGCATGAATGAAATGCTTAGTGCAATGAAAGATATAAGTGAATCTTCGACTAATATATCAAAGATTATAAAAGTTATAGATGAAATTGCATTCCAAACAAATATATTAGCATTAAATGCAGCAGTAGAAGCTGCCAGAGCTGGACAACATGGTAAAGGTTTTGCGGTTGTTGCAGAAGAAGTTAGAAATTTAGCTGCAAGAAGTGCAAATGCTGCAAAAGAAACGACTTTATTAATAGAAAGTTCTATAGAAAAAGCAGAAACTGGAACAAATATAGCTCAAGGAACTGCAAAATCATTAAATGAAATAGTTGAAGGAATAAATAAAACTACTAATTTAGTAAGTGAAATATCTGATTTTTCAAATAACCAAGCTGTTGGAATAGAACAGATTAATGATGCAATAAATCAAGTTTCACAAGTGGTTCAAAATAATACAGCAATATCTCAAGAAAGTGCATCAGCTAGTGAACAACTGTCTTCACAAGCAGATTTATTAAAAGAAATGGTCGAAAAATTTAAACTTAAAAGATAAATTTGGACTTAAGAGCAAAAGGAGGACGAAATGAAAAAAATAAGAGTTTTAGTTGTAGATGATTCTATGCTTTTTAGAGAATCAGTTATAAAGGAATTGTCTAAGGATGAAGAAATTGAAATTATAGGTGCTGCAAAAAATCCTTTTGAAGCTAGAAATATGATAATCAAAGAAAGACCAGATGTAATAAGTTTGGATATTCAAATGCCAAAGATGGATGGGATTGAGTTTTTAAAAAAATTAATCCCACAATATCCAATTCCAGTTGTTATGATAAGTTCTATAAGCAAAAAGGTTTTTGAGGCTTTGGATGCTGGAGCTGTTGACTTTGTTGTAAAGCCAGAAACTAGATTAGGAATAAAAAAAGAAGAGTTTGTAAAAGAAGTTATAAAAAAAATTAAATTAGCATCAACGGCTAATGTAAAGAGGCTAAAAAGTCATATGGAATTTGTTAGTGCAAATAAAGTTAGAAATTATAAGGGAAAATTAATTGCTATAGGAGCTTCGACTGGTGGAACAGAAGCTACAAGTAAAATTCTAAGAGAATTAAATGAAAACATGCCAGGAATTGTTATAGTTCAACATATGCCTAAAGGTTTTACAAAGATATATGCTGAAAGGCTTAATGAGACTACATTTTTAAATGTAAAGGAAGCACAAGAAGGTGATATTATAAAACCTGGACATGTTTTTATAGCTCCTGGCGAGAAACATATAGAAATAAGAAAGAAAAATGATGAATATTATATAAAGATAAACACTAAGGAAAAAGTAAATGGTCATAAACCATCTGTTGATGTGCTATTTAAATCTGTAGCCAGATTTGCAGGTAAAAATGCAATGGGGGTTATACTAACTGGAATGGGTAAAGATGGTGCAGAAGGTCTTTTAGAAATGAAAAAAAATGGATCTTATACAATAGGGCAAAACAAAGAAAGTTGTGTTGTTTATGGTATGCCAAAAGCTGCTAATGACATAAATGCTGTTAGGAAACAATTGGATATAGAAGAAATTTCAAAGCATATAACAGATTATTACAATAAATAAGAAAGAGAGTTTTTATTTATGAGCCATCTAAAATCTTTTTATTTTAAAATTCTTGATAGTTTGAATTTTGGTGTATTTATATTTGATATTGATATGAATATAATTTATTTAAACAATGAAGCAAATAATATATTAAATATAAATGAAGATATTATCAAAAGAAATGCGAATGAATATATTAAAGTGGTGAATGCGAAAAATAATAAAATTGATAATGATTTTTTTGATAAATTATCAATTTTAAAATCATTGAAAAAAAATCTAATATTAAAATTATCAGATGGTAAAAAAATATATATATCAGCAGATATAACTAAAATAGAGGATAAAAAATTTAATGATTTAAAAGAATTTTATATAATGTTTTTTAATGATATCACTAAATTTAAAAGTACGGAAAATATTTTATTTCAAATTACAAAAAATATAAAAGATTTGATTTGTCAAACCGATGAGTTTGGTTATATAACTTATTTGAGCCCTTCTTATGCTGAATTTTTAGACAGAGAAGTATATTCATATAAGGGGGTTCATATAAGTGAACTATATAAAGATAAATATAAGGATGTATCAAGAGATAAGTTTTTTGATTTTATAAAAAATAATGACGATAGCACTGTAATAATAAAAATGAATAAAAAAGATGAAGAATTTTATTTTGAAACCAAGATGAATAAAATTTTGGATTTTGAAAGTAAAAATGTAAAAGGGGCTTTATTTATAAGCCGGGATATAACAAGTAGAGTCATTTATGAAGAAGAGTTAAAAAGAGAAAAGGAAAAAGCAATAAATGCAAATAAAGCTAAAAGTGAATTTTTAGCAAATATGTCTCATGAGATAAGAACACCATTAAATGGGATAATTGGAATGACTAATTTAACTTTAGAAACAAATTTGAATGAGGAACAAAAAGAAAATCTTAATCTAGTAAGATCTAGTTCAAAGACTTTATTAAAGATAATAAATAATATCTTGGATTTATCAAAGATAGAAGCTGGCAAAATGGAAGTAGAAGAAAAAGAATTTAAATTAAGAAAGATAATAAGAAATACTATAAAAATATTTGAACCTATAGCAAGTGATAAGAAGATTGATTTAATATTAGATATAGATGAAGATATAGAAGAAAATTTATTTGGTGATTATTATAAATTAAATCAAATATTAAATAATTTAATATCAAATGCAATAAAATTCACAAATAGTGGTTTTGTAAAAATAACTTTGAAAAAAGAAGTTGATATACTTAATATCAATGATAAAAATAAAGAATATATACACTGTTTTGTAGAAGATAGTGGTATAGGGATAAAAGAATTGGATTTAAATAAATTATTTAAATTTTTTTCACAGGTTGATTCATCATATACAAAAAAACATGAGGGTACTGGTCTGGGTCTTTATATAAGTAAAAAATTAGCGCAAATGTTAAATGGAAATATATATGTGACTAGCGAATACGGAAAAGGTACCAAGTTTGAGCTTAAAATACCTTTTAAAAAATCTAAAATTTTATATAAAAAGGACGAAAATGGGGATTATAAAAAATCACATATGAAATATAATTTAAAAATACTGTTGGTAGAAGATGATTTAATAAGTCAATTTATGATGGAAAAATTTTTAAAAAAGCAAAAGATTAATTATAAGATTGCAAACAACGGAAAAGAAGCAATTGATATAGTGATGAAAGAAAATTTTGATATAATTTTGATGGATATACAAATGCCCCTTATGGATGGTATTGAAGCAACAAGAATAATAAGAGAAAATAATAAAAAAGTTAAAATTATAGCAGTTACAGCTTATGCAACAAGAAAAGATGCAGATAAATTTTTAAATTTAGGTATGGATTACTATATACCAAAGCCTGTTAATTTTCAAGATTTGATTAGAGTATTTTCTAAAATAGAAAATGAAAAAGACAATTCTGTAAAATCTATTTTGGAAAATGTTATGCAAAGAAACAATACAGAAAATGATGATATTGATTTTGAGTACTTAAATCTTAAATTAAAAGATATAAAAATATATTTATCAGATTTCAATTTTAATATGGTAGAAGAGATTGGTTTGGAATTAAAAGAATATTTTAAAGATAAAAATAAAGAATTTTTTAAAATTTGTTTTAATATAGTTATGTTTAGTAGAAAAGAATCGCTTAGCAAAATAGAAAAATTATTAAATGAATTTGAAAATAATATAAATGAGATATTAAGTAGGTGAATATATGAGAATATTAATAGTTGAAGATGAATATGTTAGCAGAAGATTTTTATATAAATTCATGAAGGAATATGGAGAATGTGATGTTACAGTAAATGGAAAAGAAGCGATAGAAGCATTTATAATATCTTTAGAGGATGAAAATCCATATGATCTTATACTTTTAGATATAATGATGCCTGAAATCGATGGTATGAAAGTTTTAAAGACCATAAGATTAATGGAAAGAGATAGAGGAATTATAGGTCATGAAAGAGTAAAAATAATAATGACAACAGCATTAAATGAATCAGAAAATGTTATGGAAGCTTTTGATGAAGGTTGTGAAGCTTATGCGGCTAAACCTCTAGATACAAAAAAATTAATAAGTGTTATGGAAAAGCTTAATTTAATTTAGTAAAAAAAACTTTATAAAAAGCTTTTTATATGTTATTATATTTATTAAGAAAACTTCATACGCTTATAGGTGCTTTTAGTAAGCTAAATAGGGAAGTTTGGTGAAAATCCAACACAGCCCCCGCTACTGTAAATAATGACGAAAATCGCTTTACACCACTGGATATATCTGGGAAGGTGCGATTGGTAGGATGAGTTATAAGTCAGGAGACCTGCCTATATAGAGTTTTCCAAAGCCTTCGGAGGGAAGGACAGGTTGTGAGATTTCTAAATTGAAAACTTAGAATGTTAATCCCTGTCCCGTTTTATTGAAGGCAGGGTTTTTTATATATTTTCTTTCCCCAAAAAACCCTTCGTCCCCTTATTTTTCTTTGACTCCTTTAGAGGGGTCTTTTTTTTTATTATAAATAATAATTTTTTAATAATTATTATTTGATTAAACATATGGATATATTATATTATAGAGATAGACTTTATAAGAAAGATTAAAGGTGGGATTATGTTGAAAAAAATAAGAATAGTAACGGATAGTTCGTGTGATTTACCAGATTTTATAATCAATAAATATAATATTGGAGTTGCATATTTAAATGTTATATTTGGTGATAAGGCTTATATAGATAAGAAAGAAATTGGTGCAGATGAATTTTACTCTATGATGAAAAACTCTAAAGAATTACCAAAAACATCAAGTCCGTCTCCACAAAGATTTATAAAAGAATTTGAAAAAGAAGAATCTGATATTATTGTGGTTTGTTTATCTTCAAAATTATCTTCAACGCATAGTAGTGCACTTATAGCAAAGAAGATGTATGAGGAAGATGGTGGAAAAAATAAAATAAAAGTTATAGATTCTCTTTCAGGTTCACTGGGGATGGGTATAAGTATACTAAAGGCGTGTAGAATGATTGAAAGTGGAAATACTTTTGAAGAAGTAGTAGATTTTATACAAAGAGATTTAAAAAATTCTAAAACTTATGTATATTTAAATACTTTGGAAAATGCAGTTAAAGCTGGACGTATGAGCGCTGTAAAGGGTGCTATAGCTAGTGCTCTTAATTTTAAATTCATAGTTAAAGTAGAAGATGGTTTGGTTAAATTCGTTGAAAAAGCTAGAGGTGAAAAAAAAGTATTAAATAAAGTTTTGCAAAGAGTCGATACAGAAGGTGATGATTTTAAAAATTCTATAATCGGTATAGCACATTCAAATGCTTTAGAAAAAGCTGAGCATTTAAAGGAAATGCTTTTAGAAAAATATGATTTAAAGGAAATTGTAATTTCAAAAATGAGTTCTACAATAGGAACATATACAAGCGAAGGTGCTGTTTTAATAAGATTTTAGTAATTAGAAATTCAATAATTAAAAGAGGAGGTTTTTCATTTGAGGCTAGTAAACATTAATTTTATAGATGTTGAAAAACATGAATATTATGTCGCTAAGCCTATATATTCCTCAGGAGCTTTATTACTTCGTAATGGTATAAAATTAACTAAAAATTTTGTAAATCAATTAAAGGCAAAAGAAATAAATAATATATATGTGAAAGATGAACTGTCTGAAGGAATAGAAATCAATGAGCTTATAGGGCATGATGAGTTAAGAGAAGCAAGAGATAATGTAAGGTCACAATTTGAATCTGTAAAGCAAGGTAAGGATTTTAATAGGGCTATGAATATGGTTAATAATACTGTAGGTGATTTATTAGATATAATGGTTTCTAATAGAGATGTGGGATTTAATATATCTAATTTAAGATCAATGGATGATTATTTATATGAACATTGTGTTAATGTTTCCATATCATGCATGTATATGGCAATACTTATGAATTATAATAAAAAAGATATAATGAATATAGGTGTTGGCGGGATGCTTCATGATGTAGGTAAGATTTTTATAGATGATTCTATTTTACAAAAACCAGATAAATTAAATGAAGCAGAGATGAAAGAAATGCAAAAACATCCAAGGCTTGGTTATAGACTTATTGCAGATAATCATGGAAATAATATAAGTTCAACATCGAAGCAAGTTATATTACAGCATCATGAAAGATGGGATGGAAAAGGTTATCCAAATGGTCTAGCAGGTCCCAAAATATACAAGATGGCAAGAATTTGTGCTATTGCAGATGTATTTGATGCACTTACAGGAAATAAAATATATAAACAATCAATTCCGACCTATCAAGCAGCAGAATATATGTATAGTTTATCTGAAAAATATTTTGATCCATATATGATAAAAGAATTTTTATCAAAAGTGGTAAAATTCAAAGAAGGTTCTTTAGTTGAATTATCAGATACAACGAAAGGAATAGTTTATTCACAGAATAATCAGGTTTTAGATAGACCTATAATTAAAATTTTAGTTGAAAAAAGTGGTAAAATGATTGGAAACAGAAATAGGTATATAGATCTTATGGAAGATAAGACTCTTTTTGTGAAAGGCTTACTTCAAGGAGATTTAAGACATTAAAATTTAATAGATATATTTTAAACTGTTTTGATATTTATATCAAAGCAGTTTTTTTTTATTTAACAATTGCTTAACATTATTAATATTAAACTAACATGGATTTAACAGTTGTATAACAATATATATATAATTTAATGTTAAGATTTGTTTGTAGGTAAGAAGAATTTATAAATATATTTCATTGGAGGGTTTTTTTATTATGAGTATTAAAAAAAGAAATAAATTAATCGGTTTTGCACTTGTTTCGTTGTTATCAATAGGATTATTTAGTGGTTGTACAAGTAATAGTCAAACAAATGAAGAAAAACAAGATTCAAAAACAATTACAGTTATAGGTTCAACTTCAGTAACTCCTGTAGCTCAAGAATTAGCAAAGGCATTTGAAGCCAAAAATGAAAATATTAGAATAGATGTTCAAGGTGTGGGTTCAACAGCTGGAGTGAAAGCTGTTTATGAAGGTATTGGTCAAATAGGAATGGCATCAAGGAATCTAAAATCAGGTGAAAAAGAGTGGAATTTAAATGAAACTATAATAGCTTATGATGGAATAGCAGTAATTGCACATCCTTCAAATGAGGTTTCAAATTTAAAAAAAGATCAGATAAATAAGATATTTAAAGGTGAAATAACAAATTGGAAAGAGCTTGGTGGAGTAGATAAAGAGATTATTCTTATAAGTAGAGAAGCTGGGTCTGGTACTAGAGGGGCTTTTGAAGAATTAAATGGTTTATTAAAAAAGAATGAAAATGGAAAAAAAATCAGTGTAGTTAAAGAAGATGCACTTATAGCTGAAGGTAATGGAGCTGTAAAAGCAAATGTTGCTAGTAAAGAAAATTCTATTGGTTATATATCACTATCGTATTTAGATGATAGTGTTAAGGGGCTTAAGGTTGATGAAATAACAGCAAGTTCAGAAAATATAATGAATGGAAGTTATAAAATATCAAGACCATTTTTAATGTTAACCAATGGTGAAGTTAGTGATGACACAAAGGCTTATCTAGAATTTATACTTTCAAAAGAGGGTCAAGAAATTGTAAAAAAGAAATTAATTCCAGTAAATTAATTAAAAAAAATCTTAAATATAAGATCTTTACATAAGTAAGGGTCTTATATTTAAGTAAAGAGGGTGAATTATATGATGAAAACGAATACCATAAAAGAAAATATTAATTTAGAAATCAAATCTGATTTAGGGGTAAATAAAAAAGCTAGAATATTAGAATTTATATTTGAAAAAATATTTTTGATTTGTGCAAGTGTATCGATAATAAGCATATTTGTAATAAGTTTTTTTATATTTTTAGAAGGAATCCCAGCGATATTAGAAATTGGTTTGTTTGATTTTGTATTTGGACAAAAATGGCAACCGTCAGGCGATGTTTTTGGTATATTTCCTATGATTGCAGGATCTTTATATGTTACTTTTGGAGCAATTTTAATAGGAGTTCCAATTGGAATATTTACAGCTATCTATATAGCAAAACTTGCTAATAAACATATAGCGCCAATATTAAATATGTCAATTGAATTATTAGCAGGAATACCATCTGTAGTATATGGTTTTTTTGGACTTATGGTAATAGTACCTTTAATAGATAAATATTTAGGTGGTGGTGGAAACAGTTTGTTATGTGCAATTATAGTTTTATCTATAATGATACTTCCAACAATAATAAAAATATCACAAGATGCAATAAAAGCAGTACCTAAATCCTATGAAGAAGGTTCTTTAGCTCTTGGAGCATCTAAAATACAAACTATATTTAAGGTTATAATACCAGCATCAAAATCAGGAATACTTACAAGTATAGTTTTGGGTATTGCAAGAGCTATAGGAGAGACGATGGCAGTTATATTAGTAGCAGGAAATACTCCTTTAATACCAAATTCGATTACTAGTAGAGTTAGAACTTTAACTGCTAATATAGCAATAGAAATGGGATATGCATATGGACTTCATCAAAAAGCATTGTTTGCAACTGGTGTTATATTATTTATTTTTATGATGCTATTAAATTTATTGTTGAATTTTTTAACTAGAAAAGAGGGTGAATATTAATTGACTAAAAATATAAAAGATAAGATTATGCTTTTTCTTATAAATTTATCGGCAATTATAACATTTTTAGTTCTTATGTGGATTCTTTATTATGTTTTAAAAAGAGGACTTCCTCATATAAATAAGGATTTTATAATTTCAACATCTCAAAACTTTGAAGATGAAGGTATTTTACCTATGATTTTAACTACTATTTATATAATACTTTGCTCTTTATTTATATCTTTGCCAATTGGTATAGGTGCTGCAATTTACTTGGTTGAATATGCAAAAAATTATAGATTAGTTAGGATTATAAGATTTACAACGGAATGCTTAGCTGGAATCCCCTCTATTATATTTGGACTTTTTGGAATGATATTCTTTGTGACTTTTCTCAAATTTGGATTTTCATTGGTATCAGGGGCAATAACTCTTAGTTTGATGGTTTTACCAACGATAATAAGAACAACAGAAGAATCATTAAAATCTGTTCCAAAAGAGTATAAGGAAGGAAGTTTAGCTCTTGGTGCTTCCAAGATTTATACAATATATAAAGTAATACTTCCAACAGCGATACCTGGAATAGTTACAGCGGTAATTTTAAGTATAGGTAGAATTGTTGGAGAAACGGCAGCAGTTTATCTTACGGCTGGAATGGTTCCTAGAGTTCCACAAACACTTATGGATTCAGGAAGAACACTTTCTGTACATCTATATATATTAGCAAAGGAAGGTATATCATTTGATAAATCCTATGCAACTGCTAGTATACTTATATTAACAATCTTAAGTATAAATTTGATTGCAAATAGATTTAGCAATAAATTAAAACAAAATTAAGATTTTGATAAAGAATGATTTTTTAGGAGGGAAGGGTATTTGTTTAAAAATAAATTTGAAATAGAAAGTCTGGATCTTTTTTATGGTGATTTTCAAGCATTAGAAAATATAACTATGGATATAAAGCAAAAACAAGTTACTGCATTTATAGGACCATCAGGTTGTGGAAAATCAACATTTTTAAGAACTTTAAATAGAATGAATGATTTAATAGAAGGTGTTAAAATTAAGGGCAAAATTAAATTAGATGGTAAAAATATATATGATGATATAGATGTTATGAAATTAAGAACTAAGGTTGGTATGGTGTTTCAAAAGCCAAATCCATTTCCTATGAGTATATATGAAAATGTTATATATGGTAAAAAAGCACAAGGTATTAAGGATAAAAAAATATTAGATGAAATTGTTGAAAGAAGTCTAAAAGGTGCTGCAATTTGGGATGAAGTAAAGGACAGATTAAAAAAATCTGCATTAGGACTTTCTGGAGGACAACAACAAAGACTTTGTATTGCTAGAGCAATTGCAATGGAGCCAGATGTTATTTTAATGGATGAACCAACTTCAGCATTAGATCCTATTGCAACAGCTAAGGTTGAGGATTTGATAAAGGAACTAAAGAAAAATTATACAATATCTATTGTTACACATTCTATGCAACAGGCAGCTAGAATTTCTGATAATACAGCTTTTTTCTTGATGGGAGAACTTATAGAGTTTGGAAATACTAAAGATATATTTACAAAACCTAAAAATAAAAGAACAGAAGATTATATAACTGGAAGATTTGGTTAGGAGGATTTATTTTGAGAGAAGAGTTTAGAAATGATTTAAAAGATTTAAAAAAAGAAGTTTCATTTATGATGGATAAGGTTTATGATATAGTCGATAAATCTATAAACTACCTTATGACAAATGATTATAAAAAGGCAAAATCGATAAAAGAGATGGATGATTGTATAGATTTATACATGGATGACATAGAGGAAAAAGTAGTTGAATTAATAGCATTACAACAACCTATGGCTAAAGATTTAAGAACTTTGTTTGCAATATCTAAAATGGTTACAGATTTAGAAAGAATAGGAGATTTTGCTGTTAATATAGCAAAAGAAACTATAAATATTGCAAATGAAGAGCATATTAAAGCAATTTATTATATTCCCAAAATGAAAGTTATAATACTTGATATGCTTAGTGAATTAAAATTAAGTCTTATGAACAAAGATATTAAAAAAGCATATGAAATTGCCAAATTAGATGAAAATATTGATATGATATATAAAGATTTATACAATCATATACTTATTCTTATAAATAAAGATAGTAATTATATAAATCAAGGAACGAAACTTTTATTTGTAGGTAGATATTTAGAAAGAATGGCAGATCATATAACAAATATATGTGAAAGAATAATATATATTCATAAAGGTCAAAAAGTTGATATAAATTAATTAAGAATAAAAAAAACACAATTGACATTGTGTTTTTTTTATTCTTGTGATAAAATTAAAATCATTACAAACTAAAAAAGAAAACAAAATGAATTAAATTTAAATGAATTATATATAGGGTATGAATATAAAAAAGACATAATGGAGGGATTAATATGGAAGTTTTAGATAAAATATTAGAAGATGTGAAAAAGAGAAATCCGCATGAAGAAGAATTTCATCAAGCTGTTGAAGAAGTTTTAAAATCCTTAAAACCGGTACTTAAAAGACATCCAGAATATATAAACTCAGGGATGTTAGAAAGATTTTTAGAACCGGAAAGACAAATTATGTTTAGAGTCCCTTGGATTGATGATGAAGGAAAATCAAGAGTGAATAGGGGTTTTAGAGTACAATTTAATAGTGCAATAGGTCCTTATAAAGGTGGTCTTAGATTTCATCCATCTGTTTATCTAGGAATAATAAAATTTTTAGGCTTTGAACAAATTTTAAAAAATTCGCTTACAGGACTTCCAATAGGTGGAGGAAAAGGTGGCTCGGATTTTGACCCTAAAGGAAAATCTGATAATGAGATAATGAAATTTTGTCAAAGTTTTATGAATGAGTTATATAGACATATTGGAAAAGATGTTGATATACCAGCTGGTGATATTGGTGTTGGAGCAAGAGAAATTGGTTATTTATATGGACAATTTAAAAGAATAAAAAACGCCTATGAACCAGGTGTATTAACTGGTAAAGGAATATCTTATGGAGGTTCGTTAGCCAGAAAAGAAGCTACTGGTTTTGGACTTGTGTATTTTGTAAATGAAATGCTAAAAGAGCATAATTATAATTTAAAAGATAAAAAGATTATTATATCCGGTTCAGGTAATGTAGCTATATATGCAGCAAAAAAAGTTAGTGAATTTGGAGCTAAAGTTGTAGCAATGTGTGATTCTGCTGGCTATATATTCGATGAAAATGGATTGGATATTGACATTATAAAAGAGATAAAAGAAGTAAAAAGAGCTAGAATAAAAACTTATTTAGATTATAAAAAAGATGCAAAATATGTTGATAATCAAAGAGAGATATGGACAATAAATTGTGATATAGCACTACCTTGTGCTACTCAAAATGATATAACAATAAAAGAAGCAAAGCTTTTAGTAGAAAATAATGTTTTTGCAATTGGAGAAGGTGCAAATATGCCTTGTACAAATGAAGCATTAGATTATTTTTTAGAGAACAATATTTTAGTAGCACCAGCAAAAGCAGCTAATGCAGGTGGAGTTGCTACTTCTGCTTTAGAAATGGTACAAAATAGTATTAGAATGTCTTGGTCTTTTGAAGAAGTTGATGAAAAATTAAAAGAGATAATGGTTAAGATATTTAAAGATGCAAAAGAAGCAGCTGAGGAATATGGTGTGGAAGGAAATTATGTAGCAGGAGCAAATATAGCAGGCTTTAAGAAAATAGCAATAGCTATGATGTCTCAAGGTGTAGTATAAAAATTTAAAGATATATGGTAAAGAAAAGGGGCTATTGCATTAAGAATTTAATCATATTTTGTTATAAATTTAAAACATAATATGATTTTAATTTTTCTTAATGTGATAGCCTCTTATAAAATCTAGTTTTTATCTATAATTTCTATCTTTGTTTATCTTCATATTTTTCTTTTATATTTATAAGATCTCTATAGGCACGAAGTGATGAATATAAAGCTGTATATAATTTTTGAACTGTAAGTTCAGTTTTGGATTTATAATCATTTATGTCATAATTCATAATTACATCATCCTCGGGAGCTTTACCAGGCTGACCTGTTCTAAGTATAATCCTTACCAAATTATTTTTTAAATCATTTCGGATATATTCAACAACATTAAGACCAGAATGATCATTTTCCATAACAACATCTAAAAGTATTATTGAAATATTTTCATTTTCTTTTTTCAAAAATTCAATAGTTTCTCTTTCTGAATAGGTATGAAAAACTTTTAATTTTTCTCCTTCAAAATTAAATGATTCTAAAATTAAATCAGTTATTTTATGAACTTCATCATCGTCATCTACGACCAATAATGAGTATTTCGACTCTCTTTTTTCTTTATTATTATTTTCATCTTCTGATAAAAAATCTAAATCAAAATATTTATCTTCAAAATCTAGCATATAAAATCCTCCTTGTTAAAATACATTTGTTTCTATAATAAATAAAGTTCCTTTATTTAATTCACTTTCACATTTAATAGTGCCTTTTAATTTTTTATTTACAAGATTATATATTATATTAAGTCCTAGACCACTTCCACCTGATTTTTTTTTGGTAGTAAAAAAAGGTTCAAATATATGCTTTATATTTTTTTCTTCAATACCTATACCATCGTCCTTATAAAAAAGTTTAAATCCAAGTTTAGTTTGTTCTACATCTATATCTATTATGCCTGAATCTCTATTATAAAATCCATGTTTTATTGAATTTAATATAAAATTAGTTATTATATGAGATAATACACCAGGATAACTATCTATAATCAAATCATCATCACAGTTTATATTTATTTTATAATCTTTATTTTTATATTCATGTTTTAGACTTAAAATGATTTTTTTTAGATAATCTTTCATGTTGAATTCTATTTTCTTTTCATTGCTTTGATCTACAGCAACCTCTTTAAAATTTTCAATTAAATTAGCGGCTCGGTTTATATTGAATTTTAAGATTTCAACTGATTCATTGCTTTGAATCATGTAATTTTTTAAACTTTCTTTTGTCATCTTATTATTTTGTAGGTTTTTTAAATTGATTTCAAAAAGATTTTCTAAATGCGATATAGTGCTAACACTTACACCTAAAGGAGTATTTATTTCATGAGCAATACCAGCTACTAAATTTCCCAAAGATGCCATTTTTTCAGCTTCTATTAATTGGTTTTGAGTTTTTTTAAGTTCAATCATGGAATTTTTTAATTGTTCATTAGCTTTTTTTGTTTCGATAAATGATTTTTTTAATTTTTTATTAGTTAAATTAAGAATTTCTGTTCTTTTTAGAACTTTTTGTTCTAACTTTGAATTTAAATCAGCCAATTTTTCTTTTGTTAATTTAGTTTTATTAATTTCTTTTATTAAATTTTCTTTCATTTTGTCAAATGCATCTGCAAGTATTTTAGTTTCATCATTTGATTTTAAATTCAGGTTTTTAAGATTTAAGGTTCCTTTTGATAAAAGAACTAAAGAATTAATAACTTTATTTAAAGGCTCTATTATATGATTAGAAAAATAAATTGAAATTATGATTCCTATAAATATTGTTATAAATTGAATTACAAGATTATTTTTAAGTATCTCATTAGCACCTTTATTAAAATCACTCATATAAATTGAAGAACATATAACCCAATTCCAATTATCTTCAATTTCTGAATACACAATTTTTGAAGCTATTTGATTCTTAGAATAAGGAAGAGTCCAATAATAGCGAGTAAATCCACCTCCGTCATAAGCTTTTTCAATAAATTCTTTAGTGATAAGTTTTTCTTTATTTTTTAAACCTGTTTGTCTTGTCAAATCCTTACCTTCTAGGCTGGGATGAGCTAGACAGATGGAATTTGTGTTTATAATAAAAAAATAACCATTATCACCTAAATCTATATTTCTATTTATAGGCCTATGACCATTTACATCTTTTTTTCCCAATATATATTGTTTAATGTCTTCTTTAGCTTCATCAATAGTAATTAATCCTTTTAAAACTTCTTCATTCTTTAATTTTATAGCTTCCTTTACCATTTTAACTCCATTTTTTAATATTATATTTCCTGATTGTTCTAATTTATTTTTGGAAAGATTATAATTATAAAAACTAATAGTAATAGTACTAATAGTAAGTAATATAGATATTAATATAATTATTTTATACTTAATGGAGAAAAATCTTTTATCCATAAAATCACACCTTTTAGGGTTTATTAATATTTATATTATATATACCTACAAATTACAATATAAATCATATGTAAAATAGCTTTTTATATTATATCAAAAATAAAAAAAATTTATAAAATAAAAAAAAGAAATAAAAATGATTTTGGATTGAAAAATCATCTTTATTTCTTTAAAAATATATTTTCATGTTTTATTTTAGTTTATTTATTCTATTAATAAGACTATTTGTGAATTCTTTTGTACCTAAATCTCCACCTAAATCAAAAGTTAAATATTTACCTTCTAAAAATATATCTTCTAATGCTTTTTCTATTAATTCTTTTTCTTTTTTATATCCTATATGTTCTAACATCATTGCAGCAGATAGTATTAAAGCAGTAGGATTTGCAATGTTTTTACCTGCAATATCAGGAGCACTTCCATGTACTGCTTCAAATACAGCATATTCTAAACCGATATTAGCGCCAGGTGCAAGACCAAGACCTAATACTAATCCAGAAGCTAAATCTGAAAGGATATCACCATATAAATTAGGTGCCAATATAATATCATAATTGCATGGGTTTAAAACTAAATCCATACAAAGTGCATCTATTATTTTATCTTCAATTTCTATATTTGTATGTCCAAAAAGAACATCCTTACTTTCATTTAAAAATAACCCATCACTTAATTTTAATATATTTGCTTTATGTGCAATTGTTATTTTTTTTCGAGCTTTATTTTTTAAAAGCCTTGCACTAAAATCTGCAATTGCTCTTGTTTTATCTTTACTTATTATTCTAAGACTTTGGGCTATATTTTTAGTTATCATATTTTCAAGACCTAAATAAAGTCCTTCTGTATTTTCTCTAACGATTATCATATCAATATCACTATATTTATTTTTAAGTCCTTTAAAGGATCTAACAGGCCTTACATTAGCAAACAAATCAAGTTCTTGTCTGATTGCTACATTTATGCTCTTAAGACCAGTACCGACTTTTGTTGTTGTAGGTCCTTTTAAAGCTACTTTATTTTTTTTAATACTTTCAATCACATTTAAAGGTATTGGGTTATTATTTTTTTCTAATTTCTTATAATCAATATCAACAACTTCCCAATTTATATCTAAATTAAAATTATCAACAACTTTTTTAGCACTTAAAACTACTTCTTTTCCTATTCCATCACCATATATCAAAGTTATATTATGCATTTAAATCACCTGCTAACATATTTAATAGTCCACCTTTTAATATCAACTCTCTTTGAGATTTTGATAAATTAATTTCCAATGTATAAGATTTATTTTTATCTTCATTAATAACATCAATTGTATTTTTTGATTTTAAACTTTCAATTAAATCATTAATTACTAAATTGTTTTTAACATCTATATCTAAATAATCATCTTTATTTTTAAATTCTAATGGTATTATGCCATTATTTATTAGATTTTTTTTATGTATTCTAGCAAATGATTTTGCTAAAACAGCTTTTATATTTAAATATAGTGGTCCTAAGGCTGCATGTTCTCTTGAAGAACCTTGGCCATAGTTTTCTCCTGCCAATATAAATCCACCTTGTTCTTTTATAGCTAAATCATAAAATTTATCATCACTAGGTTTTAAGACAAATTTAGATAAATATGGAATATTAGATCTATAAGGTAATAGTTTAGAATTAGAAGGCATTATATGATCTGTTGTTATGTCATCATCTAATTTAGTTAATATTTTTCCTTTTAAAGTAGATGTCATTTTGGATGCCAAAGGAACGTCCTTTATATTAGGTCCTTTTATAATTTTTACATCTTCGTTAGTTTTTTTAGTATCATAAGCAGGCTTTATTATAGTATTGTCATTTACAAGATAATTGTTAGGTTCTTTTATCTTGGAAAAATCATAATTATCAAGTTCATCAAGTAACGAAGAATCCAAAACTCCAGTTATAGCAGTAATAGCACAAATTTTAGGACTTGTAAGATAAACACTAGCGTCTGTAGTTCCACATCTACCTTTAAAATTTCTATTGAAAGTTCTTAAGGATATGGAATTTGTATTTGGAGATTGTCCCATACCAATACATGGACCACAAGAAGATTCTAGTATTCTAGCTCCTGCATCTATAAGTATTTTTAAATCACCACTTTCAGCTAACATTGATAATACTTGTTTAGAGCCTGGGGAAATCGTAAGTGAAACATCATCATGAACTTTTTTATTTTTTAAAATATGGCTTACCATAGATAAATCTTTAAATGAAGAATTAGTACAACTACCTATACATATTTGATCAATTTTTATATTTTTTAAATCCCTAATTTCTTTTATATTATCAGGAGAATGAGGGCATGCTATTAGTGGATTTAATTCATCAAGGTTGATTTCTATAAAATCATCATAAATACAATCTTCATCAGCTTCTAGTCTTACAAAATCATCATCTCTTCCTTGAGCTTTTAAAAATTCATAGGTCATATCATCACTAGGAAATATTGACGTGGTAGCTCCAAGTTCTGCACCCATATTACAAATTGTTGCTCTTTGAGGAATACTTAGATATTTAACTCCCGACCCACTATATTCAAATACTTTATTAACTCCACCTTTAACAGTTAAGTCTTTTAAAAGTTTTAATATAATATCTTTAGCACTAGCGTTATTATTTAATTTTCCGTTTAATTTTACATTTATTACTTTTGGATTTTTTATGGTATAGGCTTTTCCTGCTATAGCGCATGCAATATCTAAACCACCAGCACCTATTGCAATCATAGAAAGTGCACCTGATGTTGGAGTATGTGAATCAGAACCTAAAAGTGTTTGAGTTGGCTTGGAAAATCTTTCTAAATGAACTTGGTGACATATGCCTGTTCCAGGTTTTGAATAATATATATTGTATTTTTTACAAATAGATTTTATATATAAATGGTCATCAGCATTTTCAGGCCCTGACTGTAATAAATTATGATCTATATATGCAACTGATAATTTTGTTTTTCTTTCTTTTAAATTAAGTTTTTCCAATTGTAAATAAGTCATGGTTCCAGTTGAATCTTGTGTTAAAGTTTGATCTATTTTTATATTTATCTCATCATCTAAGATTGATGAATTATAAAGTTTGTTTTTTAATATTTTCTTAAATAAATTTAATTTCATAATAAGCTCCTTTATATTATATTTTCTAAGTTTTTATCAATAATATTTAAATTAATTGTTAAGTTTTTTAATTCTTCATTGGATATACAAGATTTTCTACCATTTTTATATTCAGCATCAATAAATTCTTTGATTTTTAATAATCTTTTATCTTTTTTATTAATTTTAGATTCTAATAAAAAGAAATTATTAATCCAAGCTGCAATACCTGAAAGACCAGAGTATTCATTTATAGCTACAACTGGAGGTCTTTTTAATATTTTTCTTGTATCAAAAGAGTTATAGATCTCTTCGTTTTTAAGTATTCCATCAGCGTGTATACCTGCTTTTGTAAGATTAAATTCAGAACCTACAAACGGAGTTTTTGGTGGTATTTTATAATTTAGCTTATTTTCAAATATATTTTTTATATTATTTAAATAAGAAAAATCAAATTCTATAGCATCATTTAATTGCAAATATTCAAACAACATAGCTTCTAAAGGTGTATTTCCTGTTCTCTCACCTATACCAAATAAAGTGGTATTAATAGCTCCTGCGCCATAAAGCCAAGCAGTTGTTGAATTTATTACAGACTTATAAAAATCATTATGACCATGCCATTCTAAATTTTTTGATTTTAAATTGCATTTATTTTTTAAATATGAAATTATTTTAGGAACACTTCTAGGTAAAGTACTATCCTTATAAGGAAGTCCAAGTCCTAATGTATCACATGCTCGTATTTTTATTTCTTTATCATATGATTTTGCTAAATCTTGCAATTTTTGAACAAGTGGAATAACAAAACCATTTATATCAGCTCTTGTTATATCTTCTAAATGACATCTAGGAGTTATTCCAGATTCAAAAGCTTCTTTTGCAATGGAAATATATTTTTTTATAGCCTCTTTTCTATCTAAATTTAATTTTTCGTAAATATGATAGTCTGAACAGGACATAAGTATTCCTGTTTCTTTAAGTTTTAAGTCTTTTACTAGCTCTAAATCATTTTTATTAGCTCTAATCCAAGCTGTTATTATTGGATATTTATAATTTCTATCCAAACATTTTTTTATGGCTTCTCTATCTTTTTTTGTATATAAAAAAAATTCACTAAATCTTATAATTCCATTGTTATTATCTAGTTTATGTAAATTATCAAATATAGAAACTATATCAGCAACACTAAAAGAAGACATGGATTGCTGACCGTCTCTAAACGTTGTATCAGTTATAAATATATCTTTTTGCAAATCTAATTTTAAATTATTTTCTAAAAAAATCATTTTAGGAACTTTATTGTATGGAAAAATATTTTTAAAAAAATTCTTATCAGAATTCAAATTAATATCAGCATAAAAACTAAAATTAGTGGACATAATAATCACTCCTTTTGAAAGTTTGTTTTATTTCGATTTCATTAAAGCCTATTTTAAGACTAAAAAAATATAAAGTAAATACTTAAAATGATTTTTTTATATAAAAATCTTGCAATGTGCGAAGTTTGATAATTAATGAACGATGAAAAGGTTTTTATTGACTTAAATTACCAAAGGTGTTACTATCAATATAGTATTTTTTTTTAAAATTAATCAATATTTAATCTGAAATTAATAAAAATATGATTAAATATTGTTAAAATAATTTTGATTATAGATAAAAAATTATAAAAATAAATAAAAAGATTGAGTGGGTGTTATTATGAATGAATTAAAAATAGATAGCCTAAGTGAAATGTCATTATATATGAGAATTTTGTTATTAAAATTTTTAAATGAAAAATCAGGTGAAAGATTAAGTTATGAAGATATGATTAAATTTTACGAAGGTAGTTTATTTGAAAATGGTAAAAGTTTTTTTGTAGCATATAAGGAAAATGTTATCCTGAGTACCTTGGGTGTTGTAAAAAAAGAAATAAAAAAAGATAATATTGCATATATATCTAGGTTTTTTATAGAAAATATTAAAGCTAAAAATATTTTATTTGATAAACTTTATAAAAAGGCAACTAAAGATATTTTAGATGATGTAGATATAAGACTTGGTGCATTTGATAATTCAAATGTGGAGTTGCTAGAAAATTATGGATTTAAAAATACTTATAATATGATTAGGATGGAATTAGATTTAGAAAATATAACAGATGTTAAAGAGGGCTTTTTATATGAAGATATAAAAGCTTGTGATGAAGAAATATATTTAGATATAAATAATAGAGCTTTTGAAGGTTCAAAAAATGCTTCTTTTTATGATTCAAATGATTATAAAGAAGTATTAAATTCAATTGATTTAAAAAATAAAGTTAAGATGGTAACAGATGATAATAAGAAAATTGGATTTTTGCATCTAAAAAAAGATGAAGATAAATTATATATAGATACTTTTGCAATAAAAAAAGAAGAACAAGGCAAGGGGTATGGTAAGAGAGTATTAAAAGACATGCTTACAATAGTAAAAGAAAAAGAATTTAAAACAGTATCTTTAGATGTGATGAATGATAATAAGAGGGCAATGAATTTATATGAAAAATTAGGATTTGAAAACAAAAAAATAAGCAGATATTGGTTTAGCAAGTAAAAACAAAATAGTGAGAATATTTAATAAAAATATGAAATATTATTTATATTTACTTGACAATAATAAAAAAAACTATATACTTAATTAGTAAGGTTTAGAATTTTATATTGATATGATGACAAAGAGGAGTATACAAAAGTCTTTTAAAAGAGATAAAAACCCAAAGGCTGAAAGGTTTTTTTAAAAAAGGTTTGTAGAATGTAGCTTTTTAGTACTTTATCTGAATTTTAGTAGGATAAGGCGGGTAATAGCGTTAAATATTTTAAAGAGTTAATGATTTATCATTAAAATTAAGGTGGTACCGCGAGCTTTTCGTCCTTTTACAGGATGGAAAGCTTTTTTTATTATAAAAATTAAAGATTATAAATTATAATTTATAAATCTTTTAACTTATAAGTTAAAGAATATTAAGGAGGATTTTTATGAGTAATGAAATGGCAAAAACGTATAATCCTAAAGATTTTGAACAAAGAATATATGAATCTTGGGAAGAAAAAAAATCATTTGAACCAAAAGGAGAAGGTAAACCTTATTCAATAATGTTACCTCCACCAAATATAACAGGAAAACTTCATATGGGACATGCTCTTGACCACACTTTACAAGATGTACTTATAAGATACAATAGAATGCTTCAAAAAAATACTTTATGGCAACCAGGAACAGACCATGCATCTATAGCGACAGAAGTTAAGGTTGTAGAAAAGATATTAAAAGAAGAAAATCTTACTAAATATGATTTAGGAAGAGATGAGTTCTTAAAAAGAGCTTGGGACTGGAGAGATGAATACGGTAGAACTATAGTAAATCAAATGAAAAAATTAGGAGATTCATGTGATTGGTCCAAAGAAAGATTTACAATGGATGAAGGTTGTAATGAAGCTGTTACTGAATTTTTTATAAAATTATATGAAGATGGACATATATATAGAGGAAATAGAATTATAAACTGGTGTCCAGATTGTAAAACTTCACTATCTGATGCAGAAGTTGAACATGAAGAACATGATGGAAAGTTCTATCATTTTAAATATTTTATAAAGGATTCGAATGAATTCGTTGAAATAGCAACTACAAGACCAGAAACAATTTTAGGAGATACTGCTGTTGCTGTAAATCCAGAAGATGATAGATATAAACATTTAATAGGTAAGAAATTAATACTTCCTATAGTAAATAGAGAAATAGAAATAGTAGCAGATGAATATGTTGAAATGGATTTTGGTACAGGAGCTGTAAAAATAACTCCAGCACATGATCCTAATGATTTTGAAATTGGACAAAGACATAATTTAGAGCAAATAGTTGTTATGAATGAAGATGGAACTATGAACGAGAAAGCTTTAAAATATGAAGGTATGGATAGATATGAATGTAGAAAGCAATTGGTTAAAGATTTTGATGAAGCTGGATTTTTAGTTAAAATAAAAGATCATAATCATAATGTAGGTCATTGTTATAGATGTAATACAATAATAGAACCAAGACTTTCAGAACAATGGTTTGTTAAAATGGATGAACTTGCAAAACCAGCAATTGAAATAGTTAAAAATAAAAAAATGCAATTTGTACCACAAAGATACGAAAAGATATACTTCCACTGGTTAGAAAATATAAGAGATTGGTGTATATCAAGACAATTATGGTGGGGACATAGAATACCAGCTTACCACTGTAAAGATTGTAATAATATAATGGTGCAAAAAGATGAAGCTTTAAAATGTAATAAATGTGATTCTACAAATATAGCTCAAGATGAAGATGTACTAGATACATGGTTCTCATCTGCATTATGGCCATTTTCAACTTTAGGTTGGCCAAATGAAACAGCTTCATTAAAAGAATTCTACCCAACATCTACTTTGGTTACTGGTTATGATATTATATTCTTCTGGGTTGTTAGAATGGCTGTTGCTGGAATGTATTGTATGGAAGAAATACCTTTTGACCATGTACTTATTCATGGTTTAGTTAGAGATAGTGAAGGTAGAAAAATGTCTAAATCTCTAGGTAATGGTGTTGATCCACTAGAAGTTATAGAAGAATATGGAGCAGATGCTTTAAGATTCATGCTTATAACTGGAAATACGCCAGGAAATGATATGAGATTCTATATGGAAAGAGTTGAATCATCAAGAAACTTTGCTAATAAACTTTGGAATGCCTCGAGATTTGTTTTAATGAATATGGACAATGATTTACTTTCTAATATAACAAAGGAAGAAGCTATTTCTAATATGAATTTAGCAGATAAGTGGATATTATCAAGATTAAATACAGTAATAGATGAAATCAATCATAATATAGAGAAATTCGAACTTGGTATAGCGGGACAAAAGATTAATGATTTTACTTGGTCTAATTTCTGTGACTGGTATATAGAGCTTGCAAAACCAAGATTATATTCAGAAGATAAATTACAAAAACAAACAGCACTTTATGTATTAAATGAAGTTCTTACTTCAATAGTTAAATTACTTCATCCATTTATGCCATTTATAACAGAAGAGATAAATAATTTCCTTCCTAATAAAGAAGAACAAATAATTACTTCAATTTGGCCAAAATCTAAGGATGAATTCAATTTCAAAAAAGAAGAAGAAATGATGGAACTTATAATGGATGCTATTAAAAGTATAAGAAATATAAGAAGCGAAATGGATGTAAAACCTTCTAAAAAAGCAAAAGTTATATTAGTACCAAACGAAGATAAAAAAGAAGTTTGTGATTACTCAAAAGATTTCTTAAAGACTTTAGCTTATGCAAGTGAAGTGTTTATAGAAGATAACAAGGATAATATTGCTGATGATGCAGTATCAACTGTGGTTGATGGTATTGAAATATTCATGCCTTTAGAAGAATTAGTTGATTTTGATAAAGAAATCCAAAGACTTAAAAAAGAAGAAAAGAAATTACAAGGTGAAGTAAAAAGAGCTTCTTCTAAATTATCAAATGAAGGGTTTGTATCAAAAGCACCTCAAAAATTAATAGATTCAGAAAAAGAAAAGTTAGCAAAATATGAAGAAATGCTAAAGACTGTTAGTGAAAGAATTCAAGAATTAAATAATAAATTAAAATAAATAATAAATACTGCTTTAAACTAAGTTTAAAGCAGTATTTTTTATATATCAAAATTACAATACAATTACATAGTAATTACAGATTGAATTTTCTTAATTTTTTCAAAATAAAAGTGGTATTATATAATAGAAATAAATATTTTATAAAAAAATATCTGTTTTTTATAAGGTATATGATTGAAAGGAGACAAAATGAAAAAGTTTTTGGCAAGAAAGTTCTAAAAAATAATTTAAAAAAATTTAAAGGAGGTTTTAATTATGGGCAACAATAATTGCAAAACTATTAGAAGGGAAAATAAAACAGGAAAAGAGGATCTAAAAGACGGTCCTTAGTTTATAAGGAGGAAGCAGTATGTTTAGTTTAAGTTTAAAATTATATTTTTTTGATATGGAATTTGTTTTTAAAAAGAGTGATAGAAAGAAAAAATCTATAGAAAAATTATATAACGAAAAAGAATTTATAAAAGAATATGTGGAAAGTAAAAGAGCTATTACTTTTAATGACCACATAATAATGTAATAAAATATGATAATAAAGATTGCCTTAAGTATTTAGGGCAATCTTTTTATTTAATGAAAAACTATTTTTTATATATAATTTACTTATGTTTTTCAAAGATATTGATTGATAAAATATAATTTAACTAGATTTTTTTTATTATTATATTAAAATATATTTAGGGTTATAAATAAAATTAATGGAGGGAATATGTTGAATTATAATGAAGCAAAAAAATACATAGATGATTCAAATAGATTTGGTAGTGTTTTAGGTTTGGATAGAATAAAATATTTATTAAAACTTTTAGGAAATCCTCAAGACAATCTAAAAATTATACATGTGGCTGGAACAAATGGGAAGGGTTCAACCTGTTCTTTTATAAATTCTATATTATTAAAAAATAATTACAATGTAGGATTATATACATCACCTTATTTAGAAGAATTTGAAGAAAGAATTAGATTTAACAATGAAAATATAAAAAAAGAGGATATTGCAAGTATTATAACGATAATAAAATCAAAAATAGATATAATGTTACAAGAAGGATTTAATAGTCCAACAGAATTTGAAATAGTAACTGCTATGGCTTTTTATTATTATAATATGAAAAAAGTAGATTTTTTAGTGCTTGAAGTTGGCCTTGGTGGTAGATTTGATGCAACAAATGTTATAAAAAAGCCTTTATTATCTGTCATAACTCCAGTTGGAATAGATCATGTAGCGATACTTGGAGATAATATATCAAAGATAGCTTATGAAAAAGCAGGAATAATAAAGGATGATGGAATTACAATAATACATCCACAAGAATCAGATGCGTATGAAGTTATAAAAGACATTTGTGATGAAAAAAATAATAAATTAATAGAGATTGATGAAAAAAATATAAATATAAAAAAATTAAATAGTAAAGGGCAAAGCTTTTTATATAAGGATAACTTAGGAATTGAAAATAATTTAGAAATAAAAATGTTAGGAAAGCATCAAATAAGAAATTCAATACTTGCGTTTGAATGTATAAATATATTAAAAACTAATTATAAATTTAAATTTGAAAATGAAAGTATAAAACAAGGATTAAAAGAAGCTTTTTGGGCTGGAAGAGCAGAACTTATAGATTCAAAAATATTACTTGATGGAGCTCATAATCTTCATGGGGCAAAAGCTTTAAAAGCAATATTAAATGATTACTTTAAAGATTATAAAATAAAGCTTGTAATAGGAATGTTAAAAGACAAAGATGTAAAAGATGTTATGAATTTATTTTTGCCAATTGTGGATGAAATAATAACGACAAAACCACTAAGTGATAGAGCTTTAAGTGCAGAGGAATTAAAAGAGATAATATTAAAAATAGATAAAACTAAAGATATAATAGCGATAAATGATATAAAATCTGCAATTGAAAAGAAGATATATAATATAAAAGAAAAAGAGATTCTTATAATAGCAGGATCGCTATATTTAGTTGGTAATGCAAGAACTATATTAAGAAAAGATTTAAAAATATTATAAAAATATTATAAAAAAGTAGAGTAAAAGATTGATTAATCTTACTCTACTTTATAAATTGAAAATTTTTATGCAGATTCAACCGATTTTTCTTTTAATTTTTTTAAAGCCTTAGCAAATTGATCAGGACATGAAGTTTGTTTATTTCCACAAAGAGTTCCTTCAAATCTTTCAATAACATGATCAATATCCATTCCTTTAACTAGTTGAGAAATACCTAGAAGATTTCCTGGACATCCCCCTTTGAAATTAACATCTTGTATTTTATTTTCTTTAACATCAAATACGATTTCTTTAGCACAAACACCTGTAGTTTTAAATACGTACATAGATATACCTCCTAATATATTATATACCCTATGATAGTATAAGAATAAATTTAAGTCAACTAAGTTATTTTTATAGAAATAATTATCATTAAGAATAAAAAAATAAAGTTATGCATACACATAACTTTAAAAATATTATTCTTTGATAAGAATATTTAAAATATCTCCATATAATGTAGATGAATTTTCTTTCCAATTATCACATATATATTTTGCTTGTGCTTTTGATGTTACATTTAAATCAATATTTATAAGAGGGGTTTGATTTTCGATTACTTTAAGGCTTACAATAAACTCATTTTCTTTTACTTTAAGATAATTAGCTTTTATTTGCATATCCTTTAGAATCGCTTCTTTACTAGATTGTAAATATGAATCAAATTTATCTCTTATATCATTTGGGATTCTTGTATGAAATAATTCTAATGCTTTGATCCCATTTTGATTAATCTGATAAAAAACTTTATTTTGTTCTTTATCATCGTAGCTTTCAATAAGCTTTTTGTTAAGAAGTTCTATAATAAACTGTTGAAGTGCAAAATAATTCATAACCTCATTTTCTAATATTATTTGTGTGATTTGGGTATTAGTAAGAGGTATTTCCATTTTATTTAAAATATAAAGAATTAGTAATTTGTTTACTGCTAATTCTTGTGATGATTTTTCAAACATATAATCATCCTCCAATTTAAATTATACTACTATTATATTAGTAAAATAATAAAAAGCCAAGTTAAACATTGTTATAATAACTCTATATTATTATAATATAAAAAGATAAGAAATATAAACAAAATTTATCTTAGATTTAAAAGAATTTATTTAATATAGATTTTAAATTTGAAAGGGGTGTATTATGCTTTCATTTACAAAGAGAACCTTAGCTAAAGATGTTATGTCAAAAACTTTTTTGATTTTAAATAAAAATAAAATACTAAAAGACTCTATAGAGCTTATGTTAAGATTAAATTTACAAGAAATATTTGTGACTAGGGAAAATAAGAAGATAATAGGACTAATAACATTAAAGGATGTATCAACCATTAAATTAAATGGTTATAATGAAAATTTAACTTTAGAAAATTATATGAATACAAATATTATAACTATAGATGAAGATGAAAGTTTATCAACTTGTAGAGATATAATGATAAAAAAGAATATAGGTAGACTTCCAGTTATAAAAAATGGAGAATTAATAGGTATAATAAGAGAACGAGAAATTAGAAATTATTTTTATATGAAACTAGAAGAGATTGGTATAAAACTAAATAGAATAATAAATAGTATTCATGAAGCTGTTGCTGTTATAGATGATTCTGGTTATGTAATGATTTGGAATAAAAATGCTGAAAAATTATATAATGTTAAAGCTGAAGAGATAATAGGCAAAAAGATGAGAGATTTTTTTCCAGAATCATTAGTCGAAGAAGTATTGGATAATAAAAAGCCAATAGAAAATAAATATCATACACCAAGAGATAATACATATGTTGTTGTAAGTGCATTACCTATATTTGTGGAAAATCAATTTTTAGGAGTAGTATCAACGGATAGAGATATAACTGAAGTAAAAAAATTATCCGAAAAATTAGAAAAAGCAACTAAAAGAGTAGAAATGTTAGAAAAAAGATATCAAGAATATAACGATAATTCCTTTTCTAATATAGTTGGAAAGAGTAATAAAATGATAAAGGTAATGGAGATTGCAAAACATGTATCAAAAACTCAAGCTAGTATACTTATAACAGGAGAGAGTGGAACTGGTAAAGAAGTCTTTTCACGAGCGATACATGATAATAGTGAAAGAAAAGGTCTTTTTGTACCTGTTAACTGTAGTGCAATTCCTATGGAATTATTTGAAAGTGAATTATTTGGTTATGAAGCAGGTGCATTTACTGGAGCAAGTAAAAAAGGTAAAATGGGTATATTTGAACTTGCTAATAAAGGAACTGTTTTTTTAGATGAAATAGGAGATATGCCACTTTCGATGCAAGTTAAATTACTTAGGGTATTACAAGAAAGAGAAGTAAGAAGAGTTGGTGGAGAAAAAAGCATAAAGGTTGATGTAAGAATTATTTCTGCAACCAATAAAAACCTATCAAATATGATTGAAACAGGAAAGTTCAGAGAAGATCTATATTATAGATTGAATGTTGTAGAAATAGAATTACCGCCTCTTAGAGATAGAGGTCTTGATATTAGGCTATTAATTGATTATTTTTTAGATACTATATCAGAATCAAATAATAAGAAAAAATTAAAGATGGATAAAGAGGTTATTTCTATACTTGAAAATTATAAGTGGAAGGGTAATATAAGAGAGTTAAAAAATACAATAGAGCATCTTATTGTTCTATCAAAAGATAGTATTATAACTTCGGATGTTATTCCTAGATATATATTTGAATATAGTAAAAATAAAAAGAATATAAATGAATTTAAAACATACGATTTAAATGAAGTTATTAAGGATATTGAAATAAAAACTATAAAAGAAGTTTTACAAAAAACTAATAATAATAAAACAAAGGCTGCAAAGATATTAAATATTCCAAGAGGAACTTTGTATTATAAATTGGAATTATATAATTTAAAATAAAATGAAAATTAAAAATAAAATATTTTATAAATAATATTTTATTTTTAATAACTATATATAATTAATTTTAATATTTAAAATTAGCATTTTGGGGTATCAAAATACAGGAGTGGTAGGAGCAATTATTCTAACACTTCTGTATTTTTTTTATCAAAAGTGTCAAAAAACTGACATTGTTTAAAAAACTGACGCTTTTTTAATTTATAGGATAAAAGCATTATAAAAACTAAGCTTATAATATTTTTTTAAAAAACATATGAAAAAAAATGTTTAAAAAACTGACGCTTTTTTATGTAAAAAAACCTATAGATAAGCTTTATGACTTGTATAAAATTTATAAATAATAATTATGAATGACTAATTTCAATGCTTTTGTCGAAAAAAATACTTTGTTTTATTTTTGGCACGCTCTATGCTCTATACTATGGCATATGAAAAATACTTTTTAATGCAAATAGACATATTTAAAAGTTTTGATGAAAATATTTTATTTATAATATAGTTTGTTTAAATACTTTTTTGTTTTTATATACAATATATTTGTATAAAACATTGAAAGTTATATAACAAACAAAAATGTTTCGGAGGTGGAAAAATGAAGGTTGTATTACCTCTAAGACAACATATTGGTGCACCTTGTAAACCATGTGTTGAAAAAGATCAAGAAGTTAAAAAGGGACAATTAATAGCAGTTCCAGATGGTCTTGGAGCTAATATACATTCAAGTGTATATGGTGTAGTAACAAACATAACAGATGAAGCTATAGAAATAGCATGTCATGAAGAGCAATTAGAAGAGTTTGTAAAGATTAAAGATACAGATTCAAATCTAGAAGCTATAAAAGAAGCTGGTGTTGTTGGTGCTGGTGGAGCAGGATTCCCTGCGCATGTTAAGTTCAATGCAGATTTAAAAGGTGGATACGTTCTTGCTAATGCAGCAGAATGTGAACCATTATTAGCTCACAATGTAGAGCTTATGGAAAATAATCCTGAGCTTGTTGTTAAAGGTGTTAAATATGTTATGGAAATAACTAATGCTAAAAAAGGTTATATAGCAGTTAAACCAAAACATAAAAAAGCTATAATGGCATTAGGTAAAGCATGTAAGAATGTTTCTGGAGTAGAAGTTAAATTCCTTCCAGATATGTATCCAGCAGGAGATGAAAGAGTTGTTATAAGAGAATTGGTTGGAGTTGAATTAAAACCAGGACAATTACCTTTAGAAGCAGGATGTGTTGTTTCTAATGTTGAAACTCTTAAAAATGTAGTTTTAGCAATAGAAGAAAGAAAGCCTGTTATAACTAAAGATATAACAATTGCAGGAAGAGTTAAAGATGCTATGAAAGGTAAGGTATATATGGATGTACCTCTTGGTCTTAGCGTTGGAAAATATATAGAAATGTCAGGTGGATATATTAAACCACATGGTGAAATTGTTCTAGGTGGACCTTTTACAGGTAAGGCTGGAAGTGAAGAATCACCAATAACAAAAACTACAGGTGGAGCAATAGTATCTATGCCATTTCCAAATGATGAAAGAGAATTTGGTATAATCATTTGTGAATGTGGAGCAGGCAAAGAAAGATTAACTGAGATAGTTGAAGGAATGGGCGGAAAAGTTGTAGCAGAGACTATGTGTAAGAGAATGGTTGATGATGGAAGAGGAAGATATAGATGTGAACTTCCAGGAATGTGCCCAGGACAAGCTGAAAAAGTATTATACCTTAAAAAAGAAGGAGCAAAAGCTGTAGTAGTTGGAACTTGCGAGGATTGAACTAACACAGTGATGCAAGTAGCTCCTAGGGTAGGAGTTTCGGTTTATCATAGTACAGATCATACGCTTAGAGCAGGTGGTCATAGACTATATAGAAGAAAGAAAAATTAATTAAATAAATCCTTGACAAAGTAAGTTTGAAATGTTATCATTTAAAGTTTATATTGTAAGGTTTTATAGATAAAGCAAAAAAACTCTTGAAACTTATAAAGAGAGTTTAAATAAATTTGATATCTAAAAAATTATACTAAATAAAAGTTTAAATTTTAAGGAGGGAAAGTAATGTCAATTACTGTAGAAACAGCTAAGGCTCATGCTAATGACTACGCAGTTTGTTGTTGTAGATTTGAAGCAGGAACTGTAATAGAGCCTTCAAACCTTGAAGATCCAGCAATATTTGCAGATTTAGAAGATTCAGGATTATTAGAAATACCATCAAATGTACTAACAATAGGTGAGGTTCTTGGTGCAAAATTAACTAAAACAGTTGATGCTTTAACACCATTAACTCCAGATGTTTTAGACGGAATAAATGCTAAAGAAGAAACAAAAGAAGAAACTGTAGAAGAAGTTAAGGAAGATATGGTAGCACCAGTTGCTGCTGTAGCACCAGTTACTTCAAATGCAGGTGTTGTTAAAATACACATCGGTGAAGGTAGAAATATAGATTTAGAAATACCTTTAAATGTAGCATCAGCTATGGGTGTAGCACCAGTTGCTCAAGCAAATGCTGTTGAAACTGTAGCACCAGTTGCAGAAGTTAAAGAAGAAAAAGTTTTAAGAACTTTAGTTAAGAAGCATTTCAATATAGAAAAAGTTGAATTAGCTGATGAAACTAAAATCGAAGGAACTACATTATATATAAGAAAAGATGCTTGTAAAGATGCTATAGCTTCTCAAGACTTAGTAGTAGATTTAAAAGTAGATGTAATAACTAAAGATGAGTATAACACTTATAGTGAAACTATAATGGATATTCAACCAATCGCTGTTAAAGAAGAAGGCGAATTAGGTTCAGGTATAACAAGAGTTATCGACGGTGTTATAGTAATGGTTACAGGAACTGATGAAGATAAAGTTCAAATAGGTGAATTTGGTTCTTCTGAAGGTGAATTAGACAAGAATATCATGTGGGGAAGACCTGGAGCTCCTGATTTTGGAGATATCTTCATAAAGACTGAAGTTATGATCAAAAAAGGAACTAACATGGAAAGACCAGGACCTTTAGCTGCTCATATGGCTACAGATGTTATAACTCAAGAAATCAGAGAAGCTCTTAAGAATGCTGATGAATCTTTAGTTGTTAATACTGAAGAATTAGTTCAAAAGAGAAGACCTGGAAAGAAAAAAGTTGTAATAGTAAAAGAAATCATGGGTCAAGGAGCAATGCATGATAACTTAATCCTTCCTATGGAGCCAGTTGGAACTTTAGGAGCTAAGCCAAATGTTGATTTAGGAAATGTTCCAGTTATGTTATCACCAATTGAAGTTTTAGATGGAGGAATCCATGCACTTACTTGTATAGGACCTGCTTCTAAAGAAAACTCAAGACATTATTACAGAGAGCCTCTAGTAATAGAAGCTATGAATGATGAAGAAATAGATTTAGCAGGAGTTTTATTTGTAGGATCTCCACAAGTTAACTCTGAAAAGTTCTATGTATCTAAGAGATTAGGTATGACTATAGAAGCTATGGATGTTGATGGAGCTATAATAACTACTGAAGGTTTCGGAAACAACCATATAGATTTTGCTAGTCACCACGAAGAAATAGGTAAAAGAGGAGTTGCTGTTGTAGGTTGTACTTTCTCTGCTGTTCAAGGTGCATTAGTTGTTGGAAATCAATACATGAAATACATGATTGATAACAACAAATCTAAGCAAGGTATAGAAAATGAAATACTTTCAAACAACACTCTTTGTGAAGAAGATGCTATAAGAGCATTAGCTATGTTAAAGACTGTTATGGCTGGAGAAGAAGTTAAAGCTCCAGAAAGAAAGTGGAATAACAATGTTAAATTAAACAATGTTGAATTAATAGAAAAAGCTGCTTCAAGATCTGTTGAGTTAGTTAAAAATGAACAAACTCTTGAAAAAAGTAAGAAGAGAGCTACTATTTACGAAAAAGAAGAAAACTAAGATAGGGTGTTTATAATGGATAGATTAAAGTATGCTTCTACAGAGAGAATGTATGAAGGCGTTTTAATAAAAATCACTGATGGCAGTGTTACTATAGATTTAAAAGGTAGATTAGGGCAATTAAAAGTTCCTAAGAGAATGTTAATTAGTGATTATGATTTGAAACTTGGAATGGAAGTTGGATTTTTAATGAGTTATCCAGAAGTTTTAAGCCCAAATGTTAATGAAAAATATAAGCAAATTATAGAAGAAAATGCAAGAAGAGAAAAAGAAGGAGGTAATGAGTAATGAGTATGACGGTAGTAAAAGGATTACAGTCAGAAATATTCGTACCAATAACACCACAACCAGTGTGGACTCCGGTTACGAAAGAATTAAAAGATATGAAAATAGCATTAGCTACAGCAGCTGGTGTACATCTAAAAGCAGATGATAGATTTAACCTTGCAGGAGATTTCTCATTTAGAGTAATACCAGGAGATGCTCCAGTAAGTGATATGATGGTATCACATGGTGGGTACGATAATGCAGATGTTAACAAAGATATAAACTGTATGTTCCCAATAGACAGATTAAGAGAACTAGCAGAAGCTGGATTCATTAAAGAAGTTGCTCCTAAGCACTTTGGATTCATGGGTGGTGGTGGAGACCAACAAAAATTCACTGATGAAACTGGTCCAGAAATAGCTAGACAATTAAAAGAAGAAGGCGTAGACGCTGTAGTTTTAACAGCTGGCTGAGGTACTTGTCACCGTTCTGCCGATCGTGCAGAGAGCTATCGAGGAAATAGGAATACCTCCTCGATAGCTCTCTGCACGATCACGGCAGAACGGTGACAAGTACCTCAGCCAGCTGTTAAAACTACAGCGTCTACGCCTTCTTCTTTTAATTGTCTAGCTATTTCTGGACCAGTTTCATCAGTGAATTTTTGTTGGTCTCCACCACCACCCATGAAT
>JAOARY010000012.1 GCA_025210335.1 Peptostreptococcaceae bacterium | reverse complement strand
GGAACTGGTGGTGCTGGTGGCGGAACCGGAGGAACTGGTGGTGCTGGTGGTGGAACTGGAGGAACTGGTGGTACAACTGGTGGTACTTCACCAAGTATTTCTACTGATGCAGATATCACAAATGGATTAAGAAGCTATATGCTTGAGGTTCCAGAAGATTTAATTGCAACTCATTATGGAATCAGAGCAAGAGCTAACAGTCCTCTTGAGATTAAATATGCAAATGAAGGAGCTGGTGGTTCTGTTGCATATGTAACAACAAGTATGAATTCTAGAACTGGAGAGGGAATTAGTTATTCTTTAACTATTGATAGAGATGATTTTTTTAAGGATGACGATGATCTTTGGATATCTAAGGACAGAATTGTTGCACATGAGATGGTTCATGGTATTATGGCTGCTTCAGGAATGAACTGGAAAAATTCTGCGATTCCTGTGTGGTTCAAGGAAGGTACAGCTGAATATTTACCTGGTGCAGATGAGAGGGTAATTGGAGATTTAAGAAGAAAAGGCTCTAATCAAGCTTTAGTTAATTGTATTAATTCACCTACAAACACATCAGAGTTTTACTCAGCATCATATACGGCTATTAAGTATTTAGATCATAAATTGCATGAAGAGGGACAATCAATAAAAGATCTTATGCAAAGTCTTGCTGATGGTAGTTTAAAAACTTTAGATGCAGCATTAAAAGAGTTAAAGAATGCAGATGGTACAGATATGTACTCTGGAGGAGAATCAGCATTTAAAAATGATTTTTTAGCAAATGGTGCTAATTTCATGACAAATCATATGGATTTAAGTCCTACTGGTGGTACAGATGGAGTAGGAAGTATAATGGGAAATAGAAATGATGACAATGTTATTCCAGATGCAAATAGTCCTAAGGATAATCCTTTGGATAATTTTAATATAACATGGGGTGCTAGTACTGGTTATACACCGGGGTCTTCAACTCCATATGTAGCATTTTCGCCAGTTACAACTACATCAAGAAGTATTGGCCCTGGAGGAATCGTAAAGATTCAAACTGGAGCTAATTCTGGTGAATCAATGGATGTTAGATTAACAACACTTAGTTCTAATATATTAGGAATAGACACTGTTGATGTTATTAATAATGCAGGAAATGCAATAACATTATATGATAATGCATTAGAAACCGTTTCTCAAAGGAGAGCCAATTTAGGTGCATTACAAAATAGATTAGAACACAGTATGAAGATTTGTGATAATACGAGTGAAAACCTTACAAATTCAGAATCAAGAATTAGGGATTTGGATATGGCTAAAGAAGTGTTAATGAGTTCTAAATTAGAAATACTGATAAATGCAAATCAATCAGTAATGAGTCAAGCAAAAGCAACAAGAGAAGGAATCTTAAAATTATTAGCATAATTAATACTAAGAACAAAATAATATTAAAATGAAATTATATTAAATAGTAAAGTAATACTTTAAGTACAAATCTACTTAGTTTGGTAGTTTGATTATTTGCCTAAAAGGCTATACAAAAAATCTTATGATTTTTTATATAGCCTTTTTTATTATATATTGATATTTTTTAACTTAGTTTTTTTACAGAATTTTTTTCAATTAAAGAAGTTAAAAGATTTATATTTCCAATAAGTTCTTGACCTGTATTGTATTTATTTTTGATATTATTCAATAAAATATCCATAGCTTTGTACCCGATTTCAAAACTAGGTTCTTTAATTGTAGTTAATTTTAAATTTGATTTGGCTTTTGGATTATCACCAAAATAGGTTATTAAGCTGATGTCTTCAGGTATAGAAATATTATTTTCTTCAAAATAACTAACAATACCATTTGCAATATCATTACATGCACAAAATATAGCACTATATTTATTTAAATCTATAGTTTTTGCTATTTTATAACTCCATCTGTAAGAACATTCTCCAAAAATTATATTTTCAAAACTAAATTTTAAATTATTATATTTTAAAGCCTCTTTATAGCCTTCTAATTTGTCCATATAAATATTATCTTTATTAGAACCTGTTATATAAAGTATATTTTTATGTCCATGGTTGATAAGATAGTTAGTAGCATCATAGCTTGCTTTTTTATTATCTACAAAAACTCTACCCACTATATTTTTTGCATCTATATATTTATCCATTATAACTGTTGGAATATTATAATCAAAAAAATCAATTTCATCTTCATCTTTAACAATATTAAATAAAAGACCATCTAAAGGAGTACTTTTTAGGATATTTTTATCTAAAAAGTTATTTCCATCATTATATAATAATATATTTGCATTATCTTCTTTTGCTCTTGATTTTATTCCTTCGATTATCTTTTTATTAAGAGTTGTTTTATTAGATATTAAAACTCCTATATTTTTAATTTTTTTTTCATAATTAAATTCATTAAATTGAGAAAGATTTGATTTAGCATCTTGCTTTTTTTCATTTCTTAAATACTTTTTTAGAAGCAAATTCACCTTATCCTTTGTTCTTTTATTTATATTTTTATCTTGGTGGTGTAAAATTTTAAATACAGTTGAAGTTTTAAGTCCTGCTAAACCTGCTATATTGCTAATTTTCTCTAAATCCATCTCCATTTTTTATTACTCCTTTCAATTACTTTGACTTAAAAAACTTATGTAGTCATGAAACGATGATATTAAAGTATTTATAATGTAATTGCTGTTACATATAAAAAAAATTATACATATTAATTAACTTACCTTAACATCATATATTAAATACTTATCCAAAAATATTAATAATAATCTAAAATAAATCTTACAATATTGTCACTGCTAGTCTTTACACTTGTTAATCTACAAAAAATTAAATCAAATTAAGGCTAAATTAAAATAAATATTAAAAAATAAAATATCTGCATATAAGATATAGGCTTTGATTATTGATGATAAATACTTTGTAAATAAATTCAATAAATAAAAATAAAATAAAATTATAACTATCAAATAAAATTATTTTATAAATTACATGGATAATAAAATCTTATATATTAAATATTACATAAAAAACAAAATTTTAAACTAGGCAGTTTTTACTATATTATAATTTGGGAATGAATATAATATTAAAAAAAAGGAGGAATATGAATGCAAATTTTTAATCTTATTATGGCTGGGGGAAGTGGAAGTCGTTTTTGGCCACTTAGTAGAGAGAAAAATCCAAAGCAACTTTTAAATTTAAGTGGAAATGATGTAATGATTAATGAAACAATTGATAGAACAAAAGGGATTACAGATGTTAATAATACAATTATAGTAACAAACGAATCACAAGGAAATTTACTTAAAAAATTGATAAGAGAAAAATATGATGATTTTAATGTTGAGCATGTGTTAAATGAACCAAGTAAAAGAAATACAGCAGCGGCTATATGTTATGGTGCATTTTATTTAAATAAAGAATATGGTGAATGTATAATGTGTGTATATCCAGCAGATCATTTTATCAAAGATGAGGTAAAATTTAATACAACATTAAAAAAAGCTATAGAATTAGCAAGTAAAAAAGACTATCTTGTTACAATAGGTATAAATCCTACATTTCCTTCAACTGGCTATGGTTATATAAATTTTGATATAGATGAAGAGCTGATGGATGATTGTTATAAGGTTGAAGAATTTGTTGAAAAACCTAATTTTAATAAAGCAAAAGAATATGTAGATTCAAAAGAATATTTATGGAATAGTGGGATGTTTGTATGGAAAACATCAAAGATATTGCAAGACTTTAAAAGATATTTGCCTAAAATATATAATAGGATGGAAGATATATTTAATTATTATGGAACCGATGAATTTGAAGAAAAATTAAAAAAATATTATTCAAAAATACAATCAACATCTATAGATTATGGGATTATGGAAAGAAGCGATGATGTTGCAGTAGTTTTTGGAGATTTTGAATGGAATGATGTAGGTTCTTGGGATGTGCTTGGTTCGATATACAAAACAGACACAAATGGAAATGTCAAAAAAGGAGATATTATAGAATTTGATAGTGAAAATAGTATATTCTATTCTAATAAAAGATTAATAACTGGAATAGGTCTTAAAAATATGATAGTAGTAGAAACTAATGATTCTATTTTAGTTTGTCCAAAAGAAAGGGCACAAGATGTTAAGAAGATAGTAGATAAATTAAAAGAAGATGAAAGAATAGATTTATTATAAGAAAAAATAGAGTATTTTTTTATAATTATTTTTTAAAATTAAAAAAATAAAATTCATTAAAAGTATTAAGATAAAAGTTTTCCTGAAAAAAATCTTAAAAGGTTAGTGATTTATTTATTGCTAACCTTTTATTTTTTTGCTATAATACATCGGGTATTGCAAATTTAAATCAGTAAATTCCTATTTATCGAGAAGATAAATTCTAAAAGATAATCCTATCTGGTATCAAATCCTAAATTGTTGATAAAAATAAATACTGTGAAAATTAAAATTCATAATAAAAATTGAAAATATAGATTAGAAATATTTTATGAAAATAAATATTTAACAAGAACTATATAATTTCACTGAAAATAAAAAGTGATTTTTATAAATAATAGATTATACAGTATGCAATATAAAGAATGAAAATAAATTAATTTTATGAAAATAAATAAAATAAAAATTTAAAAAGAAAGTGAGTGTTTAAGTTAATGAACAATTACAAAAAAGAATGGCTATACAATGTAAAAGGAGATATACTCTCATCAATGCTTGTTGCAATTGCACTTATACCAGAGGCAATTGGATTTTCAATTTTGGCAGGAGTAAATCCGATGGTTGGTCTTTATGCATCGTTTTTGATATCAATAATAACAGCAATTGCTGGAGCAACACCGGGGATGATATCAGCTGCGACAGGTGCTATGGCATTGATATTTGTATCATTAGTAAAGAACTATGGTATAGATTATTTATTTATAGCAACGATATTAACAGGAATTATTCAAATATTATTAGGGTTTTTTAATTTTAGTTATATAATGAGATTTATACCTAGATCAGTTATGACTGGATTTGTAAACTCTTTGGCAATATTAATATTTAGTGCACAATTACCTCATTTTAAAGGAGCATCAATACAGATGTATTTATTAGTGGTAGTTGGACTTTTAATAATATATTTACTTCCTAAATTTAGTGATAAGATTCCATCTGCATTAGTTGCAATTATTGCTTTGAGTGCTTTTACAATTTTAACTAATTCAGATGTTAAAACAGTAGGAGATATGGGAGAACTTACAACTGCTTTACCTAAGTTTTATATACCATTTGAACTTATAAATATGGAAACTCTAAAAATTGTACTTCCATATTCAATGTCTTTAGCTGTAGTTGGTCTTTTAGAATCATTATTAACTTCATCTATTATATGTGATATGAATGATATTAAAGTAAATTCAAATAGAGAATGTGTAGGACAAGGTCTTGCTAATATAGTTACAGGTATGTTTGGTGGTATGGCTGGGTGTGCGATGCTTGGACAATCACTTATAAATGTTACATCAGGTGGTAAAAAAAGATTATCTTCACTTTTGGCGGGTGTGTTTTTAATAATATTAATATTTTTATTAAATCCTTTTGTAACAAGAATACCAATAGCTGCTTTAGTTGCTGTTATGGTTGTAGTATCTATTAATACTTTTGAATGGGAAAGTTTAAAGAATTTAAAGATAATGCCTGTTGCAGATTCTTTAGTAATGCTAATAACTATTGTATCAGTAGTGTTTACGCATAATTTAGCTAAAGGTGTTTTTGTAGGAATACTTATAAGTAAATTAATATTTGTTGCCAAGATTTCTAAAATCAATGTGGATAGTAATCTATCTAATTGTAAAACAAAAAGAGATTATATAGTTTCAGGTCAAGTTTTCTTTGCATCTGTTATGGATTTTGTTAATTATTTTGATTACAAAGAAGATGTAAAGGAAGTTAATATAGATTTTTCAAATGCTAAAGTATGGGATGATTCAGCAGTTGGAGCGATAGATAAGATTATAGATAAATATAAAAATAAAGATATAAAAGTAAATATAAATGGCTTAAATGATGAATGTAAGAGTTTGATAAAGAATTTAACAGTTCATCCATGCCTAAAAAAAACAGCATAGATATAGATATAAATATAGAAAAATAAATATAAATATAGAAAAATTATAGCATATAGATATATAAGAGGAATTATAACAAAACCTTATGGTAATTAAATTTTTGAGTTAGAAATCCTTAGATTAAGATAAGGATTTAAGAAAGAGAGTTATAAAAATGATGAAGACAACAAATAGTCCTTACGGAATGAATTATAAAGAAATAAAAATGCAAGAGTTAAGAAACGAAAAGAGTTTAGAAGAAAATAATATGCTTTTAAAGGAAATCTTAAAAGAGTTAAAAGTATTAACAACATACATGAGCAAGTTAGAAAAGTAATATGAAAAATATTAAAGACTGTAATAGATTAACTAAATCTATTACGGTCTTTTTTTAGTATATTTATTAAGTGCTTAAAAAAATATAAGTTACGTTAAAATATAAAAAAATAAACTTTAAAATAAAAAAATAAGACTTAAACATAATATTTTGATATATTGATGAGAAAAAGTATTTTTTTAAAGTTTAAATTTATACTATTAAAGTGATAAAGTGGTTAAAAAAATACCTTTTAATACCTAAAACTAGCTATATAGGGAAAATGCATTGTCATTTTTTTTTTTTATTTGTTAATATTTAAGATGATTTTAGTTATTTGGCCAAATAATCTAATTAATAAAAAAAGGTGGTTAGATTATGTTTTGTTTTAATAAAAAGAATAAATTAATGTCTATACTATTATTATTTGTAATGGTATTTCAAATTGGATTTACAAGTTCGAGTTTTGCTTTAGAAAGAACTAATTATAATGGTATAATGAATTATGAATATAGAGAATATACTTTGGATGATTTGGTGAATTGTGAGATTTGCGAAGAAATGTCTAAAGAAGAAATTCTTGTTTTTTTAGATTTTTTAAATAACCCAAAAGTTAGAGAAGCTAATAATAGATTAATTAAGAGTCTAAATAAAAGTGATAGAGTATCACGTATGCAATGGTATCAGACACCGGATTTGATAGGTGGATTAATTAAAGGTGTTTATGAAGAAATAGGGGCAACAGTAGAAGGATTTTTATCTTTATTAGACCCATCGACATATGAAGCAATGATGGATTTTTGTACAGCGATATCTAGTGGGGAGATTGGACTAGATGAACTTCAAGAAATTATATGGAGCGACTTAGAATGTGTAGTATATGTTATTGATAATACATTCTATGTATTTGATCCAGATTCTAGTGTTTCTGGAGAAGAAGTTAATGAATATGGAAAGAATTTAGCTAAAACAATCATTAAGATACTAGATGCAAAATCTATGCTAAAAGAATTGCCTGAAAGTATAGGTAAATTTAATAGTTTTTTAGATGATTTTGGTGGAATTACAGGAAATGTAGTAAATCATAAAAGACCTAAGATAGATATAGATTTAGATGATGTTGCAGATATTGTTGATGAGAATGAATTTGATATGAATCTTCAACTATTTGCAAGTAATAGATTAATAAATGCTAGCGAATATGCAGATATGGTATCTGATTATACTTATATAATGGGTGAATATGCGGAAGGTGCCCAAAATTCAAAAATATTAAGAGGGGAATTGACTTTGGCAGGGGTACCAAATCCTCCATATAAGAATGCTGCACATCATATAGTTCCAGGAACTGATTCAAGAGCTAGTAGTGCAAGAGAAATATTAGATGAATTTGATATAGAGTATAATTCAGCATCTAATGGTGTATTTTTACCTATGGAGCATAATTCACATTCAAGAAATCAAGGAGCAACACTTCATGTAGGAAATCATAGTGCATCTTATGTTAATGAAGTTAATAGAAGATTAAATCGTATTTATAGTGATGGTGCTGATAGAGATGATATTATTTCAGAATTAAATTCTTTAAGAGAAGAACTTCTTGATGGAACATTACAATTAAATGATTAAGGAGATATAATATGAAAATATGGAGATTAGAGTTTGAATTTAAAAAAGATGGAGTTCCATTTGAAGGGTTTGAATTAGTAACAAAGGATAAAGAAGAAAAAAAATTATTTGTAAAAGATATGCGATTAGGTCAAAATATAAAAAATAAATACAGAGATATAAAAATTAATAAAATTGACGGCGAAATTAAAAGTGATAATCCTATGTTTTGGACTCTTCCAGGTGTTTTAATGTTTAGTAAAAGAGCAAAAGATGTTTTAGAAGAAATAATAAAAGATGATGTAGAGTTTGTAGAGGCAAATTATGAAGATGAGATATATTATTTAGTAAATATACTTAGTTTTTTGGATATTATAGATTTTGAGAAGAGTACATTAAGAACGTTAAAATCAGGTCTAATTTCTGAAGTAAAAAAATATGAATTAAGAAAAAGTGTATTAGAAAATCAAAAGATATTTAAGTTTTATTTGAATAATCAAAAGAATGTAGTTGATATTTTAGTTACAGACGAATTCAAAAAAGCAGTAGAAGAAAATAATTTATCAGGTTTTAAATTTATAGAAGTGTGGAGCAATGATTTAAATTCTTAATATAATTTCCTAATCTCAAAATTATTGAACTAAAATAAAGAATAAAAAGCAGTATAAAAATGTAAGTGTCATTTTTATACTGCTTTTGTTTGTAGTTCATTAAATACAAAATTATAAAGAAATATATAGTCTGATTATTTGTAAGTATTGATAAATTAATGAGTAGTATAATGATTGAGGAGAAGAACTTCTAGATGGAACATTACAATTAAATGATTAAGGAGATATAATATGAAAGTATGGAGATTAAAAGTAGAATTTAAAAGCAACAAAAAACAATTTGAGGACTTTGAATTAGTAGTAGAAAATAAGGAAGAAAAAGATTTATTTATAAATGATATGTACTCAGGGGTGCATATAAAAAATAAATACAAAAATCTTAAATTAAACAAAATAGGTGGAGATATAAAGAGTGATAATCCAAAATTTTGGACTACTTCTGGAATATTGATGTTTAGTAAAAGAGCAAAAGATGTTTTAGAAGAAATAATAAAAGATGATGTAGAGTTTGTAGAGGCAAATTATGAAGATGAGATATATTATTTAGTAAATATACTTAGTTTTTTGGACATTATAGATGTTGAAAGAAGTAAGATAAGAAGATTAAAAACAGGACTTCCAGTAGAAGTGAAAGAATATGAGTTTCGAGAAGGTGTATTAGAAAACCAAAAAATGTTTAAATTTTATTTAAATAAAAGAGTAAAAGGATCTGAAATTTTAGTTACAGATGAATTCAAAAAAGCAGTAGAAGAAAATAATTTATCAGGTTTTAAATTTATAGAAGTGTGGAGCAATGATTTAAATTCTTAATATAATTTCCTAATTTCAAAATTATTTAGAATTAATATAAAATATAAAAATAGAAAAGAGGGATTTTGTGGAGGAAAATGGAGTAGTTTCAATTTGGTTTAGAGATAGCTTATCAAAAGATGATTTAGAATTAAATACAAAAATATATTATGATGATGACGACAATATATCATTATCTAAGTTTTTTTTGGATTTTAGTATTGATATAGATGAAGTAGATGAAGATTTTATTGAAATTGAATTCTTGGATTTTTATAGTGAAAATATAGAGAGATTATTGTCTGGATGTTCTTACTATGAAAAAATAATAAATAATTTAAAAAAATCGCAAAATATGATATTAAAGAGTAAAGTAAACTCGGTTATTTTAATCTATAATTTTAATTTTACACAACTCAATAGACCAAATAATAGTGATTTTAAATATTTTGATACGGTATCGTATATATAAATAAAATAGAATTAGTAATAAATTAAGTTTTATAAAAAAACAGTATAAAAATGATATTTTCATTTTTATACTGTTTTTGATATCTATAAACAATAATATATTATTATATAATTTCTTTGCTTGATTTAGTGATGTTTTTCTTTAGTCTTACATTTGGTTCACTTGGTAGACTAAAGAATGGTATAAGTCTATCTAAGCCTGTTAGAGTTAATATTAATATAGATGCTACAGCTACCATTGCCATATAATTTGATTTGATAATCTCTATGGCACTAAATTCATATAGAGGATATACAGCAGCAGCAATACCTACGTAGAAACTCATATATACATGCCAAGGAATAAGCTGAGATCCAAATACTCCAAGAGCATCTCCAAATGTAGCATTTCTAAGTCTTAATTTATACATATCTTCTTCAGATGCTTCTACATTTTCATCAGTAAGATTCTTAACTATTGGTCCAATTGTTACGATTTGAGCCATTTCATCAGAAAGAGCAGCATTACCAGCTATTGACAATATACCATTCCAAAACATAAGTTGTTTTACTGATTTAGATATATGCGCAATTAATTTAGATAATGGTGCAAAAGCTTTCATTTTACCCATTATACCACCAAATGCTCCTACCCACATCATCATAACAATTACCCAAGAACCAGCATCGGCAAAACCATTCATAACCAAATCTAAAAATGCTTTAGTAGAAGTAATTGTTCCTGCAACATTACCTAAGATATAAGCACTGATTATACCAACGCCTAAACATGCTAATGTTGGAATTCCTTTTATAGCAACAATTAAAACCAATATAAGAGGTATTATCATATATAGAGGTACACCTTCTTTTACTTGATTTAATAATGTTACAGCAGCTGGTCTTTTTTCCATTAAAGCTGCCCAAACATCTTGAGGTATTTGAGAAATTGCAGAAGATGCATTTGCAGTTTCTGATGGATTAGACATTCCTGCAATGAAGAATAGAATCCCAGCTACTACTAAACATATTAAAGACCATACACCTTGATGTCTTATTCTATGGATTACCTCAACATTTTGTATTCCAGAACTAACAACAGTAGTATCTGATATAAGTCCAATATTATCACCAAAACATGCTCCACCTGCTATTGCAGCAGTTGTAAGAACTATATTTCCTCCAACTATATGGTTAAGCCATAAGAAGATTGGTGCACATGCAGCAAAAGTACCCCAAGAGGTTCCTGTTGCTATTGAAAGTATAGCGGTAACAATAAAACCTGTAACAGCAATTGTTTTACCTGTTATTCCTAATTTTAGAGCCATTATTATTATACTTGCTCCAACTCCTGAAGCCATAAATATTGCAGCCATTGCATATGCAAGCATCAGTATAAAGAATACCAATTGCATTTCTTTAACATTTTCAACAGCTGAATCAACAATATCATTAAAAGGAATTTTATCAGTTATAAATGCGATAATTGCAGCATAGATAGTAGCTAATGGTGCTGCAATAAGTGAATCAAATTCTTTGATCATAAGTATTGCCATCAAAAATACTGGTGAAATTTTTAAGATTGCGACTAGGATATTCGCTAAAGTATTATTTTTTGAATTCATAAAAAATGTTCCTCCCCCAATTAAAATAATTTAAATATAAATACGATATAAAATCTAATCAAGTATGATATTTTGTTTTTTGATATATTTTTTATTATTAATTTATTAGATTTTATATACATCCCCTAATAATATTATAAAGGGGAAAACGAATTTTTCAGTGGATTTTGTTAAAAAAATGTTAAGATTGCAAATTAAATTGCAGATTTAAAAATAAAACTATATGTTTTAAATTCGCATTAAATTATTAATAAAAATAAATATTCTTATCAAAAGCTAACAAATGCAAGCTTTATAAATCAACATAAATCAAAATTATATCATAATTTAATTTGAGGATAAAATTAAAAATAATTGTGATAATTAAAAATATTCTGAAAAATATATTATAAATTTTCTGAATTTTTAGTAAAGAAGAAAAGAAATTTGCATTAGAGACTTCTTTTTTTAGATAAAGTGATAAAGTAAAATGAAATTTATTATAAGAAAAATAATATTTAACTTAATCTTATAAATATTGACGATTTTTATAAAGAGAATTATAAAAATTAATAAATTTTTAATCTTTGATTTTTTTATTAGATGCGTTATATATGGTATAATTGAGAAGTTATGCAGTTTATTTTAACGGTTAGGAGAATATTATGAGTAAAGTATTTAAATCAGTTGTAATTATAATGATTGCAATGATTTTTTCGAAAATATTAGGATTTTCAAGAGATTTGTTCTTAGCTTATTTTTATGGAACATCATCTTTTACAGATGCATATGTTTTTTCTTTTATGTTGCCATCTGTATTATTTGGTTCACTAGGAATGGCACTTCTTACGACTATAATACCAATTTATAAGAAAAATTTAAAAGAAAAAGGAATAGTTAAGAGTAATCTATTTTTAAATAATGTATTAAATATAGCTGTTATTATATCTATATTGATTTCTATAATATCTTATTTATATCCAGAAATTATAGTAAATATGATGTCTGGTGAAATTGATCATAGAATATATCAAACTACGGTAGAGTTTTGTAAAATAATACTTCTTGCAGTTCCTTTTATAATGATTCAATATGTCTTTATGGCTTATTTACAATTGAACGATAATTTTAAAATTCCAGCACTTGTTGGTATACCATTTAATATAGTTTTGATTGCATCGATAGTATTAGGTTCGATATATAAATCAAAAGAGATTTTAATTTATGGGAGTTTGTTTTCCTTTGTTGCAATAGTTATATTTTTATATGTGAATGTTAAATCATATGGATATAAGATAAACTTTAAATTAGATTTTAAGGATAAAGATACTAAAAAGGTTTTTAAGAATTTAGTTTTTGTATTTATTGGGTTAAGTGTTTTGCAAATAACAACAATTTCAGACAGAGCTTTGGCTTTTGGACTTAGTAATGGTAGTGTATCAGCACTTAATTATTCAAATAGATTAAATGAATTTATATTTGGGATATTTGCTCTTTCAATAATTACAGTTATGTATCCTAAGATGAGTGAATTATGTGTAAAAAAAGATTATAAGGCACTTGAGCATATAATAAGAAAATCAATAAATATAATAAGTATACTCATTGTACCTATAGTATTTTTTATAATTTTCTTTTCAAATAATATAATTTCATTTTTATTTGAAAGAGGTAGTTTTGATATAAATGCAACCATTATAACGGCAAATGCTTTTAGGTTCTACGCATTTAGTATACTTGGTTTTTCCTTTATAGATTTATTTTCAAAAGTATTTTATTCTATGGATGAAAGAAAAACTCCTTTATTTGTAGGGATATTTGCAATTTGCATAAATTTAATTTTTAATTATTTATTAAAAGATAAGTTTGAAATTTCAGGAATTGCGATTTCTACAAGTATAGCATCGATTTTAGGAGCTTTAATACTTTTTATGTTGATAAAGTTAAAGACTAAGATAAAAGGTGGTAAAAAGCTTGTAATCAATCTTGTGAAGATATTTATAGCATCTTTTTTGATGTCATATATAGCTTATTTTATAAGTCTACAATTAGAATCAATAATATTTATAGGAAATAATCTCATAAACAAAGCGTTGAATTTGTGTATAAGTGGAATTATAGGGGTTTTCATATACATAGGTTTGATAGTCATTTTAAAAGTGGATGAGATTAAGGAAGTTTTGGAGTTAATTTTATCCAAATTAAAAATAAATAAATAGTAAAAAATAACTAAAATACTTTAAAAACCTTTTTGTTAGTGGTAAAATCATAGTTAGAGGTTTAATAAACGGAGGTATAATAATGGCAGGAAAATCTAAAGAATTTAGAATTATAAGAAATGAATATGACAGAAATATAGAAAAGACAAAATTTTTTCCAGAAGGAATAGCTAGTATAGAGTTTGATGTTAATTTAAAAAATTATGATGGTGATACTGTTATGACTTCAGTGTATCATGTTGATTCTAAGTCAGAATCAGTACCTGTTGAAATAAAGGTAGTTGATAATGTTGCTAAGATATTTTTCAACAATCAAGGAAACTTATTAAGAGAAGGAATGTATGAAGTTAGAGTTAAGACTAACCAAGATAAGACATTTAAAATTCCTTTTGTAATGGCAGTACCTATTAAAAAAGATCAAGATTTTTGGGATTTAAAATTCAAAGTTAATAATAGAAATAAAAATGAAAAACTTGTTAATCAAATATTAAATACACAAGTTCAATTTTTAAATTTAGATAGCAGAAGTTTAATATTAAATAAGGATGTTAAATTAAATACATCTAGTCCAATGGGAATGAGACTTCAAAATAATAAGGATGCTTGGACTGAAGGTAGATATGAACTTAGAATAACTAAAGCTAAGAATAATGAGCTTATATTCCAAAGATTCTATATAGTAAAATAATAAAGATAAAAGGTATAAAAATCATTGCGTAATGATTTTTATACCTTTTTTATTTTATTTTATATTTTGAATTTTATTTTTTAACTTATCCACAAGCTTTTTCTTTGTATATAGGAGTTTTCTGTATTTTATATTTTTAAATTTTTCGATTTCTTTTAATTTATAGTTATTAAGAAGATGATATTTAAATATTATTTTTTCATTTTCATCAAGGTTTTTTGATAGTTCAAATAAGTTCAAATTATTATTTATACTATCTTCAAATTCAATTGTTTTTGAGTTTAAGTTATCTAATTTTTCATTGTCATCTAAATATATATTTCTTTTTTTGTTAAGGCTATCTTTTCTTTTTAAATCAAAATAAAATGCATTAACCATATATTTAGCATATCCTATGAAATTATCATTTCTACTTGGGTCAAATTTGTTTATAAGTTTGATTAAATGAAGATTACCTTCTTGGATTAAATCTTCATCTATGTATCCAAAGAAATGTTTAGAGCTTTTTAGAAGTAAAGGTTTTAAACAGATAATAATATCTTCTAATAGGTTTTTTCTTTCATGTATTAGTGCTGTTCTAGTTTTGTTATTTTTTGTATTTAATATTTTAATATCTATTTTCTTTATATCAATTACGAAATTGTTTATTTGTATATGCTTATCAAAGCCACCCTTTTTAATATTTTTATTCATTTTTGACCCCTTTTGAAAATCAAAAAAAACAAAACCCCTATAAAAATAATAACCGAACATATGTTTTGTTTCTAGTCTTTATTTTTTGAAGGTTTTGTTTTACAATGAACAAATATATTATTTTTATGAAAATAAAGTTTGATCATTTGGGTTTTTAAATAACGCTAATAATTTTTCCTTAGTCAAATTCTTTGTTCTTTTCTTATCTATATCAACAATAACTTTTCCCTTATCCATCATTATAAGTCTATTACCATAATCCAAAGCATGTGATATATTATGAGTTACCATTAAAGAAGTTAAATTTTCTTCTTTGATTATCTCATTAGTTATATCCATTACCTTAGTTGAGGTCTTTGGGTCTAGGGCTGCTGTATGTTCATCTAGTAAAAGAACCTTAGGATTCATAAGTTTAGCCATAAGTATTGCAATGCATTGTCTTTGTCCACCTGATAAACTCATTACCTTTGTTTCTAATTTATCTTCCAAATTAAGTTCAAATTCCTTTAGTTTTTCTTTATAAAATTCTTTTCTTTTAGAATTTTTCATAAAAGATAGATTAAATCTTTTGTTTTTATTTTCTGCCATAAGTAGATTTTCAAACACAGTTAATTCTTCTACAGTTCCTAATTTAACATCTTGAAATATTCTAGTTATGTTTTGGCTTCTTTTGTATTCATCTAAAGAAGTAATATCTTTATCTTCAAGCAAAATCTGTCCGTTACATGGCTTTATTTTACCACCGATTAGATTTAATAAAGTTGATTTACCCGCGCCATTGCTTCCAAGAACGCAGATAAAATCGCCTTGATTTATTTTGAAAGAAAAATCATCAAAAATCTGATGAGTTTCTACATTGTTTGAAAATGACTTGTCTATATTTTTAAGTTCAATCATTACGCAACCTCCTTAGTATTTTTTATTAAAGAAGGTGAAGTTTTTAATTTCTTACTTAAAGAGTTTTTTTTCTTGAATTTAAAATTAGGTGAAGATAATGCTATTACAACTATTATACAACTTATTAATTTTAAATCACTTGGATTAAATCCAGCTCTTAATGCTATTAACAAACTTCCTCTATATAAAAATGAACCGATAAAACATAGTAACGCTATATTTAAATTTTTTATCTTTTGCTTTAATGAAAGTCCCATTATTATTGATGCTAAACCAATTACTATTATTCCTGTTCCCATATTGATATCACTAAATCCTTGGTAATAAGCCATCAAAGACCCCGAAAGAGCTATAAGACCATTTGATATACAAAGTGCTAATACTTTTATTTGATTTGGATTTCTCGATAAAGAAGACACCATTGTTTCATTATTTCCACAAGCTTTTATCAAATATCCTAATTTAGTTTTAAAAAATAATGTAAAAAATATTGCTATTATTAAAGTTAGCATTATACTAATAAAAAGTGGATTTTGTTCAAATAAATTATCATAATTAAATAATGCTACATTTGCTCTACCCATTATTCTAAGATTAATTGAGTATAATGAAACCATAACAAGTATTCCCGATAATAAATTAGTTATTTTTAGCTTTACATTCAAAAATCCTGTTATACTTCCTGCCATAAATCCACCTACAAAGCTGAGTAAAACAGTTATTATAGGATTTATGCCCATTGCTAAAGTATTTGCAGTTATACTAGCACCTAATGTAAATGTACCATCTGCTGAAAGGTCAGGGAAATCAAGGATTTTGTAAGTTATATATACTCCCATAACCATTATTGAAAATATAAGACTTTGTATCAAAAGTCCAGAGATTAAATCGTTCATATAGTATGATTTCCTTTCGTTTTTATTTAGAACTTATTAATTTAGCTTGATCTAATAGTTCTTTTTCCGGGCTTAAATTAAGTTCTTTTAACACATCTTCATTTATTATAAGTGTTGGTTTATCTAATGATGCTACAGGTAATTTAGATATTTCTTTGCCATCTAATATATCTGCTGCCATCGTTCCTGTTTGTTTACCAAGTTCAAAATAATCAATACCAAAGCAAGCTAATGCACCTTTTTTAATCATTGGTTCATCACATCCAATTAATGCGATATTTTTTTTGCTCGCTGTTTTTGCTATTATAGGAAGTGATGATGCTACCATATTATCTGATGGTAAGAATATAAAATCAACTTCATCTATTTTTGAACTAACAGCCATTTGAACTTCTGATGTGTTTGTTATAGGAATTTTTATTATATTTAAATCAAGTTCCTTAGATAATTCTAATGCCATATCTAATTGTTTCTTTGTATTTACTTCACTTGTATTGTAAACAAAACCAACATTTTTACTATCTTTTATTAATGTTTTACCAAGTATTAAGTTTTTCTTGATATCAACCATATCTGTTGTTCCTGTTATATTTTCTTCTGGTTCATTGGAATTTTTAAGTAGATTTGAACTTATAGGATCTGTTACTGCTGTAAAAAGTATAGGAATATCTTTAGTTGCATTTTTGACACTTTGTGCAGAAGGTGTTGATATTGCTAGTATCAAATCTTTTTTATCTGATACAAAATTATTAGCAATTGTTGATGTTAACGCCATATCACCTTGTGCTATTTGAAGGTCTACATCAATTTTGTCCTTTGTATACCCTCTATTAGAAAGTTCTTTTAAGAACCCTTCTCTTGCCATATCTAGTGCATCGTGTTCTACGATTTGACTTATTCCTATTTTAATTTTTTGATCCTCTGATTTTGATTCTTGATTTTTGCATCCACTAAATAGACCTAGACTAAGAGTTAAAATAAGTCCTAGGGATACTAATTTTTTAGAAAGGTTTTTACCTACCATGCTACCATCCTCCATATTATTTGATTTGTTTTTTTGATTAATTTTGGGCTCATGCCCCTTCTACAATTCTACAGTTTCTACAATTCTACAAATTCTACATTTAACTTTATAGTTTATTATCATAGTGATTTTTTTTAATTTTGTCAACAATAAAAAATAATTTTTATAATATTTAGATTTATTTCTTATCTTAACAAAATGTAAATATTAAAATATTAACTTATTATTTGTAAAATGTTATATTAATTATATAATTTAAAATAAAATAGAAAGAAGTGAGATTGATGAAATCAAATTTAAAATTGGATAAATTGTATTGAATTATAGATTTTTTATAAAATGGGGTGGTAATATGGAACCAACTTCAGAAATAAAGCTTTTATTTGTGATTTGCATATCTGTTTATTTCACATTGGATGGACTAGAGTTTTTATATGATAAAAATAAACTAAAATCAAAAGATTTAGAATCAAAGAGGTTTTTTAAGGTCAAAAATAAAAATAACCTACGACTTTTTAATGCTTATTGGGGATTGTTTTTAGGGGAGATTATAAGAATTTTTATAATAATAGATATATCTAAAGAAATATTTTTAGTAGATATAATAGGAATAATAATATTTATAGCATTGTATTTCTTTGGTCGATTTTTATTTGCAAATCTTAAATTAAAATAACAATTATAATGAGTTGGATGTGATGATTTATGAATTTAGATATTAAAATTATAATTATAATAGAATTGATTTCAATAATGCTAATATTTATTGGAATTGTATTTTTAAAATATAAAAATAAAAATATAAAAAATGATATTTTAGGAGTTTTGTTTATACTATGCAGTTTATTAATCACAAGTATATATATAATTTATAATAGCAACAGTTTTATGATAGCTACCTTAGGTTCAATTATAATAGTGTTATTAATAGCAAAGTTTTTGAACAAATTTATCTCTTATTTAAAAGAGTATAAAAAAACTCCACTTTAAAGTGAAGTTTTTTTATTTATAAATACCTATTAAATGAAGAACCATTAGATGCGTTGGATAAAATATATAAAACAAATATCTGGCTTTGATTCCTAGTTTAAAATTATAAAGATTTATAAATATCAAAGAAAACAAAGAAAATATTTGAATATTTGAAAAACCAACAAAATATATGAATAAAATATTTAATCCCAAAAAGCTTATAAATAGCTTTGATTTATCTTCATAAAAAATATAAAAAAGAAATATTAATAAAACACCATAAGAGCCATAATCCATATTAGATATATCGCTTATATAAAGAATTAAAAATGAACTAAGACCTTTTAGTAAGATATTTAAATTAGAGTCATAAGTAATTATAAATAAAAGTCCAAAAGATAGGGTTAAGAATATATTCAATCTAGCAGTATCGGCAATTATACTATAGGGAATTTGAATCAAACAACCAAAACTAAATAATCTAAATAGATATTTTTTTTTGTTTTTGGTATTATAATATCCATTAGCAATTCCAAATGCGAAGATTGGAAATGCAAGCCTTCCAACTATTCTTAAACTAATATAATTAGGAAGAAGTATTGCACCTATATGATCTATTAACATAAACAAACACGCGAGTACCTTTAGATAAAATAAATTCATAAAATCCCTCCGACTTTTAGTTTATTTTTAGATATATTCCTTTTTTAATTATATCCAAATTTCTTTCGATTATAGATTTGGAATTAGAGTCTAATTCGCTAAGCTTATAAACTTTATTATTAACTACAGTATGAGGGTCTATCATTCTAGGTTTTAATTTCATATGTATATCATAATTTATATTATTTTGTTCTAATTGTACATCGTTATTTATGGTATTTAGTTCATCATTTAATTCTTTATTTGATTTAATCTTTTCCAATACAAAATAATCATCTTTATTAAAATCTTCTTTTGTTATTAGATTTAATTTTATTGCTTTTTTAAGGATATTAGTAAGCTTAAAGCTAGCATAGATGTTTTTTTCATTCATAAAATAATCTATAACTTCTTTGCAATAAAGATTTAAAAATTCCTTACTTTTTTGAATAGAATTTATACATATTATATTTTCTTTTAGAACTAATGAATCTATAAATTCTTTTATAAATTTGCTATCTATATTATTGCAAGCGTACATATCTCGTAATGTATAATCTACTCTGTCTGCACATAATGCAGGAAGGTCATATTCTAAGGTTTTGGATTCTAATTTAAGAAGTGATTTTATATTTATATTATGTTTTTTTAATATAGTTTTGACATCAGAATTATCAAAGACAAAATCAAATATTTTTTCGTGATAATCTTCGTTTTTGTGTTCAAATACCAAATCTGAAACATGAGAAAACGCTGTATGAGAAATGTCATGGATTAATCCAAGTATTTGTTGTTCTATGGAAGTATTTAATATTCTAAGTAAGAGCATAACACCGATTGAATGTTCATATCTGGTTACATTCCAGTTTTTATTTATAAGAAAACTAGCACCACCTTGATGGATATTCTTTAATCTTTGTATGGTTTTTGATTGTATAATTTCATATAAAATATCTTCTATTTCAAATTCGCCATATAATTTATCTTTTATTTTTTTCATCTAAACACCTATATGATAAATAAATTATCATATCCTTTCTTTTGTAATTTACTTGATAGAACTATTTTGATTTTAATACTTGGAGATTAGTCTAAAATATTATAACATGAAAAATTTAACCATATTAAAATATAATTTAGCTAAATTTTTAATTTATATAATTATTGCAATCAGAATAAAATAGAGCTATCATCATTAAAAATTAATGTGATAACCCTATTATTTAATATATCAAAATATTGAATTTAAAATTTGTTTCTTAGCTAAGAATTTCTTTTATTTCATCCTTGTTTGCAACCCTTCCACTTACTACAACTTTTTCATCAACAACTAATGCTGGAGTTTTCATAACACCGTATTTAGCTATTTCTACAAAGTCACCTACTTTTTCAAATTCACAATCTAAACTTAATTCATTTGCTGCATTCTTTGCATTTTCATAAAGAGTATCGCAGTTTTTGCAACCTCCACCTAAGATTTTAATTACCATTATAATTCCCCCTATCATTTATATTTAAATTATTTAAAATAAATAATTAAATGCATATCCAACTAAGATAATACCTATTGTAGTTATAACTACAAATGTAGCTATAAGTTTTGGTTTGATAACTTTTCTAAGCAAAATCATTTCTGGTAAAGATAGTGCTGTTGTTGCCATCATAAAAGATAGTGCAGTTCCAAGTCCTACTCCTTTAAGTATTAAGGCTTCTGCAATTGGAATTGTTCCAAGAGCATTAGAATATAAAGGAACAGCTAAAACAGTTGCAACAATTACACCAAATACATTATCTTTACTTGCGTATTTAACTAATAGATCTTCTGGAGCATAACCATGAATTAAGGCTCCTATGAATATACCTATAATCAAATAGATATATATTCTTTTTATAATATCTTTTGTATTTTGAAGTGCAAAGTCCATTCTTTGCTTTTTGTTAAGAGTTTCAATTTCTCTTTCTGGCATCTTAATTTCATAGACATATTCCTCAACATAATCTTGCATATTTAATTTGTCTATAATAACGCCACCAACAACTCCAACTAATACACCCATTATAACATAAGAAAAGGCAATTTTAACACCAAATGAAGCCAAGAGAATTGCAAAGGCAGCCTCGTTAACTATTGGTGATGTTATAAGGAATGAAAATGTTACACCAAGAGGTATTCTAGCTTCAACAAAACCTATAAAAAGAGGTACTGAAGAACAAGAACAAAATGGTGTTACTATACCAAATAATGATGCTAAGATATTTGATTTTATACCACTAAATTTCTCTAATACTTTCTTTGTTCTTTCTGGAGAGAAGAAACTTCTCATATAAGATATCAAAAATATCATAACAAATAAAAGTATTAAAATTTTGATAACATCATAAATGAAGAAATGAACACTAGCACCTAGTTGACTTTCCATTGATAGATTAAATACATTTGTAACTAGATTTTCAATTAAGTCATAAAGCCACTTAAACTCTAATATATTTTTTATCATATTTTCACCTTCTATATATAAATTTGTATATTACTATATAATCATATACAGACGAAAAAATCAATAAAAATTTATCAATTTGTGCAAAAAAAATCATTATATTAAAAAGATTAATAATTTAAGACTTTGTTATTGTTTTTGTTAATAATTTTAGTGGATTTTAAATTAGGATTAATTGTAATATTTAATTGAAATTAATAATAAAGGATAAAAATTAATAATTAAAATTTTAAGGGGTGTTAAAAATGTCAAAGAAAAGAAATAAGAATTTATTTGCTATTTTTATGTTAAGTTTTGTTTTTGTAATAATCGTGAGTTTTAATAAAACTAAAGTAGAAGCTTTTTCTCAAAATAAAAAAGTAAAGAATAAATCAGAAGTACCTAAATATGAAAATATAATATATGATGATGAAACAAGCTTATATGTTTATACTAATTTTGGATTATTAAAGATAAATAAAGATTTAGAAGGTGAAAGTAGTTTATTAACTAAGAAAGGGATGAGTTTTAAATATAATTACAACAATGGTTTGAAGAAGATTAAATTTGAAGATATAAAAGATTCTAATTTGAAGTATAAAAATAATAAACTATATGTAAATGATGTCTTTATTTGTGATTTAAGTTCATATGAAAAAAGAAATAATAAATTTTATAAAGACCATAAAAAATATTTGAAAAAACCAATTTATTATAATGTTTCCAAAGCTATATTAAAGAATAAGAGTTTATATAGTATTGAGATTAGCACTTCTGTAGATATTCCTGCTCCTTATACACCAAGATTTGTAGAGTTCTATATAGGTAAAAATAAAGAATTTGAGAAATTAGCTATAGATAATTCGTTTAAGCAAAGAGATTTATATGAAGAGGAAGGTAGATATATTTTAACTGGAGGAAAGCAATATAACCAAGATTTTGTATTTGGAAATGTATTTGTTTTAGATGATGATAAAGTTGTGGATTTAAGAAAAACAATGAAGCTTATGGGTAGTGAAAATATGTGGGAAACAATAGAGTTTAGAGGTATTATTGATGATAATATTATCTTAAAAAAATCTCATGACAATGATGATGAAAAAAAGGAATATTATTTGATTGATAAAAATTATAAAGCTAAAAAATGGAAGCTAAAAGATATCAAAAATATGTATAAGTCTAAAGAAGGTAAGATATATATTATAAATTCTGATGCAGATGAAATAAGAATATTAAATGAAGATAAGGTAAGAAAACTTTTTGATAAAGACTATATTAATTATAAAATTTCTGATTAAATTAAAAAATATAAGATAAAAATATATATAAATTGCGTGAAATTTGTTAATCTATTTGTATATATTTTTATTTTTATAAAAATAAAATAAAGGAGTGGATATTTTGGATAATAACAGTTCTGTTGTTGCTAAAGCTTCAATTAAGATGGCTATAAGCAGTAGAGAAGAAGAATCACAGTTAAAGGATTTGTTTAAGGATGATGATGTGCTTGTTTGTGCAGCTGATATTGGAGGAAATTTGATCAATTCAATACCAAAAATAATTGAACGTGCGATTGTGTCAGCCAAAAAAACAAATATTATAAGAGATACACATGTTCATGAAGGTGCAGTTGCAGGAGCAGCTAGAGAAGCTATAATGCAATTACAAGCAAAAGCTTCAGGACTTAGTGTTGGTGGTAAGATTGGGATTGCAAGAAGAGGAGAACATCTAAGTGTTTGTATTTATATAAGCATTGGACTTTTACATCTTAATGATTTGGCTATTGGTATAGGTCATAGATCAATACCTAATTAATTTATAAAAAAAGAGGTTGATATGAGTAATTTAAAAAGAGAAATAAGAAAATTAGATTCGATTATTCTTTGTTTATTTAATTTGATATTTATAGTAGCCTGTATATATTTTAATATACCTGTGTATTTAGGATTTTTTATGGGGATAGTATTTACTTTATTCTTATTAAAAAATAAAAATTACAATATCAAAGAAGTTATAAAAATTGGATTTAATGGTGTAAAGGAATGTAAGATTGCTATTTTTATAGTGTTTTTGATGGGGGCTAATATCTCGTCTTGGATTAGTGGTGGGGTAGTGCCCTCAATGATTTATTATGGTTTTAATTTTATATCGGATTTTAATTTTTTAATAACTGCATTTTTGCTTTGTGCATTAGTTTCTATATTCATGGGAACTGCGGTTGGTACATTTTCAACAATAGGTATTGCACTTATTGGAATAGGCAGAGGAATAGGTATACCACTTCCTATATTGGTAGGAACTCTTATATCAGCAGCTTATTTAGCTGATAGAATATCACCTATTTCAGGGCTTGTTAATTTGACTTTGGATGTTAATAAAATTGATTTTGATGAATTTTTAAAATCGAGTTTAAAGACTATTTCACTTGGACTTTTAATATCTTTAGTATTTTATTATTTTTTAGGAAATAAATATATGAGTGGAATAGATCAAAATGTAATAAGTACATATCAAAAGAATTTGTCGGATTCCTTTTATATATCCAAATTATTTTTAGCGTTTCCACTTGTTATGATGGTTCTTGCTTTTAAGAAGGTTAATGTATTTTATAATATGAGTGTTGGTGTTATTTTAGGAGCATTAGCAGGACTTTTTTATCAAGATATGAATGTCTTAGATGTTATAAATTCACTTATTTTTGGATATGAATCAAATACTCATATAATTGAGTTAGATTCGATATTAAAAGGTGGTGGAGCTTACAATATGAAAGATGTGGCATTATTAAATATTGCTGCTATATTTTTAAATTCTATATTGCAGGAATTAGATTTATTAATGCCTTTGCTTGAGGATTTTAAATCCAAGATAAGAACTAAAAAAAGTTTGTATTTTAAAACTGGAGTATTATCTTTTATATTAACGATGGTGACTTGTAATCAAGTTGTTTCGATTGTTTTTGTAACTAAATTATTAAAGGAAAAATTTGATGAATTTAAGATAAATAAAGTAGAGCTTTCAAGAACTATTGCAGATAGTGGAACTTTAATAGCACCTGTTTTTCCTTGGAATGTAAATGCCATATTAATAGGACTTATAGTGAATCTAAATGCATTTGAATATGCACCTTATGCAATCTATTGTTATATAGCACCGATTATTGCGATTTTTTATGGATTTATTTTTAAAGATAAGTCTTCTAATCTAGTAAATAAGGGAAAAGTACAAAGTAATTAGAATTTAAATAAATTATAGCTAAAGTTTTCTTAAATGTAACTTAAAAAACTGGAAATTGCCCTCCTTTTGTTATAATATATATTAGTGATATTAAAGATGGAAAGGGGATAAAAATGAAGAGGTTTTTGATAATAAATATGCTTGTAATGCTTGTATTAACAAGTTTTTCATATGCAGAGGAAAAAGTTGTTAAGCTTGAAAATCATATAGTTAAAGAGATTTCAAATGATTTGATAAGATATACAAATAAGGAACTAGGATATCAAATAGAGGTTGATGATAATTTAGAACTTAAACTTCCAATGGATAAATACATAAGTGAGCTAAGAAGTGATAAGTTAGAGGTTGAAGTTTATTATGATGATTTATCTGAGCATTCATCTTTTTTAAGTTATGTAAATTATACTACTAAGTTTTTGAATGATGAAAAAAGCCATACTTTTGAATATAAAGAAAGTAAAAAATTAAATGGTAGACCATATAAGCTTTTTAAATGGTCAAGAGATAAGATAAAAAATATTGAACATGATAGAAATCATTATGTACTTGTACTTATTAATATGGGTAATGATAAGGCGTATACTATATTTATAAAATCTGAAGATGAATTTAAGGATTATGATTCATATATGGATATAGTAAAATCATTTAAGATTACAGATAAAATTGGTATGACTAGATATTATGAAGATATGAGTGATATTCAAATTAGAGATAATTTTAATGAGGTTACGACTAATTTTGTAGATAAATATTTTATAAACAATAAAAAACTTCATTGGGGTATATTTGAACCTACTGCACCAACAGCATTTAATTATTTAAATACATTAGAAAAACAAATTGATTATGATTTTAATTTCTTATTAAAATATCAAACATTTGATTCATCATTTCCATTAAATGAATTAGAAGAAGCATATAAGAGAAATGAATATGTTGAGCTTACATTTCAAACGATGTTCTTTAGTGATCCATCAAAGAATAAAGGAATTTTATATGATATTATAGATGGAAAATATGATGATTATTTTAAAGAATATGCAAGACTTGCTAATGAGTTTGATAAACCAATATTATTTAGACTTAATAATGAGATGAATGGAGATTGGTGTGTGTATTCAAGTTTTTATCATTCTATGGATACAGATATATATAAGGATAGCTATAGATATATTTATAATATATTTGAAGAAGCTGGAGCTAATGATAATGTACTTTGGGTTTGGAATCCTCATGATATATCATTTCCAAAGTTTAAATGGAATGATTATATGAGTTATTACCCAGGTGATAAATATGTAGATGTAGTTGGTCTTACAGGATATAATACAGGCACTTATTATAAGGGTGAAGTGTGGAGAGAATTTTCACAAATATATCCAGAACTTTATAGAGATTATGATGAGAAATTCAACAAACCTTTTATAATAACTGAGTTTGGTTCTAATAAAGTCGGTGGAGATAAGGTGAATTGGGTTAATCAAATGTTTGATGAGATAAGATATGGAGATTACAAAAAACTTAAAATAGCTATTTGGTGGAATGGAATTGACTGGGATACACAGGGGAATCCAGCAAGAACGTATAGATTAGATAAGGATCCAAATGTAATAGAGGCATTTAAAAAAGGTCTTATGTTTTATTAAAAATAAATATAAAAAAAACTCACAAGATTTTGTGAGTTTTTTTTATATATTTTTTATAATGGCTGTTTTATCATTTTTATTCGAAGTTTATTTTTGGATTTATAGGTATAAAAAAGGAATATTTATTGTTGAAAAATAGTCCAATTGATTCAAAAACTTATATTTAAAGTAAAATTTATTGTAGCCTGTAAAAAAATACTATAATATATTAAATATATAAGAGCTTTCTATGGTGCAATATAACAAATAAACGGATATATAATCTGTGTTGGAAAAGGTGAATAATATGTTTAAAAGAATTTTGTTAGTTTTTTTGATTATGTTTGCAATAGTAAATTTAAATGGTTGCTTTATTACATATAAAGCACAAGATATTGTTATAGAGGATGGTACGGAGAAGTACAATAATTATGTTAAATTAAGTAATACTTTAAATGAGTGGTTAAATGGGATTTTAGATGCGTATTTTAAGGAATTTGGAGTAGAAGAAGATATTAATATTCCAAAGGATTATGATAAATGTGGAACAATGCCTATTATTGATAGTTTCTATAAACAGGTAGATGAAGCGGTTGAATATGCTTCTAAAAATCCATCATTTAAAGATGCTGATGAATCAATGAAGATATTAGCCCCTAAGATAAAGGCGCTTATGGATACAATGAATGAAATATATAATTATTACAGCCAGAAAGAATTTTTAGAGGATAATGGAGTAATGGGAACGAATTTACACAGAAAAATAAGAGCACAATATGTTGATTATTTATATTCATTGGATAAATTCGGTGCAGATTTGGATGTTATAGGTATGGAGAGATTAATGCAGGAATTAAAAGAATTAAAAGAAGATGATATGTTGATAAGGTATCATGGTCTTAATCTTTTAATGGAAGGTGAAAAGATTCAAGCTTTATTTTATGATGAATCTATGATGATTGATATAAAAGAATTTGAAGAAATTCAAATTTTATTAATTGAACATATTGATAAGTTTTTGGAGTATGTAGATGATGATAATAGACTTAAAAAAGAAGGATTAGATCAAAAGATTTTTTTAGGTAGAGCAATAGATGATTGCAGATATTTAAAAACGTCTGCATGCGAAATGTTAGAAATTTTAAATGAATTAGATCAAAAAAATAATTATACAGGAGTAGTTTCAATGGAGGAAGTAGAACTATATATATATGATTATAATAGTAAATTCTCATCTATGATATCTTCTTATAATAATCTCAATTATGAATATAATTAAATAAACTGTCGCATTAAAATTAAGAATTAAGATATTTAAATCTTTTATATATTGAATTTTAATGCGACAGTTTCTTGTTATATACATAAAAAGATGATAAAATTACCTATATAAATTAAAATGTAGGGAGAATTAAAATGAGAGAATTTGATTATAAAAAAATAGATAATGACCTATTTGTACCTGAAATTATGAATCTTATATCTAAAATTCATGAATATAAGGGGAAGCAAGAATTATTTATAGAAGCAAAACCAGATATATTAAATTCAATGCTAGAAATTGCAAAAATTCAAAGTACAGGAGCTTCTAATCGTATAGAAGGCATATTTACATCGGATGCAAGATTAAGTGAATTAGTTTCAAAGAAATCAGAGCCACTTAATAGAAATGAAGAAGAAATTGCAGGATACAGAGAAGTGTTAAATACAATACATGAAAATTATGAATACATATCTGTAAGATCTAATGTGATTTTACAATTACACAGAGATTTATATTCATATCATCCAAGTTCAAATTCTGGAAAATATAAAAATCAAGATAATATAATTGAAGAAGTAGATACTAAAGGGAATCATCATATTAGATTTGAGCCTACATCAGCTTTTGAAACACCTGCGTCAATAGAAGCTCTTTGTAAAACCTATAATGATGCTATAAAAGAAGATAGAATTGATCCATTAATACTAATATCGAAGTTCATTTTAGATTTTTTGAGCATACATCCATTTAATGATGGAAATGGTAGAATGAGCAGGCTTTTAACTTTGCTTTTATTATATCAACATGGTTATATCGTGGGTAAATATATCAGTATAGAGATGCTTATAGAAAATACAAAGCACAGTTATTATGAAATGTTAAAGGCTAGCTCAAATAATTGGCATCAAAACAAAAATTCATATTATCCATTTGTGAAATATTATCTTAGCATAATATTAAAAGCTTACAAGGAGTTTGCAAATAGAGTGGAAACAGTTACGTTAAAAGGTCTAAATAAATCCCAAAGAGTTAAGGATTTATTTGATAATAAACTCGGCAAAATTTCAAAATCAGATATACAAAAATTTTGTCCAGATATAAGTGTTGCAACAATTGAAAAATCATTATCAAAACTATTAAAAGAAAAATATATAATAAAAGTTGGAAGTGGAAGAGCAACATCTTATGTAAAAAATTATGATTAAAAAGCTAGTGATATTTAATTATCGCTAGCTTTTTTAGTATCTTTTGTAAAACTAATGTAAACAATAAAAGTATTAATAATAAGTAAAAAGGGATATCATATATTTGTTAAACAATATAAATATAGAAGGAGGATATTATGAATAATTTTAAAAATTGGGTATTGGTAGTGGTTTCAATTATATTATCGCTTGGAATAATTGTATCATCTGCTATAATGACAAATGGATTTATAAAGGTAAAAGAAACGAAGAACGAACTTGTTGTAAAAGGGTCATCAAAACAACAGATAAAATCTGATTTGGTGGTTTGGACAGGGAGTTTTTCTTATGAATCTGCTAATCTTTCGGATGCATATCTAGGAATTAAAGAAAGTGAAAGGAAGGTTAAAGCTTATTTACAAAAATCAGGAGTAGAAGAAGATCAAATAGTTATGTCTTCAATCAATACTATAAAATTAAACAAAAGGCTTCCATATGGAAATGGTTATTCAAATGAGGTTGAAAAATATAGACTTGTTCAAGATGTAAAAATAGAATCAAAAGAAATAGATAAGATAACACAAATATCAAGAAAATCAACAGATCTTATAAATGAAGGTGTAGAATTTGAATCATATCCACCAAGTTATTTATATACTAAATTAGCTGATTTGAAGGTTGAGATGATTGGTAAGGCTACAAAAGATGCAAAAGAGAGAGCCCAAAAAATGCTTGAGGTAACTGGTAATTCAGTAGGAAAATTGAATTCTGCAAGAGTTGGAATATTCCAAATAACACCTCTTTATTCCAATGAAGTATCTGATTATGGAATAAATGACAATTCATCGATAGATAAAGAAATAACAGCTGTTGTCACTTGTAGTTTTGAAGTGAAATAAAAAAACAAGATGAGTAAAATGAAAAAGCTATACAAAGTGTTTAATTAACTTTGTTATAGCTTTTTTTGAATTGTGTAATTATTTAATCGAAATAAGAAATTATAAAAAAATATTATTAAATTCTGTTTAATTTTTATCAAAAATTGCATAAATATGTTGACAATCTGTAAGAATATTTATATAATTTCTATAACATAGAAAAAAGGGTTGTTTTTGGCTTGAAAACGATTGTTTTTTCAAGGGGTTAGGGGTCTTAAAAATCATATTCAATTATGATTTTATTAATAAATATAAATTTTTATTGACTTTATAAATATAATTTTGTAGAATATGAAAATATCTAATAAAAATATTTATAAATAAATTCTATTTGTATTTATTGGGGATTTTTATTACAATTTAATATCAATCGGATGAAGATAGCGGGAGAAGGTAAATTAATACCTACCGAAGAAGTAAATCTTTCAGGTTTCTAAATAAGTAAGATAGGACCGTTATTGGACGAACCTCTGGAGAGACTCTATGGAGCACCGAAGGAGCAAATAATCTTTTTTAAGATTATGAAACTTTCAGGTAAAAGGACAGGGGATTTAAGGCAAGGTTATATTTTTATAGCTTGTATTTTGCATTGGATCTTTGGAGGTATTTATTTATTTAAATACCTCTTTTTTAATACCCTTTAGCAAAATAAAGCAATAAAAGGATGAAGAGTTTTTTATTTTCTTTGCTTTAAGTTCCTGCCAACAAATCAAAAAAAGGAGAGATTCAAATATGACGAAATTGGCAGAAATTTTAAAAACAATTGATAATTTAGTATGGGGGCCACCTTTACTAATACTACTTGTAGGTACAGGAATTTATTTAACATTTTCACTTGGACTAATTCAAATTACTAAATTACCTTTGGCATTAAAATATTTATTTTCAAAAGATGAAAAAGATTTTAATGAAGGAGAAGGTGACATTTCTAGTTTTAAGGCTTTATGTACAGCTTTATCAGCAACTATTGGTACAGGAAATATTGTAGGTGTTGCAACAGCAATTAAGCTTGGAGGGCCTGGTGCATTATTTTGGATGTGGATGGCAGCATTCTTTGGTATGGCTACAAAATACAGTGAATGTATGCTTTCTGTAAAATATAGAACATTTGATGAAAATAACAGTGCTTGTGGGGGGCCGATGTTTTATATTGAAAAAGGTGTAAAAGGATTTTTAGGAAGCTTTTTAGCTAAGGCATTTGCATTCTTTGGTATCATGGTAGCATTCTTTGGAATAGGAACTTTTGCTCAGGTTGATTCTATAACAACTGGTCTTAATGGAGCATTTGGACTTAATAAAGTTTTAGTTGGAATCATACTTACTATATTAGTGGCTTTTGTAACTTTAGGAGGAATTCAAAAGATTTCAAAAGCGGCAGAACTTATAGTTCCTTTTATGACAGCGTCGTATATAATAGCAAGTCTTTTAATTTTAGCACTTAATTTTAGTGAATTATCAAATGCAATATCTTTAGTTATCAAAGGTGCATTTACTCCACTTGCAGCAACTGGAGGATTTTTGGGTTCAACAATGATTTTGGCGATGAGAACTGGGGTATCAAGAGGGGTATTTTCTAATGAATCGGGTCTTGGTTCAGCTCCTATTGCAGCAGCAGCAGCGAAATCAAAATCACATGTTAAACAAGGTCTTATATCTATGACAGGAACTTTTTTTGACACTATATTAGTTTGTACTATGACTGGTTTAGTTCTTATAATAACTGGTTTTTGGTCATCTTCATATGAAGGAGCTTCAATGACTTCGATGGCATTTAGAACTGGTATGAAAGTAGATTTATTAGGACTTTTAATAGTTAATGTTGGACTTTGCTTCTTTGCTTTTACAACTATCTTAGGATGGAATTATTATGGAGAAAGATGCGTAGTTTATTTATTTGGTAATAAAAAAGTAAAGTTTTATAAGTGGATATTTATAGGACTTATTGCAATTGGACCATATTTAGAGCTTAGCACAATTTGGACTTTGGCTGATATAGTAAATGGACTTATGGCTATACCAAATCTTATAGGTCTTATAATGCTTAGAGATGTTATAAAAGTGGATACTAAAAATTATTTCAAAAAGCTTAAAAATGTAGCTTAGAACTAGGTTTAGAAATATTGTATTAGAGTTTTGTTTTATATTTTGAAATTTGATTAAAGGATTCTTTATTTGGGGTTAAAGAATCTTTATATAAAAAATTAAAATATCAAGGGGGAAATATAAATGAAAATGTTTTTAAGTGATAATGTTTCTGGAGTACACAAGAATGTATTAGAAGAACTTAGTAAGGTTAATGTAGAACATGTAAATCCTTATTCTGATGATATGTATTCAAAGGAAGTAAAAGATAAGTTTTGTAAATTATTTAATAAGGATGTTGATGTTTATTTTACAACCACAGGTACATCTGCAAATGTGATAGGAATATCAGGTATGATTAATTCTTATGAAGGAGTTATATGTAGTGAGGATACACATATAAATGTTGATGAATGTGGTGCTTTTGAGAAATTTTTAGGAGCAAAGATTTTGTATTTTGAAACACAAGATGGTAAATTTGATATAAATAAAGCAAAGAGATTTTTAGAATATAAAGGAAGCAAGCATAAAATACAACCAAAAGCTGTAGCTTTTAGTCAACCAACTGAGACGGGGACTGTATACAGTATAGAAGAAATTAAAGCAATTTGTGATTTTGCACATTCAAATGATTTATTAGTTCATATGGATGGTGCTAGAATTTCAAATGCTATAGCTCATTTAAATGTTAGTTTAGAAGATATGGTAACAAAAACTGGTGTTGATGTATTATCTTTTGGTGGAACCAAAAATGGAATGATGATGGGTGAAGCTATTATTATTTTAAATGATGAAGTCAAAAAAGATTTTCTATTTAAAATGAAACAAGCTATGCAATTGGTATCTAAGGGAAGATTTATTGCAGCACAATTTAGGGCCTATTTGACTAATAATTTATGGGTACAAAATGCTAAAAGAGCAAATGAAATGGCACTTTTGCTCTATGAAAATTTACTTGAGTTTGACGATATAAGGGATGTAAGCAAGCCTGATGCAAACATATTATTTGCAAAAATTCCAAAGGCTTGGAATGATAAATTGATTAGAGATTACCCTTATTACATTGTAAATGAAGAAACAAATGAAGTAAGATTCGTTACTTCTTTTGATACAACTGAAAACGATATTAATGATTTTGTATCTAAGATTGGAAAGATTATAGATTTGAACCATTCATTTAAGAAGAATATAGTCTATAATTAAAATTTGTATTAAATTATTATTATTAGGGTAAAATTTATATATGATTTATCTTCAGATTTTAGTATTTAAGATAATACAGGAGGAAGATATATATGGATGTATTTGTAGCAAGACAACCAATTTTAGATGAAAATGAAAATATATTTGCTTATGAGCTTTTATATAGAGATAGCCCTAATAATTTTTTTAACACAGATTATACAGATGATAAGGTAACATCTATACTTCTTACTAATTCATATTTCAATATTGGTATGGAACAATTAATAGAAGGAAAAAAAGCTTTTATAAATTTTGATGAAATTCTTATCAAAAAGGAAATTCCACTTATGTTTCCACCTGAATCTATTGTTGTAGAAATTTTGGAGACTGTTGTTCCAGATAGAGATCTTATAAGGAAATTAAGAGCTTTAAAAGCAAAAGGGTATACAATAGCATTAGATGATTTTACGGTAGGATATGATTTTCAAACTCTTATAGATCTTGCTGATATAATAAAAGTAGATTTTATGTTAAACACAAAAGAAGATATTATAAATATAATATTAAAGCATAGAAATCATACAAGAAAGTTTTTAGCAGAAAAAGTTGAAGATAGAGAAACATATTTATTTGCAAAAGATTTAGGTTTTTCTTATTATCAAGGATATTTCTTTAGCAAACCAAAACTTATAAAAGGTAGAGAAATTAGTATTGGGGAACTTGCTTATTTTGATATATTTAAAGAAATGGATAAGCCTGAACCTGAAATACCTAAGATTTCAAAGATTATAGAAAGAGATATTGCTTTAACTTATAAGCTTTTAAAACTTGTAAATTCAAAGTTTGGACTTGCAAATGAAGTAACTTCAATAAAGCATGCTCTTGCAATACTTGGACTTGCAGGTATACAAAAATGGCTTACACTTCTTATGGTATCAGATATATCAAAAGGTCAAAATGCAGATATTGCTAAAATGGCGATGTTTAGATCTAGATTTGCAGAACTTGTTGCAAAAAATACGGATGGTTTAAGATTAAAGGCAGATGAGGTATCTTTAATGGGTCTAGTATCTTTGGTAGACGTATTATTAAATAGACCACTTGATGGGGTAATAAAAGAATTGCCACTTTCAAAGGATATAAAAAATGCTCTTTTAAATCAATCTGGACCATTTAATGTGATATATAAAGTGATAAAAGCTTATGAACAAGGTCTGTGGAAAGAAATATATGAAATAGCAGAAGAACTTAAATTAGATGTATTAAAACTGCAAAATCTATATATATCAGCAGTAACTTGGACTGATGAGCTATTTGTATATATAGAAAATAAAGAATATGAACAAGCTTAAACTGATTAATAAAGCTGTGGATAATTTTATCCACAGCTTTTTATTAGAGTTTATTAGTTGAATTTTATTTAGAGTAATATAATTTATTATTATATTATTTTTTTATATTATTTTAGTTTGACCCTTTAGTATTTATTAAAAATATCTGTCATGAATTAATATTATTTATAGCCTATTATGCTAGCGCCAATAGCACCTATAAATTGAGAATCTTTTGGAATTATTATATCTTTTTTTATTATTTGCTTTAAAGTTTCCTTTATTAAATTGGATTGAGATAATCCACCTGTAAAAGCAATTTTTGAATCTTGATTGATTTTTCCGAGTAATGATGAACCTCTATTACAAATAGATACGATAATCCCTTTTAATATACTATCTTTGCTTTCACCTTTTGCAAGTAGTGATATTACTTCTGATTCGGCAAATACCGCACACATATTAGATATTTTAGAAGGCTTAACATCGTAAAAATCTAAATTATCCAAATCATAAATATCAATACCCAAGGTGTTGCACATAATATTTAAGAATTTACCTGTTCCAGCTGCACATTTATCGTTCATAAGAAATTCCTTTACATTTCCATTGTCATCTAAGGTAATAACCTTGCTATCTTGTCCGCCTATATCTAATATGGTTCTTATTGAATTATCATAATAATAAGCACCTTTGCAATGACATGTTATTTCAGTTACGCTCTTATCAATAAAGTCCATAGAAACTCTACCATAACCTGTGCCTATTACTTTTTTTATTTTGGATCTATCTAAATTATTTCTATTTAGTAGTTCGTTATATATTTCATTGGATGTTGTTTTTGGACTCCAAGATGTAGGTCTTATTATTTTATCCACAATATTTTGTCCATCAAATAAAACTCCTTTTGTAGCAGTTGAACCACTATCAATACCTATTGAATACATAAAAACACCTCTTTTTAAAAATCAAACAATTTTTTTTCATTTGATTTATCTAATTCTTTTATACCTAATGATTTTATACTTGTATTTTCGTCTAATATATTATTTATTTGATTTATATTTTCTTTGTTGATTTTCATGGATATTCCACAGCAAGTTGATAATTTTCTAGGTGTTGGTGTTATAGTAAAAGGTATATTTTTTTCATCCAAAATTTTTTTTAATAACATTCCACTAGATTGATTTTCAAACAATATATAATATTCCATTTTATAAATCCTTTCAATTTATATTATGTCTAATTTATCTATTTTCTAATACTTCAAAGAATGCTTCTAATCTTGTTTTTAGTTGACCAGCATCTTCTAAAGAATATCCAGTTTCAATCATAGTTACAGGGATTCCTTCTTTGTCTAATTTTTCTTTAACTAATTTATATTCTGTTGAATAAGTTTGACAAAATGGAAGTGTAAAATAAACAACACCATCTGCTTTATGTTCTTTATAAAGTCTTATAATATCATCAACTCTACCGTTATTAGGTGTAAAACATGCACAGTTAATGCCCATATATCTATTAGCTAAATTCTTATATTGTTCTTCTAAAGTTTCACCTTCATTTGACACATAATTTTCAAAATATCTTGAACCTGTACATGTTTCTTCACATACAACCGCTCCACCACTTGATTCTATTACATGATGTAATTTCCAATTAGGTACAGCCATAGGTGTTCCTGATACTAATATTCTTTTTGTATCTTTTGAAAATACACTTTCATTATTAGAAACTCTTTGATCTAATTCATCACATAATTCATTTGTCATTTGTATGAATCTTTTAGGATCATCATAAAATGCTATTTGACTTATTAAAAGAGCATCTTTTCCGCTTATAGGAAGAGCTTCATTTTTTCTTAAATCATAAAGTCTTTTAAGTGCTTTTCTTTTTTCGTTTACAAGTTCTATAGACTCTTTTACTTTATTTGCTGTTATTTCATTTCCACTTAAATCTTCTAATTTTTCTTTGAATAATTTAAGTTCATCGCTAAAGCTTTCATAATCTTTTTCTCTTTTCATTTGAGGAAGATCAATAACATACATATCAGTTTCTTTGTCTAATATTTCCCATGCTTTTTTCTTTGAATCACAAGTAGTTTCACCTACAAGTAAATCGCAAGAGTTAAAATATGGACATGTATTACCCATTTTAGCTCCAACGGCTGCTTTTACAAGTGGACATGTGTTTTGAGGAACATATTTTTCTCCATCTGGATGCCAAAAATCAGACCCAGCACATAGTCCTACATTGATAACGTTTGCTGCTAAAGCAAGTTCATCTGGAACAAATACACAAAAGCTTCCCATTACTTTATTTCCTTGCTTTCTATGGTCATCTAATTCTTTTATTCTAAGCCCATGTATTTCAGATACTACCATGTTGAAGTAATCCATTCCTTTAGGTCTATTTTCTTGAGATAAATATATTTCTGAATAGAATTTTGGTAGTACCTCGCAAAGTTGATCATGTTTTTCTAAATCAATATTAAGTGATTGCCATAAATCTTTATAATCCGCCATATGTACTGTGGTTGCAAATTTTTTGCTATTTACAACCGACACCTCCCTTTTATATAATTTTGCCTAACTAAGTAAGATTATATAAAAAATGATATAAAGATATAAGCTTTATTAAGATTTACAATAGAGAATCTTTTGTAGATAGATATATTTAATAAGATAGGGTTTTTAATTTTTAACCACAGATATGTGATAATTTATTTTATAAGAATTAAAAAATAGGTACTGGATGCTTACCAAGTACCTACCTCTTAATTTATTTTAATTGTATTTTAGTTTGAAAATTAATTAATATATCTATATTGATTTTATGAATCTAATAGACTTTCAAATTCATCTAATAGTGAATCGAATTTTTTAAGTGCATTTTCCACAGGTTGTGGACTTGATAAATCAACACCTGTTGCTTTTAGCATTTCAATTGGATAATTTGATCCTCCACCAGCTAGGAAATCTAAATAAGCATCAATTTTTTCTTGATCACCATTCATAACATTTTCAGATATTATAATACCTGAAGATAATCCTGTTGCATATTTATATACATAGAAGTTCCAGTAGAAGTGAGGAACTCTAGCCCACCAAACTTTAGCAAGTTCATCTACTTCAAAATCATCACCATAGTATTTAGCCATTAATCCGCCCCACATTTCTTTTACAGCAGTAGCATCTACAGTTTGACCATTTTCAACCGCTTCATGAATCATTTTTTCAAATTCAGCATACATTATTTGAGAATATATACTTCCTCTTATTTGTTCTAAATAATTATTTATTAGATATAATTTTTCTTCTTTTGTTTTAGCATTTTTAATAAGGTAATCAAGCATTATAGCTTCGTTTGTAGTAGAAGCAACTTCTGCTGTGAATATTGGGTAATCAGCCTTTGCATAAGGTTGAGTTTTATTTGAATAATAGCTATTTAATGCATGTCCCATTTCATGAGCTAATGTAGAAACAGCATTTAAATTACCGTTATAATTTAATAGTACATATGGATGTGTTGCAAATCCACCCCATGAATAAGCACCTGAATATTTACCTTTATTTTCATAAACATCAACCCATCCACCAGCTAAACCAGCTTTTAAATCTTTAACATATTGCTCACCTAGTGGTGAAAGAGCTTTTGCTACCATTTCTTTTGCATCTTCATAAGATATTTCATCTGAAGTACTATCAACTATTGGAGCATATAAATCATAATAATGAACTTTATCTTCTATTTTTAATAATTTTTTTCTAAGAGATATATATCTGTGTAAAGAATCTAAATTATTATTTACTGCATTAACAAAACTTTCATAAACTTCAGGCTTTACATTATCGTTATCTAGTGATGCTTCTAATGCTGAATTATATCCTCTTGCTTTTGCATAGAATATATTTGATTTAACTTCACCTACAAGTGCAGCAGTTACAGTATTTATATTTTCATCATAAGAAGAAAATTCGCCAATGAATGCATTCTTTCTAACTTCTCTATTTTTACTTTCTAACAATGTAGAATAAGAAGAACCTAAAGATACTTCATTTCCATTTTCATCTTTTACTTTTTTAATTTTTCTATCTTTGTAATCATAAGCTTCATAAATTTTTTCAGGAGTAGCAGCCATCTCAGAAGCTAATGCAAGAATTCTTTCTTCTCCTTTAGACAAAGCATTATCTTTATTTTTAGCTAAATTAGTAAAATAAAAATCATAACCTTCTAAATCAGAATTACTAGCTAATTTCTCTAAAAATGATTTATCATTTTCTAATAATTCAACTTCATAAAATGCGTGCTTTGAAGCCATATCTGTAAGTGCTGAATCTATTTTATCAACCATTTTAGCAGCTTCTGTATTATTTGTATCTGTATCAGAACTCATATTTGCAAAAACAACTAATTTTTGAGCTAATATATCCATTTTTTCTTTATCTTTTACAGCTTTAATAACTGTAGATTCAGTATTAAGCTTACCTTCGTACATAAGAAAATCGTCAACCATTCCACTAAGTTTTTCTAAATCAGAATAAAATTCATCTGAAGTTTTGTAAATATGATCTAATTTCCACTTATATTGATCTTCAATTTGGTCTCTTGTTGGTATCTCGTTAGCAAAAGAAACTGAAGAAAGAATCATAAGAGAAATAAGAGCTGATGATACTATCTTTTTAAATTTCATTATAAATCCCCCTTTATATGTATTATGTATAAATATTAATTCGAATAATAGTTTAACAGATAAGTAACAAAAATCCAAGATTAAAAATTTTGAAAATTAAATTAATTATTGCATTTTAATTAATGATTTTAAGTCAAAACCATTTCGAATCAGTTAAATTAAAACGCAAAAGACTAATATCTAATATTAAACCAATAAAATCAAAAAAATAAAACAAAGAATTAGCGTAAAAAAATCTAATTGTTTGAAGCAAAGTGAGTTTTAGATTTTATCAAAGGATTAATTATATTTTTTTAGAATTATCTATTGTGAAGGGCAGTATATTTTAATTTTTAAATCTATAGGGAATGGAGATTGAAATTCAAAAAAATAAAATAAAGAATTTGCGTAAAAAAATCTAATTGTTTGAAGC
>JAOARY010000011.1 GCA_025210335.1 Peptostreptococcaceae bacterium | reverse complement strand
TATAAGCACAGTATTTATAATTTTTTTACTATCTAAAAAAGTCTTTGCGTAATCAAGGTTTGAATATACACCTATACCTAAATATTGGGGTATAACACCATTTATCCTTATTCTCTTTTCATTATCTTTATTCCTACTATCTACAAAAGACAGTAGTATTTCATCATTAACTTTAGCATCCAATAATTTTGATAATCTTTGACTGATATATATACCATCTTTTGATAGATCTACTCTATTTTTTTGACTGTCCAAAATTCTATAAAGCAAATTATTATCATTTATAGCAGTTATGCTTATATCTTTTTCATACCATTTAAATTTCGCTTTAGCAGGAATATTTAGAACACCTTCAATTCCTTTTAAATTATATTTATTTTTAAACTCTCGTAATATATCATCTTCATTGTAATAATTATCTAAATCTATTTTTGCCTTATATAGTTCTTCATTTTTATATTTATCAAATAGCATTTCCTCTGACATAGTTTTCATAGACAATGAAAATATAAGTAATGCTCCTGTAAAAGATATTGTAAATATTATAAATATACTTCTTTTTATATCTCTTTTTATATTTCTTACAGCCATTTTTCCTTGAACATTAAACATATTCCATAAAACTTTTGAATTTTCTATAAATAATTTTTTATTAAATATAGGGACTTCTTTCCTTAAAGAATTCGCTGGTGTCAAATCAAGTATTTTTTTAGTTCCCATATATCCAGCACTGATAGAAAAAAATAAAGACATCATTACTGAATAAATCAAGTATCTAAAAGAAAATTCCGCTTTTATATTTGGCATATTAAAAAATTCACTATATATATTCGTAAAAGGTATTGATAAAAAATATCCACTTATCGAACCGACAATACCTCCTAATATTCCTACAAAAAAAGCATAAGATATATAATGAATTTGAATTTCAATTTTTTTATACCCCATAGCTTTTAATATACCAATTTGTCCTCTTTTTGATTCAATCATTCTTTTTAAAATTATATACAAAATCATTGAAGAAACCATTAAAAACATTATCGGAATAGTCTTAGACATAGACTTTAAACCTTTTATTTCTTCGCTCAAAAGTAAATTACTGACCTGATTTTTTCTTTCAATTATATAAAAAAGCCCATATTTTTCTAATTTTCCTTCCAATATATTTTTAAGCTCATTAAAATTAGTACCCCCTTGTAAAATAATTGTTATATCATTTATGTTTGAACCTTCTTCAAATAATTTACTCATATAGTCTTTATTTACAAAACCAATTCCAAATTTTTTAGGCTCTGGATATATATCTGAAGAAGTTCTTAATGCATATATAAATTCTGGACTTCTTCCAAAACCTTTTATCGTAAGCTTATCAACATTAGAATCTGTTATAATTTCTATTTCATCATCAATATTTAGATTATTTGCTTCTATAAATTTATTATCTATTATTATTTGATTATTATCTAATTTTATTTCTTTAGGTTCTATAAGATCTACATCATTAACCACAAAATCTTTTTCAAAATCATATGAAATAAGTCTTATATACTTATCTATAGCTTTTTTATCTTTATAAAGCCTCACATCTTTTATAAGCCTTCCTTCTATATGCTTTATTCCTTTTATATTCTTTAATCTATCAATATCTTTATAAGGCATTTCTTTGACTTTAATAAATACATCTGAAAAATTTTGTTCCTCATAAAATTTTTCTTTCTCCAAACTTAAATTTATAAGAACCAAAGAAAATGATGTAAAAATCATAAGTCCTATTGCTATTATTATTATTGAACCTATAAAACCCTCTTTATGTTTATTTATATCTCTTATGAACATTTTTTTATGAATCATAAGACCACCTCGTCTATTGAGATTGGATTTTTGTTATTTACTATATTTTCAATTCTTCCATCCTTTAAATAAAATACTCTATTTGCTATTTTACTTATCTCACTATTGTGAGTTATTATTATCACTGTTTTTTTATATTTTTTCAAAAATTTATACAAAATCTTTAATACTTCCTTACTTGTTTTTGAATCCAATGCTCCTGTAGGTTCATCACATAAAAGTACATCTGGATTTTTTACCAAAGCTCTAGCTAAAGCTATTCGTTGTTGTTCTCCACCTGATAATTGGCTTGGAAAATGATTCTTTCTTTCATAAAGACCCACATCTTTTAATACCTCATCTATATCAAGTGGGTTTGTTGCTATTTGATGAGCTAATTCTATATTTTCATATGCAGTTAAGTTTGGCATCAAATTATAAAATTGAAATACAAAACCTATATTATTTCTTCTATACAATGTTAAATTTTTAGAATCTAATTTTGATATAATTTGATTATTATATATCAATGTTCCACTTGATAATTTATCCATACCGCCAATTATATTTAATAATGTTGACTTTCCTGAACCAGAAGGCCCTAATATAACTAAAAACTCTTCTTTATCTATTTCAAAATCAGCATCTAAAAGTGCATTGACCTTAACTTCTCCCATATCATATATTTTAGATATTTTTTCACCTTTTATCAGCATTTAATCACCCACTTAAAAAATTTCTATATTTCTTTTAATAAATATATTTATTTCATATATACCCCTTATATTTGCGATATACTATATTAATGTTTTTGCAAATAATTTATATTTATATACATAATTTTCATTTATCTTTTACATTTTGGGTATTAGTTATTTATAATTCAATTTAGGAGGGTTTTTGTATGATTTATAATTATGATGTCAAAAATATATTGGTATCCATAATAGAAGCAATAGATAATTTTAATTTTTTATTAAAAAATCATCATAAACATACAGCAACGATAGCCTATCAACTTGGTTCATCATATGGACTTGATAAAGATAAACTAAACAATTTAGTACTTGCAGCTTCTATACATGATATTGGTGCCTTATATATAGATGAAAGAGACCAATTGCTTTATATTGATGAACATAATCCTAAGCCACATGAAATCATGGGAGCTAAAATGCTAGAGGGTTTTGAACCATTAAAAGATATCAAGGAAATAATAAGACATCATCATATAAAATATGATGATATCCTTCAAAATAAAGTTGATAAAAAAGATATTAGATTAGAATGCTACTTTCTTCATCTAGCAGATAGAATTGATATTTTATTAGAAACTTATGGCAAAGATAGTTACAGTAGAGATTTAATTATAGATGAAATTAATCTAAGATTTAAAACTGTATTTTTACCTGATCTTAAATATGTATTTAATGAATTAGCTCAAGATGATGAATTTTGGGAAAATATTTATGATTTAGCCTTTCATGAATTATTAATGTTAAATATTGATAGCAATAATTTTAAAATAAATGATAGTGATATTGATGGTTTATCTAAAATATTTGCTAGAATAGTTGACTTTAAAAGTCCATGGACTAAAGTACATTCAATAACAGTTGGAGCATTCTCTAATGCAATAGGTAAGTATCTAAATCTTGATGAAAAAACATGTTTTGAATTAAAAATAGCTGGATATTTACATGATATAGGCAAAATAGCTGTGCCTTCAGAACTATTAGATAAAGCAGATAAATTAAGTGATGAAGAATTTAAAATAATCAAATCTCATGCAAAATATTCATCTATGATATTAAAAAGTATCGATGGTCTAGGTAATATTAGCAAATGGGCTATCAATCATCATGAAAAACGTGACAAAACAGGTTATCCTTTAAAAATAAGTGATGAAAAATTTAGCATAGAAATGGATATTTTAGCTTTTTCCGATATATTATCTGCACTATTAGAAAATAGACCTTATAGAAAAACTTTGCCTAAAAATACCATACTTCAAATATTAAAAAATTTAACTCCAAATAAATTAAATTTTAAGGTATATAAAGTGATTGAAACAAATTATGATTCTCTTTACAATTTATATTATAAAACTATAAAAGAAAATGAAGAAGATTATATAAAAGCTTAAAATTTCCCATAAAAAAAATTGATGCCTATTTAGCATCAATTTTTTTATTTTATATTAAATTATTAAATATCTTGATGATATAACTATTAATGGCATCCTCCACCACAGCTACTGCAAGCAGAAGCATTAACGCCTTTTTCAGGTATTACTCTAAACCCTTGACCAAATTGTTCTATCGTAAAGTTACCATATTTTTCATAAGATTCCTTATCAACTATAAAAGTAACATCATCTTGTTCATATTTTAAATCATCATCTTTAAGATCATCTAGAGCAAGACCAAATGCAGGTCCACTACATCCACTTCCAGCTAAATATATTCTAACATTTTTAGGTGCTTCTGGATTTCCTGTTATAAAACCTTTAATTTCTTCTATACTCATTAAATCTATTGTAATCTTCATAATTACACCATCCTTTTAAAACAATTTATTTTCTATAGTTAAAGAATATCACAAATGAAAACAAAACTCAATCGAAAACAAGAATAAAAATAGCAATCATAAAAAATATTTTTTATGATTGCTATTTTATTATTAGATTCTAATTTTATTGAATCTTATTTAACTTTATTTAGAAGGAATAAACCCTCTAACCCAAGAACCAAAACCAGATGGATTTCTAGTTTGAATATAAACTTTTCCAGGTCCCTTAAATCTACAAACTAAACCTTCTCCAGATGTGAATGAAGATATCCAACCACTAGCAGAAGCTTTTTCTATTTTATATTCTAAAGAAGCTTCCCAAGCAACAAGATGCTCATTATCTATAACATATTCTCTTCCTGGTTGTATTTCAAGTTCATGAATACTACCATAAGAACTAACAAATAAAGTTCCTTTTCCTCTAGCTCCTAATACAAAGAATCCTTCTCCAGAAAATAAACCTTTAGTTAAATTTTGAATTTTTGTATCTATGTCAACAGTATCAGATGAAGCTAAAAATCCATCTTTTTGTATTTTCCACTCAGTCATTCCATCAAGTTCTATTGCTTTTATTCCACCAGGAGCAACATGTGCAAATAAAACTTCTCCAGCACCTCTATTTGCTTCTAATGTTTGAAAGAAGAATTTTTCACCAGCAAACATTCTACCAATACCACCAAGTACTCCGCCTTCCATTTTACCAGCTACATCTATAGTATCTTCCATAGCAATCATAGCACCTGATTCTGCTTTAATTTTTTCTCCTGCATCTAATTTAACCTTAACCATAGGGAATCCACCCTCATGTAAAATTTCATAATTCATATAATTTCCTCCAATTTGTTTTAATATAATAATATAGCTTAAATACTATTATACCAAAGTAAAATAATATTTAATAAGATACCAAATACCTAAATTTATTCTTGCATTAATTATCTTACCCATTTATTTTAAAATAAAAATATTAAAATAAGCTTAAAATTAGATGTCAATTTTATTAAAAAACTAGTCCAAATATTCTTAATAATAATATTTAAAATATAAATTTTAGTGTATAATACATATATAGGTACAAAATAAAGGGGAGGAAATAATATGTTTAAAACATTAAAGACAAAACTTATAATTAGCATTACCATAATATCTCTATTACCACTTTTAATATTAGGATTTTACTCCTATAATAAATCAAAAACTATAATGGAAGAAGAAATAATAGGATATTCAAGCGCAATAAATCAACATATTAAAAATAGCATAAAAAATGAATTTAATACCTACGAAAAAAGTATTGATTATTTAGCCTTAAATTCTGAAGCTAAAAATATTTTTAACGGTAGCTTTTCAAAAGAAACTCTTTTAGAAGATATGAAGCATTATATAAATACATACGATAAATTAAGACTTGTCTTCTTTGGTTCAACTAATAAAGATATGATTACATATCCAATAAAAAACTATGCAGATGATTATGATCCAACTGCACGTTCTTGGTATAGTCAATCAAAAAACAAAAATGAAACACTATGGACTTCACCATATATTAGTGCATCATCTGGAGCACATCAAGTAACACCATCAAAAGCTGTATATGATGATAATGGAAATTTTGTTGGAGTTATAGCAATTGCTATTCCACTAGATTCTCTTTCTAAATTTGTAGGTGATATTCAGTTCGGTAAAACAGGGCATTCATTCATAATAGATAGTAATAACAATTTAGTCGCATATAAAGATTCTTCTCTTGCAGGTAAAGCTTTTGAAAATAAAACTATAATAGATAATATAAAAAATTCAAATAAAAATTATTTTGAATATGATAATGATGGAGATATTAAAATCGTTTACTTTTCAAAAATAGAAAAATTAAACTGGACTGTAATATCAGAAATATCCAAAAGTGAAATAACAGAAAAATCAGATATAATTCTTTATAGAACTTTGTTTGCAGGTCTAATAGCCTTTATCGCTGCGCTTACAGCAGGAGTTATTTTATCAATCAATATAACTAATCCTATAAAACAAATTGTAGCTCTTATGAAAGATGGTGAAGATGGTGATTTGACAGTCAAATCAAATATTAAAACTCATGATGAAATAGAAATTCTTTCTTCTAGTTTTGATAAAATGATGGAAAAAATAAAAATAGTATTTATGGACTTTAATAGTTCTGTAAAGATAATGGATAAAACTTCAAAATCACTTGAAAAATCAATGGACCACACAAATACATCAATATCCGATGTATCAAAAACCATAGAAGATATTGCAAATGGAGCAACAAGTCAGGCAAGTAATATTCAAAATGCAAGTATTTTATTAAATAATTTTTCGGATAAATTAGATAATCTTAATAAGAAAAGTCATACCATGAAAGAAGGATCTGAAAAAGCCATAAGTATAAATGAACAAACAAAATCTACAATGGATGAGCTTAAAGATACAAATATAGAAAATGATAAATCCACAAAAGAAGTAGAAAAATCTATATTATCATTAAATGATAAATCTAAAGATATAAGCGTTATAATAGAAACAATAACATCTATATCACAACAAACAAATTTATTAGCACTTAATGCATCTATTGAAGCTGCACGAGCTGGTGAAGCTGGTAAAGGTTTTGCTGTTGTAGCTGAAGAAATTAGAAAATTAGCAGAAGGTTCTTCTGATGCTGCTAGTAAAATTTCAGATATTATAAAAAATATACAATTAGAAAGTTCTAAAAGTGTAGATATAATGGTTAATATGAAAAACTCAAACGAAAAACAAAATACAGTTGTTGATGATGTTAATAAATCTTTTATAGACACATTAGATATAATAAATACAATGGGTGAAAGCCTTGAAGATATGACATTATTTATTGAGAATCTAAATAGCGATAAAAATGAAATACTAGATTCAATGGAAAATATATTATCTGTATCTCAAAATACAGCAGCTTCAACAGAAGAAGTTACAGCTTCTATAGAAGAACAAACATCATTAATAAATGAAATGCATAATAAAACAATCGAACTTAGTGAAAAATTCAAAGTATTATCAGAAGAAATATCAGTTTTCAAAATAGAAGATTAAAAAAATAAAATAATTATCAATATTAAAAAAGATGAAATAATGATTTTAAATAATCATTATTTCATCTTTTTTTATAAAAATTTATAAAAAAATAAGATAGCATAAATACTATCTTATTTTATAAATTTTTATATATTAGTTTTGAGAAGCTTTAAAAGATTTTAATTCTTCAACAACAGCTGGAATAACTTTGTTTACGTCTCCAACTATACCAATGTCTGCAACTTCAAATATTGGTGCAGTTTCATTTTTATTTATTGCTACTATAAAGTCTGATTGCTCCATACCAGCAACATGTTGAATAGCTCCTGATATACCACATGCGATATATAAGTCAGGTCTAACAGTTTGACCAGTTTGTCCAACTTGTCTTTCATGTCCTAACCAACCAGCATCAACAACAGCTCTTGAACCTGAAACAAGTCCGTTAAGCTCAGCTGCAACACTATCTAGTATATGGAAGTTTTCTGCATTACCCATACCTCTACCACCTGAAACTAATACATTAGCTTCAGAGATATTAACCTTGTGCTTTTCTTCTCTAACAACTTCAAGTATTTCAACATTCATGTCTTCGCTAGTTAACTCAACATGGAAGTCTTCAACCTTACCAGTTCTACTGCTATCTACTTCCATAGCTTGCATAACACCTGGTCTAACAGTTGCCATTTGTGGTCTAAAATCTGGACAAATTATAGTTGCCATTATATTTCCACCAAAAGCAGGTCTAGTCATTAATAAGTTCTTTTCTTCTTCATCTATTTCTAAAGAAGTACAATCTGCTGTAAGTCCTGTATGAATTCTAGCAGAAACTCTAGGTCCTAAATCTCTACCTATTGCAGTTGCACCTACTAAGAATATTTCTGGCTTCTTTTCTTCTATTATATTACTTAATACTTTTGTATAAGGCTCTGTCATGTAGTTATGTAGTTTTTCGTCTTCTACATATAATACATTGTCTGCACCTTGATGAATAAGTCCATGTAATTGATCTCTAAGACCATTACCTAGAACAACTGCTGTAACTTCTGCATCTAATTTTCCTGCTAATTCTCTACCTTTACCAATAAGCTCTAATGAAACTTTTTGTATTTCACCGTATTTTTGCTCAATAAATACGAAAACATTTTTGTAATCTGAAAGACTCACGCCGATCCCTCCTAATACTGAAATCTAAATTTAGTTATATTATGAACTTCTCTCTAAGCTTTTCTACTATTATCTTAGCACCTTCTTTAGCATCAACATCAAATACTTTACCTGCTGATTTAGCTCCTTTAGTGAAAGATTTCTTAACCTTTGTTGGTGAACCTTTAAGACCCATGTTGCTCATTTCTACATTATCTTTAATATCTTCTAATGTCCACACCTTAATTTCTTTTTCCTTATAAGCATCAAATACACCTTTAATGCTCATGTATCTTGGTTCATTCATTTCACTTAAAGTAGTAATTAGAAGTGGCTTCTTAGCCTTAATCATATGATATCCTTCTTCATACATTCTCTTCATTATAAATGCATCGCCATCAACTTTTAAATCAGCCACATATGAAACATGTGGTAATTTTAAGTGCTCTGCTATTTGTGGTCCAACTTGTGCTGTATCTCCATCTATAGCTTGTCTACCAGCAACAATTAAATCATATTCCATATTCTTTAATGCACCAGCAAGAGTTGATGATGTAGCCCAAGTATCTGCCCCTGCAAATTTTCTATCTGTTAATAATATAGCTTCATCAGCACCCATAGCTAAAGCTTCTCTTAAAGCTTTATCTGCTTGTGGTGGTCCCATTGTAAGAACTGTAACATGTGCACCATGTTCGTCTTTTAATTGTAAAGCTGCTTCTAAACCAGCTTTATCATCTGGATTTATTATTGAAGGTACTCCATCTCTTATAAGTGTACCAGTTTTTGGATCTAATCTAACTTCTGTAGTATCTGGAACTTGTTTTATACAAACAACTATTTTCATTTTAAAGCCTCCCTTACTTCAACATATTTGCAGAAATTACCATTCTTTGAACTTCTGATGTTCCTTCGTATATTTCTGTTATCTTTGCATCTCTCATCATTCTTTCGATTGGATATTCTCTTGTATATCCGTATCCACCGTAAAGTTGAACAGCTTTAGTTGTAACATCCATTGCAGTTTCTGCTGCGAATAATTTAGCCATTGCAGCTTCTTTAGAATATGGACCTTTGTCATCTTTGCATCTTGCTGCTTTATATACTAAAAGTCTAGCTGCTTCAGTAGCAGTTTGCATATCAGCTAACTTAAATTGTGTATTTTGGAATTTAGCAAGAGATCTTCCAAATTGCTTTCTTTCCTTAACATAGTTTACAGTTTCGTCAATAGCACCTTGAGCAATACCAAGAGCTTGAGAAGCTATACCTATACGTCCTCCGTCAAGAGTCTTCATAGCAATCTTAAATCCTTGTCCTAATTTTCCAAGTAAGTTTTCTTTAGGAACTCTTACATTTTCGAATATTAATTCGCATGTAGCAGAACCTTTGATTCCCATCTTAGCTTCTTTCTTACCAATAGAGAATCCTTCCATATCACTTTCAACTATGAATGCTGATATTCCTTTAGTACCTTTAGATTTATCAGTCATAGCCATTACTATATATATTTGTGCATAACCAGCATTAGTTATGAATATTTTAGAACCATTTAAAATATAATGATCTCCATCTAATTCAGCAGTTGTTTGTTGTCCTGCTGCATCTGTTCCTGCATTAGGTTCAGTAAGACCAAAAGCTCCTAATTTTTCACCTTTTGCTAATGGAACTAAGTATTTTTCTCTTTGTTCATTTGTACCAAACTCATAAATTGGAGTTGCACATAGAGAAGTATGTGCTGATACTATAACACCTGTAGTAGCACAAACCTTAGATAATTCTTCTACTGCCATAGCGTATGCTAAATTATCTCCACCTTGTCCTCCTAATTCCTTAGGGAATGGGATTCCAAAAAAACCATACTTAGCTAATTTTTTTACTGTTTCTACTGGAAACATTTCTTTTTCGTCTACTTCTGCTGCTAGAGGTTTTACCTCATTCTCAGCAAATTCTCTATACATTTGCTGAACCATTATATGCTCTTTAGACAAACCAAATCTCATTATACTTCCTCCTTAAATAAAGAATTTAAAATACTTTATTATTATTTTGGTACCTATGTATATATAAAAGGAGTGATGAAGTTTTAGTTATTAATAATGGAAAACTCCATCATCCTTTTTTTACTAGGATTTTATTTATATATTAAAACTACATATAGTAGTAATTAATCTTATTTATTATAATCAAAGAAACCTTTTTTAGTTTTTCTACCTAAAAGATTTGCTCTAACCATTTTTTTAAGCAATGGATGTGGTCTATATTTACTATCACCAAACTCATTATATAAAACTTCCATTATAGCTAAACAAACATCATTACCTATTAAATCTGCTAAAGCTAATGGTCCAATTGGATGGTTAGCTCCATATTGCATAGCTTTATCAATATCTTCAGCTGTTGCAACACTTTCAGCTAATATACCTACAGCTTCATTAATCATAGGAATTAAAATTCTATTAACTACAAACCCTGGTGCTTCACAAACACTAACAGGATCTTTTCCAATTTCTTTTGAAATCTCTATTATTTTATTATTAGTTTCTTCACTAGTTGCAATTCCTTTTATTACTTCTATTAATTTCATAACTGGAACTGGATTAAAGAAATGCATTCCAATAACCTTATCAGGTCTGTTTGTTGAAGCTGCAATCTCTGTTATCGATAATGAAGATGTGTTAGTTGCAAATATAGTTTCTTCCTTACAAATTTCATCTAATTCTTTAAATATAGATTTTTTAAGATCCATATTTTCAGCAATAGCTTCAATTATAAGGTCACAATCCTTTAAATCATCCATATTTAAACTTGTGCAAATTCTACTTAAAACTTTAGCTTTATCATCTTCTGATATTTTTTCTTTTTTAACTAGTCTAGATAAATTTTTATCAACAACAGATACGGCTTTATCAAGTTTATCTTGATTTCTACCTTTTATTATTACGTCGTGATTCGCTTGTGACATAACCTGTGCGATTCCACTTCCCATTGTCCCATTTCCTAATATAGCTATTTTCATTGTGTTACCTCCTAAAATTTGATGTTATAACTAATTAATACTTTCAAACGTCGGTTGTGGTCATGTTATTCTTTTTTAAAGTTAGGATTTCTTTTATTTAAAAAAGCATCCATCCCTTCTTTTTGATCTAAACTAGCAAAACAAAGACCAAACAAATCTGCTTCAATACTAAGACCTGTTTCTATATCAGTCTCAAAGCCTCTGTTTATTGCTTCTTTTGTAGCATTTACTGCTATTTGTGCATTTTTAGAAATAGATTTAGCTAACTCCATACATTTTTGCATTAACTCTTCTGGCTCAAAAACTTCTTCTACTAAGTTAATCTCTTTTGCTTCATCTGCTTTTATAATCTTCGCTGTATATATAAGTTCTTTTGCTTTTCCAAGACCTACAAGTCTTGAAAGTCTTTGAGTTCCTCCAAATCCAGGAGTAATACCAAGTCCAACTTCTGGTTGCCCAAACTTAGCTTTCTTAGATGCGTATCTAATATCGCATGCCATAGCTAGTTCGCAACCTCCACCTAGGGCAAAACCATTAACAGCAGCTATAACTGGCTTTTGCAATAACTCTAACTTTCTAAATACCTTATTTCCTAATTTAGAAAATTCTTTACCTTCCATAAAATTAAGGTCTTTCATTTGAGCTATATCTGCTCCAGCTACAAAGCTTTTGCCTTCCCCTGTTAAAATGATAACATTCACTTGCTTATCATTTTCCACTAGGTCAACGATTTTGTCAAGCTCTAATAACAATTCACTGTTTAGAGCATTCAGGGCTTTTGGTCTACTTATAGTAATAATAGCTATCTTATCCTCCTTGCTTAGTTTAAGATAATTAAATTCCATAACCAAATACCTCCTCGGTGACACTTTATTGTTAAGCGATTATCGTGCCACTTTTTTAATTTATTATTTTTATTATTTTTTTAACCCTATTCAATTGTAACACTATTTATTAGTAAAATGTATAAATATTTTTCTTTAGTTAATAAATATACCTTCCAGTCAACCCTTTGATATTACAATCCCATAATGTTTTTTTATAAAATTTTTTCAATTTAAATTTTAAGTTTTTTTTCGTTTTACATCTCTTCTTTCTTGGTATAAATTATTATATATTATTATTTTTTCTTTGATATTTTAACAAATATATAACTTTAGTCTTATTAATATAGTGTATATTTTATGGACACATCGTTAAATTTTTTTCGAACATTGACAAGTAATTCTCAAGTTCTAAAATTTATATTATATTTATTTTCAATGTTTTCAAATCAAATTTTAAAATACAAAAACATTTTTGTTCATTTTGTTTACATGTTCATTTTATTTACACAGTTTGTAATTATACTGTTTTTTAATTCTTTATATTACATATTTTTTTAATTATGAAATTTTTTTAACAATTTTCTTTACAATTTTTGTTGATTTTTATAAATTGAGACTTTATAATGTATTTAAAGGCAGTCCTACAAAATACCTATAAAAATATTCATACCTCAAAAAGGAAAAGAATCTATTGTTAGTTTTAGATTCTTTTTCTTTTTTTATTTATTAACTTAAAAATAATAATTAAGCAGATTATTTAATATATTTATGTGTATTTTACTTTAATTACTTTTTCGTTTTAACATAATAAGTACTTTTTTGAAAATTTTATAGGTATTTTGATTTAAATTTAATTTTATTTTTCTTTCATTTTATACATTAAAAGGTATTTTGAATTCCCCATCAAACAACTGAACATATTGTAATTACTATCATTTGATTTTTTATTGAAAAATATTTTTTTATCGAAAATACTTTCATTTAATAGTATTTCATTATATAATTAATATATATTTTTTAAACAGTAAATAATTTATTTTATAGAAAAACTATAATTATTTAAAGAAGGGACTGATTAGTTTGTACACTACCATAACAAATGTATTTACTGTATTTATTATGATTGCACTAATTAAATATCTATCAGATTTAAAAATTAAATTTAAATTGAAAGAAATTATTTATCTAACATCTATTGGTTTATTTAGAAGCTTAACATCTTTTTTTATGAATAGAGCATTTGAATTATTTATTTATTACTCCATATTTATACTATTTATTTACTTTTACTATACCATTGATATAGATAAAAAGCTTAAAACAAAAAAATACAATTATGATATATTAGTTAATTTTTTTATACTATATATATTTGGAATACTCTCAGATTCTCTTATTGGATATCTCTTCTTTATATCCGAATTGACAAAAGATATAATAGTAAGAAATGTTCCAAGATATCTAATCAATAGCATCCTAATTCATATAGGAACCTTATTATTTTGTATTTTATTAAAAAAAATTAAATATAAATTCAACTTAAATTCTATTAAAATAGATAATGCAAAAATGCTAATTTTTTATTTAATATTTTTATTTCTAAATATCTCATTATTAGTATATGAAATAATTATTGTAGAAAAAAATGTTGAACTATATTTTAAATTTATATTCACTTATTTAGCTTATGGATTATTTATGGGTTCTATAATATTATTAATGCTAAGAAATATTAAATTAGAAACTGATGCTAAAAATAAATTAAAATTATATAGTGAGATTACCGAAAGTTCCATTGAAGAAATTAAAGCTTACAAACATGATCAGAAAAATGTACTTGCAACTTTAAAAGAATTTATAGATACCGAAAATATAGACAGTTTAAAGACTTATTTTTATACTCAAATATATAATGATATTCCTGATGTAAATAATAAAGAATTTTTAGAATTATCTAAAGTAAAAAATTTACCACTAAAAGGTCTATTAATTAGTAAATTAACACGTGCAAAAAATCATAATGTTCATGTAGACTTGATGATTTCTAATAATGTTACTGATTTAATTATGAAAGAAATTGATTTTTGTAGAGTGTTTGGAATATTATTCGACAATGCAATAGAAGAAGCATCTAAAACTTCTGAGAAAAGAATTTCACTAGGTATTATGAGCAGTACAAATAATATTTATTATATATTATCTAATTCATTAATATCTATACCTGATTGTACAAAAATATTTGAAAAAAATATATCCTCTAAAGGTAAAAATAGAGGTATTGGATTATATAATGTTAAAAAAATCATATCCAGATATAAAGGTTGTAGCATAAATACATTCATTGATAACAACATATTTTTTCAAGAAATCGAATGTAATTATATAATAAAAGATCAAACCTCTTTTGTTAATAATTTTAAAAATAAAATATTTATAAATAATATAAAAACTAATAAAATAAGCTAAAAAAAAATGATGTAGATTTATCTACATCATTTTTTTATAGTTAAAACTTATTTTTTTAACATACATTTAGGCATTTTAGGCTCTTCATGTCCTGAATAGCAACTAAAAGAAGTTGAATAAGCCATTGTATTAAGTCCTTTTACTACTTTCTTTAGCATTTTTTTAGCTATATTTTTCATAATTCCTATACCCCCTATCAAAAATCTTATATGTTAATGGATGAATCATCCACGACATAACAAATAAAGTTAATATTATTATATTATATATTATTATACTATAATATAATTTACTTAAAATTGCTATTGAAACAAGTAAGAAAAATCTAACAATAGTTTTTTTCTTCATCTGTATTCTAACATTTTCATCCAAACAAGGTCTGTCCTCAGTATCTGCTGGTGCATATTTGTAATAATTACCAAAAGCAATGATCAATAAAAATATTCCAATTACTAAATTCATATTTATATTTCTTGATATGCTAGTAACCAAATACATATCAATCACAGTAAGAATCAAACAACCTAAACCAGTTTTTAGATGAACACCCCAAGCAGTTGCTCTTATAAAGCTCATTGCAAAAAACATTACAGTAACTTCTTTAAATAATCCTAATAAATAAGCTCCTATAAATATTATTGGTATTTTATATATATTCATCAATATTGATTCAACTGAATACTCTGCTATTTGAATTTCATCTGAATTATAATCCTTATCTAAAATATCTGCTATTTTTTTCATAATTCGTGAACTTAATTTCTTCGTCCATTTTATTTTTTCCATAAAATACTCCTATATTATAATCCCCTTTTTATAAAATATAAATACAATAAATATTTTAATTAGAATTTAAAATTATAACTATTCTTTAAAATATTTATCAAAATCATTAAAGTATAAAAAAAGATACTATGGAAATTATAGCATCTTTTTTAGCAATTGTAAAATACAGACGTTTTTCCACCATATGCTTATAATACGAATTTTGTACAATTTCCTATTTATCGTATTTTGTCATATATGTTAATATTCCACCTATATAGAAGTATGTTAATTTATTGAATATATTTCTTTTATTGACTCTTTTGTTGCTTCAATAGTCTTATCTACATCTTCATCAGTATGAGCATATGACAAAAAGAAACCTTCAAATTGAGCTGGTGGTAATAAAAACCCTCTTTCTAACATGGCTCTAAAAAACTTACCATACATATTAGTATCACAGTCTTTTACACTATCATAGCTTACAATAGGACCATTTGTGAAAAATAAAGAAATCATACCATTAATTCTACTTACACATAATTTATCGGCTAAATTTAATTCTTCTATAATCTTATTAAAACCTGATTCTAATTTTTTGGCCAACCTCTCCATGTGATTATATATATCGTCTTTTCTTTCCTTTAGGATTAATAAATTTTTATATCCCATATACATAGCCAGAGGATTTCCAGAAAGTGTTCCAGCTTGATAAACAGGTCCAAGTGGTGATACCATCTCCATTATTTCTCTTTTTCCACCATATGCACCAACTGGCAATCCTGCTCCTATTATCTTACCAAAACAAGTCATATCAGCTTCTACACCATATACCTCTTTGGCTCCACCAAAAGCAAGTCTAAATCCAGTTATTACTTCATCAAAAATAAGTACTGAATTATTATCTTTTGTTATCTTTCTAAGTCCTTCTAGAAACTCTTTTTTAGCTGGTACTACACCCATATTTCCTGCAACAGGCTCTACTATACCTGCTGCAATTTGATCTTTATATTCATCAAATACATTTATAACAGATTCCAAATCATTATATCTACACACCAATGTATCTTTTATTGTATCTTCAGGTACCCCAGGACTTGTAGGAACATTATAAGTTATAGTTCCTGATCCTGATTTAACTAATAATGAATCTGAATGTCCATGGTAACAACCTTCAAATTTAACGATTTTATTTCTTTTTGTATAGGCTCTTGCTGTTCTAAGTGCACTCATTGTAGCTTCAGTTCCTGAGTTAACCATTCTAACCATTTCTACTTGAGTATAATTTTCACATATGAATTTTGCAACATCTACCTCTATTTTAGTTGGCACTCCATAAGAAGTTCCTTTTTTTAATATATCAACAAAACCTTCTAAAAGTTCATCATTACTATGTCCTAATATTAGTGGTCCCCATGAACATATATAATCTGTATATTCATTTGAATCTGCATCATATATCTTTGCACCCTTAGCTCTTTCTATAAATATTGGTTCCATTCCAACTGATTTGAATGCTCTAACTGGTGAATTAACGCCACCAGGTATGTATTTAACAGCTTCATTGTATATTTCTTTTGATTTATTAAATTCCATACTAACCCTCATTTCATAATTATTTTATCAATATAGTCAAAAATATTAGATTTATCTTAAAATTTTTGACTATATTATATTTTCTTTTAATTTTCTTTTGACGCTTTTTTGATATTTTATATGATAATTATTATGCTCTACAAGTTTCATTTTTTAATTTTTTTGCCATATATTTTGCAAAATACGTTATTATCATATCTGCTCCAGCTCTTTTTATTGATATTAATGATTCTTCTATTGCTGATTCTGACAACAAGCCTACATCTACAGCATTTTTAAGCATTGCATATTCTCCACTTACACTATAAGCACACATATGCATATTGAATGTATCTTTAGCTCTTCTTATAACATCTAAATAAGAAAGAGCTGGTTTTACCATAATTATATCTGCACCTTCATTGATATCTAACTCACATTCTCTAATTGCTTCATTTGAGTTTGCTGGATCCATTTGATATGTTTTTCTATCTCCAAAAGATGGTGCAGAATCAGCAGCATCTCTAAATGGACCATAAAATGCTGAAGCATATTTTGCTGAATATGCCATTATAGAAACATTAGTATAACCATTATCATCTAATTCATTTCTCATATGTTCTATTCTAAAGTCCATCATATCAGAAGGTGCTACCATATCAGCTCCTGCTTTTGCATGAGATACTGCTATTTTTGATAAGTACTCTAATGTTTCATCATTTAGAAGTTCTCCATCTTCACTTAATATTCCACAATGTCCATGTGATGTATAAGAACACATACATACATCTGTTATTACAACCATTTCACTGTCCACTTCTTTTACTTTTCTTATTGCTTTTTGAACTATTCCATCGTCCATATAAGAAGCTGAACCACATTCATCCTTGTATTTTGGAAGTCCAAATAATATAACTGCTTTAATTCCAAGATCACTTAATTCTCTTATTTCATCTTCTAGTTTATCTATTGAAAAATGATAATTTTCCTTTAAAGATGGGATTTCTTTTTTTATATTTTCTCCTTCAACAACAAATAAAGGATATATAAAATCAGATATATTAAGTCTTGTTTCTCTTACCAGACTTCTTATATTCTTGCTCTTTCTTAATCTTCTTAATCTTATTTTACTATCAATTCTATCCATTTTTTATTTCCCCCTATAAATCATTTATTATTGTACTAAAAACACCATCTATAGTATATTCTTCTGCTTCTTTATACAGATTTAAATTTGAGTTTTTTATAGTATCTGATGTTATTGGTCCAATTGATATTATTTTTGAATCATTTATTAAATCAATTTCGCCATCTATCAAATCAACAAAATTTTTAACTGTTGATGAACTAGCGAAAGTAATATAATCAATTTTTTTATTCTTTAATAGTTCTTTTACATTTTGCTTATCAACATTATCTTTTATTGTCTTATATATTTTTACTTCATCTATTTGACATAGTTTTTCTAATTCATCTTTTATTATTGTTCTAGCCTCTTTAGCTCTTGGCATTAATATTTTTGAATCAGAGTTTATATGTTTTTTTACTTCTTCAATTACATCTTCAGCCACATAATTTTTTGGCATTATATCAGCATTTATATGATATTTTTCTAATTCCTTTTTTGTAGCTTTTCCTATCACACAAAATTTCATATTAGAAAGACATCTTATATCTTTTCCTATCATAAATATATAATCCATAAATATTTTAACACCATTTACACTTGTAAATATAATATGACTATATTCATTTAATTTATTTATTGATGCTTCTAACTCTTTATTATCTTTTATGATCGGTTCTATTTTTATTGCTGGTATTTCAATTGGGTTTCCACCATATTCTTTTATCATTGAAGATAGTTTACTAGCTTGTTTTCTTGCTCTTGTTACTAATATATTTTGATTAAATAATAATTTAGATTCAAAGAAGTTAAGCTCTTTTCTAAGGTTTACCACATCACCAACAACTATTAAAGAAGGTGATGTCATATTATTTTTTATAACTACATCTTCTATTGTTTCTAATGTTCCTGTTACAGTCTTTTGAAATGTTCTTGTTGCCCAATTTATAATAGCAACCTTAGTATCTTTATTTTTTCCTGCTTGAATTAAGTTACTCGTTATCTTTAATAAATTCTTCATTCCCATCAAAAATACTAAAGTTCCATTTAATTTGACAATAGATTCATAATCTAATGCTCTATCATCATCTTTAAAATGCCCTGTAAAAACATGAAAAGATGATGAATAATCTCTATGTGTTATAGGAATTCCTGCGTAAGCTAGTCCACCTATAGCAGAAGTTATACCAGGAATAACTTCAAAGTCTATTCCTCTATCAAGCAAGTACTTTGCTTCTTCTGCACCTCTACCAAATACATAAGGATCTCCACCTTTTAATCTTGCTACTATTTTTCCTTCTTTTGCACACTCGCATATTATATCATTTATTTCATCTTGTGTTTTATAATGATTTGAAGATTGTTTTCCAACATAATAAAGATTTGCATCATCTTTTTTGTATTCCAAAAATGAAGGATTTGCAAGTCTATCATAAACTATAACATCGGCTTTTTTTAATATCTCAAAACCTTTTAAGGTTATAAGTTTCTCATCTCCAGGCCCTGCTCCTATAAGATAAACTTTACTCATTAAAGCTCCTCCTTAATTAAATTAGCTAATTTTTCACCTAAGCTTTTTGCATCTTTTGCTTGACCTTGTATTTCTTTTTTAATTAATTTTGACCCATCACTAAGTCCATATACACCTTTGATAGAAATCTTATCTCCATTAACCTTCGCTATTGCACCCATTGGAATATGACAACTTCCATCAAGACCTTTTAAATAACTTCTTTCAGCATCACACATAATTTTATTTTCTTTGTCAATAATATTTTGTACCAAATCTTGTATATCTTTTCTATTTTCCTTATATTCAAGACCTAATATTCCTTGTGCTGGTGCTGGTATCATTTCATCTTCATCAAAAGCATATATTTTATCTTTTAATTCTTTATCCAAATTAAGTCTTTTAACACCTGCATATGCTAATATTACTCCAAAAAGATTTAACTCTTTAATTTTCCTTATCCTAGTTTCAACATTTCCTCTTATTGGCACCATCACTAAATCATTTCTTCTATCAAGAAGTTGATATTTTCTTCTTTTACTACCAGTTCCTATCTTTGCATTTTTAGGTATATCATCAAGAGACATAATACCTTCTTTAGTTATTAAAATATCTCTATAATCTTCTCTTTCAAATGCAGATACTAATTTTAATCCTTGTGGCTGTACTGAAGGCATATCTTTCATACTATGAACAGCCAAATCTATTTCTTCATTTAATAATTCATTTTCTATTTCTTTTACAAATAGACCTTTATCACCGATTTTATCTAATGCTTTATCTAAAATAATATCCCCTTTTGTTTTTATTATCTTTATTTCTATATCCAAGGTATTATCTATTTTTTTTAATTTATCTATTATCAAATTAGTTTGAGTTAATGCTAGTTTGCTACCTCTTGTTCCAATCTTCAATTTCATGTTTTAACTCCTTTTTTAAATCTAAAATTTCTTTTAAATTCATTTTGGATGCCTTTTTTAATATTTTATGCCTTTTATCTTCATCTAGTTTATTTTTTAAAAAACATCTTAGTTCTTTTAATTCTCTTAATTTATCTTTCAACTCATCATCTATAAGTTTTTTAATTTCTTTTTTTAACTGTTTTGATAAGCTAGGAGATCCACCACTAGTACATATACTTATCTTTATATCTTCTTCATCTAAAAATGCAGGAAATATTACATCTCCATTTTTAAAATCAGACATATTATTTATTAAAATATTTTTTTCGCTAGCTATTTGTGATATTTCTTCATTTAATTTCTTATCGTTTAATGCAGCTATTATAAGAAAATATGATTTGTCTATAAATTTCTTATCATATGTTTTTTTTACTATAGTGATGTTTTTATAATATTTTTCTTGAAGTTTAAATATTTTATCATCAAATTCTTTGGCTATTATTTTTATATTTGGCTCATATTTTATTAATTTCTTAATTCTTTTACAAGCCATTTTTCCGCCACCTAATACCAATATATTTTTATTTTTCAAATCTATCATTAAAGGAAAATTCATAGTATTTCTCCTCTTTTATTTATATATCAAAATTCAAATAATTCATCTAAAACCTTCATATATAATTTTTTCTTTTCTTCATCTTTAATATCTTTTAACTTCAATACAGGCTCTCTTATAAGTCTTTTTAAGGCTGAATTAATCATCTTGTCTACAATCTTTTTATCTTTGCAGCTTAATTTTAATTTTTTATCTATATAATCAACTGTATCTATTTTTATAATATTACATTTTTGATTTAGAGATTTTATTGTTCTATCTACCTTTATATTTTTAGCCCATATTAAAAATTCATCTACATCTTCTTTTATCATTTCTTTAGCTTTTATAGATAGTTCTTCTCTTCTTTTCATACTTTCTTTTGATAATTCTTTTAAATCATCTATAGTATACAAATTAATATTTTCAAGCTCTCCAACCTCATCTTCTACATCTCTTGGAAGAGCTATATCCATTATATACAGTTCCTTTTTTATATTTTTCATATCTTCTTTTTTTATTATTGTATGAGGTGCTCCCGTTGCACATATTAATATATCTATATCTTCCAATAGCTCATATCTTTTTTCAAATCCTACTATCTCTATATTTTCATAATCAAAAATAAGCTCTAATAAATTTTTCTTACTTCTATTTGCCATATATATTTTTGAAATATTTTCTTCCATTATATGATTAAGTGCTAACTTACTCATATGCCCCGCTCCAATTATAAGCACTTTTTTATTTTCAAATGATTTTAATTTCTTTTTTAAATATTTTATACCTATATAACTTATAGATAGTGGGTTTTGAGATATTTTTAATTTTGTTTTTACTTTTTTAGAGGTTGTAACAGCTTCTCGAAATAACTTATTTAATATTTTTGAACTTCCTCCAGTTTCCATAGCAAATATAATACTATCCTTTACTTGCCCTAAAATCTGATCTTCACCTAATACAATAGAGTCAAGTCCACAAGATACATTATAAATATGGTATATTGAATCAAGTCCTTTTTTAGCAAATAAATAGTTTCTAATTTCTTCTTGTTTAAAATAATCCACATAGAAATTTTTTATTTTCTCTATTTTTGAATCTATTGTTTTATTATCACTAACTATATAAATTTCTGATCTATTACAAGTTGAAAGTATTACAACTTCTTTAATCCCCATATCAAGAATCTTATCTGTAGCTTCTATTTTCTTCGATTCACTAAATGATACTTTTTCTCTAATTTCAATAGGAGCTTTATTATGGTTTACACCTATAACAGCTACTTTCATTTATTAACCCTCCAAAATATCAATAACATCATCAATTTCATTATATATATTTTTATAATCTAAAGTCTGTCTTTTTATAATTATTATGTTAAGATTATTTTTTATTCCTGCATTAATTTTTTCTAAATAACCACCCTTTTGTCCACTTTCTTTCGTTATAAGGGTATCTACATCCAAAAATTTAAACATAGAATTATTTAATTCCTCATCAAAAGGCCCTTTCATAGCAATTATTTGATCTGCTAATAGACCTAAATCATAACATTTTTCTATAACTTCTTTGGTTGGAAGAACTCTAGCATATATTTTTTTCGATTCTAGATTATTCACATATAAATCCAAAGTTTTACTACCTGTTGATAAAAATATTTTTTGGCCTATTTTATTTGCAATATTTATACTCTCATCATAATCTTTGACCATATAATATCTATCATATTTAGGTAATTTTAAGGATTTTCTTTCATATCTAATATATTTTATATCTGTATTATCACAAGCTTTTATAGCATTTTTTGAAGCTTCTATTGCATATGGATGTGTAAAATCAAGAAGAATATTAATATTATTTAATTTTATAAAATCCACCATATCATCATAATCTAATTTTGTTAACTTCTTTATTCCTCTTAAATTTTTTATTATTTCATATCCATATTTAGTTGTCACAAATATAAAATAGTCTATTTTTAATTCATCTAACCTAAGTGCAACATCATAAGAATCTGATGTTCCACCAAGAATCATTATCATATTTCATAGCCTCTTTTAGTTATCATTTTTCCATTTGATATGAAAGTTGTGTTATTTCCTACTATAACCATAGTAGTCATATCAACATCTTCAAAATCTATATCATCTATTGTCGTGATTATCTTTTCTTCATTTTCTCTTCCTGCATTCTTAACTATTCCAACAGGAGTATCCAAATCCTTATATTCACTCATTATTTCAAAAGCTATCTTTAAGTTGTCTGGTCTTCCTTTTGAACGGGGATTATAAAAACATATTACAAAATCACCTTCAGCCGCTAATTTAACTCTCTTTTTTATCAAATCCCAAGGTGTTAATAAATCACTTAAACTTATATGACAAAAATCATGCATAAGTGGTGCACCCAAAACTGAAGCTGCTTGTATTGAAGAAGTTACACCTGTTACTACTTTTACTTCTATTTTTTCTTCTTCTTTTGAAACAAGCTCTAATATAAGTCCTGCCATACCGTATATACCAGCATCTCCACTACTTATAACTGCAACTTTTTTGCCTTTTTTTGCTTCTTCTATCGCCTTTTTGCATCTTTCCATTTCTTTTTTCATTCCATTTTCAATTACCTGTTTATCACTAATCAAATCTTTTACAAGATTAATATATGTTTTGTACCCAACTATAATCTCACTGTCTTTTATAGCTTCTTTACATTCATAAGTCATATACTCTTCATTACCAGGCCCTATACCTATTACATAAATCATCTAATCACTCCATCTTCGCATTTGAAACACTAAATGTTATTCCATTATATTTTGATTTTTTTACTACTAAATTATTATTACCTACAATATATGCAACAGGTTCACTAACAGAATATACTCCAATTGATTTTTTGACAAATTCTGATTTATTGAATAAATCCTCATATAGCCTAATTTCATCTCTTTTGACTATATTAAGCTCTTTATTACAAAAATCTCTAGCAAATTCTATTAATCCCTGCTCCTCTTGTTTTACATCTACTGTTGCTAATTTTAATATCGCATTTTTATCTATATTTTCATCTTTTAAAAATTTACAAAAAGCTGTTTTTATCTCAGTTTTTGTTTTATTTTTTCTACAACCTATTGAAAGTACTAAATTTTTACTTATTACTTTTGTATATGAATCTTCATTTAAATCTATTAATTCTTTTATAAAATTTTCTAATTTAGATACTTTCTTATTTGTTATCAATATTATATGTTTATATGTTCTTAATATATTTTTATCTAATTTCAAATTAATTATATAGGATGTTCCAAGCAAATCTTTTTTTGACAAATTTAAATATTCCATTTGTCTTTTTATATTTTTGATTCCAAAAAAATTATCATTTTCTATATCTTCAAAATAATTTTTTTTATCATGCGTTTTTGCTACATTTGTTTTGCTATCATAATCAATATCCAACGCATTATTCTTGTAATAAGAAGAATCTAAGTCTATTTCTTTTTTCATATCAAATAATATGAGTATTTTTTGATTTTCAACTAATAATCTATTTATATATTTTATCCTTGATTTAAAATATTTCTTGCCTACTAATAACTTGGCTTCATTATTTTCATTTGCTATTTTAAATTCAGTGTTTATATCATCACATTCATATAAGTTATTTTCAAACTTTGATTCTAAAAAAGAATAACCATAAATCACACCATTTAATTTCTTTAATATTAAATCAAATGAAGCTTTTTTATTAATATCTGTTGATGTTGTTATTATAGGATTTGAATTCAATATTTCAGATATATAAAGACTAAATTCATTTGCATTTCCAACATGTCCCGATAACAAACTTATAGTATTAATTCCAAGTTCATCACATACAATAACTGCTGGATCTTTGAATTTGTCCTCTATATAATCCTTTATACTTCTTACGACAATACCTACTGCCATTAAAAATATTAGTTTATTACCTTTTTTAAAATGCTGTTTTATATTATCTTTGAACTTATTTTCATAAAAAATATACTTAGACCGAATATTTTGATTTTCCAAGATTTCTAAAGAATCTTTTTCCAATCTTTTTGGCATATAAATCTTTATATCATCTATATTAGTTGCAAGTCTTAATGATAGTTTTAATGAGTTTATTGTAAGTCCATAAACAATAGTATTTTCAACTTTTTTACTTTTATTTATTTCTTTAAACTCATCAAAACTCTCTTGTATATTAATTTTATCTTTATTTTCTATACTCATGTTTGAAATCCTTATGATATAATTTGGAATAATAATATTCCTCTCCTAAGAATTTTCCAACTAATATTAATGCTGTTTTATTTATATTTGATTCTTTTACCTTTTTTGATATATCTAAAAGTGTTCCTCTTATTGATTTTTCATCTTTCCAAGTAGCCTTATATACTATTGCTACTGGAGTATCTTCTTCATAGCCACCTTCTATAAGCTCTTTTACCACATCTTCTATTCTATTTACAGATAGAAATATTGCCATTGATGTTTGATGCATTGCAAAAGATTTTAAAGACTCTTTATCTGGCACAGGTGTTCTTCCAGCAATTCTTGTTATTATAACACTTTGTGATATTTCAGGAACGGTATATTCTACACCTAATGCAGATGCTGCTCCTAAAAATGAACTAACACCAGGAGTACAATCATATCCCACATCTATTTTAGAAAGTTCTTCAACTTGTTCTCTTATAGATCCATATATTGAAAAGTCTCCAGTATGAAGTCTTACTACTTTTTTATTTTCTTTAATACCTCTATCCATTACATTTATTATTTCTTCAAGATTCATATAAGCACTATCATGTATTTCACAATCTTCTTTGCAATATTCAAGTAATTCCTTATTAACTAAAGACCCTGCATATATAACTATATCCGCAGTAGATAAATGTTTATATCCTCTTAATGTTATTAATTCTTTGTCTCCAGGTCCCGCTCCAACAAAATAAATTTTATTTTCCATCAAATTCACCTTCTATTTTTTATTTAAAATCATCTAATTTTATATATTAATTATTCCAACCTTTATTGATAAGTATTGTACTAAAATAAGATATCTTTTCCTCATTTAAATTTTCTAAATTTCTATATACTTTCTCATCACCTTTAGAAGAATTACTAACCAATATAGCACTATCCATAAGATTATTTTTTCTTATAAGTTCTATAATATTTTTGAAATTCTTATATACTTTCATCAGCACAAGATTAGTGTTTTCTTTTAATATCTTATCTATTTTTTCTTCATCCATTGTACAAGGAACTACAACAAGAGCTTCTTTATCTTCAACCAAAGGAAAATTTTGATCTGCTGCTATATTGTTAAATGAAGTAATTCCAGGAATAGTAGTTATATCAATCTTGCCAATCATTCTCTTTAATATATATATATACGTACTATAAACCATTGGATCTCCTAATGTTACAAAACCTACATTTTTGCCTGATTTGACATCTGTTATTATTTCACTTGCTATATTGTCCCAAGCAGTTTCAAGTTCCTCTTTATTAAAATTCATAGGGAAATGTCTTTCTTTTACCTCTAAATTTTCATTTAAATATGGAGATGCTATTTTATGTGCTAAACTTTTTCCATCTTTTTTTGGCTGAGGTGTTACAAGTATATCTATCTCCTTTAAAATATTTGCTGCCTTTATTGTTATAAGCTCACTATCTCCAGGTCCTACTCCGATTCCATAAAATTTACTCATAATTTCCTCCTATTTCATTAAAAAAACTTCTATTTAGTTTTTATTTTTAATATTTTATCTAATTATTTAATTTTTAATTAATCATTAAACTTGATTTGTATTATATAAACTGGATTTAATGGTTTAAAATAATCATATTTGGCTAATTTATTTAACTTATTTACTTGTACCATAGATGTATCAACTAAAATATCATAATGATCTTCTAGCTTTTTTATACTTTCTAAAGCTAAATTAAAACTCTGCAATGTTATTACATTTATAACCATTACGCCTTTTTTATTTAGTAATTTTGTCGCCCAATCTATAATTATATCCAAGTCCATTCCTCCACCACCGATGAAAATTCTATCAAATTTTTGTACTAATCCATCAACTGGTGCATTACCTTTTATTATTTCTAAATTTCTTACATTAAATTTATCTTTATTTAAATTTATTAATTCTAATGCATTTTCTTTCTTTTCAATTATAGTTGTTTTTAATTCTTTATAATTTACACATGCTTCAATACTAACAGATCCACTTCCTCCACCAATATCCAAAAGAGTCTTTGTATCATTTAATTCTAATTTCAAAATACTAATAGCTCTTATTTCTTCTTTTGTCATTGGTACTTTATCTTTTCTTATAAAATCGTTATCATTCATCTAATATCACCACGACATTTAAATTATATTCAATATCCTTTACTTCATTTGAATTTAATATAGTTATTTTTTCGTCTTCATATGATAAATTTTCTCCAATTATCATCTTTCTTCTTAAATTTCGCTTTTCTATTTCTCTTGCAATTTGATATGGCCCTACTTCTTTATCTGTAACCATAACAATTTTTTTATGCTGTAATAAAAAATCAAAATCAGGTCTTTTATTATGTGTTGACGATATATATATATCATTCATTGAAATTTTTAGCTTCGAAAAAATATATTGCATTGAACTAATACCACTAACTATATTGATTTCACAATCTAAATTCTCACTTAAATACTTTCCTATTCCATAAAGCATAGGATCACCAGATGCCAATATTGCTATTTCTTTATTTAAGTTCAAATTTATAAAATCTAGAACTTCTTTCATACTTGATTTTATATAAAATAATTCTTTATTAAGGTTTTTAAAAGGCTTCAAATTTCTTGTTCCACCTATTAATATATTTGATTTTTCTATTATTTCCTTTGATTTTATACTCATCAAATTTAGATCCCCAGGACCTATTCCTAATATATTAATCACTAATAAAAACCTCCAATAATCTATTTGCATTATCTGATTTTCCTAAAAAATTCTTTTCAAGATCAAATATTTCAACTTCAATTTCAATTTCTTCATCTTTAATTCTTTGCATTATCTTATCTTTTGCATTATTTGCAATTATATTAAAAACTTTATTCAAATTATTATCATTTATTATTTCAATAGCAGCTTCTGTTGTAACACATTTAGATATCTCCTTTATTATTTCATAATCAGCTTTTAATAATGCCAAATTATAAATAATAGTTTCTATCCGTCCATCAGCAACTTTACTGTGTGTATCAAATATTCCTGCCGATACTTTTATCAATTTGCCCAAATGACCACATAAATAAATCTTTTTGAAATTCATTCTTTTAGCTTCATCTAACATAAAACCTATAAAATTACTTGTTCTTGCTATATTTTTTTCATCTACTCCAGATTTTTTCAGATAATCTATTCCATGATTTCCAAATGCAAAACAAATATTATTTATACCTTCTTCTTTCTTCATATTTAATTCTAAAGAAAGAGATTTTTTAAACGCTTCTTTTGACATAGGTTCGACAATCCCAGTACTTCCTATTATGGATATCCCACCTATTATCCCTAATTTTGGATTAAATGTCTTTTTTGCTACTTCTTCACCTTTTGGAATTGTTATATATACATCTATACCATTTCCTTTAGGCAGTAATTTTTTAGCTTCTTTTTCAATCATAGCTCTTGGTGTTTTATTTATTGCATATTCTCCAATTTCAAGACCTAAGCCTTTTTTAGTTATAACTCCAACACCTTTTTTTCCAAATAAATTTATTTGACCACAATCATTTAATCTAACCTCTGCATATATCTTTATTCCACTTGTTTCATCTATATCATCTCCACCATCTTTTATAACCGCACAAGATGCGAAGTTTTTTTCAATCCTTTGGTCAATAAGATTTAAATCAAGCACAATATTTTTAGGTGTATCTATCTTTATATGTTCTATTTTCTTTTGATTTAATAACATATATAAAGCACCTTTTATTGCAGCTGTAGTAGTTGCTCCAGTTGTATACCCTCTTTTGTATTTTTTGCCGTCAATATATACATAAGAATCCATAAAAATACCCCTCTATAAAGAATATAAAATCGCATTAACTATTGATGCTGCTATATTGCTACCACCTTTTCTTCCAAGCGAAACTATATAATCCAAATTACTTTCATATAATTTAGTCTTAGATTCAGCAGCTCCAACAAATCCAACAGGTACACCAATTATACAAGCAGGTTTTAATTTATTTTCTGCTTCTAATTCCATTATTCTATAAAGTGCTGTTGGTGCATTTCCAACTACAAAAATCTTATCTTTATCTTTATCTTCTTCACTAGCTCTTAAAACACTTGCCATAGAACGCGTTATACCTTTTTCCTTAGCCATTTTGGCTGTTTCTTCCTCTGATACATAACATCTTATTTCACAATTTAATTCTTTTAATTTTCTTTTATTAATTCCTGATAAAGCCATATTTGTATCAGTATATATAATAGCTTCGTTCTTTAATGCTTTTGTAATTTTTTGTACTGCATCGTTTGATATTTTTAATATATTTAAATATTCAAAATCTGCACTTGTATGAATTGCTCTTTTAATTATTTTTTCTTCTATTTCATTTTTGAATTTATAATCAGGTCTTTCTTCTTTGATTATTCTATCAATAATCACAAAACTTTCATCTTCTATTTTATTTGGTATTTTTATATAACTCATATAATCCTCCACCTTCTTTTATAATCCCAGCACTTGCCCCTTTATTAATCAAATTTAATTCTTCTATATTTTTATACATATCTAGTTCTTTATTTTTTCTTATTATTTTTTTCATATCTTGAGTATCAAAATCCTCATGAACCAAAAAACCAATAACAGTTCCACTATGAGCAATATTAAAGCCATAGCAATCTATTTCTTTTGATAATTTTAATATTTCATCTAATTTATTTTTATATAAAATATCCTGATTCAAAAAAGCACTTTCTATTGAAGCTTGTCCTATCAACTTAAGATTTGATTCATTAAAGCCTCTTTTTAAGTCCATAAATGCCTTTTTAGTATATTTTTCGTTTCTTTTTCTTATAATTTTATAATCCTTTTTTTTCCTTAAATTTAAAGTATCAAAAGTATTTTTTGGCTCTAATAAAATTATCTTAAATCCTTCTATAAGCCCTAAATATTCTTTTATATTCCCATTAATAGAATCAAATATTATATTTTGATTCATATAAACGGGATCACTTGGTTCTATTTCACAGATTAATTTTGATAAAATATCATAATCTAATTCCTTATTTAAATAATTTAATATAGCATATATAGAAGCTGTTATATCAGCAGAAGAACTAGACATGCCCTTACCAATTTTTATATTAGAATGTATTTTTAGGCTTAAATTTTTAAGTATACCCTTATCTAAATTGAAATAATCTAAAACTTTATAAATAGCCTTTAAAGACTTTTGATATCTTAAATCGTAGGTAAACTTATCAGAGCTTTGTTCTTCTAAAAATGCATATGAATATCTATCAATTTTATATGATGAAATATATTCACAATCATCAATATTACCTTGAACAAATTCTCCACAAGTACCATAAGATTTTCCATAATAAATCATAAATTTCTAAGTCCTTTTATTAATTTCTCATTATCTTGCTTTTTCTTTACTGCCACTCGAAAATAATACTCATCTAATCCATCAAAATTAGAACAATCTCTTATTAAAATATTATGCTTTAATAATAATTTTTCTTTTATTTCGCTTGCCTTTAAAATTTTTGATTTCATAAGTATAAAATTAGTATTTGGTTCATACGCTTTAAAATTCGGGAGTTTTCTCAATTCATTATAAAGATAATTAATTTGCCCAGCATAAAATTCTTTGCTCTTTTTTATGTAAGTTTTATCCATAAGAACTTGCTTACATATATTTTCCCCAAAAGTATTGACACTCCAAGGTTCTTTAATAGACCAAAGTTTGTTTAATAATTCTATGTTAGAACTAATACCATAACCAACTCTTATTCCAGGTAAGCCAAAAAATTTGGTTATAGCCTTTATAATTATTAAGTTTTTGTGAGTTTTCACAAAGGGTAGGAGGGTTTTTTCATTATCTTGACAAAATTCCATAAAGGTTTCATCAACTATCAATATCTTATCTTTCCCCATAAAATATTTTATTAAATCTTTCAAATCATCCAAAGAACTCGTTGGATTATTTGGATTACAAATATACAAAAAATCGAACTCATCAATTTTTTGCTTTATATTTTCCATATCAATCTTAAAATCTTTATCTCTATAAATTGATATGACTTCTTTATTAGCCACATTTAATGCTCTTTTGTATTCTGAAAAAGTAGGATTTAACACAGCACCTCTTTTTTCAAGACCTTTCGCAAGCAAATAGATTATTTCACTTGCTCCATTTCCAACAATTATATTTGAAGAATCCACATCCAAATAATTAGATATAGATTCTCTTAATTCTTTATAATTTATATCTGGATAGCTATTAGCTTTTTTTAATGCTTCTATTAGCATATTCTCCAAATTACTAGGTATATTTGGATTTATATTTGAACTAAAATCAATAATATCAGCTTCTTTTATACCATACTCAATAGATATTTCTTTTGTGTTTGCACCATGTTTTATCTGTTGTTTAGCCATCTTGCGATTACACCTTTTTGATTTGGATTTTCTAATCCTTTATTTATAAGTATAGCAAGTAAAACATTAAAAAACATATTTATTGCATATGGTATGTATAAAAAATTAAGATTTTGCTTTACAACTGCTTGAGTTGTAAATACCAATACAGCAGATGATATCATCAAAAATATAGAGCCTACAAATGTATTTGTTTTTTTAGATACTTTGTTAAACAAATACACCATAAAACTAAATTCTACTGCTAATATAAGCTTTAATACAAATCCTATTTTGTAGGATTTAAATATACCTATCATCAAAACTGATAAAAAAGCTACAATACTGCCTTCATAAACATTGCTAAAAGATAAAAATATTGCTGGAAATAAGTGAAAAGTCATTATTGTTCCTTCAATATGAAGCATAGCTCCAATAAAACTTAATAATGAAAACTTCAAAACTTTTAATTTTTCTATTTTTTCCATAATAGTTCCTTTCAAATATTTTTTTCGTCCCTAAAAAAATAATTATGTTTCTTTTTATATTTATATTTGTATTTTTATTTATATACTAATGATTATAACAGTTTCGATAAAATTTATCATTATATTTAAATAAGTTTTTTTATTCACAATCATTGCAGATTTATTTATAATAGCTCTTTAATTTTTTTTTGATTTAATTATTTGTAAAAATGGATATAAATATAGAAATGAAAAAAATTAAAAGGAGTTGAAAAAAATATGAAATATGTAGGTAATAAAGTATTTAAAGAAAAGCTAAATACAGATTTGCTACAAATGAACGGAATCCTTACTTTTGAAGAAGAAACTACTATTAAAAATTTAAAAGTAAATGGAAATGCAAAATTTATTAAAAGATCTAATATAGATAATTTTAAACTTACAGGTAATTTAGATAGCTTGGATTATCTTATTTGTAGCAATTATAATGGTTTTGGTAAACTAACTGGTAAAAAAATTGACTGCATTAAATTTAACCATCAAGGAAATTTAAAGATAAAAGAAATCAATTCTGATGATTTTAATTTTATAATATCTAGTAATTCTAATATCGAAACAATAAAAAGTAAAAATGTAACAATAAGTTTAAAAGATAAACGTGAAAATCTAAATCTAGTTGCAAGAAAAATTGATAAAACAGATTTAATGAAATTGGAAGTTATGAAGGATGCTTCTAAATTACTTAATTGTTATAACTCAAGAAAACAAAAATTGGTCGTTGATGTTATAGAAGGTGAAAATATTTACTTAGAAAATACTGTAGCTAGATTGGTTAGAGGAAAAAACATAATAGTTGGTCACAATTGTAAAATAGAAGATATTGAATATATTTAAAAATTTAACTATTAAAAAGAGGCTGTGACTAGAGAAAAGTTAATTATAATATACTTTCTAAGCATTATATGCTCATATATTATAATTAACTCTCAATGTCTAAGCCTCTTTTAATTATATTCAATATTAATGTTGATATTATACATATTACTTTTTTATAATTTTAAATATAATATTTAGTGATTAATCAAAACATATATTATTGTAAAAGATATTATTGATACAAATGATGTTAAATACATAATTTTATTAGTATCTATTATATTCTTTGCTTCTATTTTCTTTAATATATAATTACTATTTTCATCTACATCACCAATAGTTGGTTTATATACTTCTTTTCCAAAATATACATTAGTTCCACCAAGCTTAATATTTAAAGCTCCTGCAACCGCTCCTTCTGGATACGCACAATTTGGACTTTTGTGATTTTTTCTATCTCTTATTCCTATTTTAAAGGCATTTTTATAGTCAAACCCCAAAAACATAGATGCTATGCTCATAAATAATAAAGTTATTCTAGCTGGAATAAAATTAAATACATCATCAATTTTCGCACTAAAAAATCCGAAATCTTCATATCTTTCATTCTTGTAACCAACCATCGAATCAAGTGTATTTATGCATTTATAAGCCATAGCAAGAGGAAGTCCTCCTATAAAAGCATAAAATAAAGGTGCTATTATTCCATCGACTGTATTTTCAGCAACAGTTTCAACAGTAGCTCTTATAATCTCTTCAAAAGATAAATTGGTAGTATCTCTTCCTACTATATAAGATAATTTTTTTCTTGAGTCATTTAAATCTCTTGAATTTATTGCATCATATATTTTTACAGCTTCATCTTTAAGGCATTTTGTAGCCAAAGTAGTATGTAAAAAAATTATATTTATAATAACATATAATCTTAAATCAAAAGACTCCGCCCATTTTAAAATATAAAAAAACAAAAAATATACGCTAAGCACTGATATTAGATTAAGAAGTAGTCCTGCAAATTTTAAAGCTTTTTTGCCCTTAAATATCTTTCTTAAAGTTTTTTCTAAAAATCTTATATATTTACCCATAAAACTAACTGGATGAGGTATATTAGATGGATCACCAATCATAAGATCCATAGCAAAGGCTGGCCATATAAAACTCAAAAACAAAATTAATTCCTCTTTTCTTTATTTGATTTTGCTATCTCACAAAGATTTATAGCAAGTTTTACATTTCCGTTAAAATGAGTATGCAAATAAGTTCCTAGTATATTATTTTTTGTAATTCCACCTTTCCATCTTTTAAATACTTTTTTATTTTTTATTTTTGTCATTTCAAAAGCACATTGTTCTTTTGTGAAAAAATCTGAATGATGAAATTCGTGACCAAATACAAATTGACCTCTTTTAGCTAATATATTATCATCCATAGCAGTTCCTTTTGAATATCCAAATCGCTTAAGACCTTTGGTCATTATGCTAACCCCTTCTAAAAGACCTAACATTTCAAACTCTCTACCATTTAAATCTTTAACTTTCTCTCCAAGATACATAAGTCCACCACATTCTGCATAAATAGGAACACCTTGATTGTAAAGTCTTTTAAAATCAGCTTTCATTGATAAATTATTCCCAAGCTCTTTTGCAAATAATTCTGGAAAGCCACCACCAATATAAACAAAGTCACAATCAGGAACTTTTGAATCTTCAAGAGGACTAAAATATTTAACTTCTATATTCATCTCCTCAAACAAATCAATGCTATCCCAATAATAAAAATTAAAAGCTTTATCATAAGCTACTGCAAGTGTAAGTCCACTATAGTCTGGTCTATATTCTTCAATATAATCAATTTGATCACTTTCACTAAGTTCAATAATTCTATCTATATTTATATGTTCCTCTACAATATTAGCTAAATCTTTGAATTTCATTTCCAGATTATCTAATTCACCTGATGGAACTAAACCTAGATGTCTTGACTCCAAAGTAAAGTCGATATTTTTAGGTAAATAGCCTAAAACTTCTACATCTGTATATTTTTCTATAGCAGATTTAATCATAGTATAATGGTTTTCTGAACTCAAATTATTTATTATAACACCCTTAATATCAACCTCTTTATCTAAATTTTTATATCCAAGAACCATAGCTGCTGCTGATGTTGATAAACCTTTTCCATCTATGACCAATATAACAGGAGCTTTTAAAATTTTAGACATTTTTGAAGAAGTGCAATAATTTATATCATCTCCATATCCATCATAAAGACCCATAACACCCTCTATTATAGATATATCCTTCTCTTTACTGTTTTTTGCAAATAAATTCTTTATTATGTCTTCACTCAACATAAATTCATCTAAATTTCTTGATTTTGATTTCGTTATAAAAGAATGATATGAAGTATCTATATAATCAGGGCCAACCTTAAAGGGCTGTACTCTTAGATTTCTTTCTTTTAACGCTTTCATTATTCCCATCGAAATTGTAGTTTTACCTGTATTACTACTTGTTGCTGCAATAAGAATTTTTTTCATTTTGTCCTCCTTACAATGTTACTACCACTTATTTTTTTCTTGTAATTTTTTTATTAAAGGATGAAATTCTTGACCATAATCTTTTATTTTTTTATTATTTTTCATAACACCCTCATATTTTAATTGTTCAACAATATCAATAAGCCTTATTTTATTCCTCTGGCAACTCACATAAATATCTATTTTTTTCATTTTTCAACCTCTCCCAAATTTTTATAAAATATATTTTCTATCTATATATAATATATTTCAAAAAAATAAGTCTTAAAACTCTATTCATGATTAAAATTATAACATTTCTAAAATTTTTTAAAAAGAATAAATATAAATTTTGATATAAAAATTACAATAAAAAAAGTCTTTAAATATGTGCACTATTTAAAGACTTTTTTACCCTTTGTTAAGATTATATGCTCTTTATTTTATTTTTATTTATGAATTTGATTTAGCAAGATATTAATATATCATGCTTTTTAGCTAAGTATTCGATTCTATTTAGGTCATATTTATAAACTTTTAAAAACGCCTTAGTGTCTTTTAAATCTGTTTTTACCCTCATATGATTTTTTTTCAAATTTGTTAAAAACGCCTCTAATTTTTCGTTATTCTTTTCATAAACTGTTAAAGTTGTCACCTTATCAACTCTCCTTTGCACATAAAAAAACGTTATATATTCATTTGATTTAATAAAAATTAGTCACTCAAAGTATATATATCCATAAATAGCTAGATAAAACAATTATTTTATAAAATATAATTATACATAATAGTATTTTATACTTAAATTTTTCGGGTAGAATATAACTTGTAGACATATCTATAAATTAACCTATAATTATAGGTATAAAGATTTTTTTAAGAGGTGATTAAATTGAGTAAGACATTTGCTTTAGACATAGGTACTAGAAGTGTTATTGGTCTTTTATGTGAACATGATGAAGATAATAGCACTATTATAGATTATGAAATTATTGAACATAGTAAAAGGAATATGTATGACGGTCAAATTCATGATATAAATGGTGTTGCTAAAATAGTTCAAAATATAAAAACTAAATTAGAAGAAAGAAATAATACTCAAATTTCTACAGTATCAATCGCAGCAGCTGGTCGTGCACTTAAAACACAAAGATGTGATATTTTTAAGAAATTAGACATTAATCTAAATGTAAAGAAAGATGATATTGATGATTTAGCTATAGAAGGTATAAAAAAAGCTCAAGATCTTTTAAATGAAAGTGAAGGAGTTAGCGAATCAAGATATTACTGTGTTGGATATTCAGTTGTTAACTATTATTTAGATAATAACTTTATAGAAAATCCAGAAGGGCATAAAGGCAGCGAATTAAAATTAGATCTAATCGCAACATTCCTTCCTCATATAGTTGTTGATGGCCTTTATACCGTTATGAATAGAGTTGGTTTAGAGGTTGAAAATCTAACACTAGAGCCTATTGCAGCTATTAATGTAGCTATCAAAAAAAATATGAGACTTCTTAATTTAGTATTAGTTGATATTGGTGCAGGAACATCCGATATAGCTATAACAAAACAAGGTTCAATAATAGCATATGGAATGGTTCCACTTGCTGGTGATGAAATCACTGAAAAACTATGTAATGAGTTCCTGCTTGATTTTGATACAGCAGAAGAACTAAAAGTTAATTTATTTAATTGTGGTAAACAAAAATTTATAGATGTTGTTGGTATTGAACATGAAATGGATAGTGAAGATATTCTAGATAGAGTTGATGAAAGCATCAAACATTTGGCAGGAGAAATTTCAGATAAAATTTTAGAATATAATACAAAATCTCCAAGTGCTGTATTTTTAATAGGTGGAGGAAGTCAAATCCCAAGGCTTAAGGAATATATAGCTACAAACTTATCTTTACCAGCAGAAAGAGTTGCTATAAAAGATAGTTCCAAAATAGATGAAATTGAAAATATTCCAGAAGTTTTAAACGGTCCTAATGCCATAACGCCACTTGGAATTTCTGTTATTAGTAAGACTTCATCATCAAAGGATTATTTACAAGTTACCCTTAACGATAAAAAGCTTAAAATTTACAATTCAAAAAAAATCAAAGTTTCTGATGCTCTTGTAATGCTTGGATATAATCCAAGAGATTTAATTCCTAAATCTAGCAAAGATTTTATATATTATCTTAATGGAATAAAAAAAATAATAAAGGGTAATATAGGAGAAGGAGCTAAAATATTTGTAAACTCTAAACCTGCTAATTTGATGCAAATTATAAATAATGGTGATTTTATTAAAGTTGAGGAATCTACAATCGGCCAAAAACATGAACCTAATTTAACAGATTTGATCTCCTTAAATGAATATATTAAATTCCAAAATAATGAAATAAATATAATCAAATATATCAAAGTAAATGGTGAAACTGTTTATGAAGATATCAAATTAAAGGAAAATGATAAGATTGAAGTAAAAAAAATAAAAACATTAGAAGAACTTTTAGAGTATATGGATATTGATTTTTTAGATAAGATATTTTATATTAACGATAATAAAACTAATTTAGATTATAGTATAAAAGAAAATGATGAAATAATTTATAGTATAATTCCTAAAGAAGATGAAGATTCTAAACTTGATACTAGTGACAAAATTATAGATATAAATACTTCAAGTTCTAATAAAGAAAATACTCCAAATAAAAAAAGAGAAAGTCTAAATAGAAAAGTAGCTTCATTTAGCAGTAATTTTTCAAAAAATCTTTTAGTTACTGTCAATGAAGAACCGCTAAGTATCAATCATGAGAAAGAAAAATTTATATTAGTCGATATTTTTGATCATATTGATTTTGATAGAACCAAAGCCAAAGGTATATTGGATTTAAAAATTAATGGTCAAAGAGCAGAATTTACAAAAGAATTAAAAAATGGTGATGATATAAAAATAGGATGGAAAAGTCTTATCAATTTTGATAATAATCTTTAGACAAGATAAAATAAAAGATGGTTATATTAATTGATAATTCTATATAAAAACAGAAAGGATTGAAAATAAAATGACAAAATCTAATATAACAAAAGATATTATTTTTTATCTAAAAGAAATAAATCCTAACAAAATACATTTTTATCCTCATATAACTAATCTTTTATTTATAGTTTGTTTATATTCTTTAGATAAATATAATACTAATTATAATTTAACTAGTACTTCAAATTATGATAGCTTATCTGTTTTATTACTTTATTTATTGAGTTTCGCATTTATAATTTCAAATGTAGTTTATATAAGTTCAAATACAAAACAAAAACTAGGGTAATTTTTAAATCACCCTAGTTTTATTTTATGTTATTTTTTTATTTTAGGAATTTAAAAATTCATAGAAATCTTGGTAATCACTATTTGCAAATTCATATATAACAGAACCCATAAACACAAATTCATCTTTTAGTTCCAAACTTGAATACGAATCAAAAATTTCTTTATCATTTTCAATTCTTTCATCACTATGATAGTTTGATACAATCAAATAATCCCCAACCAAATAATATATCGCTTCTATATCATTTGATATCTCATATACTTTTTTATTAACATGTGAATTATCTTCATAGAACTTTGTAAGCATTATACCTTTTTCAAATTGACATTTTAAACAAAATGGATAATCTCTTACAAATTTTTTCTTAAACTCTTTAATATCTTCTTTTATTTTATAAACACCTATATATTCATTTCTACTTATATCATCTAAGACATCTTCAGGATCTACTTCTCTTAAGTTTCCTATCATTATTGATTCAATCATATAATTAGTATTTATCTTTATGGCAAGATTAACTTTATAATATCTATCCATATCTTCAAACAAAGTTTCACACATAAAATGATTTTCTTTTATTTTTCTAACTTCATTTCTAAGTAAAGTTCCATTTCTATTGGTTACACTCATATCTTTTAAATTTGGAGTCATAGAATAAATTCTTAAAAACTCCCTATCCATAGATATAAACCTCATAACTATATAATTTACAAATTCTATATCCGAATTATATTTAGCACAAAGTTTTTTAAATAGTTCATCTGAGTTGATATTAAAAGCGTCTATATCACCTTGCATATAATGTTCATACTCTTCTATACCTTCAGGTAATGGCTTTTGATAATAAGCATTTTTATTAGCATATTTGTGAATCAAAAACTTAGCTTCTTCTTCACTTAAATCAATTCTTTTACTACCAAGTCCTCCCATAAGTCTTTCTTCTTCTTCATACACCTCAAAATCATCTGGATTAGTCAAAGATATATAATCAGCAAGACCAAGACCTTCACTATCTAACAAAAAATATTCATATTTCTTATCTTCTTCATTTTCCTTTAAAGAGGATACTACTATAAGACCCATCGATCCCATAAGTCTTGATTTTGTTATTTTAGCATAATTAAATTTATACAAAAAATCACCTTCTACTTTATAGTTTTATAGAATTATTATACTACAAACTTTGTTTTCTTAGACAAGTTTGTGGTAATATATTAAAAAGAAAATAAAATAATATTTTTAGTATTTTAAATTTTGTTTATAGGATGTGATATTATGAAACAAATTGGAGCTTTTTTTGATATAGATGGAACACTTTATAGAGACTCTTTAATGGTTGAACATTTTAAAAAATTATTAAAAATAGACATGATTGATAGTTCTCTTTGGCATAACCATCTTAAAGAAACCTATTTGGATTGGGATAAACGACAAGTTAATTATGATGATTATCTACTTGAAATAGCCAATAATTATATTCATGCACTTACAGGACTAGATAAAAAATCCATAGATTTTACAAGTGAACTTGTTATAAAACAAAAAGCAGATAGGGTATATAGATATACTCGTTCTAGAATCAAATGGCATATTGAAAATAACCACAAAGTTATATTTATATCTGGTAGTCCTGATTTCTTAGTTGGAAAAATGGCAAAAAAATATAAAGCAACTGATTTTAGAGGTAGTGGGTATATTTTTAAGGATAATTTATTTACTGGTAAAGTTAATCCAATGTGGGATGCTACTAATAAAAATATTGCTATAAATGAATTTATTGAAAAGTACAATATAGATCCAAAAAAATCATATGCTTATGGTGATACTAATGGAGATTTAACTATATTAGAAAAAGTAGGATATCCAAAAGCGATAAATCCTACTAAAGAACTCATATGTCATTCTCTAAAATCTGATATATTAAGAGATAAAATTGAATTTATATTAGAAAGAAAAGATGTAATATATAAACTTGATAAAAATCTTTCAATTCTTAATCTAAATGATTTGAGCTCTTGTGAATAAATACTCTCAAAAATATTTAAATAAAAAACAGCTAAAATTCCAACCATATATTGAAAATTGGAATTTTAGCTGTTTTTTGATAATCTATTTGATTAATTTATAAATTTACTTTCTTATATTCTATTTTTATTACAATATTTAATCTTGAAATTTATTGATAATATTTGCAATTTTATTTATAAATATATCCTTTCTTACTGGTTTTGATATATAATCACTGCAACCAAGTTCATAATATCTATCAATATCTTCTTTTTGTACATTTGCAGTCATAACTATTATATGATATTCTTCACTTGAATCTTTAAGCTCCTTTAATACTTCCTCACCACTTAAAACTGGCATTTGTATATCTAATAAAATTATATGATATTCATTATTTTTAAGTTCATCCAAAAGCTCTTTTCCATTAAAGCAATATTTAGCTTTTAGATTTAATTTATCTAAAAACTTAGATATAAGCATTTGATTTAATTTAATATCTTCTGCCACTATAATTTTTACATCTTCACCACCATTAGATAAATCAATATTAATATCATCTTTTATATTCTCAGGCATCTTCTTATATATATATTCCATTTGATTATAAATACCTTTTAATTTATCATATTCTAATTTTGTAAGAGCTTCTTTCCCTCTTGTCATATCATTCATTGCAGTAAATAAAATATAAAATTCATTTATATTCAAATTTCCAGAAGAACCTTTAAGTGCATGAGATAGCATTTCAACTTCTACTATATTCTTATTATCTATAAATCCCTTTAATTCTTTTAAATTTTTTCTTAAATTCTTCAAAAATTTATAAATTATCTCCTCTAAATCCACATCTTCTTCAATCCATGAATTAATTAATACCTCCACTTTTTTAGGAATTTGTATTTGAGGTAATGGGATTATATCTATAAAAAATTCAAACTCTGTACCTACATTTTTCTCACTTTGAACTGTTATTTTTCCACCCAAAAATTCAACAAAAGATTTAGTTATAGTAAGACCAAGTCCTGTCCCACCAAATTTTCTTGTGGTAGATTTGTCTTCTTGTTCAAAAGGATTAAATACGGTTTTTAATTTTAATGGACTTATTCCAACGCCACTATCTATTACTTTCGAATATAATTTGTTATCCTTATAGCTTAATTTAATCACTATATTCCCTTTTAATGTATATTTTGTAGCATTAGAAATCAAATTTGTATAAATAATATTTAATTTCTTTTGATCTGTAAAAATAAAACTTGGAACATCATCCTCAAGTATAAGCTCTATATTTATGTCTTTTTCCATAGCTTTTATATTGTATATTTGAATTATCGAATTTAAGTCTTTTTTCAAATCAAAACCAAGTCCATCAAATTCAAGTTTTTTTGCTTCTATTTTAGAAAAATCCAATATATCATTTACAATATCCAACAAATACTTTGCAGAATTTTTTATAATTTCAACTTCAGATTTATTTTTGAAGCATTCCTCTTCTTCTAATATCGAAGTATATCCAATAATTGAATTAAGAGGAGTTCTTATTTCATGAGACATATTTGCAAGAAAATCTCTTTTTGCTTGATTAGCTCTTTTTGCTTCATTTATAGCTTCTTCTAATTTTTTATTTCTTAATCTTATTTCTTTTTCCATGGTATTGAAATCTTTTGCCAATTCTCCAAATTCATCATCTTCATTATATTTTATACTTCTACTATAATCACCTATTTTAATTCTATTTACAAACATCGTTATTTTTTTAATTGGAAGTTCTATAAAATTTTTAAATAAATATGAAGCTCCAACCATCATTATAAAACCAATAAATAAATTGATAATAATCAGTATAAAAAATATATCTTTATATTCCAATACATGTCCTGTTTTATCTACTAATATCTTTATACCATAATAAACATCGGTTCTTCTTTCATTATCAAAATTATTAGTAGCTATTGGTCTTAATAAACAAAAACTATTATCTCTATCAAAAGATTTTATATAATGAATTTCTCCATTAAATAATTTTTCATGTGAATCATCATCAATATTGACTGTTTTTTGCAAAATATTATTTGATGCATATATATTCTTTTTATAATCAAATATTACAAGTTCTTCTATAAAACCTTTATTACCTACCACTTCCAAAAACCTTTGTACATCATTTTGTCTACCTTCATTGATCATCGCTGTAACTGAAAAAGCAATAGAATCTAAAAATAGCTCTATATCAGATTCTAAATTTTTTCTAGTAATCATATTTATTGCATGATACATCAAAATTCCAGTAGATAATAATGTAACAATTATTATTATAATCAAAGTTTTGTTTATCTTATTATAAATAGATTTTGTCATTTTATCCCTCTTTAATATGATTCATTTTGAGTTGAATTTTATATTCAAATTTAAAAAATCTACTTTTTTTAATATATTAATTTTCCACTAAAGAATCATCTATTATATCTTCTTTTTTAATTTTTTCTGGTATAAATTTTGACTCATATAGGAAATTTGATATTCTATTTATAATTTTATCTAAATCTTTAGATTTCATAATTTTTTTATTTTCTTCCTTTGAGATAAAAATAAAACTATTATAGAAAGCCTCAAATAAGTCTTCATCCATTTCCTCATTTTTTGCCATTATTTCAAAAGCTTCTTTTGGATTATTCTTCGCAAATTCTTGAGCTTTATAAAATGCATTTAATACTTTTTCATAATCATCTTTTCTCTTTTCATATTTTCTTTTGTCTGCAATTAATACATCCACCATAATACCTTGCATATCTTGAGTTGTTGCAAGAATTCTACCACCATTATCTTTTATAGCATCTGATAAATAAGGTTCATAAGTAAAGCAAGCATCTACTTCATTATTTTTAAATAATTCCCCTGCTTCCTTTGAAGTTGTGGATATTATACTAATATCATTTATACTAATTCCATTATTAGTTAAATAGGTATATAAAAGAAAATGTTCATCAGTATTTATCTCAACAGCTATTTTCTTGCCTATTAAATCTTTCGCATCCTTTATATAATCTTTTACACACAGACCATCCGCACCCACTATATAATCTGAAATCAATACAGCTTTTATATTCTTATTTAATTTATTTTTTTTAACTGTATTAACATAAGTCGAATGAGATATATCAACATTTCCTATATATGCAGAATTTACATTATCTGACCATGCAGAATATCTAACTATTTCAACATCTACCCCTTCAAAAAATCCTTTTTCCTGTGCTAAATACCAAAGTTCACAGGGTGGCCAAGCATTTGTACCAATCTTTATACTTTCTTTCTTTTCGCATGATGTTATTGCAAACATAAAGCAAATAATTAAAACAATACTAAAAATCTTTTGCTTCAAATCAATTCCCTCCCTTTAAATATTTAATTTCTATATTGTATTTTTAATATCATTTAAATTTGATATAAATTAAAATCATTCTATAAAATCATCTATTAATATATCTAGATTTTCATTCAAATCTATGAATTTTCCATCTACAGTTCTAACTAACGGTCTTGATATTTCATTATAATTAATCTGTATAATTTTTGCATATTCTCCATTTGATAATCTTACATTTTCTCCAACATAAAAATCTGCAAATTTTTTTATAAAAAGCATTACAACACTCATATCTAATTTTCCAAATGAATTATGTTGAAACATTTCAAGTACTTTAAATGGGGATTCTTTTTCATGGTATACCCTTTTAGAAGTCATAGCATCAAATATATCTGCAACAGCTATAATTTTTGCAAATTTAACTATCTCATTATCCTTTAAATTAAATGGATAGCCAGACCCATCCTCTTTTTCATGATGCATAAGTATTCCAAGAAGCACATTTTCACTAAGCCCCTCTATAGTTTTTGCAATCTTATAACTTTGATATGGATGCTTTTTTATTTCTTCAAATTCCTCAGCTGTAAGTTTTCCTTGCTTATTCAATACTTTATTATTTATTTTTAATTTTCCTATATCATGTAGTATTGCTGATTTGACCAAATCTCTTAATATATTTTCTTCTAATCCAAACCATCTTCCTATCATAAGTGTTATGGCAGAAACATTAATACAATGCCTATATAAATATTTATTTATGCTCTTTGTTTTAATTATATTTTCTAAAATTATTGGATAATCATTTAATTCATTCATTATATTCTTAGTTAATAAATTTAAATTTTTATTTAAATCTTTCTTATCTATATTTGATTTATATATCTTATCTTCGAGATAATCACTCTCTTCTTTTAATTTTTCTTCTACAATCTCTCTTCTTTTTTTGAGTTCAATTTTTGCTTCTTCCTCAACTTCATCAACTTGTGAAACTTTATCTTTATCTATTTTTACATATACTCTTTCTTCCTTAATTTTAATCTCTTCTTTTTTAATATCATATATACATATTTCTTTAATATCTTCATTAATAATAATTCTGTCTATAAGATTCTTATCTAAAATTGTATCTTCTTCTATTAATACAACTCCATCTTTTGTATATATCTCTGACCTTAGTTTCATCCCTACTTCCAACCGAGTCTTATCTATATATTTATAATCTTTTTTTGTAGTATCCATAGCAACCACCTTACATTAGTTTTCAAATAAAAATTAAAATATCAATCCAAATCTTAATATTTTTATACCCCATAAAAAATAAATTATGTCTTTTTATATTTTTTCATAATAGGTATAATTATAATAATAGTTTTAATATTTCTAATGAATTTTATAATTTTATTGAAAAAGGGAGGAGATTTTATCTTTTATATTAGTAATGAATTTTATGAAATTTTATTTAAATTATTTATGGCACTTATAATCGGAGGTATTATAGGTTTTGAAAGAGAAGGGATAAAAAGACCAGCTGGTTTTAGAACTCATATCCTTGTATGTGTTGGCTCCACTCTTATTATGCTTTGTGGTATTCATATATATAATGATCCTAGATTTGGCCCAGCTGCTGACCCTACAAGACTAGGTGCTCAAATAGTTAGTGGTATGGGGTTTTTGGGTGCTGGTACTATAATTAGAAATGGAAGCTCTGTAAAAGGTCTTACTACAGCAGCTGGTC
>JAOARY010000010.1 GCA_025210335.1 Peptostreptococcaceae bacterium | reverse complement strand
ATGGTAATGCCAGGAGATAACACTACTGTAGAAGTAGAACTAATCTCTAAGATAGCTATGGAAGAAGGATTAAGATTCGCAATAAGAGAAGGTGGAAGAACAGTAGCATCAGGTGTTGTTGCTTCTATCATCGAATAATATTTCGATATAATTTAATCTAAATATAAAAAGGATGTTTCTTTTGAAACATCCTTTTATTATTATAAATTATTTTTATAAAAAATAAATTCTAATATTGTTTTGAAATTATATTTATTTTTCTTTGTGTAAAAGATTAGTCTTTTAAAAACTCTATCCAATTCTTATATATTATTTTATTGTATTTTAGATGGTTATAATTAATAATATATTTTTTTAATATATTATTAACATGTGTATAAGAATTATTATTTTTTAAATTTTTAATCTTATCCACAGTTTTTTTGGAGGATTTATCCACAAAGTTATCCACAAAATAATTGGAAGGAATATTAATATTTTTTTTTGCATCAATATCTCTTATAAATTCATTTAAAATTGTTAAATTATCATACTCTAAATGACCAAAAAATAATATATCTTTATAATTATTTATTTCAGCAATAGCAATATCTGCAACTGAATTTGACTGTGCTATTATATTTAAATTTTTAATATTTTTTAAATCAATATTTAAATTATAAGAATATCTTGAATGAGGTATATAAAATTCATCTAAATTTATATCATTTATACCATCAAAAAGAAATGAATTGTGGATAAAATGTTTAAAAAATCCGAAAATTTTGTCATCTTTTAATTTCTTATCCACATTAAATTCATTATACAAAAAAGCTTGTGCTGCCCAGCAGATATAAATTCTTGATTTTATATGATTTTTTACATAAGAAAATATTTTTTTTAATTCATCAAAATAATAAATATCCAAAAAATCAAGATGCTCAATAGGAGCACCTGTCATTATAAATCCATCGAAATTTAAATCTTTAATATCTTCAAAACTCAAATAATTATCATCCAAATAAGATATATTAGTATTTTTATATTTGTGAGTCTGTAACTTTAAAAAAGTAAAATCAATATCATAGTCATTTTTACTTGGAAAACATTTAAGAAGATCAAATTCACTTTCTTGTTTTTTAGGCATTAGATTAAGTATCAAGATATTTAATCTATTTTTAGAATAGATAGGCTCTTTGGTTGGTTTGAGTATATAATTTATATTACTTTCCTTAAGTCTTTTTATATCCAAATCTTTATTAATAATAATAGCCATAATATCACCTAAATCTTTGAAAGTGCTAATTCAAAATCTTTTTTAATATCTTCAAAAGACTCTATACCAACAGAAATCCTAATAAGTTCTTTTTTAATTCCTGCTCTATTAAGCTCATCATCACTTAATTGTCTATGAGTAGTACTAGCTGGATGTAAATAAGAAGTCCTAACATCTGCAAGATGAACAACTAAATTTGCTAATTTTAGATTTTTGCTAAGAGTTAAAGATGCTTCATATCCACCTTTAAGACCAAATGAAAGTATTCCGCTACCACCTTTTTTTAGATAAGTATTAGATAAATCATAATATTTATTGGACTCAAGCTTTGGATAATTAACCCAAGCTACTTTTTCGTGAGTTTCTAAATACTGAGCCAATCTAAATGCATTTTGACTATGACGTTCCATTCTTAGGTGAAGAGTTTCAAGACCTAAATTAAAAAGATAAGCATTAAAAGGTGCTAGAGTTGAACCTATATTTCTAAGCAATTGAACTCTTAATTTAATTATATAGCAAAGATTTTTGAAATCTCTTGTATATATAACTCCATGATAAGAACTATCTTCCTTATTAAAATCTACAAATTTAGAATCCGTATAATCAAAATTTCCACCATCTATAATAATTCCACCAACACTGCTTGCATGACCATCGATATATTTAGTTGCAGAATGAACAACTATATTAGCACCATAATCAATTGGTCTAAGTAAATATGGAGTGGCAAGAGAATTATCAATAATAAGTGGTAAATTAAATTTTTTTGTTAATGTTGAAAGTTTTTTAATATCTAGAATTTCTAAATTAGGATTTGTAAGACTTTCTCCAAATACACATTTGGTATTTTCGTCAATTAGAGATTTAAAATCTTCATTTGTATAATCTATATCTAAGAATCTAACTTCAATACCAAAATCTTTAAGAGTTGTAGTAAATAATGTATGACTTCCACCATAGATTGAAGCCAAAGAAATAAAATTATCACCAGCTTTACAAAGATTTAAAATACTATAAAGTATAGCTGACATTCCTGATGAAGTACTAACAGCACCAACACCATTTTCTAATGAGGCCATTTTTTTTTCAAATCCATCTAAAGTAGGGTTAGAAATCCTCGAATATATATGACCTTCAGCTTTCAAATCAAATAAATCACTAAGATGCTTTGGATCATCATATTTATAAGTAGTACTTTGATAAATTGGCAAAACTCGAGCCTCTCCTGATTTTGGTTCATAACCACCTTGTACGCATAATGTTTCAATATCCTTAAACATATTGTCCTCCTTTAAAACTAAGTATTTTGTAATTAAAAAAATTTATATATTTTTATTAGTATTTATATTTATATTTGTATATATTCATATTTGTATAATCTATATTTATTGTGTACCTTTTATAAGCAAATTTGATTTATATTAAACTATTTTAGAAACAAATTAATTTAATATAAAAAATTAAGCTACTATTTGTGATTCTACAAGATTAGAATGTAATAGTTGTGCAATTTGCAATGAAGAATCCTCATCTATTAAAAATGAATACCTACAAGCAGAAGATGAGAGTAGATGAATATCATAATTTTTAAGTTCAGTTAATATTTTATTAGTGATATCCAAATTCTCATTGATTCCAAAACCTATAATAGAGACCTTAACCAAATCATAAACAACATCAATATTATCTAAAAATAAATTAAGTTCATCTTCAACCTCTAAATAACATTCTTTAGATAATGAAAAAGATATATTAGAATCATAAGTAGATAGATTATCTATATTTATTTTTTTATCTCTAAAGAAATTTAATAGTCTAAAAAGATTATCATATTTTATATTTAATTTGACCAAATTATCTTGAATAGCTATACCTTTAACCTTAAACTTTTCCATATTATCTCCTCCACTTACCAAAGTAAATTTTCTATCATCAAATGTAGATTTAACATATATTTTTAAATTATTGTAAGAAGCTAATTTAACACATCTATCATGAAGTACTTTAGCACCGCAATAAGCCATTTCAAGAGCTTCATCGTAAGATATTTGTGATATATGTTTAGCTTTATCTATTTTTCTTGGATCAAAAGAATATATTCCATCAACATCAGTATATATCTCACAATATAAAGCATCCAAAGCAATTGCTAAAGCTACAGCAGATGTATCAGAACCACCTCTACCCAAAGTTGTTATATTATCAAATTCATCAAAACCTTGAAAACCAGTAACTACAAGTACATCATTATTTTTAAAATGATTTAATATTTTAGAAGTATCAATATCTAATATACTGGCATTATTATAAAAAGAATCTGTTTTGATTTTGCATTGGTAGCCAGTTAGTGATATGGATTTATAATTAAGATCTTCAATTGCCATTGCAAGAAGTGATGCAGTTTGTTGTTCCCCTATTGATAATAGCGAATCAAGATTTCTTTTAGAAGCATTTTTGCTAATTAAAGATGCCATATCAAGCAGATTATTTGTAGTGTCACCCATAGCAGAAACAACAACTAATACTTTTTTAGAATCTATATTATCACATATTTTTTTAGCTATTTTTTTTATTTTATCCAAAGAAGATACAGATGATCCTCCAAATTTTTTAACCACTATCTCCAATCTAAACAGCTCCTTTTAAGATATGACAGTAAAATTCATCTTCTAAGCAGAAGTTTTTAAGATATTCATTATTAGTATCAAAGATTCTATAACAATTATAATTATCATCACTATCATCTATCACTTCATATTTATAATCTTTTGAAATTTCTCTATTCTTCTTTAGTCTTAGATAATAATCACCATCTAATTTACTATTTATATCTAATTCATTCTTTTCAATATCTATATCAAAATTTTTCTCATTTAATATATCCATCAAATCATTTAAAATTGCACTACCAGTAGGAAGACTTCCAGCTCCAAGTGAACTAAATAAAGAATCCTTAGTATCGCCTTTTAGACTGACTATATTAAAAGAATTATTGATATTAGAAAATACATGCGAATTATCAACTAACATAGGGCTAACACCTATATTTAAAACCTCTAAATCTCTAAAATATCCAATTAATTTAGGGATTAAATTAAGTTTTTTGAAGGCTTTTATATCAAGAAGATTAATATCATCAATACCTCTAGCATCTATAAGATCTTCATCTATAAATACACCTTTTGATATTGAAGATAAGATATTTATCTTTCTTTTTACATCAATACCTTTAACATCATCAGTAGGATCAGCTTCAGCAAAACCAAGTTTTTGAGCTTCTTTCAAACAATCATCATAAGATATATTTTCGTTATACATCTTTGATAATATATAATTAGTAGTTCCGTTTAGTATCCCTTTGATTTCTGTTATAGAATCAAATCTACATTCTTCAATAAGTGGTTTTATAATCTTTGTACCACCAGCAACACTTCCTTCAAATAAAAATAATACATTATTTTCTTTTGCAACTTTTAAAAATTCATCAAGATGCTTTGATACAACAGCTTTGTTAACTGTTATAACATGTTTTTTATTATTAAGAGCTTTTAAGATACATCTTCTTGGAAATTCAATTCCGCCCATTGCTTCTATAACTATATGAATAGTTGGATCATCAACAATATCTAAAGGATTAGAAGAAAATATCATATTAGTTGAATTTCTTTTTTTATAGATATCTCTAATAAGAGCTTTTTTAGGTATTATATTTTTATTAGTTGATTTTAATATCCTCTGTTTATTTTTTGTTAAAATATCATAAACTCCGCTGTTTACAACACCAAATCCCAAAAATCCTATATTTACATTATTCATAATAATTCTCCTTTATATTTTTTTTCGATTTATAAAATATCTATTAGTTTTTTAAACAAAAGTTAAAACTTAAAATACTAAGTGTATAAAGGGTTTTAGATAATAAAAAAAGACCCTTTATGAGAAAGGATCTTTAGATAAAACGAATTACTTCACTTTATTAATATCTTTTCTCATCTTCCAAGTTTTAAACTTGCTGGAATTAGCACCTTTATCCATGATAGATGATCATAGATGGTTGCCGAGACGTCTTAGGGCCAGTCCCTCAGTCTCTCTTGATGAGTGATTGATAAAATTATTATCAATTTTCTATTCAATTTAAAAAATTAAAATTCATATTTGTATAAGAAATTAAAAAAATTATATTTATATTATATTTATATTTGTATGTGTTTACTTTTTTTTTAAAAGTATTTGAAATGAATTGTATAACAAATAAAAATAACTGTCAAGCGATAATTTATTAAAATTTTTAATTTTATAAAAATTTAAAGCAAAAATTCGTTGAAATACTAATAAAGCTAAATAAAAAAAATAAATTAATAAAAAAAATAATACTTGACTTTTTTTTATAAAGCATTATATAATCGTTAACAACATAAAATATTTAAAAAAACTATTATTTTTATTCATTATCATAAAAGAATATTATGTAGTTTAAATATTTAAAAAAACTTAAAAATTAAATATGACTCTTATCAAGAGAGGCTGAGGGACTGGCCCTTTGAAGCCCGACAACCGACCAATTGGCACGGTGTTAAATCCTGCAAAACTTATGTTTTGAAAGATGAGAAAAGTGTTTTTGATTATAACTACTTTTCTAAGTAGTTTTTTTATTTACATAAAATTATTTAGAAAAAATCCAAAGCATTTTTCATTGTAAGAGTTTTATAAATTATTTATACAAGGAGAGATGAAAATGTATTTGGACGAACTTTATAAAAAAAATGATTTTACTTTATCTTTTGAGATTTTTCCATTCAAAAAATGGTCAAACAAAAAAATTTATGAAATGTTATTTGAATTATCAAAACTAAATCCAGACTTTATAAGTATAACTTATGGTGCAGGTGGAACTAAAAGAGGCTTAGAGACTTTAGATATCGCATCAGTTATAAAGGATGAATATAATATAGAACCTATGATTCATTTAACAGGAATTAATTCTTCAAAAGAAGAGATTGATGAGATTTTGGATGAAGTTAAAAGAAGAGATATAAAAAACATATTAGCATTAAGAGGAGATATTAATAAAGATATAAATAAAAAAATTGAATTTGAATATGCAAAAGATTTAACTAAGTATATCAAATCAAAGAATAAAGAAATAGTAATTGCTGGAGCTTGTTATCCACAAGGACATAGCATTAATTCTAATATAGATGAGGAAATAGAACATCTAAAACAAAAGATTGAAGCAGGAGCAAAGTTTTTGATAACTCAATTATTCTTTGAAAATGAAAGATTCTATGAGTTTAAGGATAAATTAGTTAAGAAGAATATCAATATAGAAGTAATACCAGGAATAATTCCAGTTACAAATAAAAAACAATTAAATAAAATAATAAGTCTATCAAATGCTTCTGTTCCGAAAGATTTGCTTAGAATGTTAAACAAATATGAAGATAATAAGCAAGCCCTAAAAGAAGCTGGAACAATATATACTTCAAAACAGATAATAGATTTACTTAGTTACAAGACTAAGGGGATACATCTATATACATTAAATAATCACGAAATAACTAAAAAAATAAAAGATAATATAGACCCTCTAATCAAATTAAATTCAAATATAATTTAATTAAGAACAAAAATAAATATAAAGAAATTAATATATAATTATAAAAATATCAGGAAATAAAAATAATAAATAAAAGATGGATATAGCTATTAAGAGTGTTTAAAAAGGTGGGAATAAAATGTATGATGAGGTACTTAATTATTTGGGATATAAAAACCAAATTATAAATAAAGATTTAGAAAATACTATTAAAGAAACTATTAATGAGGGTAAAAAACACATATCAGAAAAATTTGTAATCAAAAAATTTAAATTCAAATTAAAAAAAGATGGAATAAATCTAATAGATAATGATTTGGATTTTAAATCAAAGGATTTAAAAAAGCATCTAAAAGACTGTGAAGAAGTGATGATAATAGCTTTGAGTGTAGGATTTGAGATAGAAAGACTTATAAATATGTACCAAACAAATGATATGTTAAAAGCATTAATATTAGATGCATTTGCTACTTCATATATAGAAAAATTCTGTGATAGAATACAAGAAGATGTAGAAAAAACTCTAAAACCAAATAAAAAATATTTAACATCTAGATTTAGTTGTGGTTATGGAGATTTTTTGTTGGAAGAACAAAAGAAAATAATAAAACTATTAGATACTAAAAAAAGTATTGGTCTTTATTTATCATCATCAAATATATTAACACCAAAGAAATCAATAACAGCCTTTATAGGAATAAGTGATAAGAAGACCAAAAAACTTAAAAAATGTGAAAACTGTAATCTAAGATTCACGTGTTATCTAAATAAGGAGGACAATTCTTGTGATTAGAGATAAAATAGGCAAAGAATTTTTGCTCTTTGATGGGGCAATGGGAACAATGATATTAAAAAAAGGAATAAAAAATTATAATATACCAGAAGATTTGAATATCGATAACAAAGAAATAATCGAAGCCATACATAAAGAATATGTAGAATCAGGAGCAGATATAATAACAACAAATACTTTTGGTGCAAATAGATATAAGATAACAGATAGTAAATATTCTTTAAATGAAATAATAAAAGAAGCTATAAATAGAGCAAAATCAGCAAATCCAAAATATATAGCCTATGATATAGGGCCTCTTGGAATGTTATTAGAACCAATGGGGGAGCTTAGTTTTGAAGATGCTTATGAAGCTTTTAAAGAACAGATATTAATAGCAAAAGACCATGTAGATTTGATTTTAATAGAAACAATAACAGATGTATACGAAGCCAAAGCAGCAGTATTGGCAGCTAAAGAAAACTGCGATTTGCCTGTTGTTTGTACTATGTCATTTGAAGAAAGCAAAAGAACATTTTGTGGAAATGATATAAAGACAATGATAAGTGTATTAGAAGGGCTTAATGTAGATGCACTTGGATTTAACTGTTCATTAGGGCCAAAAGGGATGTATAATTTATTAAAAGAATTATCAAAATATGCATCAACTCCAATAATGGTACAAGCAAATGCAGGAATACCGACTATAGAAAAGAATGAAACTGTATATAAAATGACTAAAGAAGAATACAAAAATGATGTATCATTATTTTTAGACCTTAATGTATCAATAATCGGTGGATGTTGTGGAACAACTCCAAAATATATAGAAGAATTAAAAAATCTAATAAAAGATAAAAAAGTAAAACAAATAAAGAATAAAGATATAACAATAATATCTTCACCAACAAAATCCATAGTATTAGAGGATTTGATATATCCAGTTGGAGAAAGAATAAATCCAACAGGTAAACCAATGTTAAAAGAAGCAATACTTAAAAATGACTATGACTATATATTAAATATGGCAATAGAACAAAAGAATGAAGGAGCTAAAATATTAGATGTAAATGCAGGAATACCAAAAACAGATGAGGTATCTAATTTAACTAATATGATTAGAAAAATTCAAAGTATAATAGATTTGCCATTACAAATAGATTCATCAAAAGCAAAGGTAATAGAATCAGCACTTAGAATATACAATGGAAAACCAATAGTTAATTCTGTTTCAGCAGAAGATAAATCCTTAGATAAAATACTGCCACTTATAAAAAAATACGGGGCATGTATAATAGGAATAGCCTTAGATGAAAATGGAATACCTCAAACTAAAGAAGGTAGATTAAATGCAGCTAGAAAAATAGTAAATAAAGCAAAAGAATATGGAATAGATAAAAAAGATATAATAATAGATCCATTAGCATTAACAGTATCAAAGGAAAAAGAAAATACATTAGAAACTCTAAAATCATTAGAACTTATAAAAAATGAACTTGGAGTAAAAACAACCTTAGGAGTATCAAATGTATCATTTGGTCTACCAAAAAGAGAAAAAATAAATAAGACCTTTTTAGCAATGGCATTATATAGTGGACTTAATTTTCCAATAGTCAATACAGGAAATAAAGAAATAATGGAATGTATAAGAGTATCAAGGCTGTTAAAAGGACATAAAAACTCAGTAGATGAATTTCTAAAAATAAAGGATGATTATGATAGAGTACTAGGAAATGAAAAAGATGAAGACGAAAAATCTTTATATGATTTGATAATAAATGGTACTCAAAAAGAAATTATAAAAAAGTATGAAAGCCTTGATCTAAAAGCACTTGATATAATAAATAAATATGTTATACCTGCACTTGATAAGGTGGGGGATGATTATGAAAAAGAAGTAATATTTTTGCCACAATTAATAGATGCAGCCAAAAGAGCAGAAGTTTTATTTGATAGGATAAAAAAAGATCATAAAGGTAGTGAATTTAAAAATAATAATAAAATAATTATGGCTACCGTAAAAGGTGATGTACATGATATTGGAAAGAATATAGTTAAATTCATACTTAGTAATTATGGTTATGATATTATAGATCTTGGTAAGAATGTGGATAAGGAAGTTATAAAGCAGAGCATAATAAAAACAAATGCTAAATTAGTAGGGCTTTCAGCACTTATGACAACAACTGTCGAATCTATGGAAGAAACAATTAATTATATTAGAAGTCTTAATTTGGATGTCAAATTCTTTGTAGGTGGAGCTGTGCTTACAAAGGAATTGGCAAAGCAAATAGGAGCTGATTTTTATGCTAAGGATGCAAAGGAATCTGTTGATATAGCAAAAAAATTTTTTGGCTAAAAAACTAAATAGAAATACAAACTTATCATTTAGATTTTTTATAAAAAGGATTTGGTGAAGAGTTTTAGCAAGAAAATAATATAATAAACAAAGGTAGTAAGAAAATGAATAATCTCATTTCCTTACTACTTAATTTAAGTTCTGATTTTAATTTTGTGGTATTATCTGTTTGTAAAATAAAATCTGATAAAGTATGTGAAATTAACAATATATATAGCGAACATTATAATATTGAACTGCTACTCAAAATATGGACAAAAGTACCCATATCGAGATTATTACTGTTTCAACGTACTCGATTTCGTAATTTATAAGAATATACTACTTTCGTTTGTATAGCACTTCACAGTCGTTAATTCCCGACTAGCCATCGGTACATATATACGATTACTTTACTTTGTAATTTCGTATATTTTAGCATTCTCTAAATT
>JAOARY010000009.1 GCA_025210335.1 Peptostreptococcaceae bacterium | reverse complement strand
CTTTTAGCAGGTATTGCAATGTTCCCAGCAATGTTTGCATTTAATATTGCTCCAACACAAGGACCTGGTTTAGTTTTTGTTGTAGTTCCTACATTATTTGCTGAAATGGGATCTATTGGTATGCTGTTTGCACTTTTATTCTTCGTAGCTTTAACAGTTGCAGCTCTTACATCTTCAGTTTCTTTATTAGAAGTTGTTGTAGCATTTTTAATTGATGAGAAACAATTTACTAGACCTAAGGCAGTTTTATCTGCATCATCAACAATGATATTACTTTGTATCCTAGCATCATTATCTCTTGGAGGAGTTGGACCTAAAGTATTTGGTGTTGGTGCATTTGATATATTTGATCAACTTACTGATAAAATATTCCTTGCTATTGGTGGTATGTTTATCGCTATATTTGCAGGTTGGAGACTTAATAAAAGCGATTTACAAAATGAGATTACAAATAATGGAGAAGTATCATTTCCTATGTTTGAACTTTGGTATTCGATAGTTAAATATGTTATACCAGCAACTATATTTGTTGTTGCTATCGGTGGTATATATGCAGGATTCCAAACAGGATATGGTGCAATAATGGTAATGGGTGTTGCTATAATAGCTTTATTTGCAGCCTTCTCTAAAAAATTATAATAAAATATAATTTTTTATAAGTATATTTTAAGTAGCTATAAGATAAATTATCTTATAGCTATTTTTTTGACTAGAATTATTTTTTTAGATAAATGATATTATATAAAAATAATATATTATTTATCTATATTTAATAGGATTAATGGGTATATATATTTCTATTAGGCATAGATAGGAGGATTTTTTATGACCAATATAAAATTAGGAAAATTAAAAAGTTTATATTATTTTATTATGTCTTTTTTAATCATATATATGTCTTCCTTTTTCATCCTCTTTGTTATAGAACGACAAATAAGAGTTTATAATTTTAATGAACTTATGAAAAGTGAACAAAGAGGTGTAAACATACAAATAGACTATATGGGAAAAGAACTCAATAATATTCTTTCAGATTTATATTATTTACATCATAATTTTAAAAAAGATCTATTAGAAAATAATTTAAAACCAGTATCTAATAGTTGGAGTATTTTTTCTAATCAAAAAAGATATTATGATCAAATTAGGTATATTGATGAAAATGGTATGGAAAAAATCAGAATAAACAATTCCCAAAATGGCAGCTATATAGTTTCAAATAACAAATTGCAAGATAAAAGCGATCGATACTATTTTAAAGAAACATCTAAATTAGGTCCTGAATTTGTATATATCTCAAAAATTGATTTAAATAAAGAAAATAATAAGATTGAAATACCCTTTAAACCTGTTTTGAGATTATCTGTTCCACTATATGATAACAATAAGTTTAAAGGAATAATAATTCTAAATTATTTAGCAAAAGATTCCTTAGATACATTTAAACATTTGGCTACCTATTCTTCTGGTTCACTCTCACTTTTAAACTCTGATGGTTATTTTATTTCAAATGAAAATATTAATTTAGAATGGGGTTTTATGTTTGAAAATTCAAAAGATAATTCGTTTGAAAAAATTTATTCAATTGAGTGGAATAATATAAAAAACTCTAATAATTATATTCAGTTGATTACTAAAAACGGTCTTTTTACATCACAAAAAATATCATTGGATGATAAAATAATTTCTAATAATAAAAATCATATTAACAAAATAGTTTTTGATGATAAAAATTGGTATATTATTTCCCATGTTCCAAGAAATCTAAAAAATAATTCAATATTTACAGATGATTTAAAATCTTTATTAATAGATGTACTTAAAAAAAATAGCTTATATTTTGTATTTTTATTTTTCGCATCATCAATAATTGGGTTTTTAATATATATAAATAGGAAAACCTATAAAAGAATAAAATATTATTCAGAATATGATGTCTTAACAAAATCCTACAATAGAAGAGCTGGCATTATTAAATTAAATTCATTATTTCCATCCGATGAAAGAAGGACATTTTTAGTAAGCCTTTGTTTTATAGATATCAACGGACTTAAAGATGTCAATGATAATCTAGGTCACAAAATGGGAGATGAACTCATAATAAGTGTTGTTGAAACTATAAAATCAACAATCCGAAATAAAGATTTTATAATCAGACTTGGTGGTGATGAATTTTTAATAGTATTTAATGGAATCAATATTAAAGATACTGAAAAAGTGTGGAATCGAGTATTAGATAAATATGAATATATAAATAAAAATGAAAAGAGACCTTACGTAATAAGTGTTAGTCATGGTATTGTAGATTACGATAATAAGCAAAAATCACAAGTAGATGATCTTATTAAAGAGGCTGACCAAAAAATGTATGAAGAAAAAAGAAAAATAAAAAAGGATTTAGATGTTATAAAATAATAAAAATCTGTGTGAATTGATTTCTAATCACTTCACACAGATTTTTTATTTATGATATACTAGTATTTACTCTAAAACCATGAGTTCCATCTTGTTCTAATCTATATTTATTTCCAATAGTTCCATTTTTCGCATCACCATCAGCTAAAATTTCAGTTGAAGCAATATGCCAATTGTTATTATCACCATGATGTCCTTGTCCTATACAAACCTCATAGCTATCTCCATTTATAGTTAATTTACCTTTTACAGCAAAATTTAATTTCCCAGGTATATTATCTCCACCCATTGTATGAATCATATCTTCATATTTGTTATTAACCGAACTACTAAACCACTGTGCACAATCTTTTGAACCATGTCTTCCTGCTACAATACCTACTCTAGTAGTTTTGTCTATGTGCGCACAAGTAACTCCACCCCAAGGTTGATTTTCAGTTATAATATGTTCCATCTCTGTAAATTCTACCGAATTAATATTTCTGCCTGCCTCAAAATTAATTACATTTTCATGTGCTTCCATTAATGAAACCTCCTTGATTTTTTTATAATATTAGGTATTTAAACCATTATATATAATACCTAATATTTTTATATTTAAACAAAATTTCTAAAATTTTTTTAATATTTATTATAATTTTTCTTTTCAAATGATAAAATATATAATGGTAATTAAATAAATAAAAAAAGAGAGGTATTTAATTTGAGATTAATAAAAAAAATGATTCATAATGATTTAAAAACATTAGAGGGTAATATATTTGAAAGAAAAGCAGCCAGAGGAATTATATTAGATGATAGAAAAATACTATTATTATATACAAAAAGATATAATGACTATAGTATTCCTGGCGGCGGAATAGACGAAGGTGAAGATATTATAAATGGTTTAAAAAGAGAGTTAGCAGAAGAAGTTGGTGCTAAAGATATAGAAATATTAAAAGAATATGGATATACAGAAGAATATAGACCTCATTACAAGAAAGAATATGATTTGATGCATATGTTATCTTATATTTATATTTGTAAATTAAATAGCCCTTTAGAAAAACCTAATTTTGAAGATTATGAAATAGCTAATGGAATGGAAGTCAAATGGGTTGACATCGAAGAAGCTATAAAACATAATTTAGATGTTATCTCAAACAAAGAAAAATCTATGGGTTTTTCTGTCGAAAGAGAAACTTTTGTATTACAACTTATACAAAATGAACTTCTTAAATAAACTGTGATTATCTTATTATTAGGGGAATATAATAATTAATAGGTTTTTATTAATATAAATACCCTGAAAATAAGTAAAAGAGGTGTATGATATGCTTTATAGAGAATTAGGAAAAAATAAAGAAAAAGTATCTATCTTGGGTTATGGCTGTATGAGATTTCCTATTATTGGAGATGATAATTCAAAAATAGATAAAGATGAGGCAAAAAAACAACTTCGATTTGCAATTGATAATGGTGTTAATTATGTAGATACAGCTTATCCATATCATGATGGTAATAGCGAAACTTTTGTTGGCGAAGCACTAAAAGATGGTTATCGAAAAAAAGTTAAACTAGCAACAAAACTTCCATCTTGGCTTATACAAACACAGGATGATATGAATAAATACTTAAATGAACAGTTAAAAAACCTTCAAACAGATTATATCGATTATTATCTTTTGCACGCTCTTAATAAAAATTATTGGGAAAACTATAAAAAAAATAATGTTTTTGATTTCATAAAAGAAGCATTAGATGATGGCAGAATTAAAAATATCGGCTTTTCATTTCATGATGATTTTGATTTATTCAAAGAAATACTAGATTCTTATGATTGGGATTTTTGTCAAATACAATATAATTTTATGGATGAAAATTATCAAGCTGGACTTAAAGGTCTTAATTATGCAAAAGAAAAAAATATAGATCTTATAATTATGGAACCACTTAGAGGTGGCAGTTTAACTAAAAATATTCCAAATGAAGTCAAAAAACTTTGGGATAGTGCAAAAATCAAAAAAACTCCTGCTCAATGGGGTCTTCGATACCTATGGAATTATGAAAATATTAAAGTGGTGTTAAGCGGTATGAATGATATGAATCATATTGATGAAAATATTAAAGAAGCCTCAATATCTCATCCAAATACACTTACAAAAAATGAGTTAGAAATTATAAATAAAGTTAAAAATGTATATAATTCAAAAATAAAAGTAAATTGCACAGATTGTAAATACTGTATGCCATGTCCTTTTGGTGTTAACATTCCACTTAATTTTTCTTTATTAAATGAAAGTTCAATGTATGATGATTTAAAAGTTCCAAGCATGAAATATAAGATGTTTTTAGAAAAAGAAAAAAAAGCTTCAAACTGTAAATCATGCGGACAATGTGAACCTAAATGTCCACAAAATATTAAAATAATAGATAAACTAAAAGAAGTTAATAATATACTCGGTCAATAAAAAATAAGTTATCTTAAAATCATAAAAATATTTTAAGATAACTTATTTTTATGATTAAAATATCTGTAAATTTAATTTAATTTCAAAAATAAAAATATACTTATTAGAATAAACCTTATTGGTTAAATAACAAAAAGAATTAGATGAAATAATTAACATACTAGGGGTAGAAAGTAACTCTTTTAAATGTTATAATTAAATCAATGTTTTTGTAATTTTCCTAAAAATCAAAATTATAATCAAAATTTATTGTAAGGAAAATTTATAATATATATTATATGAGGGGGATCTTTATGTCATTTGTATTACCTAAATTTACACCACCAGATTTTACTTTAGAAAAATATAAAAATGCAAAAGAAATTAAAACACAAGAAGTAACTAAAGAAGGTGTTTCACCTAGTGGTTTTTATTTAACAAGTCATATGCCAACTTACTATTATGCTAATGGGAATTGGATATTACCAGAGCACAATTCTCAAAATTGTGTTGCTGTATATACTGATTCTACAATAATAATAAAAGAATTAAATGACTTAAAAATAGGAGATAAAGTTGTAATTGGTAAAAAAATAGATGGGTCTGAAGGGATTTTAGTTTATAAAGAAGGATTTGATAAATCTATAATATCAGAACCTTTCACATCAGTAGAAAGTTCATTTACTAAAGATTATGAATTTTTAGCAGAGCTTATGCGTCATGAAAAAGAAAATAACGGTCATATAGTATGGGTTTTAGGACCTTCAGTTGTATTTGATTATGACACTAGAATAGGTCTTTCACAATTAGCTGAAAATGGATATGTTCAATCATTATTAGCAGGAAATGCTATGGCTACTCATGATTTAGAAGGTGGTTTTTTAGATACTGCTTTAGGTCAAAATATCTATACTCAAGTATCAGTTCCAATGGGTCATTATAATCACTTAGACCTTTTAAATGAAGTTAGAAAATCAGGTTCTACTTCTAAATTCATAGAAGAAGGAAATATCAAAGATGGTTTCATAAAAACTTTAAATAAATTGGATATACCTTATGTTTTAGCTGGTTCTATTAGAGATGATGGACCACTTCCAGAAGTTTATTCTAATGTACCAGATGCATTAAATGCAATGAAATCTGAAACTGATAAAGCTACTCTAATAATAGGTCTAGCTACTATGCTTCATTCTGTTTCTACAGCAGAACTTGCTTCAAGCTATAGAATAAAGGCAGATGGTAGTGTTGTTCCTGTATTTATGTATACTATAGATGTTACTGAAAACGTTGTTAATAAAGTTTCTGCTGCTAGAGAAAATATTGCAGTAAAAAATATTGTTACAAATGTTCAAGACTTTGTTGTTAATGTTCAAAAAGCACTTTTAACACCAGTTGAAGATTTTGAAGTTGAACCAGTAGAAGTTAATGTTAATGAATATGTTGAAAATAAAGAATCACAAAAAAAAGCTACTGATGAATTAACTGTTGATTAGGGGGATTAATATGACTTTTGAAATGCCAAAATACACAGCACCAGATTTTACTAAAGATTTTTTTGTAAATGCTCCAAATGCCACTTTAGTTGAAGTTACAAAAGAAGGAGTTTCTCCAGCTAATTATCATGCTCTTTCAGTATTCCCTGAATACTTTAAGATAAATAACAAATGGGTTTTAGCTACTGAAAGTAGAATGGATACGGTTTGTGTTGCTATAGATGAGCTTGGAAAAGAAAGAGTAGAAATTGTAGAATTTAGAAACCTTAAAGTTGGAGATAAGGTTGTAGTAGGAAGAAAAGAAGATGGTAGCGAAGGTATATATGTTTATACTCAAGGATTCTTAGAAGACTCACAAGAAGCAGATACATTTGCTTTTAGAAGTGGTCGTTCAAGAGAAACTGCCTTTTCTATTGATTATGATAAATTATATGAAATACTTAAAAACGAAAAAGAAAATAATGGTTATGTTACTTGGGTATTAGGAACTGCTGTTAGTTTAGATAAAGGTTCAAGAGAAGCTATAGAAAAACTTATACGCGAGGGGTATGTAGATTCAATATTATGTGGAACAAGTTTTGCTGCATTTGATTTAGAATGTGGTGTTTTTGGAACTACTTGGGGACAAGAAACTTTCATAAAAGAACAAAATACATTAGGTAATTATTATGAAACTATAAATATGGCTAGAGAAGCTGGATCTATAGAAGAACTTGTTAAGTCTGGAAAAATTAAAGATGGAATTATGAAAGCTTGTGTTGAATGTAATGTTCCATTTGTACTTTCTGGTACTATAAGAGATAGATTTACTCTACCAGGTACTTATAATGATGTTTATGAAGCACAAGATGCTATGCGCGTTCATACAAGAAAAACATCGACAATAATAATGGTTTCTACTATATTATTTACAATAGCAACAGGAAACATGACACCTTCTTATAATGAATTTGATGGGATTATAAGACCAGTATATATGTATACTGTTGATATTCAAGAATTTGCAGTTAATAAGCTTTCTGATAGAGGTACTTTAACAGCAACTTCTGTTGTTACTAATACTCAAGATTTTGTTAAAAATATAGGAAGAGCTTTAACTTAAGAAATTAATATTTTAAAATTATGTAAATAAAAAAGTTATTAAACTAAAATCATAAAGTATATTGATTTATAATATATCTTATATGAAAAATTTAGTTTAATAACTTTTTTATATTTTAATCAATTCTTTATGATAAAAATATAATTTATTTCTATTAGACAATATTCCATGTTTAAATCAAACTAAGGAATCCTTGCTAATACGCTTTTTTTATAAACTTTATCCAAATTTAAATTTTGAATATTATTATATCCAATAAAACATGTACAAATATTTTTATTACAATTTTTAATTTCAGATAAATTTTTCAAATCATTTACATATAAATTTCCTAGTTTTTTATTATCTTTATAGCATCTTCTTATATCACCATTTGCATCTATCATAAAAGCATTATAATTGGTAGCACATGGTTTATTTTTATTGCTATAATTATTTAAATTTATATCAAAATACATATCAATTTTGTTTAAAAATTTTATATCGTCTTTAGAATAATATGATTTTTCATCTTTATATGCATTAATCCATAAATATATCTTTTTACCTAAATATAAATTAATATTATCTAATTGTAGTTTTAACTCTTTTATTTCATTAAAATTTTCCTTAACTCCAACACATCCAATACTAAAATCAATATTTTTACTTACAAGTATTTTTATTTTATTTATGAATTTTTCCAAATTAACTTGTGTTGGATGATATGTAATCCAAAGTTTTAATTTTTTATTATCTATAGAATCTAAAAATTTTAAATCAGTAGTTAAGTTAGTCTGTATAACTACTTCTTTTATATTATCTAATTTATTCAAATCTATACAAAATTTTTTAAAATGATGAAATATTAATGATTCACCCTTTGGTGCTATAAATATTTTAAATTCATCTTTTTGTGATTTTAAATATTTATAAAACATATCTAGATATTTAATTTCTTTTTCTATCTTAGTTTCTGATACTTTAAATTTTTTAAAAGGGCAATATTCACAAGTATAATTACAATATTTCAAAAAATTTCTATAATATAAAGTATAAATCATAAAAAATCCTCTATTCTTTAAAATTTAACATTTTATTTTTTACCGTATTTGATATAAATAAATTTCCAATCGAATCTGAATATGCTAATCCTTTTTTAGTAGGAATGAGACTATTTCCTTCTTTAATCAAAAACTGATTTAATAATAAAAACTCTAATTCTTTATACTCAAAGGGATCGCAGTTAAATTTATTTTTAAAATCATCTAAATTGAGACCTGTTATTTTTAATATAGACTTTTGTATATATCTTCGTTTTGACTCATCCAAATTAAGATTAAATCCATGCTTTGCATGTAAAAAATCATTTTCTTGTAAATAATCATTTATGATATTTTTTATATTTTTATTTAATCTTGCATATTTTCTTGAATAATGAATATTATCTTTATATGATCTTGCACCACAACCTATACCAATCATATTATTTTCTTGACAACTATAATTAGGATACAATTCTTTTTTTACATTTTTATTGATAAAATTCCTCATAGATGTTTGTATATAATTATTTTTTATTAAAAATTCACAGGCAAAATCATATAGATGCTTCATTTTATCTATATTTTTTTTAGTTTTATCATATAAATATGTCTCTTCTCTTATATATAAAGGATATAAGTAGATTTCTTCAAAATTATAAGATATTGCTTTTTTTAAATTGTATTCAAAACTTTCAAGGCTTTGATTTTCAATTCCATAAATTAAATCTAGATTTCTTATTTTTATCTTATTATTTTTAAGCAGACCAAGAGATTCATCTATTTTATCTAGAGGTTCTAATCTATTTATATTAATCAGTTCATTTTCATTAAAACTCTGTATTCCAATACTTATCCTATATAAATTATACTCTTTTAATAATTCTAATTTCGATTTATTAAGTGTTTTTGGAGATGTTTCTATTGATAATTTTGATTTTGAAAAATCTATATTCAAATATAACTTTAGAGCTTCTAATATATTTTTCAAATTAAGTTCTGAAAGGATTGTAGGCGTTCCACCACCAAATACAATATTAGAAAACAAATTATTATTCTTTAATTTCAAACCAAAAATTTCTTCTATAGCTTTTATTTCTTCTATTAATTTGTAACTATATTTATCTAATAAATCTTTATTTATATCTGAAGTTGAAAATAAATTGCAATAGCCACATTTATTTGCACAAAACGGGATATGAATATATAATGTCAAATCACTTATATCATCATTCCATAAATCTTTTAAATTTATTTTTTTATCAAATTTTGAATAAGACATTTTATGTGGATATGAATATATATAATTTTTATATGGATCTTCTAAGACCTCTTTTATATCAATCATTATTACACCCTCTTTACAAGAAGAAATGTTTATAAGGAACATTATAAACTATCTCATTTGATATATTATGACCATAATAGCCCTCTTCACCATAACAAGTTCCATGATCTGATAAAGCAATACAAAATGTTTTATTTCTATTTTTCATATAATCAAATAATATTTCTAATTCTTTATCAACATATCTAAGAGCAGCACTTTGACTTTCAACACAATCCAATTTTGAAGCTAATATATTCTTTGAAGGATTATAAGATTTTTCATTATTTTTATATTCATCTAAATAATAATAATTAGGTCCATGTATTGCAGATATATTTAAAAATAAAAACACTCTTTTATTATCATCTAATTCTTCCATCACCTTTATAGCCTTTTTAACTTGATATTTAGTAGATTCTTTATTAGTCACTCCAAATTTAGGATTCCAAAAACTTTGTTCAAACATACTTGGAAATACGTTATAAAGCCCTTCTTGCTTGCTAAAAAATACAACTCCACCTATACATATAGTTTCATATCCTACTTTATTTAGACCTTCTATAAAATTACTACCTTCAAATAAAAATGCATTTTTCTTACTAAGTGTATTAAGACCAGTTTTTTTATTTAAAAATAACCATTTTCTCTTATTCAATGGTTCATAATCTAGTTTTGTAGGCAAAAATCCAGCAAAAAAACTATGATGAGATGAATATGTAAAATTTCCTGGGGAATGTCTTTTTTCAAAAGCACCATCTTTTCCTAAATTTTTTAGATTACCTAATTCATATTCCTGTTTCGCCACATCATATCTTAATGTATCTAAAGATAAAAATAATATATCACAATTACCTACTATTTCATTCATATTTACATCCACACTATTCACCCTCTTAACTTTTTTATTGCCAATTTAATTTCTTTCTCATATATTATGTTTTTTCCATCATTTAAATTATAAAATAAATCACCAAAAGGATTCACATCAATTATATAAGGTTTAAAACTTTTACTCGTTACAATATCCAACCCTATAAACAGCGATTTTTCAAATACTTTACCTACATCTCTTGAAGCATCCTTTAAAATCTTAATCTTTAAATCAGCTAAAAATTCTTTACTTTCTAATCTTTTATTATCTAAATGTAAATTAGTTATAGGACTATTACTAAATCTTGATATTAAATAATTTGGATTTTGATTAAGCATAAAAACTCTTGTGTCAAATGATTTGTCATTATATTTAGATTTTGGAATCCAAGACTCCATATGTGCATCATTTTTTAATACCCAATCTAATAAAATTTTTATTTCATTTTTATCTTCATACTTTCTTACTTTTTTTTCACTATAAAAATTATTATTTTTATATTTTAATGAAGTATATAATACTTGTTTATTTTTCTTTGGATTATTTTTATATGCAAGTACTCCTATACTTCCTGATCCATACCTCAATTTTATAAAAGCATTAATACTTTTATTTAAATACCTTTCTTCAAACAGTAAATAACTGTCTTTTACATCATATAACTTTGGTAAATTAAAATTTTTAGATTCTAAATTATCATTTAGTTTTTTATAAGATAATTTCTTATCCATCATTATAATTGCTTCATCAATATCATTCATCATAAAAATATTGTAAGATGATGAATCTATTATGCTTTTTATATTTTCAAATACATTAGTCACACCAAAAAACCATTGTTTTGGTGATATTATCTTATAATCATCGAAATTCAGTTTATCTATTTGTTTAGTACTTATTATATTTGCTTTGAATCCTTTTTTTAAAAAAGCTTTATAAATATCTAAGTCTTTTTCTGGTGGTTCTATTTTTATTATTGTATTATTTTTTAAATATTTTTCTAAAATATTTATATCTTTAATTAAATCAATCCATGATAATATATTATAATTTTTTATACCTAAAATTTTGAGTGTCTTTATAAAAAAAGACACTCTCTTTCCTTTTAAATCTCCTATTATTAAAAAATTTATCATTTATTACTCCGTCATATATGGAAATCTATAATCATAATCTTCTTCATCAATATACTCTTGTGCATCTGATCTATCACATAAAAATTCTACATTTGTATCCTTAAATTTAGCTCTTAATTCTTCTAATAAACTATCTTTTATATAATTAAAATGGATATCAAATTTCTTTAAATGTTTTAATTTGTCTATATTTGTTAATATAAGTTCTCCACTTTTATCTGAAAGTATTCCTAAAGACATATCCAAAACTTCTAATTGTGCTAATATATTTGATTTAAGTACAGCTTCACATATTTCATCTTGAATTTGACTATTTTTAAGTCCTAAATATTTTAAATTTGGATATAAATTTTTATCCATAAAAGGTTTTATATCTTCAATCGAACCATCAAAACCATAATCTTCAACACCTAAATACATATCTAATTTAGTAAGATTTTTTAATTTTGCATTTTTTACATCTTCTAATACGTTACTACCTAGTCCACCATTTATAAAACTTAATGATTTTAAAGTTTCTGATTTCACATCTTTTAGCCTTAAATCAACAGAACCTTTAACTTTAAATTCTTCAAGTTCAAAACTGTTTATAATCTGACCTAAATCACAAAGAGTTATCCAAGATACTTCACATCTTTCATAATCCATATTTCCAACAAATAATTTCTTTAAGTTTGGAAATAAATCTTTATTCTCAATCATAAAATCTATCGCTTCTTTTGGTGATTCTTCGTAACATTCTTCCCAAGCTCCGATTATAAGATTTTCATATTTACAAACTTCATTATTTTTAAAATATTCCTTAAATAAATCAATAAGCGTAAGACCTTTTTCATCTTCATCTTCATATGATAATGTAAATTCTATATAATCATTTTTCTCTATTATACCTTCCATGCTAATCACCATCCTAAATTTATTTTAGTCGTACATACGTTCTATTTTATAATTAAAATCAAAATAAATCAACTAGTTTTAAAGTATTATTTTTTATTTTTAACAATAAAACTATAATCATCATCCAAAAATTCAACTGATATATATGAATTATTTCTTATTTTATCTTCTAATATTAATTTCCCTATTCTTGTTATTATATTTTTTTCAAAATATCTTTTTAAAGATCTTGCTCCATAATGTACTGAATATGATTCCTCTACTATCATACTTGATGCCTCTTTACTTATTTCTATATTAATTTGTCTATCTGCCAACTCATGATTTAAATCTTTAAGATATAATTTTAATATCTTTGATATATCTTCTTTATTTAGAGGTTTAAATAGCACTAGATCATCTAATCTATTTAAAAACTCTGGTTTAAATGTATTTCGTATCTTTTTTAATACTATTTCTTTTACATCTTCATTTTCACTTTTTTCATCAATATTTTCAATAATTTCTTTAGAACCTAAATTAGAAGTCATTATAATTATTGTATTTTTAAAATCAATAGTACGACCTTTATTATCAGTAAGCCTTCCATCATCAAGTATTTGTAATAGAATATCAAACACATCATGGTGTGCTTTTTCTATTTCATCAAATAAAATAACACTATAAGGTTTTCTTCTAACCAATTCTGTTAATTGTCCTCCTTCATCAAATCCAACATACCCCGGAGGTGCTCCTAACAATCTAGATACAGCATGTTTTTCCATATATTCACTCATATCTAATCTTATTAAATTATTTATATTATCAAATAATGTTTTTGTTATAACTTTTGCAAGTTGTGTTTTTCCAACTCCTGTTGAACCAAAAAACATAAATGAACCTATTGGTTTTTCTCCTTTTACAACACCTGATCTAGTTCTTATTATCGCATCTACGACACTTTTTATAGCATCATCTTGACCTATTATACTTTGATGAAGCAAATCTTTTAAATTAAGAAGTCTTTGTTTTTCACTTTGAGTTAATCTACTAACTGGAATACCTGTCCATTTTGAAACTATCAAAGATATATCATCCTCATACACTTCTTCTTTTATATCATAAGAAAATTTTACATTCTTAAGTTTTAACTCTTCATCTTCTAATTTTTTTAACTTTATATATTTAAGTTCTGAAACTTTCTCAAAATCATTTTTTCTTATTGCTTCTTCTATTTCTTTTTTGACCTCATCTATTTGATACTTAACTTCCTTTGTTTTATCAACTATTTTTTTATCTTCACTCCATTTTTTATGTTCTAATTTATACTTTTCATTTAATTTTTTAACTTCTTTTTCTATTTCTTTATATCTCAATTTAGACAGTTCATCAGTTTCTTCTCTTATTGATACTTTTTCCATTTCTAGCTTCATTATTTTTCTTTTTAATTCATCTAGTGCAGATGGTAATGTGTCAATGCTAATTCTTACCATAGAACAAGCCTCATCCATCAAATCAATAGCCTTATCTGGTAAAAATCTGTCGTTTATATATCGATTTGATAGTTTTGCACAAGCAATTATTGCATTGTCAGATATTCTTATCCCATGATGCATTTCATATCTTTCTTTTATTCCTCTTAATATTGATATAGTTTCCTTTACTTTAGGCTCTTCTACTAAAATCTTTTGAAACCTCCTGTCTAAAGCCCCATCCTTTTCTATATATTCTCTATATTCATCAAATGTTGTTGCTCCAATAGTTAATAACTCACCTCTAGCTAACATAGGCTTTAACATATTAGATGAATCTAGTCCCCCTGAATTATTTCCTGTACCTACAACTGTATGAAGTTCATCTATAAACATTATTATCTGAGATTTTGAAGATCTGATTATATTTAATACTTCTTTTAATCTTTCTTCAAATTCACCTCTAAATTTTGCTCCAGCAACTAAAGATGCCATATCAAGAGCATAAATACTTTTATTTTTTAACGATTCTGGTACATCATCATTGATTATTCTTTGTGCTAACCCTTCTACTATAGCAGTCTTACCTACTCCAGGCTCTCCTATTATAACTGGATTATTTTTTGTTCTTCTTGATAATATCATTACCATTCTACTTATTTCATCATCTCTTCCTATTACAGGATCTAAATCTCCCCTTTTCGCTTCATAAGTTAAATCTCTACCATATTTTAAAAGCACCTTAGTTATTACTGAATTTTTATTTGGATTTAATAACGCTTTTGATTTATATTTTGATATATCTGTTTTGAATTCATTGAATTCTATATTATATTTTTTAAAAATACTTTGGCTTGTAATCTTATTTTCTTTTAATATTGCTAAAAATAAATGTTCTACTTTTATATTAGATTCGTAAAAATTTCTTGAAAGTTCTTCAGCTACCAAAAGTATTTTTTGAGTTAAACGATCATAATAAAGTTTTGATAAACCATCTTGAGATTTCAACTTATCAATTGCTTTATCAATATCCTCTTTATATACATCCAAATCTATTTCTCTATCTTTTAAAATACTTACAACTATTGAACTTTTATGATTTAAAATAGCCATATGTATATGCAATTCTGAAAGTTCACTATTACCCTTTCTTATTGCTATTTTTTTTGCCTCTTGTAAAACTTGTTTTGCATAATCTGAATATTGTCTAGTATTTATTTCAATCAACTCCCCCCATATATTTTTATATAGAAATATTTAAATTCCTAATATATTCTAAATCTTAGCACGATTATTATACTTGGTCAATTTCAGACTTTTTTTATCAGGATATATATTAGTTATTTACTTAAAATATTTTTAAATGTTATAATTATTAGAGTTTATTTTATAGGAGGTTATTTATGCCACATTTAAGATTTAGAGGTATTGAAAAAAAAGAAGTTAAGGAAATTAGTAAAGAATTAATAGATGGTTTAGTTGATATAATAGAATGTCCAAGAGATTATTTCACTATTGAACATATTGATAGCACTTTCATATTTGATGGTGAAGAAAATACAAATATGTGGCCATTTATTGATATTTTATGGTTTGATAGAGGTTCAAAAACAATGCAAGAAGTTGCAAACTTTATAACAAAATTAGTAAATAGATATCCTCATGATGATGTTACTGTTAATTTTACTAATTTGAAAGAAGAACATTATTTTGAGAATGGTCAACATTTTTAAATATAAATAAACAAATCTATCTTATATAAAAAAACTATGATATATTGTTTGTATTAAACCTGCGAACAATACATCATAGTTTTTTTAATTTAATTTTTATATTTTAGTTTAAATGTACTCTATTTATTTTTGAGAATCTAATATTTTAAGTGGTTCTTTGCTTGGTTTATAAATTCCATCAACATAAAGTTCCTTTATGTTTTCATCTTTATCTACAATCAAATATAATGCCATACTAGCAGTATAACCTATATCACTAACAATTGGATATACTTCTATTTTTGTATCACAATCCTTCTTTGTAAATACCTGTACTGGACTATAAGTATTTAAATATTCATTTAAAGTATTTAATTTTTTACCTTCAAATTTTTCCTTTAATTTCTTTTGTGAATTTTCTACATCTTTTAATAAATCATACTCAAAATCGACTTCCTTCATCTGCGAATCTATTGAATTATTATTATTTTTTATTTTATAGCTATATTCAAACTGACTTAAATCCATACTTCCATTATAAGAATCTAATTTAGCTTTTGTTATTCCTTCTCTAGTAGAATAAATATATAGCGATGTTGGATCTTCTTTACTTGGATATATATCAATCATATTTAACATATTTTGCTCATCATCCAATAATACTATACTTATAGACTTTTGTTCTAAATATGTTTTAAAATCCTCATCAAAACCAGTTAACTCTTTTAATAAATCTGGATTTTCAAATACTTCATAAACTTGTACTAATTCACCTTCTTTATTTGAATTTTCTTCAATCATATTATTTTCATTATTTATTTCTTCTTTAACTTCTTCTTTTTGAACTTGTGCTTCATTATTAGTACATGCTGTTGCTGCGAATACCATAGATATACTCACACCTAATAGCATAAATTTTTTATATAATTTCATATTGTCATCTCCTTAAAACTATTTTTACGAATTCATTATAGCATTTATTTTTTATTATATAGTTACAAAGTATTTAAAAAACTTTACATATTTATTCGCTTTATTTTAATTTCATTTGCCAAATTCATTAGATGTAAACAAAATAAAGATAGTATAAAAATGATTTTTTCATTTTTATACTATCTTCACAAATCATATTATTTTCTTGCTCAAAGTCTTCACCAACAACATTTAATAAGAAATCTATAAACTTCACTAAAACTATTAAAAAAAGACTTTTTTAGATTTTTGCCTATTTTGCTATAATAGTTCTTAACTAGCATATTTATTTAAATTTTTTATTTTATTATCTTCTTTATTATTAATATCTCTATACATTTCCTTTACTACTTTTAATGATAAATATAGTGTAGGAAATAAAATAATCGAAACTGGTACTGCTGTAATTACTATAAATGATTGTAATGAATTTATACTACTCTCACCAATTCTTAGCAATATTATTGCAACTAAACCCATAACTAAAGCCCAAAAAACTCTTATTATTCCTTTTGGATTATCATCCCCTGTAATCGCTACTGAAATTGTATAAGCCATAGAATCTGCCGTTGTAGCTACAAATGATACAGTGACAAATAAGAATGCACTAGCCATAAAAAAACCAAATGGAAGTTGCTTGGTTATAGCAATCATTGCAGCAGGCATTCCAGCACTATTTAGAGCAGTTGTTATACAACCAGGTTCTTGTAATTCAAAAAATATTCCTGATCCTCCTATAACCGTAAACCAAAAATTAGTAACAACAGGACAGATTACACATACAGCTATAATAAGTTCTCTAACCGTTCTTCGGCATTTTTTTTGTATAATGTCCATACATTAAAATTATTGAACTTAAAGTTCCTAATATAGCCCATGCCAAAAAACCCCAATGCATAAAAGACTGTGATAACGCTGGATATATAGCCTCTTTTGTGGAAGCAGTTATATTTGTAAATAGTGGTAGTGGTGCTATAAAATGATATATG
>JAOARY010000008.1 GCA_025210335.1 Peptostreptococcaceae bacterium | reverse complement strand
GAATTAGATGGTACTCATAACAAAGGTAAATTAGGAGCTAATGCTATACTTGGAGTTTCTATGGCTGTTGCTAAAGCTGCTGCTGAAGAAGTTGGATTACCATTATTCCAATACTTAGGTGGAGTAAATGCAAAAGCTTTACCAGTTCCTATGATGAACATATTAAATGGTGGAGAGCATGCTGATAACAATGTTGATATTCAAGAATTCATGGTTATGCCAGTTGGAGCTAAGAGTTTTGCAGAGGCTTTAAGAATGGGTGCTGAAACTTTCCATAACTTAAAGGCTGTATTAAAGTCTAAAGGTTTAAATACTGCTGTTGGTGATGAAGGTGGATTCGCTCCAAACTTAAAATCTAATGAAGAAGCATTAGAAGTTATAGTTGAAGCTATAAAGAAAGCTGGATACAAGCCAGGAGAAGAAATTGGATTAGCATTAGATGTTGCTGCTACTGAAATATATAACAAAGATACTAAAGAATATTACTTAGCTGGAGAAGATAGAAAATTAACTGCTGCTCAAATGGTTGATTTCTACGCTGACTTAGCTGATAAATATCCAATAGTTTCAATCGAAGATGGTTTAGATGAAGAAGATTGGGATGGATGGAAATTACTAACTGAAAAATTAGGAAAGAAAATCCAATTAGTTGGTGATGATTTATTCGTTACTAATACAGAGAGACTTAAAAAAGGTATAGATTCTGATACTTCAAACTCTATATTAATAAAATTAAACCAAATAGGAACTATAACAGAAACTTTAGATGCTATAGAAATGGCTAAGAGAGCTGGATATACAGCAGTTATATCTCATAGATCTGGAGAAACTGAAGATTCAACAATTGCTGATTTAGCAGTTGCTACAAATGCAGGACAAATAAAAACTGGTGCTCCATCAAGAACTGATAGAGTTGCTAAGTACAACCAATTATTAAGAATTGAAGAAATGATTGGTGAAGTTTCTCAGTACCCAGGAAAAGATACTTTCTATAACGTAAAATAATAAATATAAACTTTTAAAAATAAAATAAAATAAAAATAAAATTCTTAAAAAGGCTGGTTTTAACCAGCCTTTTAAATATTTAATTATCAAAGAAAAAACAATTATTAAAATTATTTTTATATCAAAATTTTTTTAGAATTTAAATATGCTTTTAAATTTAAATATGAAAAATCCATAATTTATAAAACTTATAATGGAATTTCCTTAAAAGATTAATTTTATTATAAATTATTGATTCATTTTCAAGCTTTTTTATTGATTTATCAAAAGCTCTATGTTAAAATTATATTGTTATATAAATTTACAAATTATGCGAAAATACCTTTGAATTTAGAGGTTATTAGTTTTGAATTAGGAGGAGTTTTTATGAAAACTTTTTTAGTTATAATGCAAATAGTTACATCTGTAGTATTGATAGGAAGTGTGTTACTACAATCAGGTAAAAGTGCTGGACTTTCTGGATCAATAGCTGGTGGAGCTGAACAAATGATGGGAACTAAGGGTAGAGGTTTAGATTCAGTATTTGCTAAAATTACTTCTGGCTGTGCTGTGCTATTTATAGTTTGTGCTGTTGGACTTTTAATAATACAAGGATAGTTATATAAGTAATATTTAAATAAAAAATACAATCAAAAAAATAAAAAAACAGGCTTAGCCTGTATTTATTTTAACTTTATGAGGAAAATACTTCAAAAAAAGATAAGATATAATTAAATTATAAAAAAAAACCATAATCTACTGTAATAATTTTTGTATTCAATTTTATATTATCCATAATGTTTATATTTTAAACAAAAATAAATAAAAAATATAAATATTTTTACTTTTTAGGAATCTACAATTTTAAATAAATTGTTATTCAAAAATATATAAAAGTAACAAAGGGAGGTAAGGTAAATGGAAAATGCAATAATAATTACACCAATCATCGGCCTTATAGCACTTGTATTTGCGTATACTTTAGCAAATAAAATCAATAGGGTTGATGTAGGAACAGACAGAATGAAGGAAATATCAAATTATATTCATGAAGGGGCGATGGCCTTTTTAACAAGGGAGTACAAAGCTCTTATTCCATTTGTAGTTATATTATTCTTAATACTTGTTTTTGGAATTAATTTGATGACAGGGGTAGCATTTTTAGTTGGAGCATTATTTTCAGCTCTAGCAGGTTTCTTTGGTATGAAAGTTGCAACAAAGGCAAACGTAAGAACAGCAAATGCAGCAAAAGAAAGTGGAATGAATAAAGCTTTAAGTATAGCTTTTTCAGGTGGAGCTGTAATGGGTATGTCTGTTGTTGGACTTGGTTTATTTGGAATTAGTATATTATATTATGTTTTAACAGGAACTATGAATAAAGAAGCTTCAGAAGCAGCTAGAATTTTAACTGGTTTTGGGCTTGGAGCATCATCACTTGCCTTATTTGGTCGTGTTGGTGGAGGTATATATACAAAAGCTGCTGATGTTGGAGCAGACTTGGTTGGTAAGGTAGAAGCTGGAATACCAGAAGATGACCCTAGAAACCCTGCTGTTATAGCGGATAATGTTGGAGACAATGTTGGGGATGTAGCTGGTATGGGTGCTGATTTATTTGAATCTTATGTAGGATCTATAATATCAGCAATAACACTTGGTTTACTTTCATATGGTTTAAATGGAGCAATATTTCCTTTATTATTAGCAGGAACAGGAATAATAGCTTCAATTATAGGGACATTTTTCGTTAAGGGAGACGAAAAAAGTGATCCTCACAAAGCTTTAAAAATGGGTACATATGTATCTGGAATAATAACAGTTGTAGTTGGATTTTTCCTATCCAAAATGTATTTAGGAAACTTGAGTGGTTTTTATGCTGTTGTATTAGGTCTTGTAGTTGGTCTTGCAATAGGTCAACTTACAGAAATATATACTTCAGGAGATTACAATTCAGTTAAGAAAATTGCAAAGCAATCAGAGACAGGTCCAGCAACTACAATCATATCTGGTCTTGCAGTAGGAATGGTTTCAACAGCTTGGCCAATAATAATGATTATTATTGGTATAATAGGATCGTATTTAGTGGCAGACTTATATGGTATAGCACTTTCAGCAGTAG
>JAOARY010000007.1 GCA_025210335.1 Peptostreptococcaceae bacterium | reverse complement strand
TTATAAATACTGTGCTTATAGATGCAAACAAAGAGGTATTAAGTGAAATTAGAAACGACTATTTTGATACTCCAAAAGTAGTATCAATAAAATTTATAGATGATATAATTGCTCAAAATGAAGAATTAATGCAAAGTAATACATTTATGATGGCTATGATGAGTGCAATAGGTATAGTTACTATATTTTCTGTTGTATATAATAGTGCAATAATACAAATCTCTGAAAGAAAAAGAGAATTATCATCGATGATGGTTCTTGGTATGTCTTCTAAGGAAGTGTCTTTAATAGTATCATTTGAACAGTGGTGTCTTACTGTAATTGGATCTTTTTTATCAATTTTTGTTGCAAAGATGATGCTAGTAGGACTTAGTGATACTCTTAGTAATGATGTATATACTATGCCTACAAATATTTCTTATTATGCATTTATAATTAGTTTTATAATGATTATAATTTCAGTTAGATTTGCTCAATTTGTATCATATTTAAAAATTAAGAAATTTGATATAGTAGAAGTTTTAAAAGATAGGGAATAGGAGGATTATTATGAAGAAAAAATATCAAATAATAGGAATATTAATATTGATTTTGGTACTTCTTATAATACCAATAAAAAATTATTATACGCCTCTTAAAGTAGATAGTTTAAAAATTATAAAAGAAGATTTTTATGAAAAAATAGAAGAGGATGGTTATGTAAAGTCAAAAGAAAGAGTTTCAATATATCCTCCTTTTGCAGAAAAAATACAAGAAATATATGTAGCCGAAGGTGATTATGTAAATAAGGGAGATAAATTATTAAAAATTAAAAGTGATTCAATATCATATGATTTAAAAAATCAAAGAGCAAATTTGACTTCAATAATTGGAGAAGAAAAAATATATTATGAAAAAGAACTTGATATAGCGATAAAGAATCAAGAAAATATAATTAATTCATCAAAACTTAGATTTGATAAAGCTTTAAGAAATTTTGAATCTAATAAAAAATTATATGAGGACGGTGCTATAAGTGAAGAGGATTTTAGAATATCATTGGATGAATTTAATAGTTCAAAAATTATTTTAGATAATAATCAGATAGTACTTGATAATCTTAAAAAAGATAAGACCAAAAATATTTCAAAAAATTATTATCAAGGGAGAAAAAATGCTTCAAAAGCACTTATTTCTAATCTAGAATCAAAATTAAAAGATAGTATTATAAGAGCTCCTATTTCTGGAGTTATATCTAGCTTTGATTTAGATGTAGGAGATTATTTAATCAATCAAAAATTGATGGAGATTTTTTCGAAGGAGAATTACAATATAGAAACTTATCTTTTTTGGGAAGATAGTTTGTATATAAAAGAAGGTATGGAAGTTATATTATTTCAAGAAAGACGAGATAAAGATTTTGAGTTTAGCGGAATTGTAAAAAAAATTGCACCTAATGCGACTAAAACGATATCTTCATTGGGTTTAGAAGAAAGAAAAGTAAAGGTAATAATAGAGCCCAAAGAGGAATTTAACACTATATTAAAGCCTGAATATGAAATTAGATGTGAATTTAGAATAAATGAAAAAGAAAATTCGATAAAAATACCTAAAATCGCTGTTTTTGAATATGAAGGAGAAGATAGTGTGTGGACAATTGTAGATTCAAAGGCAAAAATTCAAAATATCAAATTAGGAATTGAAACAAGTTCTTATTATGAAGTTTTAGAAGGATTAGATGAAGATCAATATATAATTTTGAGCAAAGATATAAAAGGATTGGAAGAAGGTAAAACATTAGACTATAAATAATATTATATTTATAAATAATATTAAGAAAATATATTGACATAAAATAATATCAAAAAATAAAAATAAATTAAAAAATATATACCCAAGAAGAATTAAAATATGATAATTTAACTCTTCTTGGGTATTATTTATAATACTTAAATTAAATATATTTCTGTTTGGGGTTGATTATATGGAGAATTTTTTGAAATTCAAATATTTAAATAAATATAGAACTATTAGATTTAAAATGATTATTTTAAATTTGATATTATTTTCAATAATGTTTTTTTCTCTTTTTTATATAATATCAAATAAATTAAAAATAAATATGGAAAATAGAGTATATGAAAATAATACTATGGTAAGAGAGATTTTCCAAGATACTGTGGTTACGCAATTAAATGAATTAGAAAAGTCAATACAAGTATTATCACTTTCAAATGAAGTTAGAAGCATGAAGTTTGAAAATATGGATGAACTTCTTAGAATGTCTGTGGAGCAAAGTTCGCTTATCTCTCAAATATTTGTAATAGATTCAACAGGAAATCAATTTTATAAAACATCATATTTGGATACTTTAGGAGATAGGTCAGATAGAGAGTATTTTAAAAAAGCATTTGGAGGACAAGTTTATTATTCAAATTCAATAATTTCAAGAAGTACAAAAACGCCAATAAGTGTACTTGCAATGCCTATTTTTGATATAGAAAACCCCAATAAAATTGTAGGTGTTTTGGGTGCTAGTATAGATCTTGATTTTTTGAGTAATTTAGCAGAAAAAACTAAAATTGGTGAAGGTGGTTATGGTTATGTAGTTGATAGAAGAGGAATAATAATAGCTCATCCAAGAAGAAAGTTAGTAGAAGAAATGACAGATTTATCTCATCTAAAGCCAGTTGAAGATGCAAAAAGAGGGTTTAGTGGTACTGATATTTACATGTTTGAAGGCACTGATAAATTAACATCATATGGATTTATTGAAGAAATTGGCTGGGGTGTATTTTTTCAAATACCAAAAAATCAGGTATTTAAAAATTTAAATGAATTATTAACTTTCTTGCAATTTGTAATATTTGGATTTTTATTGTTGATAATTTTCATATCAATACCAGTTGCTGATTTATATATCAGACCTATAGAAGAAATTGTTTATGTTTTGAAGAATTTAAAATCAAATAATTTTATAGTTAAATTTAAAAGAAGTAGAAATGATGAAATAGGAACAATTCAACAGGCTATAAAAAGTATGGGATTAGAAATTAAAAAGCATAATGATCATATGGGTAGTGAAATAGATGAAAAAACACAAAAATTAGCAAATGCAAATAAAAAAATATTGGAAATGAATAAAATGGCTAGTATAAATATGTTGTCCAAACAACTATCTCACAAATTAAATACACCAATTGGAAATATCCTAACATCTGCAAGTTTCTTAAAAGAAATGGTTTTAAGAGCTATAATAGCATTGGAAAGAAAGAAGATGACAAAAGAAAAATTTATAGAGTTTTTAAATAATTTTGAAAAAACTAGTATTCTTATATATGATCAGGTAACAGAAGCAACTAGGATAATGGATGGATTTAAAGATATATCAATAGAAAGATTTAACGAAAAACCTATTTTTATGGATTTGGAATTAGCACTTGGTAAAATAAAATTGAAACTATATAAAGAAATCGATTATTTTGATCATATTGAAATTGCTTCAGATTTTAGGTATAATTTATATACTTATCCTAGACTCATGATGTATATTTTAGAAGAACTTATAAGAAATTCAATGCAACATGGATTTGTAGAGGATACTATACTTCATATAGAAATCTCTTTAGAAAAAAGGGATAATGAATATGTTATTATGTATAGAGACGATGGTTTAGGGATGGATGATGAAACTAGAGTTAATATATTTGAACCATTTTCAAAACAAAAAATGGCTACAAAAAATTTAGGGATTGGAATGAATATTGTATATAATTTGGTTAATAATATATTGGATGGAGATATTAAAAATAACAGTTTAATTGATTATGGTGCAGAGTTTGAGATAACAATACCGATAAAAGAAGATCTAAGCTCTTATGATAAATTGTTAAAGCCAAATAAAGATATAATAATAGATTCTTAATCTAATAACTATAAATATGTATTAAAAGGACTGTTGTACAACAGTCCTTTTTTTATTTTAATTAGTTTTTAAATTTATAACAATTAGTTCAGGTCTATTAAATATTCTTGGTATTCTTGTTGATTCTCTGGCTAAACCACGACTTACAATAAAATCAGTTTTGTCAAACTTATAAAGTCCACCTGCATACTTAGGGAAAAAACCTTGATTTGGTGCAAGTAAACCATTTAATAAATAAGGTATTCTCCATTGACCTCCATGTGCATGACCAGCAGTTATTAGGTCAAAGTCATATTTAAGATAGTTATTAATTCTTTCTGGTCTATGAGTTAATAATATATTAAAAGCATCTTTAATTATATTATTACCACAATTATTTAGTTGTTCATAGAATAAATCTTCACCAATATAAGGATCATCAATTCCTGCTATATTTATTATTTGTTCATTAATTTCAACTATTTTTGTATCTCCTTCTAATATATTTATATTGTTATCTCTAAACATAGTTTTGATATCCAAAAAATCTTTTGCCCAAATTTCATGATTTCCAGTAACATAAAAACAAGGATATTTTTTACCAATTGATTCTAACACTAATCTAGTATTTTCATGAGGAATTTTATTATCTGCAATATCTCCTGCCATAAGAATGATATTTGGATTTTGTTGATCTATAGCATTGATAAGTTCTTTTTGTTTTTCTCCATATTTACAACTATGTAGATCAGTTAATAGTACAATTTTTATATTAGATTTTATTTTGTTATTTTTTATTTCGTAATTAACTATTTTTAGTTTTGAACTGAAGGCAAAGGAAAAAAAGACAAATAGACTTGTTATGGTTAGTATTATAGATTTTATATTCTTTTTTATTTTAAACATTCGAAAAACTCCTTCTAAATTAATATTATTCTACATTAAATATTATTTTAAGTACGAAGAAATAGATAGACATTAAAGTTGACAAATATATAATGAATATTTAAAGTTTAGAATCAAAAGTGACATAATTATAAATATTTATAATTAAAAAGATCTTAAAATAATTTATTTGATTATTTTAAGATCTTTCTTTAAGTATATTTGAATCTAATAATTTATAAGTACTGCTTTGGTATGTGTTTGATAGGATTTTCTTCTGTATAAGACCATTCTATAGGTAAAAAATTATAAAGACAAAGTAGTTCCTTGTTATTCATGTAGATAGTTTTGCTATCAAAATCAAAATAAACATCAGGTTTTATATGATCAATAGCATTTAATTGTTCTTCTGTTATTATGTATTCCTTTAAATTTGATAGATATTCATTTATTTTATATATGTTTACAATATCTATATTAAAGCGTTCAATCATTTGATCCCTCAAATCAAAATCATAGCCATAATCCAAGCAGTAACTCCCGAATTTAACAATATTCAAAATCCATATTTTGGATTTTGTGTGATACCAATTAAATTTATCGTTTGCTTTTATACCTACTGTTATTTTAAAGTCTAACTTTTCTCTTAATTCCAATATGATCACCTCTTAATAGTTAAAAAATATCCACATTCATTAATTTGTTCGTTTTTATAAAAATATGGATTAAAAATTCAAAAAGAAAATTTTTAATGATATTAATAAAAGCAATAAAAATAAAAAAATATACTCAATAATTATTGTATATTATATTATTTGAAAAAGGAGATACTAATTGCAAGATAATGCATATTAACTAATTAATCATTAACAAAAATAATCATTATAGACTATAAATTTAAAATACAACCCCTCTTTTAACCCTTTTTAAAAAAAAATTTAATTGAGTATTTTATTGGCAATAACATGAATATGCATTCTTTTTGCATAAATTATTATTTATTGTAAATTAAGATTAAAAAAACTACATGTAGAATATGTATAAAAATTAGATAAAAGGGTAATAAAATACAATGTATAAAAATTTTTCATGGAGGTTGTATTATGAGTAGTTTAAAAAATAAAGTCATATTAATATTGCTATTGGTATCATTACCTTTTGTAAGTATTGTTATAAATTCTTTTTTAGTTTTTGATAGATTATCAGACGATGGGGTAGCTATAAATTTAGCTGGAAGTCAAAGAATGAGGACTATGTTGATTTCAAATTATGTTCAGCAATATGTGTCTGCAAAAGAAAATGAATTAGAAAATGAAGAGGGTTTAAGAGAACTTATATTAAAAGAACTTGAATTATATAAAAAAATAAATCAAGCTCTTATAGATGGAGATAAAGATCTTAATTTGCATAAAAATAAAAACTATAAGATTGTGGAATATATAAGATTGATAAAAAAAGATGTTGATAATTATGTTTTTGCTGTTACTAATTTGATGGATGGATTAAATATTGATGATCACAAGGAGTATGTTTTAGCAAACGCAATGGATGTAAAAAATAAAATAAATAAATATGTTCAGATGTATCAGGCTAGTTATGATTTAAAAATAGAGAATTTTAAAACAAATATATATATAATGATTTTTTTAGGTTTAATAACATCGTTAATAGCATTTATTTATAGTAATAAAAAACTTATAAAACCAATTAGAACAGTTACAAAATCAATGCAAGAATTATCAAAAGGTAATATAAATATTAAGATGAATTTTGAAGATGGTGAAGTAGGAAAGATGTCAAAGGCTTTTAATACTATGTCTGAAAATCTTCAAAAACAAAAAAGTGCTATGATTAATATATTAAATGGAAATTTAAATTTTGGAATAGAAGTAAGAAGTGAATTTGATATTATAAATATCAAAATTTTAGATCTTAAAAATTATTTAAATAATATAAATTTTGAAATAAAAAGATTATCAAAAGATATTGATAATGGAATATTAAATTCTAGAGCTGATGTAAATGAATTTGAAGGGATTTGGAAAATTTTAATTAATAATATAAATAATTTGGTTGATAGTTTTACAAAACCTATAAAATTAACACAGTCATATTTAGATAAGATAGGAAAAGGTGATATTCCGAAATTGATAGAAGACGAATATCATGGTGAATTTAATAATATAAAAAATAATTTAAATAATAGTATAAAATCTATAAATTATATGATAAAAGACACTAATTATTTGATTGATAATGTTGTACAAGGTAATCTAGAAGCTAGAATAGATACAAATAGACATAAAGGTGAGTATAAAAGATTAATAAAAAGTATTAATAATATAATGGAGGTTATAGTTGAACCTATAAAAGAGTCAAGTAAGGTCTTAAATAAATTATCAGATGGGGAATTAAATTATCATATGATAGGAGAATATTTGGGTGATTATAAGATAATAAAAGGTGATCTTAATAAAACTATAGATAATTTGAATTCTTATATATATGAAATGGGAAATGTATTGGACTGTATATCAAAAAGAGATTTTGATGTTGAAATAGAATTTGAATTTAAGGGTGATTTTAAAAAAGTTGGAGACTATTTGGAATCAATAATCAACAATTTGAATGACATATTCAAAAAAATAAAACTGTCTATGAATGATTTAAGTGATTTATCTTTTAATGTACTTGATTTAGCTCAAAATGTATCTGCTAGTTCAGATATACAAGCAAGTAAAGTACTTAATCTAAAGGAAAATGTAGATTTTATTGTTGATGGAATTGAGTCAACTAATAAAACTGTAAGTGAGGTTGAATGTATATCTAATAAATCTATTGAAAGTACCAAAGATGGTAAAGATAAGATGTCTAAGATGATTGCTGCTATGGATGATATTAAAGAAGCATCATCGAATATATCAAAAATTATAAAAGTAATAAATGAAATATCATTCCAAACAAACTTTTTGGCTTTAAATGCATCTGTTGAAGCAGCAAGAGCAGGGCAAAATGGTAAGGGATTTGCTGTTGTTGCACAAGAGGTTAGAAATCTTGCTAATAGAAGTTCTAAAGCTTCAAGTGATACTGAAAAACTAATAGAAAATACTTTAGAAAAGGTTGATTATGGTTATGAATTATCAATACAAGCATCATCTTCTATGAATGACATATCAGATGGAAATATAAAGACAAAAGACTTGATATATGATATGATAAAAGATTTTGAGAACGAAAATGCTATACTTGTTGATATTAAAACTGATATTGATGATATTTATCAGATTATATTAGACAATAAAGATATGTCTTTACAAAGTAAGGATGCTAGTGAAGAATTAAGACATAAGGTTGAAAAAATAAATAAAGATCTAAAATTGATAAAAACAAAATCTAAGTTGAAGTTAAATTAAATGGATTATTAATATTAAAAATTTAAAGAAAATTATCTAAAAAAATTATGATTTTGGATAATTTTCTTTTTTTATTTAAAATATTAATTGCGATATAGTATAATTGATAGTGAAAGTTAAAATTAATTGGATATATTGTATCAAAATTATTAGTTAAAATATTAAAGACTATAAAAGTAGGTGTTCAAAATAATTATATCTATAAAAAATATGAGTAAAATGTATAATTCACATAAGGTTTTTAATGATTTTTCTTTGGATATAAAAAGAGGAGAAATTTTTGGTTTGCTGGGGTCTTCTGGCTGTGGAAAATCGACATTATTAAATATAATATCGAATACTTTGGATATTGATGAAGGAATAATATTAAATTCAAGCAAGAAAACTAGTTATGTATTTCAAGAAAATAGGTTACTTCCATGGAAAACTTTATATGAGAACATAAGTATAGTAAATGAGCAGAATCCAAAAGAAGATGTCCTTAAAATAATAGATTCTATGGGTCTTTATAAATTCAAAGACAATTATCCACATGAACTTAGTGGAGGTATGAAAAAGCGTTGTTCAATAGGAAGGGCGTTTAATTATGATGCAGATTTGATGCTTATGGATGAACCTTTTAAATCTTTGGACTATAAATTAAAAATTGATATGATTAAATCGCTTTTAAAATTATGGGATAAAAATAAACTATCTATAGTATTTGTAACACATGAAATAGAAGAAGCACTTCTTTTATGTGATAGAGTTGCTGTTTTATCAAAAGATAGTTCTAATAAGATATTAAATATTTTTAAAATTGATGAAAAGAGAAGTAATAGAAAATTAAATGATAAGTATCTAACCGATATGAGAAATGAAATCATTGAATTTTTGATAAATTAGTAAAAAAATATTATTAATAAATGGGTATAATATACTCGTTAATATAAAAATAGAAAGGGGATTATTATGAGAAAAAGATTGATTTTGGTTTTATGTTTAATTTTTTCTTTGGTATTAGTATCTTGCAATAATGTAGAAAAAAAAGATAGTAAAGAAAATGAAACAAATATGGAAAATGAAACAATGATTAAAGAAGTGAATTTTATTTATCCTGCGGGAGCTCCTGCAATAACTACATTAAAATTTAGAAAAGATAATGAAAAAATAATGGATACAAAGATTAATTATAATATGTTAAAAACTACTGATTTGTTAGTATCCAAATTAGTGTCTAAAGAGGCTGATATTGCTATAGTACCAACAAATTTGGCATCAAAATTATACAACAAAGGTTTGGATTATAAATTAGTAGGAAGTAGTGTATGGGGTGTTCTTTACTTAGTTTCAGATGAAAAAATGGATGATATAAATAAGTTAAAAGGTAAAGATATATATGCTATAGGAAAGGGACTTACTCCAGACATATTGTTAAGATATGTATTGAAACAAAATGAGATAGACCCAGATAAAGATGTAAATATAACTTATCTTTCAGGTGCAACAGAATTAGTACCTTCTTATATATCAGGAAAGGCTAAAATAGCACTTATGCCAGAACCAATGTTAAGTACCGTAATGGCGAAAAAGGAGACTAATATAATACTTGATTTCCAAAGTGAGTTTGGAAATAAGCAAAATAGAATTGGTTATCCTCAAGTATCAATAATTGCTAGAGGAGATATATTAAAAGATAAAGATTTTATGAATGAATTTTTTAAAAACTATAAAGAATCAATTTCTTATATGAATGAGAATAAATTAGAAGTTAAGGATTTGGCTAAAGAATTTGAAATAGGAATAAATGAGAATATAATAATTAAGAGTTTGGATAGAATTCCTATGAATTTTTATTATGCAAAAGATATAAAGGATAGTCTAAATGATTATTTGACTATACTTTATGATTTTTCTAAGGAGAGCGTAGGAGGAAATCTTCCTAAAGATGATTTCTATTATGAAGATGTTAAATAAAGATAATAGTAATCTTAGCTTTTATGAAAAATATATTAAAAAACAATTTTTTGTATTTGTATATATTATTTGTATATTTATTATTTGGTATTTTATATCAAATTATTTATCAAATGAGCTTATAATACCGAGACCTATATCAGTTTATAATAAATTGATAGAATTCATAAGAGCTAAAGATTTTATACAAATATGTAAGGGTACTTATGAAAGAACTTTGATAAGCTTTGTTATAGCTTTTATTTTTGCTTTTACAACGTCATTTATATCAAGTAAATTTGAAGTTTTTAAAGATTTAATAAATCCAATAATCGTTTTTTTTAGATCTGTACCGACTATGGCTATAATACTTTTAGTACTAATATGGACTACAGCGTATAAAGCACCTATTTTTGTATGCTTTATGGTTATATATCCTATAATATATACTAATTTGTTAAATGCTTTTTATGGTGTTGATGATAAGTTATTGGATGTTAGTAGAGTTTATAATTTTAATTTATTAAAGAAGATTAGGTTGATTTATATACCGAGTATTATGCCAAGTATAAAAAATACTCTAAAAACAAGCTTTGGTCTTAATTTAAAGGTAATGGTTGCAGCAGAAGTTTTAAGCCAGCCTAATTTTGCAATTGGAAGCAGCTTATATTTGCAAAAAATAAACTTAGATACTGCGGGTGTTTTTGCTTGGATAATAATAATTGTAGTTTCGGTATATATAATTGAAAAAATTATAGATAAATTTTTTAGTATTTTTATAAAAATACCATTAAGTAAATATAAGTAAAAACATACTATATAGTGAAATAGTGATTGATAAGATGTATTGTGTATAAATATACAAAATACATCTTATTTTTATTTGAAAAAAGAAAAAAAAGTAAAAGTGAATATTAAGCAATTTCAATAGATTAAAGAAAAAAATAAAAATAGAGCTAAAAGTAATAAATATTAAAAAAGATTTATAAATATTAAAAAAGCTATTGATTTTTTCAAAAAAAAAGTTTAGACTATTGAAGTTGTACACAAAAATTTATATTAAATAAGGAGATGTTTTCTTTGTCTTTATTAAAACCTAAATTGTTTTCTTTGTTAAAGACATATACAAAGGAACAATTTATGAAAGATTTAATCGCAGGTATTATAGTGGCAATTATTGCTTTGCCATTATCAATAGCACTTGCAATAGCTTCTGGAGTTAATCCGGAAAGAGGTTTACATACTGCAATAATTGCAGGTTTTTTAATTTCACTTTTTGGTGGAAGTAGAGTTCAAATAGGTGGACCTACAGGTGCATTTATGGTAATTGTCTACGGAATAGTCGCCAAATTTGGAATTGATGGACTTATAATGGCTACTATAATGGCTGGAATTATTATGATTTTTATGGGTCTTTTAAAATTAGGTAGTGTTATAAAATTTATACCATATCCTATAACTACAGGTTTTACAAGTGGTATAGCACTTACTATTTTTTCTTCTCAAATAAAAGATTTTTTTGGACTTAAATTATCAAATGTACCAGCTGAATTTATACCTAAGTGGAAATTATATCTATCAAATTTACATACTATTAATTTAGAAACTACAGTAATTGGTTTAATAGCACTTATTATTATAATTTTATGGCCTAAAATTAATGATAAGATACCAGGTGCATTAATAGCTCTTATTGTAACTAGTTTGATTGTTAAGATTATGGGTCTTGAAGTTGCTACTATTGGTTCTAAATTTAATGAACTTTCATCAGCACTTCCAATGCCAAAGATTCCTGCTTTTAGTATGGAAAAGATAAGCTTACTTATAGGGCCTGCATTTACAATCGCTATATTGGGATCTATAGAATCTTTATTATCAGCAGTTGTTTCTGATGGAATGATTGGATCAAAACATAGATCTAATATGGAACTTGTAGCACAAGGTATTGCAAATATTGGTTCTGGATTATTTGGAGGAATACCTGCAACTGGAGCTATTGCTAGGACTGTTGCTAATATAAAAAATGGTGGGAGAACTCCTGTTGCTGGAATTGTACATGCAATTACATTACTGTTAATAATGGTTGTATTTATGCCTTTTGCAAAGGCTGTACCATTAGCTTCATTAGCAGCTATTTTAATAGTAGTATCATACAATATGAGTGAATGGAGAGAATTTAAGGAATTATTTAAATCGCCAAAGAGTGATATAGCTGTTTTATTAGTCACATTCTTTATAACTGTGCTTATTGATTTGGTTAAGGCTATTGAAATAGGTATTATATTAGCATCACTATTATTTATGAAGAGAATGGCTGATGTCACTTCGATTGATGAAGTTATGATGGATGCTTCTGAAGAATTAGATGAGAGTAGTTTTGATTTTGAAAAAGAAAGCAATAAATTAAAATTACCAAAAGATATGTTGGTTTATGAAATAAATGGACCATTTTTCTTTGGAGCTGCGGATAAATTCTTGGATGTAATAAAAGCTCTTTCTTTAGAGACTAATGTAATAGTTTTTAGAATGAGAAATGTACCATCTATGGATGCTACAGCAATAAATGCATTTAAGGTACTGATTAATATATGCAAAAATGAAAAAATAAATATAAAAATAACTGGTCTTCAAAGACAGCCTAGAATAGCTCTTAAAAAAGCTAGTTTATACGAGCAAATAGGTCAAGCTAATTTTTATGATAATATAGATACAGTATTAGAAGAATTAAATAAATAATGAAAAACAATTGATTAAATGAAACAAAAAGAACTGCTATATTTTCTTTATATAACAGTTCTTTTTTGTTTCCATAATTCAATAGTATTTTTTGCGAAGTTTAAAATTATATTAAAAAATTTGTTTATATATTTAGTTTCATTAATTTTGATTTATAATAATTAAATTCAAACCAATTATCATATTTTTTTTCTAATTTTTTCTTTTGTACTTGAAGATGTACTTTCATACTATTATTTATTGATGAATTTTTTATTTTAGTCAATTTATAGAGTTCTAAATGAGAATCTATAGATAATTTTTTTAGATAATTAATATCTATAATATTTGTTTTTTTGTATACTTCTATATTGTTTTGAGCTATTATTTTGTCTACATTGATATAATTAAATGGAATATATACTAAAAAAATAGATATAATAATTAATTTAACTACTGGTATATTTCTTTTCCAAATAGCAATAAAATTAATACTAAGAATAAGTGCAAATAATATAATAAAAGCAAATACGCCTATTCTAAGTCGTGTAAAGCCATATGCATTTTGATATAGATTCATTTTATATGCTGCTGAAAATAACATATTAAAAGTTAATAAAATGAGAATGCTATATAAAAAATTGAGTAAAGTATTTATTTTTTTGTTTGATTTATCACTATATTTCATAGAAATAAAAAGTATTAATTGGTTTATGATTGTTAAAAATACTAATTCAAAAAATCCTCTTCTTGCATATTCACTGAAATTCATATTATTAGGAAGATTTGTATTTCCAGCATATAAATACGAAAATTGAACGATTGTAAAGATTAAATAAATAATATTTATACAAATCAATATAGTGGAGATTGTTATAGATGGAATTTTTATTTCTGATCCTTTTAATTTTTGTAATTCGTCTAAAGTGTTATCATTAGAATTTTCTTTTACGTCCAAAGCCAATATAAAACCTAATATTAAAATTGCAAATATTATTATTACAAATAATGTTTCAGAAGGAAAATTAATATTTATAGTACTAAACATATTGAAAAATTCTTGTGTATAGTATAAAAATATACTATCTGCGGATGTAAGTAATGATATTAATATAAGTAATATGGGAATAGATATTAAAAGACCTGCAAATATTTGTTTTTTTGTTGAACTAAGTTTTTTCTTTTGTTTATCTTTATTTTCTAATATGTCTTTCAATAAAGGAAAAATATATATAAATCCAAGAAAAATGGATTCAAGAAATTTTTCGCCTAAATCTATAAAGAATTCAATATTCAATTTATTTGTTTTATTTTTTATAAATAAGAAATAAGAGTAAATTAGAAATATAAGAATTATAATATTATAAAATTTTAGATATATATTGTTATATATAGCAAATGTTAATGATAATGTTATTATTGGTATTGAAAATATTAAATGATCTAAATTATTTTTTAAATTAATATAAAACTTAGGAAAAATAAAATGAATTGATATAATAGTAATTCCAATAAATATAGGTATAGAAATTCCTAAGTAATTATGTAAAAAGAAATAACGAAAAATAATTCCTAGAGTTAAGGAAATTAGTATTATTTTTTTTTTGTCATTTATTGAAAAACTAAAATTATTCTTATTATCCATAATACACCTCTTTTAAATTATATATTTTTTATTTATATTTTTTTGTTATTATTATTTTTAATTTTCTTCTTTTTTGTCATCAACAAATTCTAATATATCCCCTGGTTGACAATCTAATTCTTTGCATATTGCTTCTAAGGTTGAAAATCGAATAGCTTTAGCTTTGCTATTTTTTAATATAGATAGATTAGCTTTTGTAATTCCAACTTTACTTGCAAGTTTTGTTAATGATATTTTTCTTTTTGCCATCATCACATCTAAATTTATTACTATACTCATAAAAATCTCCTTTATTATTATATTGTCAAATCATTTTCTTCCTTAACCAAAACAGCATGTTCAAATATATTAGATAATACTAATATAAAACAACCTGAAAATAAAAAGATTAAAAATTCCATATCTGTATGAATTCCTTTTGCATCTATTGATACGAATTCAAAGTCTTTGTAATTTAGATTTATTATGAAATTAGTAATATAACAAAAGGTAATAATAAAGCATTCAAAAGCTATTTTTTTTAATCTTTTAACATTATCGATTATAAATGGATTTTCATGTATCAAAGAATCTAATATTTTTCTTAAATTAAGTATTATAAACATCAAGGATATGCTTCCTATTGTAAATAAAGAAAAGACTATATATTTGTTCAATGTATAATTTCCTTGGTTTGATAATAAATTTACTGAAAGATAAACAAATAATCCAATACCTATTATTAATAAGATATTTAAAACTATTTTGAGTAAAGCTGTTAATGAGTTTTTTCCATAATAATTCATGATATGCACAACTCCTTTTTTATTTTTTATAATTAAATATTATCACTTGATTTTATCTTTTGCAATAAAAAGTTATTGAAAAACAATAAATAATGATTAAAAAACAATAAAAAATAAACTGTAAAATCAGGACTGATAAATACAGTTTATTTTATTTGTATAATTATAATATGTGGTGTCTAAAATATTAATTTAACAGTTAGTTTTTATGAGTTTTAGATTTTAGATCTTTCTTGATAATGAGTATGAAGATATTTATGAGCAATATGTCCATTAGCTTCTTTTAAGAATTCATCATAAATACGTTTTATTTGAGGATTTTTATGAGATTGTCTAATTTCATATCCTTCATCCTCATTATATATTGCATTAGTTCTTAATTTTCGAACATCAATATCTTCTAATGTTTGAGCATTAACAATTGGTTGTCCTCCACCATTGATACATCCACCAGGACATGCCATAACTTCTATGAATTGATAATTTTTTTTGCCTGACATTATATCATTCATAACTTTTCTTGCATTAGAAAGTCCACTTATTACAACAGTTTGAACAACTACACCATTTGGTAATGTGATATTAGCTTCTTTAATACCTTTGTCACCTCTTACAGGTGTAAAATTCATATCTTTTAAAGGCTCATCGCAAGTAAGTTCAAATATTGTTCTAAGTGCGGCTTCTGCAACGCCTCCAGTAACTCCAAAAATAACTGATGCACCTGTAGATTCTCCAAATGGATTATCAAATTCACTATCTTCTAAATTCTTAAAGTCAATACCTTCTTCTTTTATAAGCTTGCCTAATTCTCTTGTTGTTAAAACATAATCAACATCTTTAAGCTCGTTACATATAAGTTCATTTCTATTTGCTTCAAATTTTTTGGCTGTACAAGGCATTATGGACACTACTACTATCTTATTTGGGTCAACATTTAATTTTTTTGCAAAATAAGATTTGATAAGAGCACCTTCCATTTCATGTGGTGATTTGCAAGTTGATAAATTATCTAGCATTTCAGGAAAATTGTGTTCAACAAATTTAACCCAACCTGGACAACAAGAAGTCATAAGAGGGAGGTTTTTGTTATTTTCTAATCTATTAAGGAGTTCTGTGCCTTCTTCAATTATTGTTAAATCAGCTGCAAAATTTGTATCAAAAACTTTATCAAATCCAAGTTTTTTAAGTGCACTAGCCATTTTATAAGTTACACTAAGGCTTGGATCCATACCAAATTCTTCACCAAGTCCAGCTCTAACCGCTGGTGCTGTTTGAACCACTACATATTTATTTTCATCATACAAGCATTCCTTTACAATTTCTATTGAATCTTTTTCATATAGAGCACCTACTGGACAATTTACTATGCATTGACCACAATTAATACACACACTATTACCTAAATTAACATCATAAGAAGGTGATATTTTTGTATAAAAACCTCTATTAGAAAAATCAATAGCCCCAACAGATTGTATTTCATTACATGTTTGAACACAACGTCCACATTTGATGCATTTACTTGAATCTCTAACTATAGAATCAGAAGATATATCAAGCTCATAATCAATTGACTCACCTTCAAATTCTATTTTATTTATATTTAGTTTGGAAGCTAAATTTTGAAGTTCGCAATTTTCATTTCTTATGCATGTTGTACAATCTCTGTTATGGTCTGAAAGTAGTAGTTTTAATGCTGTTATTCTAGCTTCTTTAGCTTTTTTGGAATTAGTAATTATATTCATTCCTTCTTCAACTTGTAAAGAACATGAAGGAAGAAGTCTTCCGTTTGCTTCAACTAAACATACTCTACAAGCACTACTACAATTAACATCTTTTAGATAACATAGACTAGGTATATAAATATTTATTTCTTTGCAAGCTTGAAGTACTGTTTTATCTTTAGATACTTCTATTTTTTTACCATCTATAGTTAATTTGATTTTATCCAATATATTCACCCCTTTAATCTTTTATGATTGCATCAAATGGACATACTTCAATACACATACCACATCTAGTACAAAGTTCAGGGTCAATTGAATGAAGTTCACCAATATGACCTTTAATTGCATCAAAGTTACAATTACGTGTACACATACCACATTTTTGACATTTGTCCTCAAGTATTTTATAAGTCACTAGTTTAGAGCATGATTTAGCAGGACATTTTTTATCTTCTATATGAGCTTTGTATTCATTCATAAAGTAATTAAGAGTTGAAAGTATAGGGTTTGGAGCTGTTTTACCAAGTCCGCATAAGGAACCTTCCTTAACTTGTTTTGATAATTCTTCTAATATTTTTAGGTCTTTTAAATTTGCACGACCTTGAGTTATTTTTTCTAATATTTCTAATAATCGTTTGGTTCCGATTCTACAAAAACTACATTTTCCGCAAGATTCATCTTTTGTAAAATCTAAAAAGAACCTAGCAACATCAACCATGCATGTATCTTCATCCATTACTATCATTCCACCAGAACCCATCATAGAACCTAAATCTATTAAGTTTTGATAATCTATAGGAATATCAATATGTTCTTTGGGAATGCATCCTCCAGATGGTCCACCAGTTTGAACTGCCTTGAAATCTTTTCCGTTTGGAATTCCGCCACCAATTTTATAGATAACATCTCTTAATTTTGTTCCCATTGGAATCTCTATTAGTCCAGTATTTTTTATTTTACCTCCAAGAGCAAATACCTTTGTTCCAGGACTATCTTTTGTACCTATTTTAGTAAACCATTCATGACCGTTTAGAATGATTTGTGGTATATTAGCAAGTGTTTCAACATTATTTATTATAGTTGGTTTATCAAAAAGTCCTTTATTGGCAGGAAATGGAGGTTTTGTAACGGGCATACCTCTTTTGCTTTCTATAGATTTTATAAGTGCTGTTTCTTCACCACAAACAAATGCTCCAGCACCTAGTCTTACTTCTATATCAAAATCAAAGCCTGATTCAAATATATTTTTACCTAATAAACCATATTTTTTTGATTCATCAATTGCGATATTTAGTCTTTTTATAGCCAAAGGATATTCTGCTCTTATGTATACATATCCCTTGTTAGCACCTATAGCATACCCCCCTATTGTCATAGCTTCTAATATACTATGTGGATCACCTTCAAGTACAGATCTATCCATAAAAGCGCCCGGATCACCTTCGTCGGCATTGCATATAAAATATTTTTGATTAGAGTTATTCTTATAAGCAAATTCCCATTTAAGACCTGTTGGGAATCCACCACCACCACGACCTTTTAAATTAGATTTTTTAAGTTCTTCGATTATTTCTAATGGTTTTTTTTGTAAAGAATTATATAGAGCTTTATATCCATCCATTGCAATGTATTCTTCGATATTTTCAGGGTCTATTATTCCACAGTTTTTCAAAACTATTCTTTTTTGATTTTGATATAGTGTTGTATTTTCAACGTTTTTAATTCTTCCATCATTTTCTTTAGGTTGATATAATAATCTTTGTAAAGGTTTATCTTCTATAAAGTGAGATTTTACAAGTTCTTCAACATCTTCTGGTTTTACTTTTTGATATAAGATACCATTTGGATAGACTATTATTGCAGGACTCAAATCACAAAGTCCTAAACAACCTGTTTGAATGACTTCGACTTCTTCGTTTAGATTGTATCTTTTGATATATTGTTTGAGTAATCTTGTTATTTTTTTAGATTCATTATCTTTGCACGATTCTCCATTACAGACCAATAATTGAAAATTATAAAAATCCATTATAAAACCTCCTATTTAATTATTAGGTAATCATTTAGCACTTGATTATTTGCTACGTGAATTGTAAATTCTTCTAATATTTCACCTTTTACAATATGACTAAGTAGCACACGTTTCATTTTATGAGGAGTCATTTTAACATAAGTTGTCCTTTTGAACTTTTCATCAAATATTTCTATAATGGGTTCTAATTGACACATTCCAATACAACCTACTTTTTTTACAGACACATTTTTTAAACCCATTTTATCTACATCTCTTTTTAATGAATAGTATAAAGAATCTGCACCAGCTGCAATACCACATGTTGCCATTCCTATATTTATTCTTATGTTTTCTTTTCCTTTTATTTTATTTTCATTTTCAGACTTTATAATTTCCAAATCTTTTAAATTTTTGATCATTTTCATCAAAACTCCTTTCTAGATTATTATCTATATTCGCTAAGTATTCGTATGATATCATTAGGATGTACCTTTGCATAAACTTTGTCATCAATCATAAGTGCGGGTGCTAGCCCACAACTACCAATACATCTAGCTGTTTCTAATGTAAAAATCATATCGTCTGTAGTTTCTCCAACCTTGACATTAAGTTCCTTGCAAAGTTTATCTACTATATTTTGAGCACCTTTTACATAACAAGCTGTTCCCATACAGACACTTATTGTATATTTTCCTTTAGGTTTTAATGAAAATCGAGTATAGAAAGTAGCAACACCATATATATTTGCCATAGGGATTTCTAAATATTTAGAAACTATTTCTAATGCATTTTTAGGGAGATAATTATATTTATCTTGAATTGCATGGAGAATTGGTATTAGGTTATCTTTATTAGAGTCGTTTTGATCTATTAATTCTAAGACTTCTTCTTTTTTTAAATCTTTCTTTATCTGTTGTTCTTGATTTGAATTACTTTGCAAAGATATCAACTCCTTTATAATTAAATGTATTTAAAAATACTATTAGTATTTTTACCCTTAGAGATGGTTTATAAAATTATAATAATTATGCATATATTATTGATTAAAATAAAAAATATAAATAAATTATGGTTAATAAAAAAAGTTATCATATTAAAAAATTTAGTTACAATATGTTATGTTTTTAATTTTCAACAAATTATATTGTAACTAATTTTTTTTAGATAACCTTTTTTAATAGCTATTTATTATTTATTTTTATAGAAAATTTAAATTCTGTGCCTACATTTTTTTTTGACTTACATTGTATTTTTCCAGCGTAATTTTTTTCTATAATCTCTTTGACGATAGATAGTCCAAGTCCTGTTCCTATGCCTTTTTTCTTTGTTGTAAACAATGGATTGAATATATTTGGTATTGTATTTTTTGAAATACCTATGCCATTATCTTTAAAACTAATCATGTAAAATTCAGCTAGTTTAATAATGGTGATACTTATTAAGCCCATTGTATTTTCGTCTTTATATTTTTCTCTTATTGCATGTGATGAATTTATTATTAAATTGGTAAATATTTGTTTTATTTTTGATGGAGAACCAATTATATCATGTTTTATAGAATCATCATAATGCAGTTCTATATTACTATGATATTTATATTCATTTTTAGTTATAAATAATATATTATTTATAATATCTATTAAATTAAACTTTTCTATGGTGATATTTGGTTTCATATCATATACATAGCCTTTTAATTCTTTGACTAAGTGCTCTATATTACTGATTCCCTCATTTATATCTTTTATAACATCTTTACAATCGTTGATATCATGAATTGATATATTTTCAAACTGATGAATTTTTTTATTGAGATAATCTGCATTGGATTTAATAAAGCTTAAGGGTGTATAAATTTCATGAATAAGTCCAGATGTTAAAAGTCCAAGTGATGCTATTTTATCTTGTTCACTTAGTTGATATCTTAAGTCATTATTTATATCAATTAATTTTTTTTCTTCAGTCATATCTGTTTCTATAGATATAAAACCTATTAATTGTGAATTTTCTTTTACAGGGAATACGTTTGAATTACACCAATAATATTCTCCATTTTTTTTTCTGCTATGAAAAGCTCCACTCCATTTGTTGCCTGTCTTTAATGTATCCCAAAAATCTTTGTAAAATTCAGGATTTTGTTTTTGAGAAGATAGGGTATAAACTGGTTTGCCTATAATTTCATTTTTTTTATATAAAGTTATATCCTCAAATTTTTTGTTTACATATGTAATGATTCCTTTTATATTTGTAATGATTACAACTGATTCACTAAATTCCAATGCTTTATCTGTTTTTAAATCATTATAAGAAGAATCTGTTTTATTTGTTATATCTGTATATGATTTCATAGTAACACACCTCTTTATCTAAAAAATTCTATATTTTTATATATACCCTTTTGGTAATATAAACTGCATAAAAATTCAATATAAAAATAATTATTACAATTTTCTTAAATATAAACTTATATTATAAAATAATGTTATAATTTTAATGATGTATCAGACGTAATTAAAAAATAATTTATATGGAGGATTTGTTTTGAAATTGATAGAGGACTTACAGGAAGCATTTTATGATTTTTATGGAACTATGGTACCAGGAATTTTAAGTTTGTATTGTATTTTTAATTGGCTTAATTTATATGTAGAAAATTATGATAGTATTGTTTTTATAGTAGTTGCATTGATTAGTTCTTATATATTAGGAATTTTACTTAATTTTATAGCAAGAATAGTCTTTGGCTACAAAATAACAAAGGATATTATAGATAATTTAAGTTTAAAAAGAATAATATATTCTTTAAGAAAAGAAGATGATACTAAAGAGTTACAAAAAACAGATTATAAAAAAGAACTAGAAGAAAATGAAAAACTTATAAGAGATTATTTTTTACAAACAGATGATCTTATAGAGTGTAATATTTTAAAAACAAAACTTAAAAAAGCGGATATTAATTCTTTTAGTAATTTTTTATTAAGAAGATATGATAATTCTTCGTTATTGCAAAAGTACATAGCAAAAACTAATTTATTTATAAATTTATCTATATTATTTTTAATTATATTTGTAAGAGGATTAATAAATAATATATTAATAAATAATATGACTTGTATTATCAAAGTATTATTAATATTAATATTTATAATACTTATCACAAAAGTCGATAAAAAAGATCAGACTAAAAATGTAGAAGAAATCAAAGCTATATCTAATAATAAGTTGAAAAGTAAAACAGTATTTAAGAAACCTTTTTATATAATATTGATTTTTATATGCTTTATCGCTTTGGATTATGGTTATATGATATTTGAATCTGTAAATGGATTAAGACCAACAGTTTATAAAAGGATTGGTTTTAATTATTATGATTATATTTGGAATTTGATATTGACATGGAAATTAAATCCATTGCTTCTAAATGGGTATATAATCTCTTATATATTATTTTTAGCATCTGAATTTGAATATGATAGACATTGCAAATTAAAGGATGAAGAAAGATTTTTTGGTATATTGAATTTGATAAAAAAAAGCAAGCTAAAGGAGAACAATTTATAATTATAAATTATTAAATATTTAATAAAAGAGACTGTTATATTAAATAGTGATATCTTAATATAATAGTCTCTTTTAGTGAAAGTAAGTATATAGGTACTATTATCTTTATTGTTATAAAGATAATAAAATAAAAACTAATTTAAAATTGAAAGTGCTAATTCACGTATAACCTTACAGGCAACTGCTGTAGATGTTCCACTTTGATCATAATGTGGAGATAATTCAACTACATCAGCACCTATGATATTAAGTTTTTTTAACTGTTCTATTGCAAAAATAAGTTCATTAAAACTAATTCCACCTGGTTCTAGAGTTCCTGTTCCGCTAAATATTGAAGGATCTAAGACGTCTAAATCAATTGTTACATAAACTTTTTTATCTTTAAGATGTTCTATTACTAAATTAAGTCCCTCTAAATTAAATTTAGTCATATTAGTATGATTAATAGACCATATAAATTCTTCTTTTTCTCCAGAACGTATACCAAATTGATGAATTTTATTATCTCCAACCAAATCCCAAGCTCTTCTTAAAACAGTAGCATGAGAGAATTTTTCACCCATATAATCATCTCTTAAATCAGCATGAGCATCAAAGTGAATTATATGAAGTTCATCATGATATTTTTCATAAGCGGCTTTTATTGAACCATAACTTACAAGATGTTCGCCACCAATCATGAATGGGATTTTATCATCTTTATAAAGTTCATCACTGAGATTATAAATCATTTCAAGAACTCTTTTTGTATTACCAAAAGGAAAATCCAAATCTCCATAATCAAATAATTTATAATCTTCTAAATCTGTATTTATATAAGGACTGTATGTTTCAAGACCGTAAGAATCATTTCTTATTATATTTGGTGCAAATCTAGTTCCAGGTCTAAATGAAGTAGTACCATCAAATGGAGCACCAAATAATACTAATTTAGAGTCATCATAATTAGAATCAAATCCAATAAAATTAAAGATATTTTTATTTGCTTTCATCTTCTAATAACTCCTTAACATAAGTTGGTAACATAAAAGATCCAACATGTATATCTGTGTTATAGTATTTTGTTTTTATTCCAAAGTTTTCCCAAATATCTTTTTTAAGATCTTTAATTGGGTGATAAGTTTTAGATGCAAAACCAAATAGCCAATGTCCAGATGGATAAGTTGGCATATGGAATTGATAAACATTAACTATATCAAATACTTCTTTTATTTTTTCATTAGCTCTTTTCATTTCATGTCTATAACTCTCATAATAAGGACTTTCATTTTGATTGATTAAAATACCATCTTCGCTAAGTGCTTTATAACAATCACGATAGAATTCTCTTGTAAATAGTCCTTCACCAGGGCCAATTGGATCTGTAGAATCAACCAAAATAAGATCATATTCATTTTCTTTACCTTTAACAAATTCAAGTCCATCTTGATAATAAAGATTAACTCTTTTATCATCTAATTTACAAGAAGTGATAGGAAGATGTTCTATACTTGCTTTTACAACAAGTTCATCTATTTCAACCATATCTATTTTTGTGATATGTTTATATCTTGTAAGTTCTCTTACAGTTCCACCATCTCCACCACCAATAACTAATACTCTTTTGATATTAGGATTAACTGCAAGTGGAATATGTGTAATCATATCATGATAAATAAATTCATCTTTTTCTGTAACCATCATAAGTCCATCTAAAGTCATGAATTTGCCAAAAACATCATTTTCAAATATATCTATTTGTTGAAAATCACTTTTATTAGTATATAAATGTTTATCAACTTTTATACCAAATGTAACAGTATCTTGGTGATTTTCATAATACCAAAAATTCATAATAAAACCTCCTGTATGATAAAACCTAGCAAGCAGCTTCTGGTTTAAATGTTATTTTGTCGTATTTATCTTTACTGTTTCTCTTTATTTGTTCAACGATTCCTCTTGGAACCTCAGTAGTTTCACTTTTACCTGCCTTTAATTCTTCTTCTAGATAATCAAATCCAATCCACGGGTTTACGGTGTCGCCACATGTGAATAAATCAACAGCAGCATAACCATATTCTGGCCAAGTATGTATAGTAAGATGTGATTCTTGTATCACAACAGCTCCACTAACTCCCCAAGGATTAAACATGTGGAATACACTTTCTACAACTGTTGCATTAGATTTTATAGCAGCTTCTTTCATAAGTGTTTCTATACGGTCATGGTCATTTAATATTTCCTTATCACAGTCATAAAATTCAACCAATATATGTCTTCCTAATTGTTCTATTTTCATAATGAATCACTCCTTTTTATAAAAGTAATAAAAATCCATGAATGAATTTTTGAATTATATTTTTATTTATATAATAAAAATTGATTTTATTTTCTTATAAAATTATTAAATGTTAATAAAAATTAATAAATATATATCTAACTATACAAAATTGTGATACCAAGTGTTTTGTAGATGTGCTTTTAAACACATTTACGACAAGAGTTTACTATTAAAAACTTATTGTTTACAAATAGTCTTGTTTCTTAAAAATAAACTTTAAGTTGATTTTTATTGTGGTTTCTTTAAAGTAAACTTTTAGTTTATTAATACTAAATATAAATATACTATTTTTTTTTGATTTGTCAAGTTATAAGTTAAAAAATTAATTAAGTTTTTTATATATAAAAAAAAGATATGGCTAAAAAACTTAATTTTAAGCGATATCTTTAAAAATAAATATTTAAGAAAAAATAAATGTCCTAAGATGATTAAAATCATTTTAGGACATTTATTTAATATTTTAGTATTTCTATATATTCTAAGCTACTATCTTTAAGACCTGTTATTATAGTGTGTTCATTTTGTAATATTCTTAGATAATTAATTATTTCTTGTGTTATTCTTTCACCAGGAGCAATAATAGGGATTCCAGGAGGATATGCCATGATAGACTCACCACTTATTTCGCCTATAGAGTCTTCTAATTTTATTCTTGTTTTTAGGGTATAAAAAGCATCTCTAGGAGAAACTATAACTTCTGGATTTTTTAAATTTATATTTAATAATTTTAGTTTTTCTTTTTTATATTTTAAAGAAATATTTCTTAAAGCTTCTATTAGTTTTTTTATATTATTAATAGTATCACCAAGACTTATTATGGCAAGTATATTATAAGAATCAGCAAGTTCCATTTGTATATTATAATCATCTGCTAATAAATCGTAAACTTCAAATCCTGAAAGACCTAAGTTTGAAACATTTATAGCTAATTTTGTTTCATCAAAATCATAGATATTTTCATTATCTATAATTTCTTTTGAAAAAGCATAAAGACCATCTATTTTATTTATCTCTTCTCTTGCATATCGTACTAATTTTAAGGAGTTACTAAGAATTTGTTGACCCCTTGTAGCTAAAATTTTTCGAGCTAAATCTAAACTAGACATAAGTAAATAAGATGCACTTGTACTTTGTGTTAAATTCAATATATTTTGTATATTTTCTCTTTTTATTCTTTGTTCATTTATTAAAAGTGCAGAACTTTGAGTTAATGATCCACCTGTTTTATGAAGACTTACACAGGACATATCAGCACCTAATTGCATAGCTTGATTTGGTAAATCATCATGGAAGTTAAAATGAGCACCATGAGCTTCATCAACTAGAACAATTAGATTTTTTTTGTGAGCATATTCTATTATTTTTTTTAAATCCGAAACAAATCCAAAGTAAGTAGGATTAATAACAAAAATTGCTTTTGCATCAGGATTTTCATCAATAGTTTTTTTGACATCTTTAAAAGATATATTCATTGAAATTTTTAAATCTTTATGAGTTTTAGGATTTATATATATGGGAATTGCGCCAGATAATATTAGTCCATTTAATGCAGATTTATGGACATTTCTTGGCAAAATTATTTTGTCCATAGGTTTACATATACTCATTATCATAGCTTGTATACCACAAGTCGTTCCATTTACCAAAAAAAATCCATAGTCACAATTATAAGCATCAGCTAAAAGTAACTGAGCTTCCTTAATTACTGAAATTGGATTTGATAAAATATCTAAGCATTTCATAGAGTTAACATCTATTTTCATAAGTTCAGAGCCAAAAAAATCTCGAAGTTCTTCTGTTCCAACTCCGTGTTTGTGTCCAGGAACATCAAATGGAATTATATCTTTATTTTTATAATTTTCTAAAGCTGTTTTTAATGGTGTTAATTCTTGATTCATTTAATCACCCCTTAATATTTTAAAGAGGTATCACAATTTGTATATATTTTTATTTTTATAATAATGATTTTAGAACAAAGATTTTAAATTGTAAATAAGAAAATAAAAATATAAATAATTAAAAAATTGCAATTAAAATTTCAAAATCATATAAAGCTATAAATACAATTTTTTAATATTGGATTTATTAAAATAAAATTTAAAAGTATAAAAAATAAAAAAACTGCTATATATGTAGAAAAAATATATAATCCATAAAAATAAAATTTTATAGTGAAAAGCTGTTGACATTAAAATATTATGCTCGTATAATACATACCAAGATAAAAATTAAAAAAAACAAGCTACGACGGAGAGAAAAATATTAAAACTGTGACTAAAGAGAAACTAACATTTGGTGAGAGTTAGTGTTATAAGATAATATATAATGATCACTCCAGAGCTTTTAAGCTGAAATTAATGTAAGTTTAGAGGGTTGTCCTCCTTATTGGACTAGGGTTAGGCATTGTTTTGACCTGAAATGAGCGATTTTTTGTTATATTTTTTTAACAAAAAATAACTAGGGTGGTACCGCGAAGATATATCCTTCGTCCCTTGATTGAATGAATTTTTCTATCAAGAGACGAAGGATTTTTTAATATAAGGAATATAAAAATGGCTAGTATACAAATTAAAAGATTTTTAGGTGTTAATAAAGAATTTATAAGGAGGACTTTTTATGGAAAATAAATATTTTTTAAGAACAAATAGTGGACTGGATTCTTTTTTAAGAATTACAAATACATTAAGAAGAAAGAATTTTAAGGTTAAGAATTTGTCTATGAGTGAAAGTGATGTAAGTAGGTTTATAAATGTTTTTATAACTGTTGATGATGAAGAAAAAAGAGCTTACAACTATATTTCAAAGCTTGCAGACGTATATGAAATAAGACAAGTATAGAAATATATTAGCAAATAAATAGCTAAATATTTATTTTAGTTTTTATGTAATAAGAATTGATAATTAATATAAATTGAAAAATAAGAAAATTGCGAATAGAATATAAATATTCTAAAAATTATAGGAGGATTATTATGGCTAAGATGTATTATGGAAAAGATGGAGATTTAAATGTTTTTGAAGGTAAAAAAGTTTGTGTATTAGGTTATGGTTCTCAAGGAAGAGCGCATGCTTTAAATATGAAAGATTCAGGATTAGATGTTGTTGTGGGTCTTTATGAAGGTTCTAAATCTATACAAAAAGCTAAAGATGATGGACTTTTAGTTAAATCAGTTAAGGATGCAGTTAAGGAATCGCAAGTAGTAATGATATTAGTTCCAGATACTAAGCAAGCAAAATTATATGAAGAAGAAGTTAAACCTTTTTTAGATGAAGGGGATGCACTTGCTTTTGCACATGGATTTAATATTAATTATGAACAAATCGTTGCAAATAAAGATGTTGATGTATTTATGGTAGCACCTAAAGGACCAGGACATTTAGTAAGAAGAGTGTATGAAGAAAATAAAGGCGTTCCAGCATTATTTGCTGTATATAATGACTATACTGGGAAATGTAAAGAGTTGGCACTTGGTTATGCCAAAGCAATAGGGGCATTAAGAGCAGGAGCTTTAGAAACTACATTCAAAGAAGAAACTGAAACTGATTTATTTGGTGAACAAGCAGTGCTTTGTGGTGGAGTAACAGAACTTATTAAAGCAGGATTTGACACTTTAGTTGAAGCAGGATATCAAAAGGAAGTAGCTTATTTTGAATGTTTGCATGAGATGAAACTTATAGTAGATCTTTTATATGAAGGTGGATTTGAAAATATGAGATATAGTATAAGTGATACTGCTGAATATGGAGATTATGAAGTTGGTAGAAGAATTATAAATTCAAAAACTAGAGAAGAGATGAAAAATGTACTTTCAGAAATACAAGATGGAACATTTGCAAACAATTGGATTAAAGAAAATAAAGATGGCAGAGTGAATTTTAATAAGAGAAAAGAAGATGAATTAAAGCATGATTTAGTATCAGTTGGTAAAGATTTAAGAAATATGATGTCTTGGATTCAAAACTAATAATTAAAAAGAAATAAAGATGTTATTCAAGAAATTATTATATTTTTAGTTTGAATCATATAAAAAAACAAGAATATAAATAAAATTCATAAAATTATAAAAAAAGATATAAAAATTGAAATCTAAAAATTAAAAATATTTTGTATTATATATTGTATGTAAGAGGTGTATTATGAAAAGTGATTCTATAAAAAAAGGGTTTGAAAAATCTCCACATAGATCTTTGTTAAGAGCATTGGGATTAGATGAAAAGCAGATGAAAAAGCCATTTATTGGTGTTGTAAATATGTTTAATGAAATAGTACCAGGTCATATTGGACTTAAAGATATAGTCAATGAAGTTAAAAATGGAATATTACAAAATGGAGGAAAGCCATTTGAATTTCCTACAATAGCTGTTTGTGATGGTCTTGCAATGAATCATGAAGGAATGAGATATTCTCTTCCTTCAAGAGAATTAATTGCAGATAGTGTTGAAATTATGGCAAAAGCGCATGCTCTTGATGGTCTTGTTTTTGTACCAAATTGTGATAAAACTGTTCCAGCTGTATTAATGGCAGCGGCAAGACTTAATATTCCTTCGATTGTTGTAAGTGGAGGGCCTATGCTTGCAGGAAGAAATAAGAAAACTAAAACTGATTTAACAACTGTATTCCAAGGAGTTGGAGAATATAAATTGGGCAAAATAGATGAAGCACAATTATTAAAACTTGAAGAATGTTCTTGTCCAACTTTTGGGTCTTGTTCTGGTATGTTTACTGCAAATTCAATGAATTGTATGTGTGAAGCTTTAGGTATGGCACTACCTTTTAATGGAACTTTACCGGCTGTTTATTCAAGTAGAAAGGTATTAGCTAGAAGAACTGGTGAAGTAATTGTAGATTTGGTTAAAGAAGATATCAAGCCACGAGATATAATGACTAAGGATGCATTTTATAATGCATTAAGAGTTGATATGGCTCTTGGATGTTCAACAAATACGGTACTTCATTTGACTGCAATTGCAAATGAAGCTGAGGTGGATTTTAACCTTGATTTTATAGATGAAATTAGTAAATCGACACCTAATTTATGTAGATTGTCACCAGCATCAAATGAATATCATATTGAAGACCTACATGAGGATGGGGGGATTAGTAGCGTACTTAATGAACTTAGTAAAAAAGATTTGATAAAAAAAGATGTTCTTACTGTATATAAAAAAATAGGTGATAGATTAGTAGAAAAATCAGGTTTTAATGTTATAAGAGATATAGAAAATCCTTACTCTAAAGAAGGGGGAATAAAAGTTTTAAAGGGGAATTTGGCTTTACAAGGAGCTGTTGTAAAGAAATCAGCAGTTGACTCTAAAATGTTTAAAGTTAAAGTTAAAGCAAGAGTTTTTGAGTGTGAGGAAGATGCATTTGAAGCAATACTTGCAAATGATATTAAAGTTGGAGAAGGTATCGTTATAATTTATGAAGGGCCAAAGGGTGGGCCTGGAATGAGAGAAATGTTATCTCCAACAGCAGCTCTTAGTGGAATGAATTTGGATGATAAGATACCTCTAATAACTGATGGTAGATTTTCTGGAGGAACAAGAGGTGCTGCAATAGGTCATGTTTCACCAGAAGCTTATGAAGGTGGAGTAATTGGTCTTGTAAAAGATGGAGATATGATTGAAATTGATATGGATGAAGGTAGATTGCATTTAGATGTTACAGATGAAGAGTTAGAAAAGCGAAGAAAAAATTCTTTTAAAAAAGAGGTTAAGGTAGATGGATATTTAAAAAAATATTCTAAATTAGTATCATCTTCTTCTAAAGGTGCAATTTTTGAATAAAGGAGGAATAAAACTTGAATGGAGCAAATTTAGTAGTAGAAGTATTAAAAGATGAAAAAGTAGATACAGTATTTGGTTATCCTGGTGGAGCGGTCATTCCTTTATTCGATGCACTTTATGATCAAGAATTGTTTGTAGTAAGAACATGCCATGAACAAAATCTGCTTCATGGGGCAGATGGATATTCAAGAGTTAGTGGTAAGGTGGGAGTTGCTATAGCTACATCTGGACCTGGAGCTACAAACACTATAACAGGGATAGCAAATGCATATATGGATTCAATTCCATTAGTTGTAATAACTGGTCAAGTACCAAGTTCTTTTATAGGAAAAGATTCATTTCAAGAGATAGATATTACGGGAATGACTTTTTCTATAACTAAACATAATTTTTTAGTAAGAGATATAAATGAACTTCAAGAAACTTTGCATAAGGCATTTATTATAGCTAAAGAAGGTAGACCAGGGCCTGTACTTGTTGATATACCTAAGGATATTTTTTTAGCAGAAATAAGTTATAAAAAAGAGTTAAAAATGACTGTTAAGAATAATATGAAATCGAATTACGTAAATAAAAATAGAGTAACAAATAAGGAATTAGACGAAGTTTGCAATATGATAGATCAAGCCAAAAGACCTGTTTTTTATATTGGTGGTGGACTTATTAAATCAGGTTGTTGTGATATTTTTAGGAAGGTATTAAAAAAGACAAATATACCAGTTGTAAATACTCTTATGGGAATGGGAATTGTAAAATCTGACGACAGATTAGCTTATGGGATGCTTGGAATGCATGGCTTTGAAGAAGCTAATCAGGCTGTTTATAATAGTGATTTATTAATAGCAATAGGAGTTAGATTTAGTGATAGAGCTCTTGGAGATAAGTCGAAATTTCAAAAGAATGGTAAAATAATTCATATTGAATTTGATGAAAATGAATTAAATAAAAATATAGAAGCGTATAAATCTATAAATGGAGAGTTATTTAATATATTAAATTATTTGATGATTTCTCTTAAAGATAAAAAATTAAATGAGCGATTAAATTGGCTTAAAGAGATTGATAGTTATAAATTAAAAAGAGATGATAATTTATTTAGTGTAAGGAATATAATTAGAAGAATAAATAAAAATTATAAAGATTCTTTTGTGGCAACAGATGTAGGGCAACATCAAATGTTTTGTGCTCAAGAATGGAATTTTCAAAAAGAAAATGCATTTTTGACTTCTGGTGGACTAGGTACTATGGGATGTGGACTTGGACTTAGTATAGGTGCAAGTATTGCATCAAAAGAAGAAGTGGTTTTGATAACTGGAGATGGCTCTTTTAAGATGTCTTTAAATGAAGTTGCTACAATTGTTGAATATGATTTGCCTGTAAAGATATTTCTTATGAATAATTCTACTCTTGGGATGGTAAGACAATGGCAAAAACATTTTTGTGATGAGAGATATTCATCAACAGATATAAATACAGGATTTGATTTTACGAATTTATTAAATGCTTTTAATATGAATTCTTTTAAAGCTACAAATTTTGAAGAATTAGAAGAAGCGTTAAAGAAAGATGTAAATAAACCCTTCTTTGTTGAATGTGTTATAAATAAAGATGATCATGTATATCCGCTTGTACCACCAGCAAAATCTATAGCTGAATATATTAGCAAATAAGATTTTTGTATTTTTATAATTAATATATTAAATTATTTGATGATTTCTCTTAAAGATAAAAAATTAAAAGAGTTAAAATTAAATAGATTAAAGGATATAAAGTTTTGATAAAAAAGCTGCTATCTTAATAAATTTTATTAAGATGACAGCTTTTTTATTCGGAATTATTCTATATTTAGAAAAAATTATTGTATATTGTTATATATGATTACAAAATAGATACATTTTAAATATGAAAAAGATATATTATTTTTATATTATATAAATGATTATGAATACAGTTATTTTGTATATTGAAATTATATTGTTTTTAATAAATAATTTTAATTTAGATTATAGATTATAAATGTAACTTTTTATTAATAATTTTAGGAATAAAATATATTATAATCTATATTATCCATTGTATCTAATTGAGAATTTAATAATATGAATGCTTAAAAAATTATATTGAGGTTTATTAAATAGAATTATTTTAATTTTAATCTTATTTTAATAATTCTCTAAGAATAAAATTAGAATTATATAATAGTATTTAATAATAACAGTCATATTAATTTTTTCAATTAATATATAAATTTAGATTACATATAAGATAAATCAAAGAGAAGGAGAGGTTTTTTTTGAAAGAAAATGTTAAAGGTAAGTTTGGTGGACTAAAGAAATTTTTTAAGAAAAAGAGAAATATAGCAATTTCTTTGGTTGTATTAGCAGGAATAATATTTACTGTTAGTAAAATGGGTGGAGCTAAAGAACAAGACATTACAATTCCTCAAGAAAGTTTTGCAAAAGTTTCTAAGGGGAATATAGAGATGAGTATAAGTAGTAGTGGGAATATAGAATCAAAATACTTAAAAGATTTAAAAACTAAAAATAGAGGATCTATTTCCAATGTATATATGAAAGAAGGACAAAAGGTAAATAGAGGAGATAGAATATTAGATTTAGACAATGAAGATAATACAATTAGTGTTAGTCAAAAGGAAATAAGTATCTTTAGAGAAGAACAATCATTGACAGATTTGATAGAAAAAGCAGATAAATTGAATTTAAAATCACCATATTCAGGTGTTGTAACAGAAATAAAAGTTCAAGAAGGAGATGAAGTATCTAATGGTGAAGAATTCTTAACTATTATTGATAAAGATACTATAGTTGTAAAAGCACCTTTTACAAAAGGACAAATATCTCAAATGAGTGTAGGCAATGAAGCGAAAGTTATATTAACAGATAGTTTCAAATCTGTTACAGGTAAGGTTACAGAACTTGAGAAAAATGGAAAAGGTAGTACTACAGGAGCAGTATTATATAATGCAGTTATAGAAATTAAAAATCCAGGAAGTATATTAGAAGGAGTTTTCACACAACCTTCAGTTAAATTGAATTCAGGAGTTTTTGCAGATTCTTATGCAATAGAAAAGCCTAAGACAGAATTTAAAAGAAGTGAAGTTGTTAAATTTGAAGTTGGTGGAGATATAAAAAGAATAGTTGTTAAAGAAGGAGACAAAGTATCTATTGGTCAAGTTCTAGTTAACATGGAAAATGACGATGTTATGAAAGAAATAACATTACAAAGAAAATCATTAGAGAGTTCAAGACTTGATTATAATAAACAAACGGAAAAGCTTAATGACAATATAATATATTCGCCAATAGAAGGAACTGTAGTTGATATACCAGTTGTTAGTGGAGAAAATGTAGCAGAAGAACAAGTAGTTGCAAAAGTTGCTGATTTAAATAATTTAGAAATGACTGTTATGATAGATGAAATGGATATATTAAATGTAAAAGAAGGGCAAAAAGCTATTGTAGAAGTATCTGCAATAGAGGGAAGTACTTATGAAGGTACTGTAACTTCAATATCTCAGTTAGCAAAAGTTGAAAATGGAATGGCTAAATATGAAGTGACAGTAACATTAAATCAAGTAGAAGGTATAAAACTTGGAATGAGTGCTAGTGTTAAGGTTATATTACAGTCAAAAGAAGATATTTTAATATTACCTATAGAAGCAATAACAAATGAAGGTGAAAAATCATATGTATTTGTAAAAGAAGAAGGTAAAGAAGAAAATAAAAAGGTTGAAGTACAAACAGGTATTAATTCAAATTCTACTATAGAGATAGTTTCAGGAGTAAAAGAAGGAGAAGAAGTTCTACTTCAAAATAGTGTTCCTTTTGCTATGCCGGGAATGGGGATGTAATAAATGGATAGAAAAAGTATAATTGATATGAAAGATATACGAAAGACTTATAATACAGGAGCATTATCTGTAGAAGTACTAAAAGGAATATCAATAGATGTTAGAGAAGGTGAGTTTGTAACAGTAGTAGGAGCCAGTGGATCTGGTAAATCCACATTGATGAATATAATAGGATGTTTAGATTCTTTAACAGAAGGTGAGTATCATTTGGATGGTAAAGATATTGCATCATATACAGATAATGAGCTTTCTACTGTTAGAAATGAAAAAATAGGATTTATATTTCAAAAGTTTAATCTACTTCCAAGACTTACTGCTCTAGAAAATGTAGAATTACCACTTATATATAAGGGTATGAAAAAGTCAGAAAGAAGACAAAATGCAATTGATGCTCTTTCGATGGTGGGACTTGGAGATAGAATGGAACATAAACCATCAGAAATGTCTGGAGGGCAACAACAAAGAGTTGCAATAGCTAGAGCTTTGGCTGGAAATCCACCTCTATTACTTGCAGATGAACCTACTGGTAATTTGGATTCCAAATCCAGTGATGAAGTAATGGATATAATCCTTGATTTGCATAGGCAAGGAAGGACTATTGTTCTTATAACTCATGATAATGAAGTTGCAAGAATGGGAAGTAGAATGATTAAGGTCAAAGATGGAATTGTTATAGATGAGGTAATAAACTAATAATATTACCTAGGAAATCAAAAAAGGAGAAAAAAATATGGATTTTATTACAACATTTAAGCTATCCATAAAAGAAATTCTTTCAAATAAATTAAGATCAATACTTACAATGCTTGGTGTTATTATAGGGGTATATTCTGTAATAGTAATGGTATCAATTGGTGAAGGAGTATCTTCAGATATCAAAAAGAGATTTGAAAAAAATTCAAATATGATAATGGTATATCTTTATCCTGATGATACAAACAAGCTTATGAGGTATGAAGATAATAAGAATTATTTTCTAGGATTTGACCATGTGGATGGTGTTATAGCCAATATGGATTACAAGGTAACAGCAAAAGAAGGTAGTATAGAAAAAAAGGTAAAGCTAATGGGTGCTGATAAAGTAACTCTAAAGACTGTGGAAGAAAAACTAACTTCAGGAAGATTTATTTCTGATATGGATGTATCTAAAGCTTTAAAAAATACAGTTATAAATCAAAAATTTAAAGAAACTTATTTTAAGAATGAAAATCCAGTAGGAAAGACAATAAGATTTGACGGTGTTAATTACAATGTTGTTGGTGTTATGGAAGATAGAGAAGGAAGTAATTGGGATGTTGTCAAGGAAGAAGCTTATATTCCAATAACTACTGCTTTAAGAGCTACTGGTAATGATAAAATTTCGCAGGTTAAATTATTGATAGATAATAAGGAAAATGTAATAGAAACTTCAAGTATAATAGAAAAAGAATTAAATTTAAAATATCCTAAAAAGAAAACAGATGAGGATACACCTTGGGCTGGAGAACAATTTTATATATCCACACCACAGGCACAGTTAAAAGAAGTTAATCAAATAACTGGAACATTTACACTTATGCTTGGTGGGATAGCTGGAATATCACTACTTGTAGGTGGAATTGGAATAATGAATATAATGTTTGTTTCAGTTACAGAAAGAACAAGAGAGATAGGTATAAGAAAAGCAATAGGTGCAAAAAGAAGAGATATACTGATGCAGTTTTTATTAGAATCGGGCGTTATAAGTTCTATTGGGGGACTGATAGGTATAGTACTTGCTATTATTACAGCTGCATTAATAACAAAGTTTGCTCCAATACAAGCTATTGTTAGTAGTAAGATTGTATTCTTAGGATTTTCATTCTCATTTGCAATAGGAGTTATATTTGGTATATATCCAGCAAATAAGGCTTCAAAATTAAATCCTATTGATGCACTTAGATATGAATAATAGTGAGTAGAGATATATATTAATTAAATATAAATAAATTTATAAAAATCAAAGAATTTGAGATATTTTGTCTTAAATTCTTTTTTTTTATTCAAATTTATAAAGAAGAACAAAATAACTATTGTTTACAAAAAATATAGTTCTTTTTGCATAAAAAATAGTATATAAATTAACATACTAAAGAAGCATATTAACTTTTTTTCATATTTATTCTAAAAAATAATGTATTAATAGGATATATTAATAAATAGATAAAATATTTTTTCAATAATTATAAAAATTTAGAAAAAGAAAATAGATAGGAGGCTTTATGGATAGACTTGATTTAGATTATTTTAATAATAAAGATGAAGATATAGAGATTTTAAAACTCATAAAAGATTATGAAAATTTGAAATATACAAGAAAAAAAGATGATAAGAATAAAGAAAATCAAATTATTATAGATGGTTTTTTGTATGAATTTGAAGAAAAATATTTCTTTGATAAAAAAATTTCTATGAAAATACCAAAAGATTTTGATGAAATGCAAAATTCAATGAAAAGATTAAAATATCCAAGTGATTTACGTCCAGACATTATACAAACTGATAAAAATTCAGAAATAGATATTAGTTTTAAGATGATGAATGAAGATGTAAGAGAAAATGAAATTTATGATCTTACAACTGCAAGTAAGGATATGCTAAAAAATCTTAATCCAGGAAATATATTTTTATCAGAAGGAGTAAAAAATATAAATTCTAAAAATATAGGTTTTTTAGAATTTAAATCAACTGCAATGGATGGATTTTTATATAATATTATGTTTTTTTCTTCATTGGAAAGAAAAATTCTAATGGGTAAAATATGTTGTCCTTATGAAAAATTAGGTACATGGAAGTATCTTGGATTTGAAATGATGGAGAGTTTCAAAATTCATTGTTAATAAAGCGGTAATTACAAGATGGTTACGAAACAGGGGGAGAATTTAGATGTCTTTAGGTTATACTTACGATTTGGTGCAAATAGCTCCATACGAATTTGAAAAAATTTTAGATATAAATGTTATAGATGAAATATCTACTCATACAAAAGTGTATATAAGAGGAATTATAAAGGAAGAACTTATAGATAAATATGTAGATGATTCAAAGCAAAAGCAACCTTTTGAAATAAATCTTAGTGGGCAATCAGGAAATATAATTCTTTTTAAAGGATTTGTTGGTGAAATAGATATAAAAGCTGGTGGGGATTTAAGAGAATTAGAGATTATAGGTATTGGTGCAACTTTTTTTATGGATAATAAATTAAAGAAAAAATCTTACCAAGATGTAAATATGTTATACAAGGAAGTTATAGAGGATAGTATAAAAGATTATAATGCATCATTTGCACAAGAGATATTAAATGGCAAAAAAATAAAAAAAATAATAATCAGATATGATGAAACTGCTTGGAATTTTACAAAAAGATTGGCCAGTCATTTTAATGCTTTTATTGCTCCAAACAGAAAATTTTATGATCCAAAATTCTATATAGGTAATTTACCTAGTTTAAATAATTTAAATTTAGAAGAATTTGATTATAAAATATCAAGAAATTTAATGAGTTTTACCAACAAAAAAGATAATTACGTAAGTGGAATAATGGAACAAAACTTTACGTCCTATATTATAAAGACAAATAAAATATTAGATCTTTGTCAAAGTATTAATTTTAAAGGAAGAAAATTATACATATACAAATGTGATATCAACATGCAAGATTCTATATTTTTAAATAAATATTATCTATGTGATGAAAACGGGCTAAAACAAAGATATATTTACAATGAAAATATAAAAGGAAATGCTATTTATGGTGAAGTTGCAGATATTAAAGAAGATAAAGTAAAGGTGCAATTAGACATAGATGAAAAAAGGCCATTAAACAAATTGAAATATTTTGAATATTCAACGATTTATTCGACAGAAGATGGAAGTGGATGGTATTTTATGCCAGAATTAAAGGATAGGATTAGATTATATGTGCCAGAAAATAAAGAAGAATTAGCATTTGTCGAAAGTGCTGCCAATCTAGAACCTAAAAAACCACAAAAGAGAAAGAATCCAGATATCAAAACTCTTTGTACTATACATGGCAAAGAGATAAAATTTCAAAAAGGTCAAATAGACATAATATGTAATGAAGATTTATATATAAGAATTGAAGATAGTGGAGGAATCAAAGTTATAAGTAATAAAGATATTGATTTAAACGCCAGTAAAGATATAAATATAGTTGGACAAACTGTGTCAATAAAAGGTGAAGATGGTGTTACAATTCTTCAAAATGAAAGTTGTATATTAGATATAAATAAAGAAATAACAGCTTCTGGGGGGAAGGTGAAGATGGAATAATGGATAATTTTGATATGCAAAATAAAGAAGATTTAGAAGATGAAAAATTAAAATATTTGTATAAAGAAGCTAATGACTATGTAAAGAAAAAAGTAGAAATATTGAATTTAATAGTAGATGAATATTATAATTTGAATCTGAAAGAAGAAGAAATTAAAAGAATATCATATCAAATGAATCATAATTTAGAAGAGATTAAAGATAATATATTAAATATTTTTGATAAATTATTTGAAAATATCAATAATAAACAGATGAATGAAAATAAAAATACTATTAAATATATAAATCTATCTTTTTTAAAAACCCGATTATTAGAAAATAAAGCTGTATTTTTGATAGAAGCTTTTGATAATAAATTTTTCTTAGACAATATAAAAAATAATGTAGAATTAGAGTTAAATTTTTTGTACGAAGATTATTTCGATAACAATTTTGAAGATGAATTATTGCAAAAACATGGTTTTTATATAAATAAAAATGATTTGAAAAATATCAAAATAGATATATCAATTAAATATATTGTTGTGGTTGCAAATATTATAGGATTTTTAATTGATGATATTGTCAAATTAGAATCCTTTGAACTTATAAATAAAGAAAATGATATGAAATTTTTGATTGGTGAATATAGAGCTAAATCATTTTTGATATATAATCATAAGATTTAAGGGGGAATTTATTTGGACTATTTTTTGGTAACACAAGATGATGAATTTAAAGGAGATAAAGTCTTTAAACTGCCTAGATTTACAAATTATAAAAATTTATTAAAAACATATGATTTTGATTATTCAAAAGCATTAGAAAATGAATTTTTGTATGTTGAAGATGAATATGCTTTTAAAAAATATAAAGATATTTATACAAGTGAATTTCCGATAATATCAGAAAATTTTTATGCTTTTTTTAAAGAATTTTTTAAGGATAATATAGTTTTTAAAAACGTCATAATTACAGATAATGAAGTTAGTTCACAGCTAAAATACTATTATCCAGCATTAAATAAAGTCGATTGCTTAAATAAAGAAACAAAATTGAATTCTTTTAATACAGATATAGATGTAAATAGACTTAAGGATTTGGATCTTAATATGATTGATGAATTAATTTTGGATTACGATAAATTAACAAATTTGAATTTAGATGCTTTTTATATAGAGAATTTCAAAAAAGATATAATGATTGTTAATTTGTATATAGCTGAACTCATATTAAGAAAGAGATTAAATGGTGTAGCTCTTAAAAGACTTAGGGTAAAGTAGGTGAAATAAGATGATTAATAAAGAAAAAAAGTCCGATGAAGAAATAAAAAATGAAGAGAAAAATAAAGATAAAAATAACAAAACTAAAGATGAACAAAACAAGGAAGCTTATGTTGTTAGAGGTGCTAGGATGATTTGTAGTTGTGGAAGTCATAAAAGACGAATAAATCTACCTATAAGTCATGGCTCTTATGTAAAAGAAAAACCAATAATGTTTAAAAATGATTATGTAAGTGAGTATCCGTCTAAAGAAAAATATAATATTCCTTACTTTGGAATATGTTCAAATTCAAAAAATAAAAATAAAGAAGTCATAACTTTAGCTCATGAAAAAACAAGAGAACCTATAGATGGAATAAAATGCACACCTAAATTTTTGATGCCATGGGAAAAATGCAAAAAAGATATGTTCTTAGGAGAGATGGCTCTTACCACAAGTTCTATACTTTATTGTGCTTATGGTGGAGTTATAAGTTTTGTAACAAGTGGACAGGAAAAATTTAAGGAAGCTGAAAAATAAATAGGGAGGAATTTATGAGTATTTTGAAGTTTGACGACATAAGCATAGAAACACCATATAAATTAATTTCTATAATAGATATTAATTTAAATCATGGTGTTTTGATTCATTCAACTTTAGAAATAGAAGCAATTTGTGAAGAAGAAAGCTTTGATTCTTTTTTTAAAACTACTTTAAATGACTCCATTATCATAAAAAAAGAAGACAAGATAATATTTAAGGGTCTTATAGGGTCTTATGATGCGAATAAAGAAGGTGATGTATACAGTGTATATATTAAAGCTGTTAGTGCAACTTCTTTGCTTGATTCAAAAGTGGAGTCAAAATCATTTCAAGATACAACTATGACTTATTCTTCGGTTATTGATGAAGTTATTAAGGATATAAGGGATTCATCAGTTTCATTTAATGTTGCAAATAAAGAAATTAAAGAACCATTAATTATGTATAACGAAACAGCTTGGGAATTTGTAAATAGATTAGCAAGTCATTTTAATACAGTATTAGTAGCAGATATAAAAGACAATAAACCAAGATTTTATTTTGGATTTAAAGATAAAAATATAATTGAAATAGAGGATTCAAAATTTTATAAATCATCAAAAGACCTACAATCATTAAATTTATCTACTCAAAAATTAATAGATACTGATTTTTTTAGTCATGAAATAAAATCTAAAGAAGTGTATGAATTACAAGATAAAGTAAGATTTAAGAACAAAACACTTTATATAAGTCATATCAAAGGAGAATTTATAAAATCAGAGCTTATTTTTACATATAAATTATCTAGAATAAATGGTATTAGACAAAACAAAATCTATAATGAAAATATAAAAGGTGTTAGTTTAGAAGGCAAGGTTATTGATAGCAAAGAAGAATTTGTAAAGCTTCATTTAAATATTGATAAAAAACAGGATGTAAAAAAGGCTCATTGGTTCAGAGTTGGGGCGATTTCTAATAATGTATTTTATCTTATGTTTGAAAAAAACACTTATGCAAGACTGTATTTTCCTTCGAATAAGGAAGTGCTAGCAGAGGTCAAGAATTCTGTTAGAAAAAATGGCTCAACTTGTCCACTTACGAAAAAACCAGAAAATAGATATCTAACAACTAAAGATAAGAATCAAATTTCATTAAAACCAAAGTCTATTGAATTTAAAAGTAATGAAGGACTTGATTTGTCTATACTTATGGAAGATAAAAAAGGTACGCTATTTAAGAGTAATAGTCAAATAAATCTAAATTCTAAGGCAAATATATCTTTAAATGCTAAGAATAAAGTAAATATCAAAGCTAGTGAATTTGTTCTTATATACAATCATGACAAGATAAAACCTCAAAGTTTGACGATAGAAAATGAGTTTCATTTCATAGGAGATAAAATCAATTTGGAAGGTACAGATAGAACGGCATTTAAAATGTATAATGATGATCCAAAGCTTATTCCGATTAAAGAAAGAAAGCCCAAAAAACTACTAACTAATCCTATGAAAGCATCGACTTTGGCATCTGCACCTAATAATTTACTAGCCTGTGCTAATTCTAATCAATTTGCGCCAAGTGGTGGTGCTAATGGAGCAAAGGGTGGTAATACACCAGCCAAAACAAATGCATCTAAAGCTGGTGCAAAGTCAGGTTCTGCTTCTAATAAGTTTAGTGGCAAATTCGTGTTAGGGGCAATGTTAGTTGCAGCAGCACCTATAGTAGGTGTTGTAGCAGGTCCGATTGCTATGGTTGGAATGATTGCTATGGGGTGTGCTCTTATGAGTTCCCCAAAGAAAAGTTTACCTAAACCATTAGCACCAAAGAAATTAAACTTATCAGCTAGTGGGAAGAAGGAGGAACGGTATAATTCATCAATGGATGAACAAACGGATGAAGAACTTTGGGAAGAATTTTTGATTCTAAAGTATGGCTTGTTTAGTGGAGCAGTAAGAAATGGTAATTTAGGAAGGTTAAAACACGAAGAAATTTTAGCTGAGCTTGAAAAGAGACTTAAAGAAAAAACCATAGAAGAAAATAAATATAAACCATTTATGGATCCAAAAGAAGTTATGGATAGATTTCAAGCCAAGCTAGAAATGAAAAGTACATCGAAAGAAGAGGTAGAAGAAAATAATTCTTGGAATACACCTATATTTGATTTGATGGGTGGCTATTTGAAAGATGTATCAAAAAGAAATATAGAAGATATACAAAATGGTAATATGAGTTATATTGAAAGAGTAACGAAAGAAGGCATTAATGGTAAAGAAAATGATTCAAATTATTATATTAAAGATTATGATGATTCTTTAGCAAAATATAAGTTAAAACAATTAATAGAAGAAAAGATAAATAATCCGAGTGAAAGCATTAATTTAACTGGAATAGGAACTAACAATAATCCTGATAATGACGATGAGTTTTTAACTATGAATGCATTAGAATCTACATTAACAAAATATGATATTGGTGTGGGTGGAAGAGGCGCTATAGTAGATACTTCATTGAAAGTAATAGACTTGGATTTTTTTGATGAATTTATTGAGGTTGACTGTACATTTGACAATCAATTTATGGTTGCAGAAGGTGGTGTGGGTGCTGATCGTAATAAGAAAGGAGCAGATGTGGCTTTAGGAGGGTATGCATCTGTATATGAAGGTGGAATTTCTCCAGGAATTAAAATTGGAAAATTTGGTATAAGAGGAAGGGGTTATGCATTAGGTGGTGGCGTTGGTACATATGGACGAATCAAATATAGATATATGGATTCTGATGGATGTTACCATTTCATAAATGGGGAAGGCGTGTTAGAAGCTATTTGTGGAGCCAAAATAAATATAGATATATATTGGGAGGAGTAAAAATGTTAATAAAAATTCACTGCAAAATATTTAAGTTTATGAAATATAGAAAATTTATGAGACCTATGATTTTATTTGCTCAACTAACATTACTAATAACAATTGTTGGAACGATAGATTTAATTAAAACAGAAGGTTTTATTTCTTATTTATCTAATTGTTTTTCTCTTATATTCATATCACATGGAGGTTTCAAAATATACGAATATTTTACACTTTTAATATTAAAAATCACAGGGAGAAGACATGATGATCCAAAAAATTATACTCCACTATTAAAATTCGTGAACAAATTAGCAGAAAAATGGGAAAAAGATTAACATTTAAAATAAAGATGTTAAAATTGACATAAATATATTTTTAGAAAAATAATAAATGAAATAGAAAAATATAAAAAATATAGTATTTGGTTTAAGTATAATTTTAGTCATTTCAATTATTTATGTGATTTCAATAATTAAATTTGAAGATGGAGTTTTATTTTATGAATAAATTAAAAAAAATAATATTTTTAGATACTAAATGTCCTTGTTGCAATAAAAGAAAAATTTCTTATTATCAGAAAATAAGACTGTCATTCTTGCAAAAATGTAGATGTAATAATTGTGGTGAAATAATTAAAATTACTGACTGGTATTGGCTGTTTTTATTTTTTGAATTGATTATTTTAAAAGGGATACAAGCAAATGGTTTAGAATTTATACTTTTTTTTATTATTTATTTTTTAAAAATAAGGTTTATTTCAATTACCAAAAATGTAAATCAAATAAAATTGAATTCAAAATGTCCACATTGTAAAGAAAAAATTATATCATATTTACAAAAAATAGATTTATGTGATTTAAAGACAGCGCATATTTGTGAAAACTGTAATGGATTAATAAAATTACATCCATTATATTATTTATTAGTGATTTTTGAATTAATTATTCTATTTAATATAAAACCAATAATAATTAAAGCATTTTCAATACAAAATAATTTTATTAGTTATTTCATAATAACAATTATAATTTCTGTTGTTGTTTTTGTTCAATTATATTTAGTACCTGTTTCTAAAGGATGATTTTTATAGCACATAGGATAAAAATCTATATTAATAGAAAATTAGATTTTGTTGATTTTTTAGGAGTGTAAAATATGAATGAAGAATTTAAATTAAAAGAAATAATATTTCCAGATGAAAAATGTCCTTATTGTAATGAGATGAGAATAAGTTATATTCAAAAGATGAAGATGTCAATTTTAAGAAAAGAATATAGATGTAATAGATGCAATGAAATAATTAAAATTACCGACTGGTTTTTAATATTATCTTTTGTGGAAATTGGTGCTGTGAAATTGTTAAATTTAAATAATTTTTGGATTATGATTTTTTTGATTCTATATTTTTTACAATTTCGTTATATTTCTATTACGAAAAATGTGGATTTGATAAAACGATATTCTAATTGTCCGCATTGTAAACAAAATAGTATATCTTACTTAAATAAAGCAAAGTTATACCGTTGGACAGAGGAACATGTGTGTCAAAATTGTAATGGACTTATAAAGTTTCATCCATTATATCTATTATTAATATTATTTGAGTTAATTGTTTTTTACAACGTAATTATTATTACTGGTATTAGTGCTTTTTTGGCAATAGTAATATATTTTATTATGGCGCTAATTCAGTTATATATAGCACCAGTATCAAAAGGGTAATTTTATTTTCGTGGTAAATATAGATTTTTTGGAAGATGTTCAAAAAGAAGCTATAGACATATTTTCTAAAAAATCTATATTTATTAAAAAATAAAAATTTTGAAGAACTAAAGTTTTTATGTAGTGATTTTGAAAAGAATGAAAAAAGTTGAATGATTTTTATGATTTGAATATATATTTTAAGAAGATAATTATGGGGTTTTTACATTAAGCAATTTAATGTGAAAGCCCCATTTTATTAATTTTATACTTTGCATTTAATTTGATTTTTAGTCATAAAAAAGATAATCCATTTTTATATCATGATCTTCTTTTGGGATATGTTCATGAATTTGTTCTTTAAAGGAAATGCCTATTTTAATTGGTTTGTTTTTTAAGCTATCAAAGAATTTATCATAATATCCTCCACCGTAACCCATTCGATAATAATCTTTATCAAATGCTACACCAGGTACTATGATTACATCTAAAATATTTTTATCAACTATTGTTTGTTTCTCCTTTTTAGGTTCTTTAATACCATAAGTTGATAGTTCTAAATCTTTAACATCTTCTAGTTTACAAACTTTTAATTCTTTAGTTTCTTTGATTGTTATTGGAACATAAATATTTTTATTTTTCATAAGAAGATATTCTATTAAGTATTTAGTTTTTACCTCATTTTTAAAATCAATATAGATAAAAATATTTTTTTTGTCATCTAATATGTGACTTTTGATTATTTTATTTGTTATATTTAGTGATTTTTTCTTTATTGTATCTTTTTTTAAGGACATTCTTTTTAATATAGATTTTTTTCTAAAATTAGATTTACTAAGCATAAAAGACCCCCATTTTTAGCTTTATCATAATAATATGTTATTAAAAATAATTATTATAATCATTATACTAAAAGATAAATTAGAATATAAGAATTTATTTTTACAATTTTGTATATATATAAATTAAATTTATATATTTAAAGCTTCTAAAGAAGCTAAAATATTAGAAAATTAGGACTATATAATTAGTATATAAATTGATATAAGCCTTTTTTAACTTTGCTTAATATGATAAAATTTTAATATTAAGGGTAATAATTAAGGGGAATTATTGTTATTTCTAAAATATAAATCAGGAGTGATTATTTTTGATTGAATTTATAAATGTATCAAAAGAATTTGATAAATCTAAGAAAAAGGCTTTATCAAATGTGAGTGTCAAAATAGAAAAAGGTGAATTTGTATTTTTGGTTGGTTCTTCTGGTGCAGGAAAATCAACATTTATGAAACTTATAATGAAAGAACAAGAAGCAAGTTCAGGATTTATAATATTAAATGGTAAAGATATAACCGACATTCCTAAACGCGAAATTCCATACATAAGAAGGAGTATGGGGGTTGTTTTTCAAGATTTTAGACTGCTTGAAAATAAAACAGTATATGAAAATGTGGCTTTTGCTATGGAAATAATAGGTTATAGTAAAAAAGAAATAAGAAGAAAAGCTCCTTTTGTACTTGGTACAGTGGGTCTATCAGAAAAGGCAAATTCTTATCCAAAAGAACTTTCTGGTGGAGAACAACAGAGGGTCTCTATTGCAAGAGCTCTTGTTAATAATCCGCATTTGCTTATTGCTGATGAGCCGACTGGTAATTTAGATCCAAAAAATGCAAGAGAAATTATGGGATATTTAGAAAGGATAAATAAAAGAGGTACAACTGTTATTGTTGCAACTCATGCTCAAGATTTGGTTGATGAAATGAAAAAGAGAGTTATAGTACTAGATAAAGGAAAAATCGTAAGAGATGAGGAAAGGGGTCTATATAATTATGTTAAATAAAATTTCTTATAGTACAAGAGAAGGTTTTAAGGGTATTTTAAGAAATAGACCTATGGCAATGGCGTCTATAAGTTCTGTTGCAGCTTCTTTATTTGTACTTGGGATTGTTATGATTATAATACTTAATATAAATAATTTTGTATATCTTACAAAAGCAAGATTTGACAAGATACAAGTATATATAAATAAGGAATATACTAACGAGCAAATGATAGCTATGAAAAGAGATATAGCTTTTATTGATGGAGTTAAGATTGTTGAATTTGAATCAAAAAAAGAAGCCTTAAAAAGAATGCAAATAAGATGGGCAAAGGAAGCGTATTTATTAGAAGGTATGGAAGATGCATTTGAAAATTCCTATATAGTGCATCTAAATTCCATAGAAGATGCTGATAAAGTTGCAGCTTCACTTGAAAATATAAGTGGAATACAAGAAATTAGATATTATAAAGGTGTTATCGAAAAATTAATAGAAACATCAACTAGTATAAAAAAGGGTGGTCTTATATTGATAATTTTATTATCAATAGTATCTTTATTTATAATATCTAATACTATAAAATTAGCTTTATTTTCAAGAAAAAGAGAAATTAATATAATGAAATATGTAGGAGCTACAAATTGGTTTATTAGAGGACCGTTTATAGTAGAAGGTATGTTTTTAGGTACAATAGGTAGTTTGATTTCTTTAGCTTTGATAAAATTTGCCTATGATTATGTTTATAATTTTACGGTAGACAAAGGATACTCACTTTTTATAGGGTATATTTTGCCTACATCTGATATTGTAAGTAGCTTATTAATTGTATTTTTGGTTATGGGGTGTGGAATTGGAATATTAGGTAGTATAATTTCACTTAGAAGACATCTCAAGGTTTAGGAGGTTTTTTATGAAAAATACTAAGATAATATTTTCTTTATGTTTTGTAATAATATTTGCTAGTTTTTTTTCCTATGCAACTAGTGATAGTAAGAGCAGATTAAATGATATAAATAATAATATTAAAGATATACAAAGTGATTTAAAGGATAATAAGAAGGAACAAAACAAAATCAATGATAAGATAATGGAATTTGAAAAGACTATAGAAAATACAGAAAAACAAATAAATGATATAAATCAAAAAATGGGTAATACTAAACAGGAGATAGGCAAAAAAGAAGCTGAAATCCAAAATTTACAAAAAGAGATAGATTCGAACAATGATCTTTTGGAAAAGAGAGTAAATGTTATGTCAAAAACTTCAGAAATGGATTATGTTCAAATTGTTCTAAATTCTGAAGATGTTATGGATTTTCTTACTAATTTAGATATGATAAAGAGAATTGTTGCACATGATAAGAATGTTTTGAGAGTTTTAAAGGATAATAAAACAAGAGTATTTAATGCAAAGAGGGATTTGGAGAGTAAAAAAGAACAAATGGCAGTTCTTAAAAATTCTATGGATGCAAAGAAGAGTAAATTAACTTTGGCAAAAGGAGAACAACAATCATTACAAAGTAAATTAAAAACTGATGCAAAAGCTTTAGCTAATAGGATTGATAGACTTAATAAAGAATCTGAAAAGATTAAATTAGAAATTTTAAGAAGTCAGTCAAAGTCTAATTATGTTGGAGGAGAAATGGCTTGGCCAGCACCTAATTTTACTAGAATATCTTCTCCTTATGGTATGAGATTCCATCCTGTATTAAAAAGAAAAAAAATGCATACAGGTATAGATATTTCTGTTCCAAGATCAAAAACTTTAGTAGCAGCTAATTCCGGTGTTGTGACCTTTGCAGGTAGATATGGTGGTTATGGAAATACGGTAATAATAGATCATGGTGGCCAAAAATCTACATTATATGCACATACTCAAAAATTATTAGTTAAAAAGGGAGATAGAGTAACAAGAGGTCAAGCAGTAGCACTTTGTGGTTCAACTGGACTTTCAACTGGCCCACATTTACATTTTGAAGTAAGGGTAAATGGTAATCCAGTAAACCCAGTTCCATATGTCAAAAAGTAATTAAGGAGATGAATTTTTGTGGAATTAAACAAAAAAACAGTAGGATTTGGAGCAATAGTAGTAATAATTACAATGTTAGTAACAAGTTTTAGTAATATAGTTTTAGGAAACAAAGTTATTGTTGATAAAAGTGAATATGAACAATTAAAAAAATATTCCAAAATGCTTTATTTGGAAGATGTTATAAAAGAAAAATATTATATAAAACCTGATGATGAAAAATTGGTTACAGGTTCTATAAAGGGTATGTTTTCGGGATTAGAAGATCCATATTCAACATATATGACAGCAGACGAATTTAAAAGATTGCTTGAAGATACAGAAGGTGCTTTTGGAGGAATTGGTGTATATATATCAGCTGGAGATGATAATTTAATAACGGTAGTATCTCCTATTGAAGGAACACCTGGTTATAAAGCTGGAATAAAATCTGGAGATAAGATACTAAAGATAAATGATAAGGAATTTATGGCTGATGAAATGGATTTTGCGATAAAAGAAATGAAAGGTGAACCTGGAACAAAAGTAAATATAACTATATATAGAGAAGGTGAAGATAAACCTTTAGAATTCAATATGAAAAGAGAACTTATTAAGATAGAATCTATAGAATCAAAAATGGAAAAAGATGATATTGGATATATAAGAATTAAGAGCTTTGATGAGCATACTTATAAAGATTTTAAAGAAGCATTAGAGGGTCTTAAGGAAAAAGGTATGAAAGGGCTTGTAATAGATTTAAGATATAATCCAGGAGGTTTACTAAATGTTTGTGAAGATATTGCAGATGAACTTCTAGGAGAAGCTGTTATTGTTTATACTAGAAATAATAAAGGCGATGAAGAATATTATAATTCAGACGAAAAACATAAGCTTGATATGCCTATAACGGTATTAGTTAATGAGTGGTCTGCTTCAGCTTCAGAGATATTATCAGGAGCGTTAAGAGATAATGATGCTGGGATTTTGGTTGGAAAAACTACATTTGGTAAAGGTTTAGTGCAACAATTATATCCTCTTTCAGATGAAACAGGTTTTAAATTAACAACAGCACAATACTTTACTCCAAGTGGTGAATATATTCATAAAAAGGGAATAAAACCAGACATAGAAATAGAAGATGAAAAAGAACAGCTTAAAAAAGCGTTAGAAGTTACAAAAGAGGAAATAGAAAAAAGAAATAAATAATATCAAAAATGAACTAAAATACAAAACATAATAGGGGTGTATAATATGAAATTTAGTGAATTTGAATATGTAAGACCAAATATTAAAAAAATGCAAGAAAGCTTTGATCATTTACTAAATAAATTTGTAAAAGCTAACACTTTTGAAGAACAAGATGAAATCATAGCTAATATAAATGATATAAGAAGTGATTTTGAATCGAATTCATCTCTTGTATATGTTAGAAATACAATAAATACGAATGATAAATTTTATGAAGAAGAAAAGAAATTTATGGATGAAAATAGTCCATTGTACGAAGAATTAGTTACAAAATATTATAAAGCTTTAATGTCATCTAAATTTGAAAAAGAACTTAGAGAAAAATGGGGTAATCAAATTTTTGATTTGGCAGACAAACAATTAAAGACATTTAAAAAAGATATAATAGATGATTTAATGGAAGAAAATAAATTAAAAAGTGAATACACAAAACTGTTAGCTTCTGCAAAAATAGATTATAAAGGTCAGATTAGAAATTTATCTCAGATGATTCCTTTTATACAATCTAAAGATAGAGAGCAAAGAAAAGAAGCTTATGAAGCTCAAACTAAGTTTTTTGAAGAAAATGAAGAGAAATTTGATGAAATTTATGATGATTTAGTGAAATTAAGAACTAAAATAGCTAAAAAGCTTGGTTATAAAAACTTTGTAGAGCTTGGTTATAATAGACTTTCAAGAACTGACTATGATTCTTCTATGGTTGAGGGCTATAGAAATCAAATTATAAATGATTTAGTTCCATTAGCTACAAAATTAAAAGAAATGCAAAAGGAAAGATTAAATATAGATAAGCTTTATTATTATGATGAACCTTTAACATTTTTGGATGGAAATGCAACGCCTAAAGGTGATGCTAATTGGATATTAGATAATGGTAAAAAGATGTATTCACTACTTTCTAGTGAAACCAAAGAATTCTTTGATTTTATGATGGAAAATGAGACTATGGATTTGCTTACTAAGGAAGGTAAAGCCGCTGGAGGATATTGTACTTATATAAGCAAATATCAAACTCCATTTATATTTTCTAATTTTAATGGAACATCTGGTGATATTGACGTACTTACTCATGAAGCAGGACATGCATTCCAAATGTACCAAAGTAGACATTATAAATTACCAGAATATCAATTTCCAACATTAGAAGCTTGTGAAATTCATTCTATGAGTATGGAGTTTTTAACATGGCCACATATGGAATTATTCTTTAAGGAAGATACTAAGAAATACAAATTTGCACATTTAACTTCTTCTATAACTTTTATTCCTTATGGTGCACTAGTTGATGAATTCCAACATGTTGTTTATGAAAATCCAGATATGACACCAAAAGAAAGAAAGCAAGCTTGGAGAGAATTAGAACAAAAATATCTACCTCATAGAGATTATTTTGATAATGAATTCTTAAAAGCTGGAGGATATTGGTTTAGACAAGGTCATATTTTCAAAAATCCATTCTATTATATAGATTATACTTTAGCTCAAGTTTGTGCATTACAATTCTTCTCAAAGGCAAATATTGATTTTGATAATGCATTTAAAGATTATTTACAGCTTTGTAAAAAAGGTGGGAGTATGCCATTTTTACAATTAGTCAAATCAGCAAATTTAAATAATCCATTTGTAGATGGAACAATAAAAGAAACTTTAAAAGTGCCAGAAAAATGGCTTTTAAATAATATATTATAATTAAATAATAAAAAGTAAAAACCACTTATAAAGATTCTATTTATAAGTGGTTTTTTTAAATAATTATTTTGATTAAAAATAATTATTGATAGATTATTATAAAAAAATAAAAAAATGATTTTTATTTTTAAAATTTTTTGTTAAAATTATAATAAAGATTGTATTTATTTTTGGAAAAATGGTTTTTTGTATACAAAATTATTGAAAAAAAATATTATTTAAAGTATAATTTTATAGTACTATTAATAAAAGATTTTAGGAGGAATAATTTTGGAAAATATGTTTTCACCAGCTCAAATATCGGAGCAAATGGTTAAAATAGGAATCAAAAAGACATCTAACAAGGAACATAAAACTTTACTGCTTGCAATAATGGCAGGGATTTTTATAGCGTTAGGAAGTCATGCCTATATAGTAGTAATGCAAACAATGAAGCATATAGATATAGGTCTTATGAAATTTTTTGGAGCTTTAGTTTTTCCTGTTGGACTTATGCTTGTACTTATAGCGGGAGGAGAATTATTTACAGGAAATAATTTAATTACAATAGCATATTTTGATAAAAAAATATCGTTTTCATCACTTTTGAAAAATTGGACAATCGTATATATTGGGAATTTTATAGGTGCAGTTTTTATTGCGGGACTTCTTTATTTAGCTCATGTTTACAAAGTAGATGCAACAGATACTCATATGGCTCTTTATGTTGCAACAAAAAAAATGTCATCTACATTCATGCAAGCACTTATAAAAGGTTTTTTATGCAATTTAGTTGTATCACTATCTGTATGGATGGCTATTGGAGCTAAAGATATTGCGGGGAAAGTTTTTATAATATGGTTTCCAATAATGATGTTTATATTATCAGGTTATGAACATAGTGTTGCCAATATGTTCTTTTTATTTCTAGCAAAATTTTTAGGTGGAAATATATCTATTATGGATATTTTTAAAACAAATTTAATACCAGTTACTATAGGAAATATATTATCTGGTGGTGTATTTGTACCGTTTGTATATTATGTGATTTACCTTAAAAATAAAAAATAAAAAAACCTAGACTTAGATATTTTATAAATATATTGAGAATGGTTTAGTTTTAGGAATTATCTTAAAAAAATTATGATTTTCGTTTTATAAACAAAACCGTAATCAAAATTTTTTAGATAATTCCTTTTTATTTATACGTATATACTAAAAAAATACCTAAGACTCAATGATTAATTGTATATTTTATAGTATAATAAAATAGTATATTTCTATTTATAAGTTGATAACAATTATTAATATACTCCAATAAATTTTTTGGGAGGAGAAAAATGAGTTTAGATAAAGCTTTTAATGATTTAAAAAATATAATGGATAAAGAAAATATTTTACTAAATGAACCTATGAAAAATCACACTTCTTTTAAGGTTGGAGGTCCAGCTAATATGCTTTTAGAGCCTCAATCTAAGGAAGAGATTAGTCAAATTATAAAATATCTAAATAAAAATGATTTGAAATATTTTGTAATAGGAAATGGATCTAATCTTTTAATTAAAGATGGAGGTCTTGATTTAGTTGTTATAAAAATTGGAGAGAAATTTAGTGATTTTAAAATAAATAAAAATAAAGTTATATCAAAGTCAGGAGCTTTATTATCTGTATTATCCAAGTCAATATTAAAGCATAGCCTTAAAGGTTTTGAATTTGCTAGTGGCATACCAGGGTCGTTAGGTGGAGCTGTATATATGAATGCTGGTGCATATGGTGGAGAGATGAAAGACATTGTTTCTAAAGTAACTGTTGTAGATAAAACTGGAGAGATTATAGTTTTAGATAGTGCAGATTTAGGTTTTGAATATAGAAAGAGCATTATTGCATCTAATGATTATATAGTTGTTGAAGTTGAGTTGGAGTTAGAAGAAGGAAAATATGAAGAAATAAAAGAATATATGGACGAATTAACTTTAAAAAGAACGACAAAGCAACCACTTGATATGCCTAGTGCAGGAAGTACTTTTAAGAGACCGCAAGGTTATTATGCTGGTAAACTAATAGAGGATACAGGATTAAGAGGTCTGTATCATAGAGGGGCTCAAGTATCTGAAAAACATTGTGGCTTTGTTGTTAATAAAGATAATGCAAATGCTAAAGATATATTGACTTTGATTGATATAATAAAGTCTGCTGTATATGATAAATTTAAAGTGAAATTAGAAGAAGAAGTTAGAATTATAGGTAAAGATTAATTTAATTGAATTGATCTAAATATTTTTGTATAACAGAATGATTTAATGTATAATTAAAAAAATTCATAAAATTAAAGAGGTGGGTTATGAATATAATAAAAGATTATCATACCCATACTGTATATAGTCATGGTCTTGGAAGTATAGAAGATAATGTGAAAGTTGCTATTGAAAAGGGACTAAAAACTATAGGAATTTCAGATCATGGTTATAAACATATTGGTTTTGGTATAAAATATGATGATATAAAGAAGATGAAAGAAGAAATTGATATATTAAACGAAAAATATTCACAAATTGAGATTTTATTAGGTGTAGAAGCTAACATATTGGATGATAAGGGCAATATAGATGTAGATGATTATATGTTAAATTATTTGGATTATGTTATGGCTGGATATCATTTTGGTTCAACTCCAACTAATTTTAAATCTCTTAGTGCACATGTAGGAAATTATATAAAACCTTTTAAGAAAAATTTTGTAAAGTATAACACAAATGCAGTTGTAAATGCCATGAAGAATAATGACTTACTTGCAATAACACATCCCGGATCTAAAGGGACTGTTGATATATTAGAAGTTAGTAAAGCTTCAATTATTACAAATACTGCACTTGAGATTAATTCAAGTCATTCTCATCTTAATATGGAAGAGTTAAAACTATTAAAAGATATAGAAAATCTAAAGTTTATAATTGGATCTGATGCCCATAAACCTCTGGATGTTGGCAATTTTGAAAAAGCCATAAAACGAGTTAAAGAAAGTAAATTAGATATGAAAAAAATTATTAATGCAGAGGTGTTTTAATTGAAATTTGTTATAATAACTGGAATGTCTGGAGCAGGGAAAAGTGAAGCTATGAAAGCTCTTGAGGATATAGGATTTTATTGTGTAGATAATATTCCGCCATCTTTATTACCGAAATTTGGAGAATTATGTTATGTAAATAAAGAAAAAATGAGTAAAATAGCAATTAGCCTGGATATCAGAGGAAGAGATTTTTTTGATGATATTGAATCTAGTTTAGATGAATTATCAAAGATTATAAATGATTATGAAATCGTATTTTTTGATACTGATATAAAAGTATTAGTACAAAGGTATAAGATGACAAGAAGAAATCATCCTCTTTCAACAGATATGAATATAACAGAAGGTATAAAAAAAGAAACACAAATGCTAAAACCATTAAAGATAAAAGCGACTAAAGTTATAAATACAACAAATATGAAACCTAAAGATTTACATGGTGAAATAAAACATATGTATTTAGAAGAAGGAAGAGAAAATAATACAATAATATCTTTAACTTCATTTGGTTTCAAGCATGGACTTCCTATGGACTCGGATTTAGTATTTGATGTTAGATTTTTACCTAATCCTTATTATGATTTATCTTTAAGAGATAAGACTGGAGAGGATAAGGAAGTTAGAGATTATGTTATGAATAGTGATACAAGTGTTGAGTTTTTAGAAAGACTTAAAGATCTTATAACTTTTTTATTGCCAAATTATATAGAAGAAGGTAAAAATCATATAGTAATATCAATAGGATGTACAGGTGGAAGACATAGATCTGTAACTATTACAAACTATTTATATGACTATTTAAAAGATAAAGATTACAGAGTCATAAAAAAACATAGAGATTTTAAGCTTAACTAAAGGGGTTTTACAATGGATGAAAGAAAAATTGTTGTAATTGGAGGCGGAACCGGTCAATCAATATTCTTAAGGGGATTAAAAAAATTAGTTGATAATATAACTGCTGTAGTTGCAGTTTCAGATAATGGTGGAGGTTCAGGTGTTTTAAGAGAAGACCTTGGAATGTTACCTCCTGGCGATATAAGAAACTGTATAATGGCTCTTGCTGATACAGAACCTGCAATGCAAAAAGTTATGAATTATAGATTTAAGGAAGGTAGTCTTAAAGATCAAAGTTTTGGAAATTTATTTTTAGCAGCACTTAATGGTGTTTATTCTAATTTCCAAATAGCAGTTTCAGAAATTTCTAATATTTTAGCAGTAAAAGGAAAAGTATTACCAGTTTCAATAGATGAAATTCACTTAAAGGCTATTACAAAGAATAATAAAGAAATAACAGGAGAAGTTCAAATTGTTAATCATGTTATAGAAAATAATGATCCTATCAAATGTGTAGAACTTTTTCCCAAAAATGCAAAACCTTTAAAAGAAGTTTTGGATGAGATTAAAAGAGCTGATATAATTATTTTAGGACCTGGAAGCTTATATACGAGTGTCATAACAAATTTATTGATAGATGAAGTTAGTAGTGAGATATACAAATCAAAAGCTAAAAAAATTTATGTTTGTAATGTGATGACACAACCAGGAGAAACAAATAATTATTCAGTTAAGAACCATGTAGACGCTATAGTAGAGCATACCAAATTAAATATTATAGATTATGTTATGGTAAATAAGCAAATGATACCAGATTCTATTTTGAAAAATTATGAAGAACAAAATTCCTATCCTATATATTTAAAAGAAGGTGAAGAAAAACAACTTTTAGATATGGGGATAAAAGTTATAAAGGATAATCTTATAGAAGTAAAAAAAGGGTATATAAGACATGATGCTTTAAAACTTGCGAAAGGAATACTAAGAATATAAATAGCTAATAGGTAGTAATAGACTTTTAGGGAGTGAATTTTCTATGAGAGAAGAAGTAAGTGCAGGAGGAGTTGTAGTATTTAAAAATGCAATTCTTCTTTTAAGAAAATATAATGGTGATTGGGTATTACCAAAAGGAAAAATAGAAGAAGGTGAAGATAAAAAAACAACAGCATTAAGAGAAGTGAAAGAAGAATCTGGATGTAGAGCTTCTATTAATGATTATTTAGGTGAAATACACTATACTTATAGAGAAAATTGGGATGAAAATAAAGTTGTCCATAAAACTGTGTATTGGTACCTAATGGAAACAAATTCAATAAAGACTAATGCTCAAAGAGAAGAAGGTTTTGTAAGTGCTGAATTTATTCATGTAGATAGAGTTTTAGAACTTGCAAAATATGATGATGAGAAAGAAATAATAAAAGTAGCATTAAAGAAAATAAAAAATCAAACGAGATAATATGATATGGAGTAGGTGATACTATGTCATTTTCTTCAAAGGCTAAAGGTGAGTTGACAAGAATTGAACCAGAAACTTATATGCAAAGAGTATCTGAATTATCAGGTCTTATGAAAATGAGTGGGACAATAAAACTCAAAGGCTTTAGGAAGCTGGATTTTATAATATCAACAGAAAATCCGGCTATTGCAAGAAAAATATTTAAATTATTAAAATTAACTTTTTCAATAACAACAGAAATTCTAGTCAAAAAAAATAACAATTTAAAGAAAAATAATAGTTATATGATTGTTATAACTGATGATATGGGTTCTAATAAAATTCTAAAAGAAGTTGGAATTCTAAAGGAAGTGGATGGAAGTTTTTATATTGAAAAAGGTATAAAAAAAGAAATTATGAATGAAGATATTCATGAAGGTCAATTAAAAAGAGCTTTTTTAAGAGGAGCATTTTTAGGTGGTGGTTCTATAAGTGATCCAGAAAAAAATTATCATATGGAATTTGTAAGTACTAGTGAAGATTTTAGTAATGACATCATGAAGCTTATAAACTCATATGGCTACAATGCTAAGATTGTGAGTAGGAAGAATAATTATGTGGTATACTTAAAAGAAAGTGAACAAATATCGGATGTACTTAATTTAATGGGTGCACATAATGCCCTACTTAATTTGGAAAATATAAAGATTGTCAAGGAAATGAGAAATAACGTAAATAGAATAGTTAATTGTGAAACTGCTAATCTTAGCAAAACTGTTAATGCATCTATGAAGCAAATAGAAAATATAAAAGTAATAAAAGAAAAAATAGGTCTTTCAAATCTGCCAGAGAATTTAAAAGAAGTTGCAATTTTAAGAATTGAAAATGAAAATATGAGTCTTAAAGAATTAGGACAATTATTAAATCCACCAATAGGAAAATCTGGAGTGAATCATAGATTTAGAAAGATTGAGAAAATAGCAGAAGATATTATAGAAAAGGAGAATAAGAATGATAAGTAAAAAATTTACGATAAACAATAAAATTGGATTACATGCAAGACCAGCAGCATTGTTTGTTCAGGTTGCAAATAAATATCAATCAGAAGTTATAGTTAAAAAAGATGATGCAGAGGTTAATGGGAAATCAATAATGGGAATTATGGCTATTGGTGTAGCTGGAGGAGAAACTATAGAAATAGTTCTTGATGGTAATGATGAGCAAGAAGCTATGAATGATATAGAAGAGTTATTAACTAAAAAAATCTTAGAATTATAGTATAATTTCAAAAAAAATATGATTAAAAGTCAGTTTGGATATATAATCCAAGTTGGCTTTTTTTTGATTTTGGAGGAAATAAATATTATTGACAAAAATAAAAAAAACATATAAAATCACAATATCTTGTTGTATTTTTTATGTACTTTAATTTTTTTTTGATATTTCATTGATAATGAATATCATTTTCTTTTTGAATGGAGGTTTAAAATATTATGAAAGAACATTTACAAACAAAAGATTTAATTACAACTGGTATTTTTACAGCAATATATTTTATATTATTTTTTGCTGTTGGGATGCTTGGTTATATACCAATTTTCTTTATATTGTTACCATTTATATTACCTATAATTTCAGGAATACCATTTATGTTATTTTTAACGAAAGTAAAGTGTTTTGGAATGGTTAGTATTATGGGTATGATTCTTGGAATATTAATGACTTTAACAGGACATACTTATACACCTATTATATCAGGTGTTATATTTGGAATTTTGGCAGATTTAATTTTGAAGTTAGGTGCATATAAAAGTAAAAAAATATCTATTTTTGGTTATGGTATTTTTAGTATGTGGTTACTTGGAATGTTAGCTCCTTTTTGGCTTATGAAAGATTCTTTTGAAAGAATAATGAAAGATAGTATGGGAAGTGAATATACTAAAATTGTATTTGAATTGTTCGATAAAATATTTTGGTATTTTCCGTTAATGGCATTTTTAGGAGGCATAATTGGAGCTTTTTTTGGTCTTAAAATGTTAAAGAAACATTTTAAAAGAGCAGGGATAGCTTAAAGAGAGGTATTACATATGAATAACAATTTTATGAGAGTTTTAAAAAATGAAAATTCGATTTATTTAGATCCGCGTACTAAGATTTTAATTTTATTAATAATTAATATATCTGCATTTACTGCTAGTAATTATTATATAATAGGAATGACTTTTTTAATACCTATATCACTTATTTTTTTGGACAAAAAATATTATATTAGCTTTAGTTTTATTTTAGTTTATATAATATCATTATTTTTATATATCTTCTTTATAGATATAAAAATAAGTTTTATAAGTGTATTAGTAGCTATTATTATGGGTTTTGTTAATCGTATGGGGCCGAGTCTTTTAATGGGTTATTATCTTGTAAATACAACAACTGTTAGTGAATTGATTGCAGCTATGGAAAAAATGAAAATACCTAAAAGTATAATCATATCTCTTTCTGTTATGTTTAGATTTTTTCCAACTATAAAGGAAGAAATATTATCTATAAACAATGCAATGAAAATGAGAGGAATAAGCTTTGGAAAGTCAAAAGGTGGGGTTGTAGCTTTGATAGAATACAAACTTGTTCCACTTTTTATATCTTGTATAAAGATAGGAGATGAACTATCTTGTTCTGCTTTGACAAGAGGGTTAGGAAATCCAAATAAAAGAACAAATATATGCAATATTGGTTTTAGTTCTATTGACTTTTTATATATTTGTATTTCGATTTTAACATTTATATCTTTAATATACATAAAAGGAGTTTGATTTTGGTGATTGATATAAAAAATGTTTCTTTTAAGTATGAAAATAGCAAAGAAAAGAACAGTTTGACTAATATTAATTTAGAAATAAAAAAGGGTGAAGTGGTTATTTTATGTGGAGAATCGGGTTGTGGAAAAACAACATTAACACGTATTATAAATGGACTTATTCCAAATTATTATAGTGGAGATTTGATTGGAAAAATTAAAATTAAGAATAAGGATATCAAAGAATTAAAGTTGTATGAAATTGCAAGATATGTAGGGAGTGTTTTTCAAAATCCTCGTTCTCAATTTTATTGTATGAATACAAGTTCAGAACTCGCATTTGCTTGTGAAAATCAAGGATTAGAAATAGAAGATATTCAAAAAAGGATTAAATTTAGTGCTTCAAATTTAGATATTCAAGATTTGCTAAATAGAAATATTTTTAATTTATCAGGAGGTCAAAAGCAAAAGATTGCTTGTGCTTGTGTTGATACATATTCTCCTGAAATTATAGTATTAGATGAACCATCTTCAAATTTAGATTCTAAAGGAACAAATATGCTAGGGCAAATTATTTCAAAGTGGAAGTCTCAAGGAAAAACAATAATTATTTCTGAACATAGATTATATTATTTAAAGGATATTGCAGATAAAATGGTATTTATGAAAGAGGGCAAGATTGAAAAAGTATTTTCGATGAATGAAGCAAATAATTTAGATAAAAATGAATTTTTATCTTTTGGTCTAAGACCTTTAAATCTTTTTGAAAAATCTTATCGATTAACAAAAAAATATGATAAAAAAGAAGATACTATGATTTTATCAAAATTCAATTATGATTATAAAGGTCAAAATAAAGCTTTGGAAATAGATTCATTGATTTTGCCTAAAAATAATATCATAGGTATTATAGGTTCAAATGGAGCTGGAAAATCAACTTTTGCAAAATGTATTTGTGGTTTGAATAAAAAATTTAAAGGACAAATAATATTGAACGGAAATGTTTATAATAATAAAGATTTTTTAAAAAATTCGTATATGGTTATGCAAGATGTTAATCATCAACTTTTCACAGAATCTGTAATGGATGAGGTTTTGTTGAGTATGAATGATAATGATGATAGAAAAGCATTTGATATTCTTGATAGCTTAAATTTACTTAGTGTAAAAGATTCTCATCCAATGTCTCTTTCAGGAGGACAAAAACAGAGAGTTGCAATTGCAAGTGCAGTAGCTTCAAAACGTAATATAATTATATTTGATGAACCTACAAGTGGGTTAGATTTGAAACATATGAATCAAGTAGCAAAAATTCTTAATGAATTAAAAAATATGAATAAAACAATTATAATAATAAGTCATGATTTAGAATTGATATTAAAAACTTGTGATTTTATTGTACATTTAGATAAAGGAAAAATAAATGATTTTTATCACCTAGATGATAAAAAAGTACAAAATCTAATTGATTGTTTCGAATTTATAATATAATAAAATTATTTTAACACAAAATAATTTTATTATAAAAATCTGATTATTAACTATAATATATTATGACTAACAAAAAAATAAGCATAATATATTATAGTTTTTTTAGTGATATAGTTCAATTAACATAAAATATTTTATATCAATTTTTCAAATTCTTCGTCATAAACACGAATTATATTAGAAAAACAATATTTTTTAGCATAATCTTTAAATGAATATTTCCTAATCACTGATATATTTTTTAATATATATTCTAATTTATTTATTAGCTCATTAAAATCTGAGTAAAATATTTCTTTATTTTTATTGATATCAAGTAAATCTGGATAAGTAAGTCTATTTGGTAAAAGGGGATATGTATTGCAATAAATGCTTTCCATAAAACTAATTCCAAAAAATTCTTGATTTGAAGTTACTAGTGCTAAATCAGCTTTATAAAGCCAATTTCTATAATCATTAAAGCTTTTAGCTTTTGAAAAAGCAACTATTTCTTCTTTAAATAATTCTTTGGCTTCTAAAAATTCTTTGGGAATTTTACTATAGCTTTCACCCAATATTGCTAATTTAAATTTTATATTTCTTTTTTTCATTATTTTAAAAGCTTCAAGAAAATCTTTGAAATTTTTATCATATTCCCAACGATGGTTCCAAACTATAAGAGGAATATCATCTTTGATATTTAGGTTGGATTCTAAATCTTTATCAATATCAAATTTTTTTAAATCCAGACCTAAGTCTAAGACCTTAGATTTGTTTTTAATTACATCTACAGTATCTAACATATTATAATCAGGAAAATTCCTAAGCATATCTTTAAGAGCTTTTAAATAAGAACTCATATTATAATTTGAATTATAATAAATAAAATCAGCACACATACAAGAAGTATAATTGATAAAACCATAATGAACATCTCTTTTTAATTTAACATCTCTATCATTTTTGGACCAAGGATAAGTTAATTGATTCTCATGAAAATAAAGAGCTGTTTTTATATTATTATTTACTATTTTTTCTTTACATAAGGAGATAAATGTTGATAAATCAATCATATCAGATGCGAGTATCAAATTAGGACAAAAATCCATAGTATTAAATTCATTAGCCAGATAAATTGAACCACCATGCATTCTCCATTTCCAAAACTGACCTTTCATCGATAAAATTTTTATATTATGTTTAGAATATTTTTTTAGTTGATCACAAAAATTTTTATGAGAACCTGTGTAAAATGGTTCGATTAATAATATATTCAAAAATAGAACACCCTTTCTTATTTTACGTAATTGTATTTAATCAAAATAAACTTATCTTAATTAATTTGAAAAAGCTTAATAAAATAAATAAAATAGATAAAAATTTATTTTTTTGAAAAGAACTATTTATTTATTTTTGAAAAAAACTATACATACTAATATAATATATAATACAGATATTAAACAGTATTTATTTAAAAAAGTTTAGAATATAAAAGTTGTAAATGAATATAAAAATATATGATATTTTTTTATGAGAGTTGGTGAAGAGTATGTCAAAAGATTCGTTTGTACATCTTCATGTTCATACAGAATTTAGCTTATTAGATGGTTTTGCAAGAATAGATAAACTTGTAAAAAGAGCTAAAGAAAAGAATATGAAGGCTGTTGCAATAACAGATCATGGTTCTATGTTTGGTGTTATTGATTTTTATAAAAAAGCCAAAAAAGAAGGTATAAAACCTATAATCGGATGTGAAGTGTATACAGCCAAAAGAACTATAAATGATAAGGAACCTTATTATGATAAACATTCTGGTCATTTAGTTTTATTGGCGAAGGACTATGAAGGTTATAAGAATCTGATAAAATTAGTTTCAATTGGTTATGTTGATGGTTTTTATTATAAGCCTAGAATTGATTTTGAATTATTAAAAAAATATTCAAAAGGGCTTATTGGTTTGAGTGCTTGTTTAGCAGGACAGATTCAAAGATATTTGATGGAAAATAATTATGAAAAGGCTAAGGAATTAGCGTTATATTTAAAAGAAACATTTGAAGAAGATTCTTTTTATTTGGAAATACAAGACCATGGGATAAAAGAACAAAAAGAAGTAAATAGAAAGCTTTTAGAATTATCAAAAGAAGTAGACCTTCCTCTTGTTGCTACTAATGATGTTCATTATGTTGACAAAGAAGATTCAAAATATCAAGATATATTACTTTGTATGCAAATGGGTAAAACCTTGCAAGATGAGCATAGAATGGAGTTTAAAACTAATGAATTTTATTTAAAATCAAAAGAGGAGATGGAAGCTTTATTTCCTTATGCGAAAGAAGCTATTGAAAATACAAATAAAATAGCAGATATGTGTAATGTTGAATTTGATTTTAATAATATTCATATACCAGATTTTAAAGTTCCAGATGGTTATTCGAAATATGAATATCTAAAAGAACTTTGTTTTTCTGGTTTAAAAAAGAAATATGAAAAACTAGAAAAATCAATAGAAGATAGATTAGATTATGAACTTAATGTTATAAAAGACATGGGTTATGTAGAATATTTTTTAATTGTTTGGGATTTTATAAAATATGCAAAAGATAATGATATAATGGTTGGGCCTGGTCGTGGTTCTGCCGCAGGGTCTATTGTAGCTTATACATTAGATATTACTGATATAGATCCTATAAAATACAATCTGATTTTTGAAAGATTTCTAAATCCACAGCGTGTTTCCATGCCAGATATAGATATAGATTTTTGTTATGAAAATAGAGAACGTGTGATAGATTATGTTAAAGAAAAGTATGGAAATGATCATGTTGCTCAAATAATCACTTTTGGTACAATGGGTGCAAAGGGTGGAATTAGAGATGTTGGTAGGGTTATGGGTGTAAATTATAATGATGTTGATAAGATTGCAAAAGCTATACCTAATGCTCTTGGAATGACTATTAACAAAGCATTAAATACAAATCCTGAACTTCTAAAAATGTATGAACATGATAGTACCGCAAAGGAAATATTAGATGCAGCAATGTCCATGGAAGGTGTTGCTAGACACGCATCTACACATGCTGCGGGAGTTGTAATATCAAAAGATCCAGTTGATACGTATGTGCCTTTATATATGAATGATGGACATATATCTACACAATTTACAATGACTACATTAGAAGAATTAGGTCTTTTGAAGATGGACTTTTTAGGACTTAGAACATTGACTGTTATAAAAGATGCAATTGATTTAGTTAAAGAAAATAAAAATATAGATGTAGATTTTTCTAATTCAAATTACGATGATAAGTCTGTATATGAACTTATAAGTACAGGAAATACGCTTGGAATCTTCCAACTTGAAAGTGCTGGAATGAGAAATTTCATGAAGGAATTAAAGCCAGAGAATTTTGAGGATATTGTTGCTGGAATATCTTTATTTAGACCAGGTCCAATGGATTCAATACCTACTTATATAAAGAATAAAAATAACCCAAATGAAGTAGTTTATTTACATGAAAGTTTAGAACCTATTCTTAATGTAACTTATGGTTGTTTGGTATATCAAGAACAGGTAATGCAAGTTGTTAGAGATTTAGCTGGTTATTCTTATGGTAGGTCAGATTTGGTTAGAAGAGCCATGTCTAAAAAGAAAATGGATGTTATGGAAGAAGAAAGAGCATATTTTATAAATGGTAAAAAAGATGAAAATGGTAATGTTGAGATAGTAGGTTGTGTAAGTAATGGTATACCAAAAGATATAGCAAATAAGATTTATGATGAAATGATAGATTTTGCAAAATATGCATTTAATAAATCTCATGCGGCAAGTTATGGGGTATTAAGCTATCAAACAGCTTATTTAAAAAAACATTATCCAGTTGAATTTATGACTGCTTTAATGACTAGTATTATGGGGAATACAGATAAAGTAGTTGAGTATATAAGAGAATGTGAAACTATGTCAATAAAGACTTTAAACCCTGATATAAATTATAGTTTTGGTAAGTTTATGGTGGAAGATGAAAATATAAGATATGGACTTTCAGCTGTAAAAAATGTAGGAATAAATGTTATAAATAATTTGGTTGAAGAAAGAAATAAAAATGGTAAATTTATAGATTTTATAGATTTTTGTAAAAGAACAAATTCGAAAGATTTAAATAAAAGAGTTGTGGAAAGTCTTATAAAATGTGGTGCTTTTGATGAAGTCAATTCAAATAGAGCAAGACTTCTTACTAGTTATGAAAAAGTTTTAGAAAGTATAAATAATGATAGAAAGAAAAACTTAATAGGGCAAGTATCTTTATTTGAAATAGGAAATAATTTTAAGGATAATGAAGAAATATATAATATGCCTTATGTCAAAGAATTTTCAGATAAAGAAAGATTACTATTTGAAAAAGAAGTATTAGGTCTTTATATAACTGGACATCCTTTAAAAGAATATGAAAAGCTTTTGAGTAAAAAAACTTCAATAGATACATCAACTTTTGCAGAGATTAAAGAAAATTATTATGAATATGCTCATATGGATAATCAAAAAATTATAATAGGTGGAATAGTTTTTAATAAAACTATAAAGACTACTAGAAATAATAGTATAATGGCATTTGTTACATTAGAAGATTTATATTCTAATGTTGAAGTAATAGTTTTTCCTAAAATTTTAGAAAAGTATAGAGAATTATTAGAAGAAGATAGCATTATTTTAATAAAAGGACGATTAAGCATAAAAGAAGATGATGATGTAAAAATTATAGCTGAGGATATTAAATTTTTGGATGACAGTATTTATAAAAAATTATATGTACAAATCGAAAGTAGTGAAGATAAGAAAAGATTAGATGAATTAAAATTGATTAGTTCAAACCATAAAGGTAATGATAATTTGTATGTATATTTTAAAGATAAAAAACAAGTTTATAAATTAAAATATAAAGTTAATGCACAAGAGTTTTTGATTAAAGAATTACAAGCAGAGTTTGGTAAAGACAATGTTAAGCTCAAAAATGAAGAGTGATAAAAAATAAGAAATTAGAACTATAAAAAGAACTAGAGGAGAATAAATTAAAAATTTATTCTCCTTATTTTTATTGAAAAATGAATAATATTTTGTTAAAATAATTTTCGTGGTTCAATAATTTATAAAAATATAATTTGTTTTTTTCTTATAAATTAAATTTAGTTTGATAAATAAAAAACTTATTAAATTTGTGAAAAATTTTAGATTATTATGATATAATGTTTACAAAGAGAATAAATTTTATTAAACAACATAGCAAAAAGAAATATATTTGAACTTTCTTTTGAAATATGTTTTATTTTTTTTTCTTTGTGGGATTGAAAAATACAAGAGGGTCTAAAAATGTCCCGAAACTTTCATTTTATAAATTATTTTGTAAATTTAAATTTTAAATGTTTTTAATTTTATATAGAGGGAAATTAATAAATAGATAAGGGTTTTTTATTAAAGGTGAAAGGTAGGTTGTTATATGAAGACAATTGCTGTATTAACTAGTGGAGGAGACGCTCCAGGAATGAATGCTGCCATAAGAGCAGTTGTAAGATATGGAATATATCATGGTTGTAAAGTACTAGGCGTACAAAGAGGTTTTAGAGGTCTTATAGATGGAGATCTTTTTGAAATGGATTTATCATCTGTTGGAGATATAATTCATAGAGGTGGAACAATTTTACGTTCTGCTAGATGTTTAGAATTTAAAACAGAAGAAGGTAGAGAAAAGGCTTTAAATGTTTTAAAAATATTTAAGGTTGATGGACTTATTGTTATTGGAGGAGACGGATCTTTTACTGGTGCTAGAAAGCTAAGTGAAGCAGGATTCCCAGCAATAGGAATACCAGGAACAATAGATAATGATTTAGCATATACTGATTATACAATAGGTTATGATACTGCTATAAATACAGTATTAGATGCTATTAGTAAGATTAGAGATACTTCGACTTCTCATGAAAGAACAAGTGTTATAGAAGTTATGGGAAGACATTGTGGAGATATAGCATTACAAGCTGGTCTTGGTGGTGGAGCTGAGGCTGTAGTTGTTCCAGAAGTAGAATGGTCTATTGAAGAAGTTTGCCAAAAGATGATGAAGAGTAAAAACAGAGGTAAAAAACACAGTATCATAATCTTTGCAGAAGGTTGTGGAGATGCAAATGAATTTACTAAAAAAGTTGAAGAAAAAACAGGAATGGAATGTAGAACTACTACACTTGGTCATATTCAAAGAGGTGGAAGTCCTAGTGGATTTGATAGAACTTTAGCTAGTAAATTAGGTGCAAGAGCTGTACAATTATTACTTGATGGACAAAGTTCAAGAGTAGTAGGTATGAAAGATCATAAAATTGTAGATGTGGATATTATAGAAGCATTAGAAATGGAATCAGAATTTGATATCGAAGCATACGAACTTACTAAAATATTATCTATATAGTTGTTAGTTAATTAAGTTTATGGATATTTAGTAAGATAGAAATATATATATAAGCATAGATTTTAGATAAAAGATAAAAATTAAACAGTATTTTAAAGTAATAAAATAAACAGTGAAATAATTATACCTTATAGGTGTGAAATAAATAAAACTTTCTTATCAAAGGGGAGATGTATTTTGATGAATTTAAAAAGAACAAAAATAGTTTGTACTATAGGACCTGCTAGTGAAAGCAAAGATATGTTAAAACAACTTATTAATAACGGACTTAATGTTTGTAGACTTAATTTCTCGCATGGTGATTATGATGAGCATGGTGCTAGAATAAGAGACATCAAAGAAGTAAGAAAAGAATTAAACACTAATGTTGCTATACTTCTTGATACTAAAGGACCAGAAATAAGAACAGGTAAATTTAGTGAACCAGAAGTATTACTTGAAGAAGGTCAAGAGTTTATTATAACTGTTGATGAAGTTATGGGTGATAATACTAAATGTTGCGTTAGTTACAAAGGTTTAACTAATGATGTTAAAAAAGGAAATATAATTCTTATTGATGATGGTCTTGTTGGACTTGAAGTTCAAGAAGTTGTTGGAAATGATATCAAATGTATAGTTAAGAATGCTGGTATTGTAAAGAATAACAAAGGTGTTAATGTTCCAGGTGTTGCAATTAACTTACCTGCTATAACTGAAAAAGATAGAAATGATATATTATTTGGTATTGAAAATGGAATAGATTTTATAGCAGCTTCTTTTGTTAGAAAAGCTTCAGATGTTCTAGCTATAAGAGAAATATTAGAAGAAAAAGATGCTACGGATATAAAGATAATATCTAAAATAGAAAATCAAGAGGGTGTTGATAATATTGATTCTATAATAGATGTATCTGACGGTATAATGGTAGCAAGAGGAGATTTAGGAGTTGAAATTCCTACTGAAGAAATTCCTTTAGCTCAAAAAATGATGATTAGAAAATGTAATGCTGTTGCAAAACCTGTTATAACTGCTACTCAAATGTTAGATTCTATGATGAGAAATCCTAGACCTACAAGAGCAGAAGTAACAGATGTTGCAAATGCTATATTTGATGGAACAGATGCAGTAATGCTTTCTGGAGAAACTGCTGCTGGTAAATATCCTGCTGAAGCTGTTGATACTATGGCTAATATAGCAAGAAGAGCAGAATCAGCTTTAGATTATGATGCATTCTTAAAAAGAGCTGTTTCATCAGAGGCAAATATAACAGATGCTATATCATATTCAACTTGTACTACTGCAAGAGATCTTAAAGCAAGTGCTATACTTACTGCAACTGCTTCAGGTCAAACAGCAAGAATGGTCTGCAAATTCAGACCAACAACTCCAATAGTTGCAACTTCTGATTCAGAAAGAACAGTAAACCAATTAATGCTTAGCTGGGGTGTATATCCTATACTTGCTGATACTAAGACTTCAACTGATGAAGTAATTCAACAATCAATAGATGAAGCTTTAAATAATGACTATATAAAATCAGGAGATTTAGTAGTTGTAACTGCTGGTGTACCAGTTGGTGTTGCTGGAAGTACTAACTTATTAAAAGTTCATATTGTTGGAGAAGTAATAGGAAAAGGTATGGGCGTTGGAAAAACTCACGTACAAGGAAAAGTTTGTGTTATAAAAACTGATGATGATATTAAGAAATTTAATGAAGGAGATATAATAGTAGCTCCTAGCACTACACCTTCAATGAATGAAATAATAGAAAAATCTTCAGGTATAATAACTGAACATGGTGGACTTACAAGTCATGCTGCTATAGTTGGACTTAATATGAATAAGCCTGTTGTTGTATCTGTAAAAGATATAACTACTAAAGTAGAAGATGGACAATTAATAACTCTTGATTCTCAAAGAGGTATGATATACAAAGGTGAAGTTAGAGTTTTATAATAAAAACTAAAAACTAAATTTGATTTTTAATAATAAAAGAGGGATATTTCAATTCGATTGAGATATTTCTCTTTTTTTATATGATTAAAATTCAGAAAAATCAAAAAAATCTTTGTAGAAAGATATTTTTATGGGTATATTAAAAAAGAAATCTATTTTAAAAGGAGGTAATTTCATGAGCGGACAAAGAGAGAATTGGGGCTCTAAGATAGGGCTTATATTTGCTATGGCAGGTAATGCTATAGGACTTGGTAACTTCTGGAGATTCCCATATCAAGCAGCTAGTAATGGTGGAGGAGCATTCATGATTCCTTATTTGGTAGCTCTTGTTGTTTTAGGGATACCTGTTATGTTGGTTGAGTGGAATTTAGGTCGTTATGGTGGTAGATATGGTCATGGTACACTTGGGCCTATGGTTTATTTACAAGCAAGAGAAGGGCTTAAGCCTAAAAAAGCAATTATACTTGCATCATTAGCTGGAATGCTAGCCTTTGGTGTTACTTTATTAGTTAATTCTTATTATAATCATATAATAGGTTGGACTTTGGGGTATAGTTATCTTTCTTTAACTGGTGGATATATGGATGCATCAAAATCCACTGCTGAAGTATTTGTTTCTTATGTTCAAAATCCTGTAATGGTATTTACATTTTGGATTATAGCCTTGACTGGACTTGCATTAGCTGTTATGAGAGGGGTTCAAAAAGGTATAGAAGCTTGGGCTAAGCTTATGATGCCTGTTTTATATGTATTTGGAATTATATTAGCTATTAGAGCTTTAACTATAGGAAGCCCAGTAAATCCTGATTGGTCTTCTATGAAAGGTCTTAATTATATTTGGAACCCTGATTTTTCTAAATTAAATTGGAAATCAGCTGTTGCAGCTGCTGGTCAAATATTCTTTACATTATCAATTGGTATGGGGATAATTTGTAATTATGCATCTTATCTAAAGCCTGATGATGATGTTGTAGTATCTTCTTTTGCAACTATATCTTTAAATGAATTTGCAGAAGTTATATTAGGTGGTACAGCAGTTATACCTATAGCTTATGCATTTTTAGGACCGGATGGAGTTGGACAAGGTGTTGGACTTTCATTTATAGCTTTACCAAATGTATTTAGATCGATGTCTGGTGGTCAAATCTTTGGAGCACTTTGGTTCTTATTATTATTCTTTGCTGGATTTACTTCTGCAATAGCGATGTATAATTATTTAACTGCTCTTGTTGAAGAAGATTTAGGTATGGAAAGAAAAAAAGCTGCATGGCTTGTATTCTTTGCATATGTAATAGTAGGTTTACCAGTTGGTCTTGAAACAGTTCTTACTAAGACTGCTGATTTAGTTTATTTAACTGAATTAGATAACTGGGTTGGGGTTTATTTATTAATAGTATTAGGTTTATTAGAAATAATAGCTGTTGCATGGTTTATGGGTGATAAAGCATTAGAAGAAATGAATAGAGGAGGAATATGGCAAATACCTTCTTGGTTCTTTAATGTATTCCATAAAACTTTAACTCCTTTAGTTGCAGCAATATTATTATTCTTCTCGACAATTGATTATATTAAAGCTGGTTATTTTAAAGCGATACCTGACTTTGTTGCAGGTTCACCACAGTTAATACCTTGGGTTAATGGTGCTAGAATTGTTTTATTTGCAGTTTTAATATTTGGTTTTGTACAATCTTATAAATCAATTTCAACTAAATACAAAAAAGAAATTGAAGATAATGAAGTGTCTATAAGAGCTTAAAAGGAGGAATTTGTATGACTGGTACAGCACTTGGTTTTATGATAGTTACTTGGAGTATAATATTTATAGCAATAGGAGTAACAATGAAAGCTCTATTAAAAAATGAATAAAAATAATTAATCTATTTTAGATTTATTATAAATAATTTTGAGGTATTTTATTAAAGGGATTATCATTAAAGGATAATCCCTTTAAAATTTGTTAGAATTTAATTCGATTGTGGTAATAATATAATATAATTAAATTGTTTTATAAGAACTAAATATAAACTAGATTATTTTAATTTATTATTTGATGGGGTGGTAAAATGAAAAGTCAAGAAATTATAAATATTATAGATTCATTGGTTAAACTTTTAAAATCAAAAAATATAACAAATGAAAATAAAAGAGATAAGTTGATAAATCAAATGGAAAATATAAAAAATGATTTTAAAGATATAAAAATAGATAAAAAGTATAAGGATGTATATAATTCTCTTTTAAAAAGAGGAAAAAATATAAAAAAGGAAATACAAGAATCAAAGGATCAAAAAGATATATTAGAAAAAGCGTTATCTTATAAAAGATTTTTGACTGCTGCTAGAGGTGATTTTAGAGGCGAACATTTAAATATTCAAAAATATTATTGGCCTTATATATTAACTTCTGTACTTTTTTTAGCTCTTTCTCCACAGTATTTTGGATTTGTTCTTCCTATGATATTTTTTGTTCCAATATTTTTAGGTGTAAGAGGTGTAAGAAGTAGAGCGATTACTGGTCTTTATATGAGTCTTACGGTTGTACCTGTATCTTATATGACATCTTTTATATGGATGAAATATGGTATATATGCTTTTAATAATTATAATTTAGCTTTAACGCAGATAATAGAACAAACAGGAAGATCTAATACAGTATCTAATTTATTATTAGTAATTCCACCAATACTTGGAGTAATATTATTTTTATCTGCATCAGTACAATTATATTTAGGATATAAATCTAAGGATTTATTTATATAATCAAAAATTAAATCTATAATTAAAATTTTTGATTATATAATTATAAGATGAGAAAAATATCATATGAATTTTAATATAATATTTAAACATTAAGTTTTATTAAGATAATTAATAATTATCTTAATAAATTCTTAATGTTTTTTTTGTTGACGAAAAAAACATATGGAGTTATAATTTTATTAAGAATTAATTCTGATTAAATTCTACAAATAAGAATTAATTCTGATTGGAGGATTTTTATGGCAAAGATAAGTGCTATTGAAAAGGAAGAGACAAGAAGGAAGATAAAAGAAGTAAGTAGAGAAGTCTTTAGAGAATATGGATTTAAAGATGCTCAGATAAAAATGATAGCCAAGAGAGTTGGAATTGGTGTTAGTACAGTTTATGGATATTTTGAATCTAAATTAGATTTATTTGTACAATCATTTTTACTTCCAGATAAAGTAGATCATATAAGCGATGAAGCTATTGAGATATCTCTAGAAAAAGGACTTATAAAGGGTCTTTTGGAAATTGTTCAAAATGCAATGTATTTGAATTTTAAAGAAGATGCAGAACTTTTAAGAGCATTTTTTATGGCTACAATGCTGAATGTAAGTAATGAAAAATGTAGTCCAGATAAAATATATAATAGAGCAAGTAAAATAGATATTATAGGTAGAGTCCTAGAAATATATGAAAGAAAAAATAAAAGATTATGTGCTTTTTCAGTAAAAAATTTATCAGAAGTAATAATGTCAGTATTTGCTCATTCTGCTTTAGAGTTTGTTATTATGGGAGAAGACTGTGATAAAAATGATATAAAATTAGAAGAGTATTTGAAAGTAATATTTGCTGGTAAATACGAAAAATATTAAAAGCAACGAAAGTTGCTTAATTTTATAAAACTAATACGAATTATTTCTTTTATTTTGCTTTTAATACGAATTATTTCTTAAAAAATAAGAAATATTACGAAATTAGTTTTAATAATTACGAATTAATTGGAGGTTTATGTTATGAATAGGAATTTATTAAAGAGTCTTTCTGTTATGGTATTAGTAATAGGATTACTTACTGGATGCCAGACTCAAGCACAAGAAGAAAAAGAAGTTAAAGGAAAACCTGTAAAGGTAGAAGAAGCAAAACTTGTAGAAAAATCATTGGAATTAAAATATAAGGGTACTGTTGTTCCAAAAGATCAGATTAAGTATGGATTTAAATCAACTGGAAAATTAAAATCATTAAATGTTAAGGCTGGAGATAAGGTTAAGAAAGGACAAGTGTTAGCATCTTTGGATAGTATAGATTTGAATTTACAATTGAGCAAGGCAAATTCAGCACTTAATGCATCTAATGCTGATATAAATAAGGCTAAAATAGCTTTGGATTATGATGAAAATCAATACAACAATATGAAAAAATTATATGATGATGGAGGAATATCAAAAGATCAATTAGATCAAGTAAAATTAAAGTACGAAGCATCAAAAAATTCGTATAATCAAGCTAATGAAGCTTATGACATATCAAAGACTAATTATAATTTACAAAAGAGACTTGTTGATGATTCTTATATAATTGCAAAAACAGATGGAGTAATATTAAGTACTGTATTTGAGGAGGGAGAATTAGTACCTCAAGGAAATCCAGTAGTTGTTCTTAGAAATAATTCAAAAATAATTCAAGTAGGTCTTTCAGAAAGTGATATTGATAAGGTTAATATGAATACAAATGCAATTATAGAATATGATGATACAAAGATAAAAGGAAAAGTAGTTGAATTAAACGATGTTCCAGATATGCAAACAAGAACTTATCTAGTAAAAATTGAATCAGAAAATCAAGATATAAGAATAGGTAAAATTTTAGATGTTAAGTTAGAGGTAGGAAAGGAAGATGGAGTTTGGATACCAATCGACTCTGTATTATCTCAAGGAGAACAATTTGTATATGTTGTTGAAGAAGATAGAGCATTTAAAAGAGTTGTAACAATAGATGATATAAAAGAATTTGATGTTAAGGTTAAAGGATTAAATGAAGGTGAAAGATTTGTAACTTTAGGAATGAAAAAATTAAACGATGGAGCAAAAATTCAAATAATTGAAGAGATTGCTTTAGAAAATGAAGATTCGAAGGTGAGATAATGGAAAAGATAATTAAGTCACTTACACAAAATAGACTAATAACAGTATTTATGATACTTATAATATCTTTAAGTGGAGTGCTATCATATTACTATTTACCAAGACAGGAAAATCCAGATGTTTCAATGCCAGTGGCTATGATTATTACACCTTATCCTGGTGCAAGTGCTAAAGATGTACAAGAATTAGTACTTACAAAAATAGAAGATGAATTAAATAAATTGGATAAAGTAGATGAAATTAAAGGTATTGCAAAAACAGGTGTTGGAATCACTACGATAATGTTTGATTTGGAAGCAAATAATGACAAATCGATGCAAGATGTTAGAAATGCAATAGCAGATGCAAAAAAAGAACTTCCATCTGGGGCTATGGATAGTATTATAGATACAGATTTAATATCTACATCGGGAATGCTTATAAGTTTATCTGGTCAAAATTATTCATATGATCAATTAGTATCTTTTGGAAATCAATTTAAAGAAAAATTGATTGAAGTTAATGGTGTATCGAAATTTGAAATAGAAGGTGAAATAGAAAAAGAAATCAAAATAGATATAGATATATCAAAATTAAATTCTTTAGGAATTTCACTTGAAGATGTTAACAATATTTTAATGATGCAAAATATAGAGATTCCTTCTGGATACTTAGAAAATGGAAGAAAAAGAATAAATGTAGAGGCTGTTGGTAGTTTTGACAGTATAGATGATATTAAAAATACAGTATTATTAGTTTCACAAAATACAGGTATAACTTTAAGATTAAAAGATATAGCGGATGTAAGATTTGATTTAAAAGATGATATTGAAAAGTATAAACAAAATGGAAATAATGCGATAATACTTTCTGGTTATTTTGAAGAAGGTAAAAATGTAGTATTAATAGGTGATGATGTAAGAAAAGTATTAGATGAGGTTAAGGCTAGTTTGCCTAAAGATTTAATTGTTGAAGAGATAATATATCAGCCTGATGATGTATCAAAATCAGTTAATGATTTTATGATGAACTTGTTAATTGGTATAGCTTTGGTTATGATTGTTGTTTTCTTTGGGATGGGTTTTAGAAATTCAATAGTTGTATCAACTGCATTACCTCTTTCAATACTGATTACTTTTGCCGTAATGTATCTAAATAAATTATATATTCACCAAATGTCATTAACTGCACTTATTATAGCGTTAGGAATACTTGTAGATAATGCGATTGTTATAAGTGATGGAATACAAGTTAATATAGATGAAGGAATGGATAATCTAAAGGCATCAACTTCTGCTGTGAAAAAAGCATTAATACCAGTATTTACAGCAACATTAACTACAGTTGCTGCATTTTCACCACTTATGGGTATGCCTGGAGGTGCAGGAGAATTTCTTATTGCAATACCTTTAGTATTAATAATTTCAGTTATAGCATCTTATATAGTTGCAATGCTTGTAATACCGTTTTTAGGTGAATGGTTATTAAAGCCAACAAAGAAAAAGGATAAAAAAGAAAGTGTAATAAGAAAAACATTTAATCACATGTTAGATATTTCTATGGAAAATAGAAAAAAAGTTGTAGCATTTGTTTTAGTATTATTTATACTTGTTATAAAATTTATAACACCAATGCTACCATCACAGTTCTTCCCTTATGTTGAAAAGAATTTATTATATATAAAAATAACAAATGAAACACAAGGAAATATGCAGTCTACAGAAGAGCTTACAAATAAAATAAATGATATTTTAAAAGACGAAAAGACTATAACAAGTACAACAGTAGGTGTAGGAGATGGACTTCCTAAATTCTATATATCTATGATGCCATCAACACCTTCAGCCGATTATGCTCAAATGCTTATTAAATATGATTTAAAAGATTCTAAATTTGAAGATAGAGAAGAGTATGTAAACTATTTACAAACAAAATTAGATAATAATTTGGTTGGTGGAGAAGCTAAAATTAATTTACTTCAAAATGGAGCACCATTAGATGCAAAAGTAATTATTAGAGTAAGTGGAAATAATTACGACAATATAGTAAATGTAGCTAAAGATATTCAAGATAAAATGGTGAATATAGAAGGTCTTACAAATATAAGAGATGATATTGTACCTGAAGTTTTACAATATAGTGTGAATATAGATACTCAAAATTCAACTATGATGGGAATTTCAAATTATGATGTTCAAAGACAAATTAATATGGCTCTTTATGGATCAAATCCAACTGTTTATTTAAAAGATGGAAAAGAATATGATGTTAAGATGACATCTAATATAAATAGTGTAAGTGATTTAGAAAATTACTATATAAAATCAAAAATAACAAATAATAAAATACCACTAAAACAATATTCAAAAGTTGATTTTTCATCAAAGATAGATACAATAAACAGATATAATGGAAAAACATCTGTAACAATACTTGCAGATACTTTACCAAAATATGATTCATCAGCTTTAGAAACAAAAATAGAAAGTGAAATACTTCCAAATATAGATGTTTTGGATACTAGTATTAATTTTGATGGAGAAAGAGAAAGTATAAGTGAAATGTTTGGTGTTTTAGGAATACTTGCAGTATTTTCTATAGCACTTATATATGTGATTTTAGTATTACAATTTGGTTCATTTTTACAACCATTGGTAATATTAATGACTATACCACTTTCTTTAATAGGTTCATTAATAGGATTATTCCTTTTAAATCAACCATTATCCCTAACAGCATTTTTAGGTATAATTGCATTAGTTGGTTTGGTTGTAAAAAATGGAATACTTCTTATTGAATATATAAATGATGCAATTAAGGAGGGGATGAATGTTAAAGAAGCTTGTGAGGATGCTGTTGATAAAAGATTTAATGCTATTATTTTAAGTGCGATGACTACAATAATGGGGTTATTCCCACTAGCTGTAAGTGGTAATAGCTTATTTGCACCAATGGCAATATCTTTAATGGCAGGACTTTTGGTATCAACTGTATTAACAATGGTTATAGTACCTGTACTTTACAGTTTAACTTATGGTCTTAATCACAAGAAATCAAAGCAACAATAATTTAAAATTATTTAAACTTAAAAAAGTTTAAATGATTAATCGTGATGAAAAACTTATGAAAAATTTATGAAAAACTTATTTATTTAAAATCTCAAAACTATATTTATTTTAGAAATTAATAAAAACTCTTGATTATATATTTATCAAACTTCTTTTTAGCATATCTAAGCAATTAATTTAGATATGCTAAAATTAGAAATCTCTTTAATATAATCAAGAGTTATTTTATTATATAAAAATAGTTAAGTGAAAAAGATATTATATTTTTATATAAATTATAATTATATTTCTAATGATTTTGAATTTGTATAAGTTTAGATAAAGTTTTTAAAGAATATAGAATTTCTTCATATGAAGCATGAGAATAAGAAAGCCTTATATGATTTTTCATACTATGATGATATATATCACCAGGATGAATTAATATATGATTTTTAAGTGCATTATCAAATAATTTCTTTAAAGATATATTTCTATTTAATTTTACCCAAATATAATAACCTCCATTTGGACGATTCCAACTAGCAATATCTTTAAAATACATATTTAAAATTTTTAGCATATAATCTCTTTTATTTTTTAATTCTTTTCTATTTTCATCTAGAGCTTTTTTTAATAAATTTTTCTTAAATAGTGATATGCAAGCTTCTTGCGATAATGAACTAGTACCATAATCAATTTGCATTTTAAGATCTGCTAATTTATCTATTATTATTTCCTTGCCAACAATCCAACCAAGTCTCAACCCTGGAAATAATATTTTGGACATACTACCGGTCAATAGTACAAGATCATTTTTATCATAAGCTTTTAAAGGTTTATAGGGTTTATCAAAATAAAGTTCTCTATAAGTATCATCTTCTATGATTGGAAGTTTTAAATCATTACAAATTTTAAGTAGTTCATCTCTTCTTTTTTCATTTATACTTACACCGGTTGGATTATGAAAGTAAGGAATAGTATATAGTAAAGATGCTTTTGAAATTCTTTTTGCTTTTTTTATATCCTTAGTTATTATACCGTTTTCATCCATTTTTATACCATATAAATTAACATCAGCAGATTGAAATACTCGTAAAGAATTTACATAAGAAGGCATTTCGGTTAATAATGTAGAATTTCTATTTAATATACCTATTGATATTAGATGTAGTGCTTGTAGTGCTCCAGATACAATTAATATTTTATCCGGATTAATATTTTTAATACCTATTTTTTTAAAATAATCACATAATAATAATCGAAGTTCATAAGAACCTTTAGCGTTCTCATATTTCAAGCTATTTATATTGACTTTCATATCATTTAGGATAGTTTCCATAATATCTTTTTTAAAAAAATCATCAGATAATTCACCAGCACCTATTTTTATGAGATTTTTATTATCATATTCATTTATTGTTCTGACTGTATTTAAATTAGGGTAGAATGAACCTGATTTTGCAAAACTCATCCAATTTAAATTATTTTGGTTGGATAAAATAGACCAAGTGTCATCTTTTATAGTAGTGCCTCTTTTAGTCTTTGATTCTAAAATATCTTTTGATATTAATTCATCTAATGCATTTACTACTGTACTTCTGTTTACATCATATAGTTTTGCTAATTCTCTTTGTGATGGTAACTTATCTCCATTTTTTAAATTCCCTTTTTTGATATTAGAAATAATATGATTTTGAATTTGAATATAAAGAGGTATATCAGAGGTTTTATCTAATTTATAAATAATGTCCATAAAATCACATCCTATTTATTGATTCGATCACAAATGAAATATTTTAATTTTTTTATATATTTTTAATGGATATAAAAAAATATATAATCATTGTCATAATTCCTATGTTTTGATTTATATTATACCTAAAAAAACATTAAATAATAAATATTTTTTTGGTTGGTATGCCTTAATACTTTTTGGTTGAGGACATATGATTACTAATATAATAAAATGAATATAAATATTATAAAGACTATATAAATTATAAGATATTTAAATTAAAAAAAATTATATTGGTTGATAGAATTGGATTATAAATAGGAGTGATATTATGGAAATTAAATTAATAGATATATTAAAAGCTAGTGACAATATAAAAGGAATAGTAAGAAAAACACCACTAGAATATTCATATCATTTATCAAAATTAACAGATGCAAATATATATTTAAAGCTTGAAAATCAACAAAAAACAGGTTCATTTAAATTACGTGGTGCAACAAATAAAATTAAATCACTTACAAAAGAAGAGATGAAAAAAGGTGTAGTAACAGCTTCAGCTGGAAATCATGCTCAAGGGGTTGCTTATGTTTCTAATATGTTAGATATAGATGCTAAGATAGTGGTACCTACCACTGCACCAAAAACAAAAATAGAAAGCACTAAAAGATTAGGTGCAAATGTTATTGTTCATGGAAAAGATTATGATGGAAGTGAAGAACATGCGTATGAAATAGAAAAAAATGAAGATAGAACTTTTGTACATGCATTTAATGATCCTAAGATAATAGCAGGTCAAGGAACAATTGGACTTGAACTTTTGGATGATAATAAAGATTTGGATATAGTATTAGTTCCAGCAGGTGGTGGTGGACTTATATCTGGGATAGCAAGAGCATGTAAATATATTAAACCGGATATAAAGATAATAGCAATACAACCTGAAGTTTCAAAACCTTGGTATGAAGCATTTAAGAATAAAAAATATACAAAGATAGAAATGTTTGATTCTTTGGCTGATGGTCTTGTTGGAGATATTCACGCAGATATGGTTGATGATTTTAATAAATATGTTGATGATGTTGTTTTGGTTAGCGAAGATTCAATCAAAAAAGCACTGTATTATTTAATTGATAAGCATCATCAAATAGCAGAAGGTTCATCGGTTGTTGGTATAGCAGCATTATTAGATAATAAAATAGATGTAAAAGGGAAAAATATAGCAACAATAATAACAGGTTGTAATATAGATACTATAAAAGTTAAAGAAATTATTAATGAATATGAAGGGAGAATTTAAATGAAAACTCTTATTTTGAATAAAAATGAAGTGTTGAATTATTTGAAAATAGAAAATGTATTTGACGCAGTTAAGAATTCTTATATAGATTTTTGTAATGATGATGTTTTGCAACCTAAAATAACTTCAATAGATATATCTAAAAATAATGCTGAGATGGATTTTAAATATGGTTATAGTAAATCCAAAGATATAATAGGAATGAAAATAGCTGGTGGTTTTTGGGACAATCCTAAATTATATGATCTTCCTTCTGGTGTTGCACTTATAAATCTATTTGATGCAAAGACAGGAATACCAGTAGCTATAATGGATGGAACGTATATTACAAGTTATAGAACTGCTGCTGCTGGAGCTTTAGCTAGTACTCTTTTAGCCAAAGCAGATTCAAATAAATTAGCTGTTATTGGTACTGGTGATCAAGCCAAGATGCAAATTATATTTCATATAAATTATTTTGGACTTAAATATATAAATATTTGGGGAAGAGATATCAAAAAGGCAAGTAAATTAAAATTAGAATTGGAAACTAAATATAAAGATATTGAATTTAATATATATAATGATGTGAAATTAGCTTGTATGGATGTAGATATAATAATAACAACTACTCCAAGTGATAAAGCATTGGTTAAAAAAGATTTTGTCAAAGATGGTTGTCATATTAATGCTATTGGAGCGGATTGCCCACATAAGCAAGAATTAGACGAGAATTTATTTAGGGATGCAAAAATTGTAACAGATAATACATCGGAATGCATAAGTCGTGGTGAAACAAGAACTGCAATCCAAAATAAAATTATAACTGAGTCCGATATACATGCTCAAATAGGTGAGATATTATTAGGCAAAAAGGAAGGACGAACAAATAATAAAGAGATAACAATTTTTGATGCAACAGGAATGTCAATTCAAGATATTAATACGTCGTATATGATATATAAAAAGGCTATTTCTGATGAGGTTGGAATAAGTTTGGATATTTTATAAATAGAAAAGAAGATAGCTAATTAATAGAGTTTGATGTTAATTAGCTATCTTTTTTTCTACTATGCTATATCTTTTGATTCTTCATATTCTCGAGCTAATATAGTTTTTTTGAATTCTGCGGTAGGATCTATATTGTAAGTAACATCTTCTATAAAATCAATAGGAACTTTAAAAAATTCTTTTCTTGGATTAACTTTATTAACTCTATATTGATTTAATGTTGAATGTAGTTGAGATTCTAATTTTGGTGCATTTTCTGAAAATATAAAACTATGAACATCAAAAGAAAATGGAACACTAGCACCACTTAGTTCTTTTATTCTATCCATCGGTTCTAATCTTCTTGTCATACCAACCTTAAATACATCACTTCCAAATGAACCTTTATTACTTATAATATATACATATCCAGCTTTACCGTTTTGTAAATTTTTAATTTCTTCTTTTTTATTATCAACTTCCTTAAGTTGCATTTCTAGATTTTTAAGTTTTTCTTCCAGTTGCTTTATTTTTTCATTATCTTTTTCATTTTCAATTATATTATTTATGGATTCTATCTCTGCTATAAATTTAGATTCTTCTTTTTCTATCTTTTTTTGTTCTTCTTTTAATCTTTTCTTTTCTTCTGCTTCTTGACGCATCTGTTCTTTTAATGCTCTTTGTTCTTCTTTTTCCTTTTCCTTTTTAACATAGTAAATATATTCTGTTTCTATTAAATCTATAAAATGACTTTCTATTTCACCTATAAATTTAACTAGAGTGTTATAGGTATTTTTATTTCCATCACCAGCGATAAGCAAGTATTTAGCGGTCATTAATTTTAATTTTTCTTTTGCATTATCTAGTTTATCGTATTTAAGTGATTGTAAAATATTTTGTAATTCTGCTTGTAATGCTAATGTCATAAGAGAATATATAGATTTATTTGCTTTTGTGGTATATCTAGAATTATATTGTTCTAACAGTTTCTTTATTTGATTTTTTATTTGAGTTGATTGACTTTTTAATGTTTTAACATCCATACTGTGCGTAGGTATTATTATTGTAGGATATATATTTTTTAAATTATTAGTATCAAAACCTACAAATTCGCCATTCTCTCTATAATATTTTACCGAATATTCAATAGATTTTTTTGCTGTTTTCAGCTTTATTATATTTTTTTCTAAATTTGTTTTTTGTTTATCAAATTTATGTACTTTCTCAGTTAAATAATTTAATGTTTCTTGTTGTTTTAAGTTTTCTAATTTAAGATTTTTATTTGATTTTAAAATATTTGATGCTTGTAAATTTGCATCATCTAAGATTTTTTTCGCTTGTATAGATATTTCTATTTCTAATGATGATTTTAGTCTTTCTTTATAATTTTTATCAAATTTATATTGCAAAAATAATAGTATTAAAGATATGAATACAAGAATTCCTTTGTTATGCAATAACATTAATAAAAAAATAATAATGGTGTTTAAGTACCAAGGTTTTTTTAAATATTTACTCATATATATCCTCCTAAAAAAATAAATTTAAAATAAATGTAATAAAAAATAATCACAATTAATAGAATAATATTAATTGAATAAATAGTCAAATATTTTGAATAAAATATTTAAAATAACTTAAAAACTAAATATATGAATTTTTGGTTAGAATATAAATTTAAAATTGATGATAGATAGTGTTAAACTATAATTATATGAAATTTTTTTAGAGGTGATAATGTGAAGGAAAATTATATAGATATAATTAAAGACATTGAAAATAAATTAGAATTAAAAGAAAGTATAATAGTTGCAATAGATGGGAGGTGTGGCAGTGGTAAGAGTACCTTAGGACAAATGTTGCAAAAATATTTTGATTGTAATTTATTTCATATGGATGATTTTTTTGTTCCTTTTGATCTAAGAACAAAGGAGAGGTTAGATATACCTGGAGAAAATGTTCATCACGAAAGATTTAAAAAAGAAATTCTTGATAAAATTTTAAGTGGAGAAGATATATTATATAAAAAATATAATTGCATGGATAATAGTTTTAGTGATGATATAAATATTAAATACAAAAAAATAAATATAATAGAGGGTTCTTATAGTTTGAATCATAATCTTATTGATTATTATGACTATAAAATTTTTCTTACAATAGATAAGAAAGAACAATTAAATAGAATATTAAAAAGAAATGGAAAAGATAGTCTAAATAATTTTATAGAAAAGTGGATTCCTCTTGAAGAAAAATATTTTGATTATTTTAATATAGAATGTATTTGTGATTATGTGATAGATACCAGTTTATAATTAATAAAAAAACTTTAAAATGTATTAATACATTTTAAAGTTTTTTTATTAATTACAATATTAAGATAAACTCTATTTTATTAGAAAACTATACATAAAAACACTTTTTTGATAGAATAAAAAATGTTGATAAAAAATATGTATGGAGGTATTTGGAATTGAATGAATTTGAAAGATTAAAATTAAATATAGGTAAAATATCAAAAAATATAAAGAAAGAGGAAAAAAATATAGATACTTTAATGTGTTTTTTTTCAATTTATCTTTCTGAAAATTTTTCTTATAACTATAATAGTAATTATTTAAATGAAGAATTTAAGAATTTTAAAAAATCTATTTTTGATTTTGAGAAAAAAATAGATTTTTGTAGTAAAATTTCAAAATTAATAAAGAGTAAGAACTGTTTTTTATTAAAATTAGATTTATTTAAATTATCGATTGATAACTATTATAAATTTGAGCATTTTGAAGGTGAATGGATAGAAAGTATAGAAAAAAATTATATAAGGGAAAGTATGATGGAAAAATACTTAAAAGTAAAAATAGAGAAAAATTATGAAGTTTTTAGTTTTGAATTTAATATAGATAATATCAATGAATCGAAATTAAATTTTGAAAAAAGATTAGATAACATATTAAAAAATTAGAAGGGATAGATAGAATGCAAGATTATAGCCATTGTGATTTGTATAAAAAAATAATAGATTATGAAAATATATATTTAAGTATATATGCACTAAAATCATATATATTTGAAAAAGAGCTATTGGATAAAAATGATTATGGTGTTTTTTTAGAATTGCAAGATAGATTTAATTTTGATTTGATTTCCGAAATTATACAAAAAGTAAAAGAAAGATTGTATGAAGTATTAGATTTAAAAAACTCAAAATATTTTGAAGTGAATATATATTTAAAATTGAAGAGTATTCAAAAGTTAGATGATGACTCATTAGATGTGAAATATAGACCATTACATACTGCTAGTTTGATTGATCAAATTGCAATGGTTTGTATTTTTAGATCGTTACTATATGAGCATGATAATGGAAAAATAATACTTAATGAATTTTCTAAGATATTTCCATCAAATTTTTATGGAAATATACCATCAGAGAATATTAATTATTTATTTAAACCTTGGCAGAGACAATATTCAAAATATAGTGAAAAAGTTATAAAGTCTTATGATCAATATGCTAATACACAGGAATATAAATATGAAATAGAAATTGATTTAAAGAATTTTTTCCCTAGTGTTAATCCTGTTTTTATAGAAAATGAAATTGTTGATTTTTTCTATCCAAATTCAAATGATAATAAAGATAAAGAATTTTTAAGATATGCAGTTCAAAAACTTTTAAAAATGAAAATTAAAAATAATGAATCTATAAATAAAATTACAAATGATAAATTTTGTATCTATGAAGAAGAAAATGTTTATACAAGAGGTATAGCACAAGGATTACCACAAGCATACTTATTTGGTAATATAGCAATGTTGAAAATTTCTAATATATATAAAGATGTTTTTGAGGGGAAAAGTTTTTATTATGTAGATGATTCTGTTATATATACAAATAAATCTCAAAAATATATAGAAAAAGAATTGAATTTTGAGGAAGGTAGTAGATTAAATGAAAAATTAAAAAAATTCAATGAAGAAATGAATAAGAATAATAGTGATAAAGATAAATATAAAATTGAAATACATAATTATGGTGATAAAACAAAGTATTTTAGTATAGATGAAAAGAAATTAGGTAGTCCTAAGTTGAGTATTTTAGGAAAATTAGCATCACAAGCCTCTTTTGAAATAAAAAATTTATTTGAAGATTTTGAGGTTAGTTCTTTAAAAAATAAATATGAAAAATTAGAAAATAGTATAAAAGAAGAGATAAATTCTGTTGATGAAAAAATGACTAGTATAGGTGAAGATAAAGTTCTTGAAGGAAAACTAAAAAACTATAGAAAGAAACTGATTAGATTTAAGAGATTTATGGAGTTTAGATATTATATATTGAAATATAATGAGTCAGATTCTAGTGATGAAAAAATAAATGAATTAAAAGATAAATTAGAACAAATAATAGAAGATAAAAATAGATTGGTTGAATTTTTTAAAGAATTTTATGACGAAGGGATTTTTAATATTAAAATTAATTTTTTACTTAGAAATAATTACAATGAAGAATCGTATAAAAAAATAAAAAATCAAATCGAAAATTTTGAAAAAATAATATTACAAAAATCTAAGCCTATGAATTTAGAAAAAGTAGAGTGTCATAATTTTATGTATTTTTCTAAAAATTTAGAAAATTTAGAGGTGAAACATAATATTTCAAAATATAATTTTGACTACTATAAATCATTAAAAAAGATAATGAACATGAAGTTGTTACATTTGAAAAATAAGCAGAGCGATTTAGTTAAGAAGAATTTGATAAACTTAAATAGTAAGTTGGATAAAGAATATATTTTAGGTTATTTAAAAATACCAATCATTAAAGGGGAAAAAATTTATTATTCAAATATATTAAGGAATATAGATGAGATATATAGAATGATATTAAATGTTTACATATCACATTTAATTAATGTTGAAGTTAGTGATAGTTTTAAAATTATAAAAAATAATAATAGGCATATAACATATACAGAGTATAGGTTGATATTATATATCAGGAATAAAAGGTTTGATTTCAAAGAATTTAAATATTTTTTTAATAATATGTGTGGATATATAGAGAAAAATAAAAAAAATTATTATTTGGATTATAAAATTTTTGATGTTATAGATTTTTTTAGAACATATATAAGGAGTCCTAAACAAATAGATAATTTGATTCAAATACATAAATATACTTCTGAAATATGGGCTAATGGTTCAAAATATTTGCATTTTTATACACTGCATAATGAAGAACATGCAATGGTTTTGATAAGAGCAATTGTAGAAATAATAAAGAAGTTAGATTATTTTCAAATTAAATCACAAGATTTTTATATATTATTTATATCTTGTTATTTACACGATATATCTATGGTTTTACATCCAAATTTGAATATGATTTTTTTAAATAAATTAGAACATAATGCTAATATTATAGTAACAAATTTTAAAGAAAATTTGGAAAAAATATATATGGATAATTCATATAAAAATATAGATTCAAGTGAACTAAAAACTTTATTAATTTCCTATTATAAAAAAATGGATATATTTTTTGAGAATTATATAAGAAATAGACATGCAAATGATAGTGCTAAATATATTACTAATATAGATGATTTGGAATTTATATCTAATTATGAAAAGGATTTAATATCAGAGATTTGTAGAGCTCATGGTGATAGTATTAATGATATTTATTATGTAAAATCAAGAGCTAAGGATAATATTTTAAGTAAAAAATTTATCAAAATATTACTTAGAATAGGAGATTTATTAGATGTAGCAGACAATAGAGTTTCTGATATTATTTTTAAAAATAATATAGAATTTATGAATGATACAACTGTATTTCATTGGTTATCGCATCAAGCTATATCACATTATGAAATATTTACTGAATATGAAGATTCAAATAAAATAGACAAAAATAAAAGTCATATTTCAAATAAGGCTATAGATGAACTTATTACAATAAAATTCTATTTAAATATTAGATTTTTTGCAAATAGGCAATCAAAAGGATCATGTAGTAAATTTAAATTGATAGACTATAAAAGGGGTGAAATATGTTTAAGTCAAAGTGAAGATAATCAAATATGTAAAGAAAAATGCAATTTTTTATGCAAATGGATGGTTGAAAAAAATAGATATTTATTGGAAGAATTTTGTGCATTAGAAAATTATTTAAAAAATAAAAATAATTTTTTCAATACAAAAATAAAAATAGTATTTAAGACTCTTGATAATGCTAGGTTATTAACAAATGAGGAATTTGAGTATATAAATAAAAAGTTATAGAAAGGTTGAATATTTGAATGAATATTGAAATCAGAATATTAATTTTTATATTGTTAGTCATATTTATATTTATAAGTTGCAAACACATAGTTGTTCATCGTAATTTATGTATTAGTGAGAAAATATATATTAATAAATTAATTAATTGTATATTTCATAAACCTAATGATATACTAAAAATTGAACTAGAACATGATATGAATTGGTATTTAGAAAAGGTTCATATATCTAAGTATTTGTATTCTTTTGTGTGTGTCTATACAATTATTATGAATGGAATAATACCATTGTTAAATATTTTTGAATTAGATAAGACCATAATATCGATTATTTCTATAAGTGTATCGATATTAGTCGCGTTAAATAGTTTTTTAAGAAGTGAAGAAAGTTGGATTAGAAATAGAAAAACGTTTGAAGATATAAAATATCTTTTGGAAGAATTTGGTGAAGAAAATATAGATGAAGAAACTTTTATGTTGAAGTATAAAATGATAAAGAAAGATAATTTAAATACATGGTTTTCATTAAGAAAAGGAAAGAGTAAGAATGATAATTATAATAAAAATAAAAAAAATAAGTAGAATTTTATCAAAAGTATTTTAGGTTTTATGCAAACTATATAAATGAAGTAACTAGCAAATGGAATATACAAGTTGAGTAGGGATTTAATAGAAGAACAAACTAAAACTATGATACTTTGTTATGGTTCTTCATTTAAAGCAATGTCAACAGCAGTCAGTAATGGTCAGAATTTGAGTAATACAATAATCTCACCGTTAGTGCTAAATGTTAATGAAGATTATATACCAAGTTAATAGTTAGAACTTGATAATAAAATACAAGCTAGTAAAAGATGTAGAATCGTTTATTAATCAATATACTCGAATAGACATGGAATCCTTGGAAAATAAATTAGATATAAGTTTTTACAAAAAATATTTTAGGGTATAAATAATTGATATTAAAAATGGAAGGTGATAATATGTCTAAAGTTTTGATTTTATATTATTCATTTGAAGGAAGTACCAAAAAAATAGCAGAATACTTAGCGAATAATTTACAGGTTGATATAAAAAGAGTAGAACCTGTAAATGAGTTAAAGTCAAAAGGATTTAGTAAATTTTTGTGGGGTGGAAGTCAAGTAATAATGAAAAAGACACCAGAAATTAAAGTGCTTAATATAAATATAGATGATTATGATTTGATAATATTAGGATCTCCAATTTGGGCTGGGAATTTTGCTCCACCTATTTATACTATGTTTGAAAAGGGTCTTATAAAAAATAAAAAAATAGCATATTTTTATTGTCATGAAGGTGGAGCTAGTAAATCTGTAAAAAGAGCTATGCCATCTTTTGATAAGGACAATAATGAACTCATTGGTGATTTATCTTGTTTAAATGTAGTCAAAAATTTTGATATGCTAAAAGATGAAGCTTTAAATTGGGCAAAGAAATTTGTAAATTAAGAAAGAATGGAATAATTAAAGTGAATCAAATTTGACTCTGTAAGTCAAAATTGATTCACTTTTTTTAATTTATAAATCAAATTAAAAAAGATACTATTTAGATAAAATTTTAAAAAATAATTTTGAAATACAGTTATTTTAAAGCTTTAAAATTATTTTTAAGAATTATTAAGCTTTAATTTTTATTTTTGGCTGATTAATTGCTCCTATGATTAACGTAAATCTTAAATATTTAAAAAGATTTAGGAAAGCGATTTATAGGAGATGACCTGTAGTTAATAAATTTATTGATAAAAGTGTTTTAATGTGTTTGTATTTTACTAAGGAGTTGATGAACATATGAAACACATTGTAAATTACAAACCAAAAGATTTTGCTGAGTTGTTGAATGTATCAGTAAAAACACTTCAAAGGTGGGATAGACAAAATATACTCAAAGCAAAGCGTACTCCAACTAATCGAAGATACTATACCTACGAC
>JAOARY010000006.1 GCA_025210335.1 Peptostreptococcaceae bacterium | reverse complement strand
TTCTTGCTCTACTACTTCTTCTTGCTCTACTACTTCTTCTTGCTCTACTACTTTTTCTTGTTCTACTACTTCTTCTTGCTCTACTACTTTTTCTTGCTCTACTAATTCTTCTTGCTCTACTACTTTTTCTTGTTCTACTACTTCTTCTTGCTCTACTACTTTTTCTTGCTCTACTACTTTTTCTTGCTCTACTACTTCTTCTTGCTCTAATACTTCTTCTTGCTCTAATACTTTTTCTTGCTCTTCTGCTTTTTCTTGTTTTACTGCGTCTTCTTGCTCTACTACTTCTTCTTGCTCTTCTGCTTTTTCTTGTTCTAATTTCCTTGTTAAATCAAAAACAATTTTTTCAACAGAATCACTATAAATATTTTGATTGTATGCAACATTAGATATTTTATTACTTATTCTATTACCATTTTTATTTACTAATTGAACATAGTCTCCCATATATATATCAAATATATTAGCTTCATCTTCTAAAGTTCCATAATCTCCAATTTCAGCAATTACATCTTTTTTATAAGAAACAGTTAAAATAAATTGATATAATTTATTTTTCTCTAGAAATGTTAAATCTACATTTTCTGAAATAAGATTATTATAAATTTCATTTTCATTATCTAATATTTTTAATTCAATTGAAGAATTTTCACAATCAAAAATTTCTAAATATGTTTTTATAGATTCATCCAAAACAGTAGAAACAAACTGAAAAGGTAAAATTTTATTTTCATTTCCATCTAACTCTCTTTTAGAATTTTTAATATCTATAACTTCTATATCTTCTTCAAATTCTAAATCTACACTATTTTCATCAATATCATTAATTTCTATATCTTCATCTTCAAGTTCATAAGATATTGTACCTTCTAAATCTTGTAAAGATCTTGTCTTTCTTAATAAATCAATTATAACTCCCTTATCTAAATCTGAATTAGAAGATTCTATATCAATATAATCTTCTAATTCTGGAAATTCAATATCCAAATCTTTTAAAGAATCTAAATCAATATTTTCAAAATTAATTTCATCCTCAAAATTATTATTTGTGTTTTTTTCTGCTAGCTCATATGCATATACTACATTTTGAGATACCATAAGAAAAATCACTAAAAAACTTAATAATTTTTTAATTGCTCTTACTTTTTTCATCTTCTATCTCCCTTTTTATTATTTTTCATCCTTAAATAGATATATTAGGCACTTATATGTGAATAAAATATCGCTTAAAGAATTCTCTTCCAAGTTTGTCATAATAAAGTAAAACTACAATAGATTTTAAACACAAAGCATATTTTTATACTTTAAAGTATTTTTTTATTTTTTCAAATTACTCAGAGCACATATTTTTATACTTTAAAAAATTTATTTTTTAATATTTTTTTATTTTGAATTTATTTTAATTACATTTTTTTGATTTAATTGAATTTAATACATAGTAGTTCAGCACTTTTTTTGGTATACTGTTATAAAGATTTTTACTAATTATCAAAATATTCATATTTTATAACATGTTATTTTTGCAATTAGCTATATATTAAATAAAAAGGATGGTGGGGAAAATGAAAAAAGTAACAAATAGTTTTATTTTTATTTTAATCTTTTGCTTAGGATTAACTATTAGTTTTGCTAAAGAAGATTTTAGCTTAAGTGAAGAAGAAATACATGAACTATATCTTCAAAATATGGACAGTATTGATGAAGATAGAATTACTAGAGATACATATGGTTTGGAATTAAATTTTGATGACTATCCATTAATTAAGGAAGACAGAGCTGAACTTAATTATCATATAGCATTATCTGATAAATTAAATTTTGATTCTGGTATAGAAGGTATTATAAAAGAAGAAGATATGGATTATAGCAAAGTAGATATAAAAACTTATGGCAAATTAAAATTATACTTAATTTGTGATAATATCAATGAAGTAAATCTATTATTACAAAATGATGATAATCAACTTTTAGAACAATCCTCTATTGTCAATTCAAATTTAGGAGAAATAAGATATATTGAATATAATATTGAACAATTAGGAAAAGTTCATCCACTTGTTTTAAGTACTGATTTTTCAACTGAATTAAATTATAAATTAATTTGTGAATTTGAAGAAATGAGTGAAATCACAGATATAAATATTGAAGATGATATATCTATGAACATAGATGATATACATTTAATAAATTATGAATTAAAACCATCAAATGATTTAGAACATGAAATTGAATACAAAATTGAAGATCCATCAATATTAGAAATAGTAAATAATGAAATCCATCCACTAAAAATAGGTACTACCAAAGTAATTGGGTATTGCAAGCCAGGATTATCTAATGATGAATTTAATGTTTATATAAATTCAAAAGAAAAACCTACAGATTTTAATTTTGAAAAACAAAATTATAAATTAGATATAAATGATGACTTTAGACCAAATATATTATTTACACCTTCTAATTTAAGTATTTCTGACATAAAATATACTTCATCAAATACTGATATTTTAAATATCGAAAATAATAATTTTCAATTATTATCACCAGGTAAAATTACATTGTCCGCAAAAAGTGATTCTTTAAATATTGAAAAAACAGTGGATGTATATATTTCTATAAATAATAATACACCTAAAAGACGTGCACTTATAATAGCAAACCATGATTATCCTGGAACTCAAAATGATTTAAATGGTCCTAAATATGATGCTTATGCAATTAGACGAACTTTAGAAAATAGTTTTGATGATGATTATGGCTTTGATACTATAAATACTGTTGAAAATATAGATATTGATGAAGTTGAGAATCTTATATCTATTAATTTTAATGAGGCTACTGATAATGATGTCTCTTATGTATATTATTCAGGACATGGTTCTTATGACTCCACGTTAGAAGAATCCGCCCTAGAACTTATGACTGAACCACTACACACAACTGCATTAAAATCTTATTTAGATAAAATTAAAGGTAAGAAAGTTCTTATCATAGATGCTTGTGAATCAGGTGGATTTATTTCTAGAAATAATGATAATAACAATACTAATTTTGCAATAGGTTTTATGAAAGCATTCAAGGAAGATCAATCTAATATAACTTCTTTAAGTGATTTTAGAGATTATCCTTATAAAGTTATTACAGCTACATCTAAAACAGAATTGTCTTATGAATATTCTAGTGATAAACCATTAGAAAACGGCATGTGGTATTATGGCTTATTTACTAGCCATTTAACAAAGGGAAGTGGATTTTTTAAATATAATTATCCTGCTGATTTAAATGATGATAATGCTGTATCACTTGAAGAATTATATGAATTCACTCATGAAAATGTTATGAAAAAAGCCATGGAATATGATGATCCTCAAACAGTATGTGTTTATCCTCCTAATGATAGTTTTGTAGTTTTTGGAAAAAGCAGTGGTATATCTGGCAAACATGTTGAAGCAATTGATTGTACGGAAGATTCATTGATTTTGGCTACTGGAGAAAAATCTAAATTAGATGTTAATGTATTACCTGAAGATTCTCAAATAAAAACTCTATATTATTATAGTGATGATATTGATATTGCAGAAATAAATCCAAATGGTGAAATCAAGGCTAATTCTATTGGACATACAAAAATTCACATACTTTCATTAGATGGGTTTAAGGAAAAAATTATAGATATAAGAGTAAAGGACTTACAAAATATATCTAAATGGTCTACTCTTTCTTCATATAATGAAAATAAAATATGGGAAATCACCTTTAATAAAAGTTTAGATATTGAGAATTTACACAATTTGATAAATATTTATGATTTTTATGATAATAAATTAGATACTACAGTTAGTATGTCTACTGCAAAAGAAAATACAATTGAAATAAAATTAAATAACACATCTTATAAAAATGGTAATATGTATTATATGTTAATAAATAAAAATCTAAAATCAATAGATCAAGATAATTTAAATAAAGATATTTTTGTTCCTTTTTCAATTCAATAATAAAAAAAGCATGTAGGTTTATAAATTAAATCTACATGCTTTTTTATTCATTTTTATTATATTTCATAATAATCTAAATACTCTTTACCGAAAATGACTTGGTATTTTTTATTCTATTAAAGTTCATAAAAAATACTTATATCATTAAATTCTTCTTTTTCAAAATCATATACTTGACTAAAATCTATATCAAATAAAATTTCTTTTAAATACGTACTTAACTTATTTTTGAATTTTTCTCTATAAGTTATTCTTCCCTTTAAAGTTGATATTTCTCTATTTTTATCTAATATCAATTTTCTATTTTCTTTTACAAATCTAAGCATTTCTTTTTTTAATTTTTTATCTATTTGGCTTGTTAAGCTTTCTTTTTGATAATATTTATCTAAATTAAAACTGCCACCATTATACATTTTAAGTGCTATTTCTAATTCATCAAAAAATAGCGAACTACAAAAATCATAAGATGATTTTTCTTTTAATAATATTAAAAATGCTAAAAGCACTTCAACTTTATTGTTAAAATCCATATCTTTTAATACATTTGTATTCTTAGCTAATTTTTGTACTATTTTATTAAAGAAAACTCTGTTTAAATCCTCTAAATTTAAATTTCCTTTTTCTATCGAACTAAAACCCATAAAAGACATGTTAAAATCAGGAATTGCAACTTCATTTTTAAATATTTTACACACCAATATATATACATCTTCTTTTATATCTTCATAAACGCTTTCAAGTATGATATAAGCGTATTCTTCTAATGTAAAATTATTTTTTTCATTTTCATATTTTTCCTTTATTTCATTTTTAACATCCTTATCTTTAAATAGTATATTTATTATTTTTTCTTTTATAACATCTTCCTCTACATCCAAAAACTCTAATAAATTTTCATAAGCATTATATTTTAAAACACTTGAAAAAATATCTATTCCAAATTCTTCTTTAAAAATCTTATCATAGATTTTTTTTACCCCATAAAATATAAATTCTTCATCATAGATTTTTAATAACTCCAAATAGGTATATTTTTTGCCATTTATATCATATGCCACTTCACTTTTACTTATTGCATTTTCTATTATATCTTCTAAAATTTGTGCCCTTTTATATTCTGATTTGTATCCAACTCGCGAAAGCTCCATTTGAAGAACTTTTTGAACTTTGTTTATTATTATATTATATTTATTATCTATACTGAGTTTCAATTCCCTTTCATTTCTCTTAATATCCTCTATTATTATCCTTTTCATACACTCCTCCGATTTTTTACTTATCCTTATTATGTATTAATATTTTGCTTTTATGTATTAATATTCTCTATATTTACTTAATTTTATCAAAATAGAAAGACATATGTCAATCAAACAAAGATTTGGTGAATTTGCTATTTGTTTATTCGATTAAAGTAACTTAGCTTCTATATATTTAGTGATTATACGTTCAAAACACTACTTCGAAATTAATACCCAAAAAAGAAAAAATATAATCTTTAAAGATTATATTTTTTCTTTTTTGGGTATAAAGTACTATTTTTAGTTTTCTAATAATGCAATCATCGATTTTATTGCAATATTATTCGAATTTAATACTGGTTTAATTTTCTTTGTTTTCCCTGATTTATCTATATAATGTCCTGTTTTTTCAAAGAATGATTTTGATTCTATAGCCAAATTACTTATATCGTAAATTTCATCTTCAAAAACACCTTGATATGCTATAAAATCTATATTTTTTATCAATTCTAATAAATTATCACTCACTTTTAGGTAATCATTTATTATATAAACAAATTCTATTTCTTTAGACTTAATTTTTTTTATTATATTTTTTTTATTATTATACTCATCCTTATATAAAGATTCTAAGAACTTTAGAGTTCTTATGTTAGGAGAATTATTTATATTTATAATTTTCATATTAAGTATTTCTAACAAATCTTTTAATTCTTTATCTTTCATGAAAAATCTTATAAATTCTTCATAGTTTGAATCATATAATAATACCTTTTGCTTTGATGTATCTATTAATTCTTTAATCTGCTCAAATTCATTTGAATATATTAAATTTTTATGGTTTTTGTTTGATTTTAAAATATCCAAAAATAATTTAATTCTTTCCATTAAATACTTATGCTCACCCTCTATATAAATATCTGATTTATAAAATAAATCTGAAAAAGTTTCTTCAAATGCTATTATTTTATCTGTTTTTGATATATTTGCTTTAATAAAACCATTTAATTTATTTGTTTTTTCATATATATTTCCTAAAAAAATATATAGATCACTTTCTTTTAAATATTTGAGTTCATCTATATCATTAAAAAATAAATTTTCATTATTTAATTCATTTAATGATATTATATTTTTTATATTATATTTATTCTTAAATAAATTGATTATAAGCCCATTTTCTTCATAAGAGCATGCAGAAGATATCAATATAAGTATCTTTTCTTTAGAAATGCTTTGAAGCTTGTTTTTTAATATATCTAAAGCCTTGCCTAAGTCTATATATTTTTTTAAATAAGTATTCTTTAATCTATTTTGAGATTTTAAATAATCAATTTCAAATTTACCAATATTACAAAGAAGTCCTTTATTTAAATCGTTCTTTGACTTATCTGTATGTTTTACCTTTATTATCTTATTAGATTTTGTATAAACAGTTATTTTACAATTAATTTCACAAAAAGGACATATTGTTTCTTTTTTTTCTAATTCCCATAATCTATATTTTATATTTGACTTCTCAAACAAAGCTCCAACTGGACATATGTTTATACAATTACCACAATTTATACATTCTGATTCATTGATATTTTTATTTAATGGAGGTGATATTTTTATACTATATCCCTTTCCTATAAAATCTATAGCATTTTGTTTTTGTAGAAATTTGCATATGTAAACACATTTTCCACATTTGATGCATTTATTATAATCTTTATAATAATATGGTGAAGTATTATCTATATTAGGTTTTAATATTTTGATATTGGAAAAATTAACATCGTATATATAGCAATATTCTTGAAGTTTGCATTCACTTGCTTTTTGGCAGTTCATACAATCATTAGGATGATTTTTTAACATAAGTTTTAAGATATTTTTTCGGGCATTTATAATTTCATCACTTTTTGTTATTATATTCATATCTTTGTCGACTTTGGTTGAACAAGCAGGCATCAAATTATCATATCCTAATATTTTTACACTGCAAATTCTGCAAATACTAGAAGCTTCTACTCTATCATCATAACAAAAATTAGGAATAAATATATTATTTCTTTTACATACATCCATTATAGTCTCATTTTCATCAGCCATATATTTTTTATCGTCTATAAATATATCAAACATAAAATCACCTTATTCTTTTATAATTGCATCAAAAGGACATATATCTATACATCTATCACATTTTATACATTTACTTTGGTCTATTTGATGTACTTTTTCAAGCTCACCACTTATAGCATATGTTGGACAAATGGATATACACTTTGTACAACCTACACAATATGCTTTTATCTTATATTCTATCAATTCTTTACAATACAAGGCATTACATTTTTTATTTTCAACATGAAAATCATATTCATGTCTAAAGTTTTTAAGTGAAGATAGTATTGGATTTGACATAGATTTTCCAAGACCACAAAGCGAAGTCAATCTCATAGTATTAGCCAAATCATACAATTCTTCAATATCTTCTTTTGTTCCTTTTCCAATAACAATATTTTCTAATATTTCTAAAGCTCTCATTCCACCAATTGTACATGGTATGCATTTGCCACAACTTTCTTCTACCGCAAATTTTAATAAAAATCTAGTCATATCAACAATACATTTACTTTGATCTAAAACAACAATACTACCAGAACCAATAATAGCTTCTTCTTCTTTTAAGCTATTATAATCTAATTTCAAATCAATTTTTTCATAAGGAATGAACCCCCCAAGAGGTCCTCCTACTTGAAGTGCTTTAATTTTTATATCATCTTCTTTTAGTCCAATTTCTTCTACTATTTCTCTTAGTTTTGTTCCAAATGGAACTTCTATCAATCCTGGATTTTTTACATTTCCACTTAAAGTTATTATTTTCGTTCCGGAACTTTGTGAGTTGGATATTTGTAAAAAATCTTTCAATTCATTTTTTATTATAAATGGTATATTTGCAAGTGTTTCTGCATTATTTACAATAGTGGGTTTATCAAATAAGCCCTTATTTACTGGATAATACGGTTTTTGGTCTGGTATAGCCCTTTTTCCTTCTAAAATCTTAATGAGTGCTGTTTCTTCACCACAAATAAAAGAACTCGGCCCTGTTACCACATTTATATCAAAAGAAAATTCACTATTTAAAATATTATCCCCCAAATATTTATTTACTTTAGCATCTTTTATAGCTTTTATAACCCTTTTATATGCTAGTGAATAATCTTTTTTCATATATATATATCCAATTTTTGCACCTATTATATTTGCAACAATAGTTACAGCTTCTATTATACAATGTGGATTTCCTTCTAATATAGTTCTATCTATAAAAGCCCCTGGATCTCCTTCATTTCCATTACAAATAACATATTTAGTTTCTACTTGTTCATTATATATTTTTTCTATTTTTAGACCAGTTAAATAACCAGCTCCACCTCTACCTTTTAATTTAGATTTTTTTATTTTTTCTATCAATTTCTTTTTATCTTTTTCTTTTATTGTCTGTTCCAAAGCCTTATAACCATTTCTTTTTAAATAATCATATATAGTATTTGCATCTATAAGGCCACAATTATTTAATACTAATCGATTTTGTTTTGCAAAAAAATTTAATTCTTCAAAAGGAGTTATTTCACTTAATTTTTTATTTTCATCTTTGTATATTAAGTTTTTGACTATATTATTTTTTATTATATGATTTTGCACAATTGATTTTACATCATCAACTGTTACTTTTTTATAAAGTGCTCCTTCTGGATATATTAGCACCAAAGGTCCTTTTGAACATAGTCCAAAACAACCTGTTTGTTTTATTATTATATTTTTTTCAAGATTATATTTTTTTATAAGCTCTTTAAATTTTATGTATATAGCTTTACTTCTAGATGATTCGCATCCCGATCCTGTGCATATTAAGATTTCATTTTTTATATACAAAATAACACCTACCTAAAAATAATATGAAAAAGGCAGCTAAAAAGCTGCTCTTTTACATATATTTTTCTAATATTTGGTTTACATCCTCTAAGTCTACTTTCCCATAAACTTCATCATTGATTGTCATAACAGGTGCAAGTCCGCAAGCACCAACGCATCTAGTAGCATTTAATGTAAATTTATTATCTTTTGTAGTTTCTCCAACTTTTATATTTAGTATACTTTCTATTTTATCTATTATATCTTGACTACCTTTGACATAACATGCTGTTCCAAGACAAATTCCTATATTGTATTCTCCCATAGATTCTTCATTTAATGTTGTATAATATGTTAATACTCCATTTATTTCTGCAAGTGGAATATTTAAACCTTTTGATATTTCCATTTGAATTTCTTCATCCAATACTTCAAAAATATCTTTGGCTTTTGTCAAAACTTCTAACAATATACCTTCTTTATTTCTATTTTCTTTTAATATCATCCTCAATTTCTTAAGTTTTTTATCTCGTTCTAATTTAGCACTACTCATCATCAATCGCCCCTTTTACTTAGAATTTCAATAGTTTTTTAATTTTATTTATTTAATTTTTATTTAAAAAACACTTATAGATAGTTAAATATTTCTCGATTTGATTATAACAAAGGGGCACTATATTAACAACTCAAAAATTTTATCATACTTATCTATCTATTAATCTGCTCATAAGTCTTTCATTAAAATCTTTGGCTGCATTGTAACCCATTGATTTTTGTCTATGATTTCTTGCTGCAACTTCTAGTATCATAGCTAAATTTCTACCTGGTTTTACTGGTATAGTAAGCTTTTCAACATCGACATCTAATATATTTGTAAATTCTTGATCTATACCCAATCTATCGTAATATTTGCCTTCACTCCAATTTTCAAGTTCTATAACTAAGTCTATTATCTTCTTACCCTTTACAGCACCTGTTCCATACAAACTTTTAACATCTAATATTCCTATTCCTCTTATTTCCATAAAATATCTTAACATTTCTGGAGCTTGTGCTAATAATAAATTGTCTTCTACCTTGCTTATTTCTACTGCATCATCTGCAACTAATCTATGTCCTCTTTTTATAAGTTCTAATGCAGTTTCTGATTTACCTACTCCAGATTCTCCTGTTATAAGCATACCTATTCCATATACATCTATTAAAACTCCATGTATTGTTTGTGTTGGAGCTAATAAATCACTTAGATAATTAGAAGCCTTACTCATGAATTTTGTTGTTGGTTGATTTGTTTTTAGAACTATTCTCTTGTATTTTTTTGCCATATCTATAGATTCCGGTCTAGGTTCCAAACCTCTTGTTACTACAACTGCTGGTATTTCATGTTTATATATATCTTCAAATCTTTGTTTTTTTATTTCGCTATCCATTTTTTCTAAATAGCTATATTCACTCTTCCCTACAACTTGAAGTCTTTCAAATGCAAAATGATCAAAATATCCAGCAAACTGAAGCCCTGGTCTATTTATATCCGAGGATGTTATATCATAATCCACATCTTCTGGCATATATGCAATCTCTAAATTCAAATCTTTTATCATTTGCTTTACTGACACTTTCTTATTACTTTCCAAAATAAAAACCTCCAATTATCTTGTTTTTAATTTATATTTAAAATTTTTTAATTTTTATTAAAAAATTCATAAACATTCTTAGCTATTTTTTTGTTCATCCCTTCAACTTTTGATAAATCCTCTATTGTTGCTCTTGATATATTTTCAATACTTTTAAATTCTATTAATAAGTTGATCTTTCTCTTTTGACCAACACCTTCTATTTCATCCAGTTTAGATTTTTTTATCTTATCTGTTCTTAAGCTTCTATGATAATCTATTGCAAATCTATGAACCTCTTCTTGTATTGATGCTATGAATTTATAGATTGCTGTTTTCTTATCTAAATCTATTCTTATATCTTTTCCTACCAAACCTTTGGTTTTATGTTTATCATCTTTGTACATACCAAAAACAGGTATATTAATATTCATATCCAAAAGTAATTTATTTATTATATTAAAATGTGTTTGTCCACCATCTAATAATATTAAATCTGGTAATTTTAATTTTTTATTATTAAATCTTCTTTCTATGATTTCACTCATACTAAGATAATCATCTATACCATCATGTGATTTTATTTTAAATCTTCTATATTCTTTTTTTGATTTTTTTCCATTTTCATATACAACCATCGACCCAACGCTATCAACACCTTGTATATGTGATATATCATAAGCTTCAATTCTATTTGGTATGATATTTAAATCTAATACTTCTTTAAAACTAATAAACAAATCTTCTTTTGCTTTCTTTTTTAAATCTTTTATTGAAATATAATTTTGTAAAGATTCTTTAGCATTTTTTTTGACCAAATTTAATAATTCTTTTTTTCTACCTTTTATATAGGTATTTATCTTAACCTTATTGCCTTTTAGACTAAATAAGAATTCTTTTATTAATTCTTTATTTTCTAATTCAAAAGGTAAAATTATTTCTTTAGGTATAATTTTTTTGTAATTGTAATATTGATTCATAAAAGATATCAAGATTTCTTTTTCTTCTTCAAATTCCACATTATCTATTATATGATTTTCTCTTTTGATAATCTTACCTTCTCTTATAAAAAATATTTCAATACTTGCCAAATTGTTTTTCATATAGATGTTTATTATATCTTCATCTACTATTTTATTCATAACCATATTTTGTTTTTCATTAATTTGTCTTAAACTTTCTATTTTTATCTTAAAATCATTAGCTTTTTCAAATTCTAAATTTTTCGAAGCTTCATACATTTTTTCTTCTAATTCTTTTATCAAATCTTTTGTATTTCCATTTAAGATATCTATAATTTCTTTTATAGCTTTATCATATTCTTCTTTATCTAAATCAATTCTACAAGGCCCTATACATTTTCCTATATAGTAATTTAAACAAGGTCTTTCTTTATTTTGTTTCATCTTTTCTATATTTTTTTTACAAGTTCTTAATTTATATATTTTATTTATAAGTTCTATGACATTTTTTATCATATATTCACTTGTATACGGTCCAAAGTATTTATTTTTATCATTTATAATTTTTCTTACTTTCATAATTCTTGGATAATCTTCTTTTATCGTTATTTTTATATATGGATAAGTCTTCCCATCTTTAAATAATATATTGTATTTAGGATAGTATTCCTTGATTAAGGTACATTCAAGTATCAACGACTCTACTTCAGTAGATGTTATTATATATTCAAATTCTTTTATATTTGACACCAATGTTTTTGTTTTTAAATTATCATGATTTTTATTAAAATAACTATTAACTCTATTTTTAAGATTTTTTGCTTTACCTACATATATAACATTTTTATCATTATCTTTCATAAGATAAACTCCAGGTAACTTTGGCAATCTTTTTAATTCTTTTTTTATATCAAACATAAAACCCTCCATAGATTTATTATATTTAATTTTGATGATATTTTCAAAAAATATTATAAAAATTTTTTAAATGATTAGAATTCAGATGTTTTCTAATTTTTATTATAATAACTATTTGTATTTAATATAATACGATTAAATATTGTATTTGTTACTATATAAATTAATACTTATACCGATATATTTTTTAATCATATTAATGTTTAAACTACAAAATATTGTGATATAATTAATAGGAAGAATATATTTTAAGGAGTGTGATTTTACACTATGAATAGTGGTGACAGGCATGACACCCCTGAGCGAGTCCGAGATTTATCTGCTTGCTTAATCTTGATGTTATTTATGTACTTAGCATCAAATATTTTTATTGGATTAATTTAGTCTAATAAATAAACCCTGCTTTGCAGGGTCTATTTGTTAGGCTATTTTTGTTTTAATATTTTTCTTAAAAATTCACCAGTATATGAAGTTTTATGTTTTGCTATTTCCTCTGGAGTTCCTACTGCTACTACCATACCACCCTTGTCTCCACCATCTGGTCCTAAATCAATTATATGATCTGCTGTTTTTATCATATCCAAATTGTGTTCAATAACAACTATTGTATTCCCTTTATCAACTAGTGTTTGCAATACTTTTATAAGCTTATTAACATCGTCCATATGAAGACCAGTAGTTGGTTCATCCAATATATAGATTGTTTTACCAGTTGATCTTTTACTTAATTCACTTGCTAATTTAATTCTTTGTGCCTCTCCACCTGAAAGTTGAGTCGAAGGCTGACCTAATTTAATATAACCAAGACCAACATCATATAGAGTCTGTAATTTTCTTTGTATCTTTGGAATATTTTCAAAGAATGAAAGGGCTTCTTCAACATTCATATCTAATACTTGCGATATATTTTTATTTTTATATTTTACTTGTAAGGTATCTCTATTATATCTATCTCCCTTACAAATTTCACAAGGTACATATACATCTGGTAAGAAATGCATTTCGATTTTTATTATTCCATCCCCTTTACAAGCTTCACATCTTCCACCTTTTACATTAAAGCTAAATCTACCTTTTTTATATCCTCTTATTTTAGCTTCATTTGTTTGTGCAAAAACATCTCTTATATGGTCAAATACACCTGTATATGTTGCTGGATTTGATCTTGGAGTTCTACCAATAGGTGATTGATCTATATCTATTACCTTATCAACCAAATTATAATTAACTATTTCATCATGTTTTCCTGGTATAGTTTTTACCCTTTGAATTTTTGATGCCAAACCTTTATATAGTATTTCATTTATAAGTGATGATTTTCCTGAACCAGATACTCCAGTTATACAGTTAAATACCCCTATTGGTATTTTCACATCTAAATTTTTCAAATTATTTTGTCTTGCGTTTTTTATTTCTATAAAATCTTTTGATATTTTTCTTCTTTCATTTGGAGTTTCTATTTTCTTCTTACCTGTCAAATACATTCCTGTAATAGACTCTTTATTTTTTTTAATCTCTTCTAATGTTCCATTAGCAATTATCTGACCACCATGAATTCCAGCTTTTGGCCCAATATCTACTATATGATCCGCTTCCTTTATCGTATCTTCATCATGTTCTACAACTATCAAAGTATTACCTAGATCTGTTAGCCTTCTTAATGTCTTTAATAATCTTTCATTATCCTTTTGATGAAGTCCAATACTAGGTTCATCTAAAACATATAATACTCCAACCAAGGATGATCCTATTTGCGTTGCAAGTCTAATTCTTTGAGATTCTCCTCCTGAAAGAGTTCCTGCTTTTCTTGATAAACTAAGATATTCAAGCCCTACATCCTTCAAAAAACTAAGTCTTTCTTTTATCTCTTTTAGTATCTCACTACCTATTATTTCTTCTCTATTTGTAAGTTTTAGACTATTTATAAATTCAAGCAAATCCTTCACAGCCATATCTGTTATTTCACTTATATTTTTTTCATTTACATAAACTGATAAGCTTTCTTTTTTTAATCTTCCACCATTACAAGTTTTACATGGATTTTCGCTCATATACTCTTCTATTTTATCTCTCATAAAATCTGAATTTGTCTCTTTATATCTTCTTTCTAGATTGTTTATAACACCTTCAAATTCAGCTTCATACTCTCTATATCCACCATATTTACTTTCGTATTCAAACTTAATTTTATCTTTGCTACCATATAAAACCTTATCTATAAAATCTTTATCCAAGTTCTTTATAGGTTCATCCATAGAAATTTTATATACTTTTGCTAAGCTCTCAATCATTTGATAATAATAAGTACCTTGAGCATTGGCACCCTTTGTATACCAAGGATCAATAGCACCTTGGGATATTGAAAGTTCTTTATTTGGTAATACCAAATCTTCATCAACTCTTTTTAAATTTCCAAGACCATTACAATCAGGACAAGCTCCAAAAGGACTATTAAATGAAAACATTCTTGGTGATAATTCTTCTATAGCTATTCCATGTTCTACACACGCAAATTTAGTAGAAAACATTTTTTCTTCTTTTCCTATAATATCAACAATTAAAAGTCCATCTGAGAATTTAAGTGCCGTTTCAATAGAATCTGAAAGCCTTGCTTCTATATTGTCTTTTATAACTATTCTATCAACTACAATCTCTATATTATGCTTTTTTGTTTTGCTAAGACTTATTTCTTCGCTTATATCTTTAGTTTCTCCGTTTACTCTAATTCTTACAAAACCTTCTTTTTTTACATAATCTAAAGTCTTCTTATGTGTTCCTTTTTGTCCTCTTACAATAGGTGATAATAATTGAATTTTTGTTCTTTCTTCCAATAACATTATCTTATCTACAATTTCTTGTACTGTCATAGAACTTATTTCTTTATTACATATATGACAATGTGGCTTACCAATTCTTGCATATAAAAGTCTTAGATAATCATAAATTTCTGTTACAGTTCCAACTGTTGATCTTGGATTTCTTGAAGTTGTCTTTTGATCTATTGATATAGCAGGTGACAAACCTTCTATATACTCCACATTTGGTTTTTCCATCTGTCCTAAAAATTGTCTTGCATAAGAAGATAAACTCTCTACATATCTTCTTTGTCCTTCTGCATATATTGTGTCAAATGCCAATGATGATTTTCCTGATCCAGAAAGACCTGTAAAAACTATAAGTTTGTCTCTAGGTATTTCTAAATCTACATTTTTTAGATTATGTTCTTTCGCACCTTTTACTATGATTTTATTTTCTTTCATTATCTTCCTCCACTAATTTTTAGCTTCTAATTCTTTTAGTAAATCTCTTAAATGTGCTGCCTTTTCAAAATCTAGTTTTTCTGCCGCCTCATACATTTGCTTTGTAATTTTTGCTATTGCTTTATTTATATCTTTATCTATTTTTATATCATAAGATTCAGCCTCTTCACTTATTTTACTTATTGATATTTTATCCATAACTTTTTTACTTATTGTTTTTGGTATTATATTATTTTCTTGATTGTATTTTTCTTGTATTGCTCTTCTCCTATTTGTTTCACTTATCGCTTTTTGCATTGCGTCTGTCATCTTATCTGCATACATTATAACTTCACCATTAGCATTTCTAGCTGCTCTACCAATTGTTTGAATAAGTGAAGTTTCTGATCTTAAAAATCCTTGTTTGTCTGCATCTAATATTGTTACTAATGAAACTTCCGGAATATCAAGACCTTCTCTTAATAAATTGATTCCAACAAGTACATCAAATTCTTTAAGTCTTAAATCTCTTATAATTTCTACTCTTTCTAAAGTATCTATATCCGAATGCAAATATCTTACTTTTATCTCCATAGATGCTAAATAATCAGTAAGATCTTCTGCCATTTTCTTTGTAAGTGTGGTTATTAAAACTCTTTCATCCTTTTTAATTCTTTGTTGGATTTCTTTATAGATATCGTCCATCTGATTATTAGTAGGTTTTACACTAATAAGTGGATCTAATAATCCCGTTGGTCTTATTATCTGCTCTGCTATACATTTTGAATGTTCTTTTTCATATTGACTTGGGGTTGCTGAAACATAAAGAATCTTATCTTTTATATTTTCAAACTCTAAAAAATTAAGTGGTCTATTATCAAGAGCACTCGGTAATCTAAATCCATGTTCCACTAATGATGATTTTCTAGCTTGATCACCTGCATACATTCCTCTTACTTGAGGCAAAGTAACATGAGATTCATCTATAATCATAAGGAAATCGTCTGGAAAAAAGTCTATAAGAGTAAATGGTCTATCTCCTTTTTCTCTTCCTGTAAGATGTCTTGAATAATTCTCAATTCCTTTACAAGTCCCTATTTCCTTTAACATCTCTATATCATACATGGTTCTTTGCTTTATTCTTTGAAGTTCTAATAAATTATCATTTTCCTTATAATAATCTATTCTTTCATATAATTCATTTTCTATTTTTTCTATTGCAGTTTTTAGTTTTTCATCATTAGTAATATGATGAGTTGCAGGAAATATACTTATATGCTTTCTTTCACCTAATATCTCCCCTGTTAAATAATTAATCTCTACTATTCTATCTATTTCATCACCAAAAAATTCTATTCTAACTGCTTTTTCATCTGTATTCGCAGGGAATATCTCAACAATATCGCCTCTAACTCTAAATGTTCCTCTTATAAAATTTATATCATTTCTTTCATATTGAATTTTTACTAATTCTTTTAATATTTTATCCCTATCTTTTACCATTCCTGGTCTTAATGAAACCATCATCTCCTTATAATCCTTAGGATCCCCAAGACCGTATATACACGATACTGAAGATATTATTATTACATCTTTTCTTTCCAAAAGAGATGCCGTAGCTGAATGTCTTAGCTTATCAATTTCATCATTTATAGATGAATCTTTTTCTATATACGTATCTGTTTGAACTACATAAGCCTCTGGTTGATAATAATCATAATAACTTACAAAATACTCAACAGCATTATTAGGAAAGAATTCTTTAAATTCACTATATAATTGCGCTGCTAAAGTTTTATTATGTGCTATTATTAAAGTTGGTTTTTGAATTTCTTGTATTATATTTGCCATTGTAAAAGTTTTTCCCGAACCTGTTACTCCAACCAAAGTAGCTTCTTTTTCATTTTTTTTAAATGCATTTGATATTTTTTTTATCGCCTGTGGTTGATCTCCCGTTGGCTTATATTCTGACTCTATTTTAAAATCCATAATATCACCTCTTCTCGAACTTATGTTCTTATTTAGATTATACATTTTAGATTTATATAAATCAACACAATAAAAAAAACTGAGTAAAAATATAATTAAAATTATATTCTACCCAGTTTTATTTTGCTTAATTAAACTCTAACAACTTCTTTAACTTCAGGAATATCTTCTTTTAATACTTTTTCTATAAGCATTTTTAAAGTCATTGTCGCTCCAGGACAATTTCCACAAGCACCTTGTAATCTAACTTTAACAACACCATCTAAAAAACTTATAAACTCAACATCGCCACCATCTCTTTGAAGAATTGGACGTACCTTATCAATCGTTGCTTGAATTTTAGCTTCCATTAAAATCTCTCCTTACTTAATAAAAAATTTTCTCTATTATACTATCAAATAAAAAATTTATTTTCAATAAATTATAAATAAATTTTATAATGCAAGATCAAATGATTCTTTAAATTTTTTACTTCTTATATATTTATTAAACCATATATAAATTATAATTCCTTTAAGTACACTTGTCATACTTATAGTCCACCAAACACCATCTAAACCAAGCGAAGTATATTTTGAAAGTATTATTGCAATAGGAATTCTAGCTCCTGTAAAAATAATACTCACATATGCAGGTATTTTTGTTTTACCTAGTCCATTAAATGCACCTGAAAGAGTTATTTCAACACACATAAAAAATTGAGACAAACCTAATATTTGCAAATATCTTATTCCTATATTTAATGCTTCTTCTTCTCTTAAAAATATATAAAAAATCGGTTTTGCTCCTAATATTAATATTAAGGATGCTATTATCCCAACAGCAAATACTATTTTTATAGCAGTTTTATAACCATCTTTGATTCTATCTAATTGTTTTGCACCATAATTTTGTCCTACAAATGCACCAAGAGCCGTTGCAAATCCAGTTGAAGTCATCCAAGAAATTGATTCTATTTGAGAGCCTACCTTTTGAACGGCAATAGCAACTGCACCAAATGAACCAATTATACTTGCTATAACCATCGAAAAACCACAAAACATAGACATGTTTAAAGATATAGGAATTCCTATTTTTAATATATTTCTTGCATAGTTTTTATTAAACTTTTCTTTCATCGATTCATTATCTATCAAATCTTCATTCTTTACTATATTATATATAAATAATACACATACTATTAATTGTGCAATTCCCGTTGCTAATGCTGCTCCCTTTACCCCCATTTTAGGAAAAATCCCAATTCCTAATATAAGAGCTGGATCTAATATCATATTAACAAAAAGTCCAACAACATTGATTTTAAATGGTGTTTTACTATCTCCATAACCATTTAATATTCCAGTTAATAATGGATTTAAAAAATAAAAAGGCATAAAAAAACATATTATCTTTAGATAATCTGAAGCCATCATCAAAACATCTTTATCTTCTATATTAAATATCGAAACCAAAAAATCTCTAGCAAAAAATACTATAAAAGCATATATAGCCCCAATTAAAATATTTAATTTAAACCCTGTTTGTACATAAGATTTAACTCCTTTATAATCTTTTGCTCCATATGATTGTGATACATTAATTTCACAACCTGATTTAGTAAGTGCTATGATACCCATAGCAAGCCATGTATAAAAACCAGCTGTACCAACTGCTGCCGTTGATTTACTTCCATTTATACCAATCCAAATCATATCAGTCAAATTATAAGCCATCTGAACAAATGATGTGGCCATTATAGGTAATGCCATACTTATTAAAGCTGTTCTGATATCTCCTCTTGTAAGATTTACTCTTTTTTTCATAAAACATCACCTTCTTAAAAAAAATTTAAAAATACAATCTATTATACACTTTTTTTTGTTTTTTTAAAACTATTTTAGGGTATTATTACTCTGATATTTTAACCTTTTATTCGCTTTAAAAAATTAAAATAGTTGAAATTGTTTAAAAATTATGCTAATATGTTTTTAAAGATGGTTGTGCAATCGATTGCACAATTACTATTCTTTCAAAGGGTGATTAAAATCAAAAAGAAAAATGTAACAATAAAAACAGTTGCTAAAGAAGCAGGAGTTTCACCTTCGACTGTATCGCGAGTTATTTCAAATAGCCCTCGAATAAGTCTTAAGACTAAGGAAAAGGTTTTTAAGATTATGGATGAACTTGGTTATCATCCTAATGCAATAGCTAGAAGCCTTGCTATAAATGAAACTAAAACAATTGGACTTGTTATTCCTTGTTCATCTGAAGATTTTTATATGAATTCTTTCTTTCAAGAAAGTTTAAGAGGTATTGCTCATATAGCTAATACCAAAGGATATGATTTATTAATATCTTCATCAAATGAAAATGAAATAGATGTTGTAAAAAGATTTATTAATAGCAAAAAAGTCGATGGAATAATACTTATGAGATCTAGTTTAAAAGATGAAAGTATAAGATATTTAAGAAAAAGGGAATTTCCTTTTGTTTTAATAGGTACTTGTATGGAATATAATGATATTTACGAAGTTGACACAGATAACTTCCTTGCATCTTATGATCTTACAAAACATTTGATTCAACGAAATTGCAAAAAAATTGCATTCATCGGAGGAGAACATAATTCAATAGTTACCATAAAAAGATTAGAAGGTTATAAAAAAGCTATGGAGAACTTTAATCTCAGATTATATGATGAATTTATCATTACAGATAAATTTAGCGAAGAAAAAGGTTATAATTCAATGCAGAAATTATTAGATTTAAATATTATTCCTGATGGAATTATAATTACAGATGATTTAATGTGTGCAGGTGCTATAAAAAAATTACAAGAAAAGAATTTAAAAGTTCCTAAAGATGTTTTAATTGCAGCATTTAATGATGGAATTTTTACTAAATATTCAAATCCACCTATAACATCAATAAAAATTCATTCTTCAAAATTAGGTGAAAGAGCTTGCGAAGTCTTATTTGATATCATGCATAATAATAATGTAGATAAAAGAAATATTATTAATTATGAACTTATTATGAGAGCTTCTACAAATAGTTAAATTTTGATATTAAATTATTTTTTTAGTCATTTGTGCAAACGTTTGAACAAAAATTAAATCAATTATTCTATAATTTAATTTTTTGCAATTTAAAATTAAATGTTAAAAAATCTAAATTTGGGATATATAATGAATGGTTTTTAAGGATTTTTTTTAAATTTAAATTCCTAAAAATATATAGCTTAAAAATAATGGGAGGGAACAAAATGAAATTAAAAAAATTAACATCTCTTTTTTTAACAGGACTACTTAGTATATCACTATTTGCAGGTTGTAATTCTTCTACTAATACTTCTACAGACTCAGCTACAGATGAGAACAAAACTGTTGTTGATATATTCCAATTCAAAGTAGAATTTAAAGATCAATTTGAAGCATTGGCAAAAGAATATGAAAAAGAACATGATGGTGTAAAAATCAATATAACTACTGTAGGTGGAGGGGACGATTATGGTGCAGCACTAAGATCTAAATTTGCATCAGGTAACGAACCTGCAATATTTAATGTTGGAGGACCACAAGATGTTAAAGATTGGCAAAGCAAATTAACAGATTTAAGTGACACTAACGCTTCTACTGCTGCTTTACCAGGTACTTTAAAATCAGTAACAAGAGAAGGAAAAGTTTTAGGCTTACCTTTCAACCAAGAAGGTTATGGTTTTATATATAATAAAGCAGTATTTGAAAAAGCTGGTATAGACCCTAAATCTCTAGATTCTTATGCTAAATTTGAAGAAGCAGTAAAAATGTTAGATTCCAAAAAAGAAGACCTTGGACTAAAATCAGTATTTGCTTTTGCTGGTAAAGAAACTTGGGTTACAGGACTTCATTTATCTAACTTATTTATATCACCAGAATTTGATGAAGATATAAATAAAACTTTTGATGCTAAAACATTAGATTTTAAATATAGTCAAGCTATGAAAAAAATAGTTGATTTACAAAATAAATATTCAGTTCAACCTACTATAAGTTTAGATTACTCTCAACAAGTAGAAGAATTATTCTCTATGGGTAAAGTTGCTATGATCAAACAAGGTAACTGGGTTTATGGAAGTATAGCTGGTATAGATCAAGAATTTGCAGATAACAATATCGGTATAATTCCTGTTCCTGTTGATGGTTACAAATCAGATAGTATAGCTGTTGGTATTCCAATGTATTGGGCTGTTAATAATACTAAAGATGATGCAGTAATAAAAGCTTCTAAAGAATTTATTGACTGGATGTATACATCTGAAACTGGAAAAGAATATGTTTTAACTAAATTCAAATTCATACCTGCATATGATGGTTATGATACTTCTAAATTATCAGATCCTCTATCTAAAGAAATATATGAATATACTTCTAATGGTAAAACTATTGGTTGGGTATTCATGGGATATCCATCTGGTTGGGGAATGAATAACTTAGGTGCTAACTTACAAAAATACTTAGGCGGAAATGCTTCATGGGAAGAAGTAATAAATACTGCTAAAGACGCTTGGTCTGAAGAAAGAGCAGAGTAATTATTTTTAATAAATAAAAGGGTTTTAAAAGGGAGGAAATCCTCCCTTGCAAAAATCCTCTGCTTTAAAATTTTAACCAATCTATTTAAGATTTTAAAGCAGAGGACTTTTTTATAAGATCAAAGGGGAATATATGGTAATAAAAGGAGGAAGTATAATGAAAAAAACAAAGCATGATTTATCTTTTTGGCTATTTTTAGCACCAGTTTTAATAGGGCTTTTTATGGTCGTTGTTGTACCACTATTTTATGGAATTTATTATTCGTTCACATCTTGGAATGGTATAGATGCTCCAACGTTTGTAGGTTTTAAAAATTACATAAAGCTTCTAGGAGATGAAGGTTTTAGAGATTCACTTAAGTTTACATCGTTATTTGCAATAGTATCTATTATATTTATCAATTTCTTTGGGTTATCTTTAGCACTTATAGTAACTCAAAACATCAAAACAAACAAAATATTAAGAACAATATTTTTCATGCCAAACTTAATTGGTGGATTAATACTTGGTTTTATATGGCAGTTTATATTCACAAAAGCTTTTGCCTCAGCCGGAGAACTTCTTGGTATTGAAATGTTAAAAGGTTGGCTTTCAACTACAACTACTGGATTTTTAGGACTTGTAATACTTATGTCTTGGCAAATGGCTGGATATGTAATGGTTATTTATATAGCACATCTTGAAGGTATTCCTCAATCATTATTAGAAGCAGCTGAAATAGATGGTGCTAATCCATTTCAGAAATTTAGACATATTGTATTTCCACTTATAGCACCAGCTTTTACTGTTAGTATGTTTTTAACTTTATCAAATTCATTTAAATTATATGATCAAAACTTATCATTAACAGGAGGGGCACCATATAATTCGACTCAAATGGTTGCCATGAATATATTTAATACTGCTTTTACTGAAAATAAAATGGCTTACGCACAAGGTAAAGCACTTGTATTTTTCTTGATAGTAGCAGTAATATCATTGACTCAAGTTTATTATAACAAGAAGAAAGAGGTGGAGATGTAATGAAGCATAAGAAAAGAAAATTATATATAGTCGAAATATTAGGTATTTTACTGGGATTAATTTGGCTTTCACCTTTTTATTTAATGATTGTAAATGCATTCAAAACTAAAAGAGAAATCTTTTCAGGGACTTTAAAAATGCCTCAAAACCCAACTTTTGATAACTTTTTTACAGCAGCAGAAAAATTAGATTTCTTACAAACTTTTTTCAATTCAGTACTTATAACAGTATTAAGTGTTATTGTTGTAGTTATATTCTCATCAATGGCTGCATATGCACTAGCTAGAACAAAGACAAAATTAAGTTCTATAATATTCTTTGTATTTGTCGCAGCTATGCTTATACCATTTCAATCTGTTATGATACCTCTTGTATCTTTTATGGGTAAATTAAATCTATTAAATAGAGGTGGCCTAATATTTATGTATTTAGGTTTTGGATCAAGTTTATCAATATTTTTATATCATGGAACTATAAAGTCAATTCCAGTTTCATTAGATGAAGCTGCAATAATAGATGGTTGTAATAGATTTCAAGTGTTTTGGTATATAATACTTCCAATGTTAAAACCTATAACAGTTACAGTTGGTATATTAAATACTATTTGGATATGGAATGACTACTTACTTCCTGCACTTGTAATCAATAAGCCAGGAATACAAACTATACCACTTAGAATGTTCTTCTTCTTTGGAGAATATACAAAACAATGGCATTTAGCACTTGCTGGTTTAACACTTGCAATAATACCAGTTATAATTGTTTATTTTGTTGCTCAAAAACATATTATAAAAGGAATTACACAAGGTTCTATAAAATAAAAAATATATAGATACAAGCTTTATAAGGGAGGATTAATATGTTTCAAAAGGATATTTTTAAGATAGATGAATGGAAAATCATTCAAAATAAATTTTCAAAAGAAGATATGAGATTTTGTGAAAGTATAACTTCTTTAGGTAATGGATATATGGGACTTAGAGGTAATTTTGAAGAATCTTATAGTGATGATTTTCATAAAGGAACTTATATAGCTGGAGTTTGGTATCCAGATAAAACTAAAGTAGGTTGGTGGAAAAACGGTTATCCAGAGTATTTTGGAAAAGTTATAAATGCAACAGATTTTATAGGAATCAAAGTCTTTATAAATGATAAGCAGTTAGATTTGGCTAAAGCTAATATCAAAGATTTTCATAAAGAATTAGATATGAAAAATGGTGTATTAAAAAGAAGTTTCATTCTTATAGATGATAATAAAGAAACAAAAATAGAAGTTATTAGATTCTTAAGCATAGATATAAAAGAAATTTGTGCAATTAGATATAATGTAAAACCGCTAAATCACAGTTGTAAAATAAAATTCATACCATATTTAGATGGTAATATTTCTAATGAAGATTCTAATTATGAAGAGAAATTCTGGTTAGAAACAGACAAAAAAATCTCTGATGAATATGGTTATTTGACTATGAAAACAATTAAAAATCCATTTTCAATTGAACAATTTAGTGTTTGTACTTCTATGAAGACTAAATTAAACAAAGAATTTGATATAAATACTAATGAATGCAAATCATATGTAGAACAAAATATAATCTTAGAAGCTAATGAAGGCGAAGAAATATATTTAGATAAGATAATATCTGTTACAACAAGCAGAGATTATAGCGAAAATGAATTATTAGATAAATCATTAGATATACTAAATACGGCTTTTGACTTAGGATTTGACTTACTTAAACAAAAACATGAAGAACTTTGGAACAAACGTTGGGAACTTGCTGATGTTGAAATAAAAGGTTCAATAGAAGCCCAACAAGGTATTAGATTTAATATATTCCACCTATTCTCAACTTATTATGGTGAAGATAAAAGATTAAATATTGGCCCTAAAGGTTTTACGGGTGAAAAATACGGTGGAGCAACTTATTGGGATACTGAAGCATATGCAATTCCAATGTATTTATCAATTGCTGATAGTAATATTAGTAAAAATTTACTTCTTTATAGATATAATCAATTAGATAATGCCTTTGTAAATGCTAAGAAACAAGGTTTGGAAGGTGCACTTTATCCAATGGTAACATTTACAGGTATAGAATGCCATAATGAATGGGAAATAACTTTTGAAGAAATTCACAGAAATGGTGCTATGGCTCATGCTATTTATAATTATGTTAATTATACTGGTGATAAAGAATATCTAAAAGAATTTGGTATAGATGTATTGATTTCTTTATCGAGATTCTGGGCATCTAGGGTTCATTATAATAGTAGAAAAAATCAATATATGATTCATGGTGTTACAGGTCCTAATGAATATGAAAATAATATCAACAACAACTGGTATACTAATAAAATTGCTACATGGACACTTAAATATACATTAGAAGTTATAGACTATCTTAAAAAAGAAAATTTATCAGACAAAATAGATAAATTAAATATAAAGGATAACGAATTAGATAAGTTCAAAGATATTATAGATAATATGTATTATCCATATGACAAAGAATTAGATGTATTTGTTCAACACGATACATTCTTAGATAAAGAATTAATAAAAGTTAAAGATTTGGATCCTAAACATTTACCACTTAATCAAAAATGGTCTTGGGATAAAATACTTCGTTCTTGTTTTATAAAACAAGCAGATGTTTTACAAGGTTTTTATTTCTTTAATGAAGAGTTCTCCTATGAGCAAAAAAAGAAAAATTTTGAATTCTATGAACCTATGACTGTTCATGAATCAAGCTTATCACCTTGTGTTCACTCTATTTTAGCTGCTGAACTTAAGATGGAAGAAAAAGCTCTTGAAATGTATCATAGAACGGCTAGATTAGATTTAGACAATTATAATAATGATACAGAAGATGGGCTTCATATCACATCTATGACAGGAAGCTGGTTAGCAATAGTTCATGGATTTGCTGGAATGAGAACTTATAATGAAGAACTTAAATTTGCACCATTTATGCCTAACGAATGGGATAGTTATTCATTTAAGATTAACTACAGAAATAGATTATTAAAAATATCTATAGATAAAGAAAATATCTTGATCAAATTAGAAAAAGGCGAAAAACTAAAACTTAAAATATATGATGAAAGTTTTGAACTAGATAATGAAATAAAAACTAAATTACAATAAAAAATGAATATAAATAATAAGTATTAAATATTAGGTATAAAATAAATTAATCAAATTAAGGAATTTTGGGAGGTCTTTTAGATGAAGGATTGGTGGAAAAAATCAGTAGTATATCAAGTCTATCCTAGAAGTTTTTATGATAGCAATAATGATGGTATGGGAGATATAAAGGGAATAACTTTGAAATTAGATTATCTTAAGGAATTAGGGATTGATGTTATTTGGTTATCACCAGTTTTTGATTCTCCTCAAGATGACAATGGTTACGATATATCTGATTATAAACGTATATATCATGAGTTTGGAAGCAATGAAGATATGTACGAACTTATAGAAGAAGCTCACAAAAGAGATATCAAAATCCTTATGGATTTAGTTGTTAATCATACAAGTGATGAACATAAATGGTTTGTTGAAAGTAAAAAATCCAAAGATAATCCTTATAGAGATTATTATATTTGGAAAGATCCTAAGGACGGTAAAGAACCTAATAATTATGGTTCATACTTTAGTGGTTCAGCTTGGGATTATGATGAAAATACCAAACAATATTATTTACATCTTTTCTCTAAAAAACAACCTGATTTGAATTGGGAAAATGAAAAAGTTAGAGATGAAGTTTGGGATTTGATGAAATTTTGGATGGATAAAGGCGTTGATGGGTGGAGATTAGATGTTATAAGTAGTATATCTAAGTTCCAAGATTTTAAGGACTATGAAGTAACTAATCCTAATCAAAAATACTATATCGGTGATTATCATACAAATGGACCTAGATTACATGAATTTTTAAAAGAAATGAATACAAAGGTTCTTAGTAAATATGATTGTATGACAGTTGGTGAAGCTCCTGGTTCCACACCACAGGAAGCCAAATTATTTACAGATCCAGATAGAAACGAATTAAATATGATATTTACGTTTGAACATATGGACTTGGATACTAAGCAAGGAAGTATAAACGGTAAATGGGAGCTTAAAGACCTTAATTTATTAGAACTAAAAAAAGTATTTAGTAAATGGCAAGTGCAGTTAGGTGATAAAGGGTGGAACAGTCTTTATTTTGCTAATCATGACCAACCAAGAATAGTTTCAAGATGGGGTAATGATACAGTCTACAGAAAAGAATGTGCTAAGATGTTTGCCACTTTACTTCATATGCAAAAAGGTACACCTTATGTATACCAAGGTGAAGAAATAGGTATGGTAAACTGTAAATTTGATATAAAAGATTATAATGATTTAGAAATACTAAATGCTTATAAACATCTTGTTAAAGAAGAAAAAACTATATCAGAAGAGGATTTTCTAAAAGCTGTTCATATAAAAGGTAGAGATAATGCAAGAACACCAATGCATTGGGATGATTCAAAATATGCAGGTTTTTCTAAAGAAGAGCCTTGGCTTAAAGTTAATTCAAGATACAAGGAAATCAATGTAAAAAATGATTTAAATAGTGAAGATTCAATATTTAAATATTATCAAAAACTTATAAAACTTAGAAAAGAAAATGATATCATCGTTTATGGTGATTATAAGCTTATTCTAGAAGAAGATGAAAATATCTATGCTTATTTAAGAACATATAATGATGAAACGTTATTAGTTATTTGTAATTTCAACGAAGAAGAAAATACATTCAAATTAGATACTAATTTAGAGTATAGTGAATCTAAAGTATTAATAAGCAATTACAATGATTCGCCTACAGAGTTTGATGAAATTAAACTTAGACCTTTTGAAAGTATAGTTTATAAACTTAAAAAATAAATTTAAATAAATAACAATGAAATTAATTGTAAAATCTTCATAAGAATCATAGAACTTATAAGTTTTTAGAAAGGATATTTTATGATTGAATTAAAAAATGATATTTTAAAAGTTAATATAAGTAAAGATAAAGGTAGTCAATTATCCAATATTATTAAAAATAATAAAGAATATATTTGGCAAAAAGATGCATATTATTTTGATGCATCTTCTCCTTTGCTTTTTCCCATAATCGGAAGATTGAAAGATAATAAATATATATATGATAATAAAGAATATAGTTTAAATATTCATGGATTTTGTAATAGTGGTCTAAAAAACTTAGACTTGATAGAACATACATCTAATAGAGCTGTATTTGAACTTATGTATAATGAATTTACTCTAAATTTATATCCTTTTAAATTTAAACTACATGTTATTTATGAACTTGTAAAAAATACAGTTCAAATAACATATAAAGTTTATAATTTGGATGATAAGAAAATATATTTCCAAATAGGTGCTCATACTGCATTTAATTGTCCTTTAGATAATAATGAATTTGATGATTATTATTTGGAGTTTGAAAAAGAAGAAAATTTAAATACATTTAGATTAAATGAGAAAGGTTTAATTTTAGATGATAAGGAATTTATTGAAAATGGTAAAGAAATAAATTTAGATTACAATTTATTTGATAAAGATGCTCTTATATTTAATAATTTAAACAGTTCTTATGTATATTTAAAATCTAAAAAAAATAATAGTAAAATAAAATGTAATTTTTCTAATTTTCCTTATTTAGCATTTTGGACACAAAGAGAGGATAATAAAAAAGGAAAATTCATATGTATTGAACCATGGTCTGGCATAGCAGATTATCATGATAGCAATTATATATTAAAAAATAAAAAAACCATAAATACATTAGATATTGATAAAGTTTATGAAAACAGTTATTCATTAGAATTTATTGATTAAAATTAATTTAATAAAAGGACTGATTTTATGATAAAAGGTATTATATTTGATTTGGACGGTGTTATAACAGATACAGCTCATTATCACTTTATTGCATGGCAAAATTTAGCCAAAGAAATTGGTATAGAATTTGATGAAGTGTTTAATGAAACTCTAAAAGGTGTATCGAGAATGGAGTCCTTAGAAAGAATATTAAAATTAAAAAATCTTAATGATAAATATACAATAGAAGAAAAAGAAGCTTTAGCTCATAAAAAAAATGAAGCTTATAAAAAGCTTATCAATAATATAACAAGCAAAGATCTTCTTCCTGGAATCAAAACTCTTTTGGATGATTTAAAAGCTAATAATATCAAAATAGCATTAGCTTCAGCATCCAAAAATGCACTAAGTATATTAAACCACCTTAATATAACATCTTACTTTGATTATATTGTTGATGCATCCAAAATAGCTAATTCAAAACCAGCTCCAGATACTTTCTTAGATGCCTTAAATGGTCTTAATCTAAAGGCAGATGAAGTTATTGGTGTTGAAGATGCGAATGCTGGTATAGAATCAATAAAAGCCTGCAATATAAAATCCATTGGTATTAATGTCAAAGGAGACATTAGTCTAAATAGTACTAAAGAACTTACTTTTGATTTACTTAAAACAATTTAATAATATTGAATCCAAGATGCATTAATTTTTTATATTCACTAGTATATAAAAAATTAATGCATCTTTAAATTCTTTTATATCTAAATTAATCACTTCTTTTATTCTATCTAATCTATAATTTAATGTATTTCTATGTATATACATTTGTTTTGCTGTTTTTGAAATATTTAAGCTATTATCTATAAATTTAACTCCTGTTTCTATAAGCTCTTCATGTAATGAATTATTTATATCTTCATCAAAAAAATAATTTATTTTATTCTTAAAATCATTCACATCCAAAAAATTAAATATTTCTGATTTAAATAAATCTCCTAAATCCAAAAAGTTTTTATTGCTCAAAAATATATATTCTTTTAATTTTTTTAAATTCTTTATTGTATCATTCAAATCTTTTATCTCATTTAGATATAAAATTTTAGAATTTATATAAAACTCTGTTGATAAAAAATCATATAATTCTTTAGAAAAACCTAAATCCTTATTATCATCCTTAAATGATATTATTATAAAATCATCCTTTAAATAAACTTGCGAGTCACTATACAAATCCTTTAAATACTTTATTATTGATTTATCAAAATCTTTATTCTTTATAAAAATAATATAATTATTTTTTATATTATTTATAACATCTTCCTTAACCTTTATATAAAAAATTTTATCTCCAATATTAACTTTATCAAAATCCGATAAAAAATCATAATTTTGACCCTTATCTTCATATATCTCAACATCTTTTAATAAATTTTTCTTCAAAAATTCATTTAAATCCACAAAACCCCCACCTTAAAATACTCTTATTTTGATTAACAAAAAACTGTTTTAAAGATTTTTATTAATCTTTAAAACAGTTTAATTATTTATATAAATATATTTACCTCAGTTTCTTTATCAAACACATGTAATTTATTAAAATCCATAGCTAATTTTAATTTATCTCCAACTTCTACAACAACTCTATTGTGAAGTCTTGCAATTAGCTTTTGTTCTTTCAAATTCAAATATGCATAGATTTCAGAACCCATAAGTTCTCTTATATCTACAACTGATTCAAATACAGTTTCTTTTGAAACATCAAAGAATATATTTTCATCTCTTATATCTTCTGGTCTTATTCCAAGTATAACTTCTTTATTTAAATAGCCTTTTTCTCTTATAATCTTTGCTTTTGCCTCTGGAATCATTAAAGATAAATCATCAAAATTTGCATATAAATCATTACCCTTTTCAACTATAGTCGCATTTAAGAAGTTCATTTGTGGCGAACCAATGAAACTTGCAACAAATTTATTAACAGGTTTTTCATAAAGCTTTTGTGGATTATCAATTTGTTGTACTATACCATCTTTCATAACAACAATTCTATCTCCCATAGTCATAGCTTCAACTTGATCATGCGTTACATAAACAAAAGTAACACCTAATGTTTTGTGTAATTTTGTTATTTCAGTTCTCATCTGTGTTCTCAATTTTGCATCTAAGTTTGATAATGGTTCATCCATTAAAAACACCTTTGGATTTCTAACTATAGCTCTACCAAGTGCAACCCTTTGTCTTTGTCCTCCAGATAATGCCTTTGGTTTTCTATCAAGAAGATGTTCCAAATCAAGAATTTTTGCAGCTTCTGTTACTTTTTTTCTTATTTCATCTTTTGGCATTTTTCTTAATTTAAGTCCAAAAGCCATATTATCATATACACTCATATGTGGATATAATGCGTAGTTTTGGAAAACCATCGCTATATCTCTGTCTTTTGGTGGTATATCATTAACTAAAGTATCACCTATATATAATTCCCCTGAACTTATATCTTCAAGACCCGCAATCATTCTAAGAGTTGTAGATTTACCACAACCAGAAGGACCTACTAATACTATAAACTCTTTATCTTCTATTTCAAAATTCGCATCTTTAACAGCATGGAATCCATTTTCGTATTTTTTATTTAAATCTTTAATTTTAAGACCTGCCATAATATCGCCCCTTAGCTATTATTTTTTAACACATGTTTATTTTATCATCCAATATAAATTAATATAAGCTCAATAAGTACAAATTGATTTGTGCATTTTGTACTAAAAATAAATATAATCTATTATATACATTTCTTATAGTATATTTTTCCTAAATATATCTTATTTTTTTGACCAGATGGTAGAAATTATAGCTTTAAACCACTATAAAATAACAAAATTATATGCTTTATTTCTTGACATAAATCTTCAATTAATTTAAAATTAATTGAAGGTTTAAAAACTCTCAAAGAATGCACCTTTGCAAAAGCAAGGGTGTATTTCTTTTTTATATAAATAAATAGAAATTAAAATAAAATTTTACTAAATTTGACTTTGTAATATATTTAAATAGGAGGCAATAAATGAAAACTTATATTTTCGGGCATAAAAACACAGATACAGATTCAATGACTTCATCGATAGCCCTATCGTACTTAAAGAACCAATTAGGTGAAGATACTGTTCCTTGTACATTAGATAAAATAAATAAGGAATCTCAATTTATATTAGACTATTTCAATCTAAAAACACCTATGGTACTTGATAATGTAAAAACTCAAGTAAAAGATTCTAATTATAATAAATTTGAGGGTCTTAATCCAAATTCATCAATATTAGAAGCTTTTAATACTATGATTAAGAATAATTTTAGAATATTACCAATTGTAGATAATACTAATGTATTAAAAGGTCTTATTACAATGAAAGATATCGCAATGTCTTTAACTGATGAAAAATTATATTCTAAATTAAATACATCTTTAGAAAATATAAAAAATACTTTAGATGGTGAAATACTAATAGATGGAAACAAACCTTCTAATGGTGAAATCGTAATTGGTGCTTTTTATAAAGATACTTTAGAAAAAGCAGATAAATTAAATAGCGAAACTATATTAATAGTTGGTGATAGATATGACATTATAGAATTAGCAATAGCTAATAAAGTAAATACAATAGTAGTAACTGGAGGATTAACTCCACCTAAAGATTTACTTGATGATGCTAATAATAATAATATCAATGTGGTAAGAACACCTAAAGATACTTATACAACATCTCAATTAGTTAAACAAAGTAATTTTATATCTTCTATAATGAAAGTAAATGATATTGTATCATTTAGAGAATATTCTTATTTAGAAGATGTTAAAGAAATGATGAAAAACCACAAGCATTCTAATTATCCTGTTGTAGATAAGGATAATAGATATTTAGGTTTTATAAATAGAAGCAATATCTTAAACCCAGATAAGAAAAAAGTTATATTAGTTGACCACAATGAATACAAACAAAGTGTTGAAGGTCTTGAAGATGCTGATATACTTGAAATCATAGATCATCATAAATTAGGTGATATATCGACTTCTAAACCAATAAGCTTTAGAAATGTTCCTGTAGGTAGTACTTGTACAATAGTATATGGTCTTTATAGAGAATATGGAATTGAAATACCAAGAGAAATTGCAGGAGTTTTAATATCAGGTATATTATCAGATACATTAGTATTAAAATCACCTACAGCAACTAAGGTTGACGAGGTTGCTATAAAAGAATTAAGCAAGATACTTGATTTAGATTATGAAAAATATGCTCTTGAAATGTTTAAGGCTGGAACTTCTATTGAAGGGGATTCTATATCTTCTATAGTATTTAGAGATTTTAAGGAATTTTCTATATTAGATAATAAGGTTGGTATTGGACAAATATTCACATTGGATATTGACTCAGTTGAAAAGAGAAAAGACGAAATGATTAAATATATAGAAAATGTATGTGAGGAACAAGAATTTAAAATGATTTTAGTTGTTGTTACTGATATATTAAAGAACGGTTCTTATATATATTTTAATGAATCTGCAACACCTTATATCAAAGCTGCTTACGGACAAAATGCTAAACTAGGTACTTTTATAGAAGACGCTGTATCAAGAAAGAAACAATTTGTTCCAAATGTAACTGATGCATTTGAAGCATTAGAAAAATAAAACAAAAAAATCGTAGATATAATCTACGATTTTTTTTGTTTTATTTAATATATAAAAAGGATTGTCTAATACATATATATTTAAGACAATCCTTTAATATTTTTAATTTAATTAAAACTTAGTATTTTATTAATTCTACCATAGTTCCGTTAGCAACGCCTGAAGCATTACCTTCTTCTAAATCAACATGCATTTCTAATGCAAATGAAGGAGATACTCTAACTAATACATTTTCAAATATTAGTCCTCTTTGTCCTTCTGTTTTTATCTTAACTCTTTCTTTGTCTTCTACACCGAACTTAGCAGCGTCATCAGTATGCATGTGTATATGTCTAGCTGCAACAATAACACCTTTTTCTAATTCAACTTCACCTTTAGGTCCAATTATTTTAACTCCTGGAGTACCATCTATATCTCCAGAATCTCTTATTGGTGCTTTAACACCTAATGCTCTTGCATCTGCTAAAGATACTTCTATTTGAGTTACACCTCTAGCTGGTCCTAAAACTCTAACTCTTTTTAAAGTTCCCTTTGGACCTTCTATATCTACAACTTCTTCACATGCGTATTGTCCTGGTTGTGATAATTCTTTTTTAACTGTTAATTCATAGTTTGCTCCAAATAGAGTTTCTATATCTGCCTTGCTTAAATGTAAATGCTTATTTGATAAAGCTATTGGTAATTTCATTAAAAAACCTCCTAAAAAATTTTCGATAAAACTATTATACTACTTTTCAATTAAAAATCAAATAAACTCGATAATTTTATTTAATTTCTATAATTTTTAATTTTCTATATTCTTTAACAAAATATTTAAAGAATCTTCAATTCTCATAAAATCAATCTTTTTTTGATCTGTATTATCATAATAAAAAGACGAAATTAATTTTGTATTTATTGCTCTAAAGAAAAAGTTCATCGGTATTTGAAGTCCCAAAAATTGAGTTTCATAAGACTTGGAACCACCTATTGCATACAAAAAACCATTTCTCTTTTTATTTCTATCTATAAGAGATTTATTGTGTATATATTTACTCGCATATATAGCTTGTAATCTATCTATTATAAGTTTTAATTTTGCTGGAACACTATCAAAATAAACCGGAGATATCACTATACAACCACTTGACTGATTAAATTCATTATATAAATTTTTAAAATCATCATTCTTTATGCAACCTAACTTATGTTTACAATATCCACAATCATCACAAAATTCTAATTTCATATCTCTTATATTGTATACTTTATATTCTATATTATTATTTTTTAACAAACGTATTATTTCATCTCTTATAAAGTCACAGTTTTTATCTTTCCTGGGACTTGAATTCATAATCATATACATCATTAACACCTATTTCGTAATTTCCATTCTTCTTTAGAAGCATCAATATAAAATCATCTTCTAAATTCTCTCTTCCAGTAAAATCAACTATCTCTCTTTTAAATTTTTCATAAATCATATCACTATTAAGATGAAAATTTTCAAGTAAGAACATCTTTAGTCTCTCAATTCCATATTGTTCCGCAAGTTCATTTTCAGCCTCTATTATACCATCTGTATAAAATGCTACAATTTCATACTCATCAAGTTCATATTCATGCTCTTCATATTCAGTTGTCTCAAATATACCTATTGGCATACCTTCTTCTACATCTAATTCATCTATTATATAGTCATTTTCTACTTTTTTAATGCCTATTGGAAAATGATGACCTGCATTAGCTGATATTATCTTATTCTTTATCGTATCAACAATAGCTATTCTTGATGTTGCAAAAATATTTACATTATCAAAATCACTAAATAATACTTTGTTCATTTGAGTTAAAACCTGTGAACAAGAATTTCCTTGTATTAAAAGTGTCTTTAATACTCCTTTTATCATTGCTGAAAAATAATTTGAAAGTATACCATGACCCATAACATCCGTTAAAAATATAGCTACTTTTGTCGGTGAGAGTTTCATTATTTTACAAAAATCTCCACCTATATGTTTTGATGGTCTATGATAAAAACTTATCTCACCTAAATTCTCTAAATATATTTTATTATCACTCATTATAAGCTTTTGTTGTTTTGATGCAATTTCCAATTCTTTTTGCATAAGCTTATGTTCTAATATATCTTGAGAATTTATATACATTTGCAAAGCTATAACTATTTGATTTGCAAATATATTTAATATTGTAAGATCTTCATTTATATATTTTTTCCCATTTGCTGCCATTATATAACCAATTACTTGATTATTTTTCTTTAGCTTATAATATATAAATGATTCTATAAATTCATCATTCTCAATATTATTTTCTTCTATAAATGCTTTTGTTTCTTTATAATTATAATAATTTCCTTCATCATCAAGATTTATTTTTATACTTTCCAAAACAAATTCAAATACATTTAACATATTCATCTCTTTGCCATATTGACTAAATCTTTGTGTCTTTAACTTTTCATCTTTCAATAATACTATAGCACTTTCACTATTTGTTATCTTACAAAGCTGACTACTAACCAAATCTAAGAAACTATCAATCCCTTTATTTTTATATAATTCTATAGTAGCTTCATTTATATAAGAAACTGAAAATCTTAATCTATCTATAATTTTATTGGTATGATTATTATTATTAGTTATTTCTAAAGAAAATCCTATTATAAATGATATTGTATTTATAAAATCAATATCTTCTTCATTTACAATATCCCCATCTTCTAAATAACATGTTATAAAACCTAAAACATCATTATTTATCATAAAAGGCACAACTAAAGAACCTTTATAACCTAGATACTTAGCCATAAATCTATCTTTCTTTGCTCTTTCATCTGTATATACATCTTCTATAAATACTATTTTTTTTTCATTTATTGCATCATGGATATAGTCTGGATATTTAGAAAATTCAATCTTATATATATCCTTTTGATACTTACTTACATCCGGAATCTTTTTTACGGTAGATTCAAAGATTTTTCCAAGGGTTTTTGTACAAATAAGGTATGATGTGTTTCTGTTATTTTTAGATATAATATTAATGCAAGCTTTATCTGGATGCACAATTGAAAGCATCTTATCCAAAATCTTATCTTTTACGAGAAAAAAATTCTTAGATTTTGTTACTAAATCTATAATTTCTAAAATTATTTTGAATTTGTCAGAGCGACAGTATTTACTCATTTTTTTACCTCCTGGAAAAATTACATCTGTTCTTATTATATTAGTAAAAATTTAAGCAAATTAAATCTTAATATTCGTAATAATACAATATAATCTATATCTCCATTTTAGCATTTTTATCTACTCTTAACAAGAAATTTGAATTTTATTTAATATATATTTATTGTAAACACTTAATTATGAATAAATTATTATATAGTAATTTATAATGTAATGATAATTTGTAAAAATTTTATAATTCAGTTTTTAACAAACATAAATAAAAAATATTTTAATTTAAACTGATAGACTTTTTTTTAATATTATTATAAATAAAAAAGGCGTCTTCATATAAACATACATAAAGACACCTTTAGATTTTTCTTTTATGCTTCTACCAAACTTATGTATGGTAAATTTCTATATTTTTCTTTACAATCAATTCCATAACCAACTATAAATTTATCTGGAACTTCAAAACCAACAAAATCTGCTTTTACTTCACATTTTCTTTTTTGAGGTTTGTCTAATAAAGTACAAATCTTTAAAGATTTTGGCTTTCTTGATAATAAGTTTTGCGATAAATAATGAAGAGTAAGACCTGTATCTATTATATCTTCAACTATTAATATGTTTTTATTTTCTATTTCCATATCTAAGTCTTTAAGAATCTTTACAGTTCCCGAACTTTGTGTAGACATCCCATAACTAGAAACAGCCATAAAATCTAGGTACACATCACCAGTTATATTTTTAAGTAAATCTGATGCAAATACACTAGCTCCTTTTAGGACAACTATCATTATAAATTCTTCACCATCATAAGCTTTATCAATTTTTAAAGCCATTTCTCTTACTTTATCTTCTAATTGTTTTTCATCAATCAATTTATTTTCGATATTCAAAACAATAACCTCCTTGGTTTTATCTTTTATTACTAAAAACTATATTAAGGATTATAACATAAGATTATATAAAATGCGAATATTTTTTTATTTTTTTTATTTATTTTTCGTATTTTGAATTTTTTAGCTAAAAAACAACCTCTACAACCATAATTAAATATATTTTTATTTTTAATAAAAGGTAGTATAATCTATATGTATTAAAATTATAAAATATTATATAGTTAAATATTATATCTTAATAAATATAATAATATCGGGAGGTAATAAAATGAACAATCATGGTGCAAATATTTATGAACTATCTAAAAACTTAAATGTTACAAAATCTCAAATTAAAGACTTTAGTTCTAATGTAAATCCACTTGGTATTAGTAAAAAAGCTCTTAATAATCTAAAAAATAATATAGATATGATTAGCATGTATCCAGATCCTAATTATATAAATCTAAAAAAAGCGATTTCCATATATAATGACTGCTCTTTTGATAATATAATTCTTGGAAATGGAGCAACTGAATTAATTTCTGCATTTATTAAATCCTTTGATTTTAAAAATTGCACGCTTATTTATCCATGTTATTCAGAATATGAAAAAGAATTAAATAAACAAAACATACATATAAATAAATACGTTTTAAATGAAAATAATGATTTTGAATTAGATCTAAATAATTTTGATAATTTTATAAAATCTAATGACAGTGATTTAGTAATCATTTGTAATCCAAATAATCCAACAGGTTCTTTTTTAACTGATAAAAATATTGAATTCCTTATAAAAAATAATCCTAAATCTTTATTTATGATAGATGAAACTTATATTGAATTTTCGATGCAAAAAACTAGTGGATATCTTACAGATTCTTATTCTAATATATTTGTTATTAAGGGTAGTTCAAAGTTCTTTTCAGCCCCAGGAATAAGACTTGGATATGGAATTTTTTCTAATAAAGAGGGTATAAATAAAATATATAAACATATTTATCCTTGGAATATAAACATATTCGCACAATTACTTGGCGAAATAATGTTTTTAGATGAAGAATATATAAATAGTACCAAATTATATATTCAAAAAGAAAAAGATAAACTATTAAAATTTTTTAAATCAAAAAAAGAACTAAAAATATATAATAGTTCTTCTAATTTCATTCTTATAAAAATTTTAAAAGAAGATTTAAATGCATCATCCTTATATAATATCTTAATAAAAGATTATATTGCCATAAGAAACTGTTCTTCTTTTGAACCTTTAGATGATAGCTATTTTAGAATATGTGTATTGGATAAAAAAAGCAATGATTGTTTGATTTCTAAACTTGATAATATATTTGATTAGTCTTTATTTCTATTTTCAAATTCATTATTGGACTCATCAAATTTAGATTTATCAGTCTCTGTTTTTACATTATCTATTTTATAATCTTTAATATCTACAATTTTATTTTCTTTAATAGATTTATTTTTATAAATTTCATAATTAGAAATAATATCATCCATACTTAAAAGTAAAAATGCTAAGACAGTTAAATCATCCAAAAAACCAAAACCAAGTACAATTTCGGGTACTAAATCAATTGGCGATATGAAATATATAAATGATATAATTATGAAAACTAAAGCTTTTAATCTCTCTTTTAATTTATATGTATTATCATTTAAAAGAGAGATTAATACATTTATTTTTTTTAATACTTGTATCATTTTTTTTATATTATTCAAAATACTCACCCTTTCTCTTTTTAATCAACCTTAGGAGGTCTAAAATGATCAATAAAATAAACGAATTATTTAAAGATTTTAATAATTATATACATGGACATGAAAAAATGTTTGTATCTTCAGTATTAGTTCCACTTATAAATAAAGACAATGAGCTACATCTATTATTTCAAAGACGTTCATATAAAATGGATGCTCAACCAGGTGAAATTTCTTTTCCTGGAGGAAAAAATGAAGAATTTGATAAAAATCATGAAGAAACTGCTATTAGAGAGACTTGCGAAGAATTAGGTATAAAAAGTGAAGATATAAATATAATATGTCCTTTAGATATATTTGTAGCTCCTTTTAATTTAATCATAAATCCTTATTTAGGCTATATAAGTAATATCGGTGATATTGATAAATTAAATATAAATAAAGATGAAGTTGATCATTTATTTTTAGTTCCAATTAAATATTTTTTAGAAAATGAACCAAAATTATATCAAACAAAAATTGAAGTTATCCCTGATGAAGCTTTTCCTTATCATCTTACCCCAAACAAAGAAAATTATAAATTCAAAAAAGGAAAATATGATGTTTATTTCTATGAATATAACGATTATGTGATTTGGGGGATTACTGCAAAAATAGTTAAAAATTTTATAGATATTTATAAAAATTTTTTAAATGATAAATCTAAATAAAAATAAAAAAAATTTTAAAATTTGCTTTGTTATCATATTAATTATAAATTTAAATTTCTAGAAATAAAATTTATAAAAAAACTGTCTAAAATGAATAAAAATCATTTTGGACAGTTTTTTCAATATCATTTTAGGAATTTAAATTCAATGATTTATTTTTTATTAAATTTCTTCTTAAAAAATCCAATGCTAGAGCAACACCAACAGTTCTTATTCTTCTTCTTCCACCAAATAAATTAAGTTCCTTTACATAAGTTTGTCCATCTATATAAAGTCCTACATATACAAGTCCTACAGGTTTTTGCTTGGTTCCACCTTCTGGACCTGCTATTCCAGTCGTTGAAATTCCTATATTAGTATTGTTTTTAATAGCTATATTTTTTGCCATCTCTATAGCTGTTTCTTTACTTACAGCCCCATATTCTTCTAATGTTTTTTGATCTACTAAATTATTATTCATCTTACTTTCATTTGAATATGCAACTATGGATTCCATCAAACAAGATGATATTCCTGAAACATTTATAAGATTTGCTGATAAAAGACCACCTGTACATGATTCTGCTATTGATATAGTTTTATTATTTTCTTTTAATAATTTATATACACATTCTTCTAAAGTTTCTTCATTAACACCATAAACATGATCTTTTAATATTTCTCTTAATTTATTTTCCATATCATCTATTAGTTCTTTTGCATTCTTTTCATTTGAAGAAGCAGCAGAAATTCTAAGTTCTGTTTTTCCTTCCTTCGCATATGGTGCCACTGTTGGATTTTTTGAATCCAAGAAATTACTAACCATATCCGATGCCATACTTTCTCCAATACCTGATATATTTAAAGTTTTTGAAAGTATCGTTTTTTCTTTATATTTTTCTAAATACGCTTCTATTTGATCTAAAAACATAGGTTCCATTTCAACTGGAGGGCCCGGTAATATTATAATTTTTCTACTTTCTTCTTCGATTATAATACCAGGAGCTGTACCTGTTTTATTGTATAAAACTAAAGAATCTTTTGGTACATATGCTTGCTTTTTCATACCTTCTGACATACTTCTGTTTCTCTTGTCTAAATAATCTTTTAACTCATTATACAAACGATTATCTAAAACTAAATCTCTATTAAAAAATTCACTTATTGTTTCTTTTGACAAATCATCTTTCGTTGGACCAAGCCCACCTGTAGTTATAACTAAATCAGCTCTTTTAAAAGCTATATCTAAAGCCTCTTTAATCCTCTTTGGATTATCACCAACAACAGTATGGTTATATACCTCTATTCCAAGTTCTGCAAGTCTTCTACTTAAAAATCTAGCATTTGTATTTACTATATCTCCAAGCAAAAGCTCAGTTCCAATTGCTAATATTTCAGCTACCAAAGACATTCACCCCTTTAATCTTAATAATTTTTTTATAAAATTTTTATACTTAATTATAAAAATTTTATAATCCTATTATATAAGTATACCTTTTTTTTATTTTTTTAGGCAGTTTTTATAATATTTTTTTTAAATTGTCTAAAGATTCTTTGGCAGCTTCTTTTGGTCTTACTTCTATTATATATAATAAGTCTTTGTCCAAACTCTCAAGTTCTTCTCTAAAATCAATATATCCAGTTCCTATTATCTTATGATCTTTATCCTTGTAATCATGTAAATGCAAAGTTTTTATTTTTGATATATTTTTCTTAAAAAATTCTTTTTCATTGTATTTATTTAAATGTGCATGACCAATATCATATGTTAAATATAATTCATGTCCTTCATTTATTATTTCTTGTAATACTTCTTGTATTATAATCTCACTAAAATACCCTGAATTTTCTATGCATAACTTAACTTTATTATTTTTATTATAATTGATTAATTCTAATATATTCTTTCTAAGAAGTAATCTAGCTTCCTCTTTATATTGTTCTTGGACATAATAATTTTTATCTATCCCTGTAAAATAAGGTGTTGAACCTGTATGAATTGTAATTGAATAAACATCCAATTTATTAGCAAAGTCTATAATTTCTTTTAATCTCTTTAAGCCTGAATCATTTATTATTTTATGAAAATTTATAAGACTTATATCTTCAGGTGCATGAAAGCTTATCGTCATATTATTAGCTTCTTTAAATTCAATTATTTTTTTTATGTCTTTATTGTTTTCTGGAAAAAAACAAATCATATTCATATTTAGTTCAACACTATTAAACCCATTATCATTTGCATATTTTAAACTATCCAATATATTTGTTTCAAAAACAGATGCCGCGTAACCTATCTTCATTTTAAAGCTCCTTCATTTTTTAAATTTAAGTCATAATTCTTTATAATATTTGCTTTTTGTAGTTTATTTTTCATCAATAATTCTTTATTTAATATATTGTTAACTTCAAAACCTAAAAGTCCACATCTAACTTGAGTACAAACATTTTGTCCAACTCTTATTTGTGCTTCTTTTGTTGAAGCTCCCATATGAGGTGTTACCAACACATTATCATATTCAAATAAAGGATTATTCAAACATGGTTCTACTTCAAAAACATCAAGCCCTGCACCTTTTATTTTTTCTTCTTTTAATGATTTTAATAGGGCTTTTTCATCTATTATACCCCCTCTTGCTACATTTATTATAATACTGTCATTTTTCATAATCTTAAATTCATCAAAAGATATCATATTTAAAGTTTCTTTTGTTTTTGGTGTGTGCAAAGTCACAATGTCTGCTACTTTTAATAAATCATTTAAACTTTCTACTTTTTTTACATTTAAATTATCAAATTTTTCATCTTTGATATAAGGATCATATGCTATAATTTCCATTCCAAAAGCTTGCATTCTTGTTGCTACTAAAGAACCTATTCTTCCAAGACCTATTATTCCAAGTGTTTTTTTATATACTTCATTTCCAACAAATAAATTTCTTCTAAAATTACCATTTTTCAAATCTTTGTTTGCTAAAACTACATTTCTATTTAGATTAAGTATCATGGCAATAGTAAGTTCACAAGCTGATATAGTATTACTTGTTGGTGTGTTGCAAACTATAACACCTCTTTTAGAGCATTCTTCTATATCTATATTATCCACACCATTTCCAGCTCTACCTATTATCTTTAAATTAGTTGCTCTATTTAAAAGCTCCTTATTCACTTTTGTAATGCTTCTTATTATAAGACCATCATAATCTTTTATTATTTCATATAAATCTTCCTTTTTTAGATCATATCTAACATCAACTAAGAAATCTTCCTTTAAACCTTTTATCGCATTTTCATCTATTCTTTCAACCACAAGTATTTTTTGCATTTTTTCCACCTTCTTTTTTAATATTTTAAATTTTCAATCTTTAATTTCTACAATAATCCTAATTTAAATATTTTTTTATATTTATCTTTTTAAAATATCTCTTTTTAAAGCTTTTATTTCTTCTTATTATAGTCATCAAATGCATTTAATGTTCTATCTATCATATCTTTATTTACATTGCCCATATGTCCGATTCTTATGATTTTATTCTTTAAATCTTGCTGTCCTGTTGCTATATATATATTATGTTTTTTCTTTATAAATCCTTGTATATCACATGCATTTTCCTCTTTTATCTTTATTGCCGTTAAAGTATTTGAATAAAAATCTTTATGTGTATAAAATTCATAATCTCTTTTTGTTAGTTCTTGTCTTATATATTTAGCTAAATTCTCATGTCTTTTAAAAGTGTTTTTTAAACCTTCTTCTTTAATCATATTTAAAGATTCTAAACAACAAGCTATTAATTGAACTGGAGGTGTATATGGATTTTTTGGATAATCACCTTTTAAATACTCTAGTGCACTTATATAATCAAAATAATATGTTTTTCTTTTATTCTTCTTACATAAATCTATCGCTTTATCGCTAAGTCCAACAAAACACATTCCAGCAGGTGACATTAGAGATTTTTGAGAACCTGTTATAAGAACATCAATCTTCCATTCATCCATTTTTATATCAATAGCTCCAAGAGAACTTACCGCATCAACTATAAGTAATCTATCTTCTTCCTTTACTAATTTCGATAAACTTTTTATATCATTTGTTACAGCTGTTGAAGTTTCATTATGAGTTACAATCACAGCTTTATGTTCTTTTTTTAATACTTTTTTTACTTCATCTAAATAAAAACCTCTTCCTCTTTCTATTTCTAAAAAATCTATATCAAGATTATTTAATTCACCCATTTGTTTAAATCTATCGCCAAATACTCCAACTGATATAAAAAGTACTTTATCATTTTCATTTAATAAATTTAATATACTAGATTCCAAACCACCTGTTCCTGATGAAGGTAAAGTTATTATTTCATTTTTCGTTTGAAACACATGCTTTAAATTATCATTGAATTTCTTGTACATCAAACTATATTCTTTTGATCTATGATGAATACTAAAAGCTTCTAGCATTTTATTTATTGCTCTTATTGGTATATTAGTTGGACCTGGTGTCATAAGTAATTGACTCATTTTTTTACCTCTTTTCAAATAATTTTTTGTATTAAAAAAACCTCGCCCCCTATATAAGGGCGAGGTAAATCGCGGTACCACCTTATTTATAATATATTAATCTATAAAAATATCTAGAATTATCCTATAAATTAATATCATAAACTAACTATAAAATTGATAATATCTTAAATAGACTATCACATTATAGTTATTAAACTCCTAATTTTAACGGTTAACCCGGCACAAGTTGTTACCCTCATGCAGCTCAAGGGTGGATTCAATAAATTTTAATAGGAATTTTCACCAAACATTCCCTCTCTGAGATTAAAAAAATTATTTACTACTCCCTAGTCAAAGCTTTTATTTTTGAATTTGTATTTGAGACTAATTGTAATCAGATTATTTTTTTTTGTCAAGCATTTAAATTTTTTTTTATATTTAAACTTTATTTTTAAGTCTATTTTCTATCGCCTCTATCGCTTGAAAAAAACTATTTCTTACGTATTCTTTTTCATTTTTATTTGAAATTAAATTTTTTATTTTTTTTATGCTATTTTCATCTCCAATATCCATAAGTCCTCTTGCAGCATATTGTCTAACTTGGGGTTTTTTGTCTGTTAATCCTCTATAAAAAAACTCCAAACTATTTTTATTTTTTATTTTTCTCATGGCAGAATAGGACATTCTCCTTATATTTCCATGAAAATGCAATGTAAATTCATGGATTATATCTAAAAATTTATCATCTCTTAACTCTCCACAAATCCATATATATATAATCACATCATCTAAATTTTTATCTGTTTTTAATTTTTTATATAATTCTTTTTTAAATTCTAAAATTTTAATTTCATCTTTTTGTTTTAAATCTTCTAATAATTTTATTCTTTTTTCCTTATCTAAAAGAATAAGTTTTTCCAATAATGTTTTTTTTCTCTTTCCAATATCTTTTTTTTCTTTTTTACTTGCTTTTCCTTTTATTATATGTTGTTGAATTTGCGTTTTTTCTAGATTTCTTATTTTTGAAATAATATCTATATTCTTTCCCTCATTATACAATAAATAAGTAATTTCATAATCCTCTAATTTATCTATATCCTTCCAAGTTTTAATTTTAATCACCTACCATCTATCTAAAACAAAAAGATAAAGCATGGACTTAAAACCATATCTTTATCTTTTTTATTTTATAACTAAAATTATACTAAAAATATACTACTATAATTTAATCATTACATATATATTCTTTATATCTTCCAAAATCAGCATTATCTAATAGAGCTCTTAAATAAATACCATTTTCTTTGTATTCAAATTCATCAACATTAGTTTTTTCTTTTATTGTATTAAATATATGACCTTTATCATATGGTATTAACATTTCCACATCTTTTAAATCTCTATATATTTTAGATTGAATTTTTTCAATTAATATATCCATATTATAACCAGTCTTACAAGATATAAACACAGTATCCATATCCGCACTTGCATCAACTTCATAATCTAATCTATCAGATTTATTATAAACTGTTATCATATCCTTATCTAAAGAATCTAAATCTTCTAATACTGATAATGTTGTTTTCATTTGAAAATCATAGTTTTCATTTGAAGCATCTATAACATGTACTATCAAATCAGCATATGATACTTCTTCTAATGTGGCTTTAAATGCATCTATCAAATCATGTGGTAATTTACTTACAAATCCAACTGTATCAGTTACTAAATATTCCTTATTATTAGGAAGTAATGCTTTTCTTAAACTTACATCTAATGTAGCAAAAAGCATATCTTTTGAAAATACAAATTTATCTTCATCAAAAGCCTTATGTGTTTTTATAAGTTCATTTAATAAAGTTGATTTTCCTGCATTTGTATACCCTACTAATGCAATTATTGGTAAATTAGATTTTATTCTTTGATTTCTTTGAGTTTCTCTATTTTTTTTAACATTTTTAAGTTCTCTTCTTATTTCATCAATTCTTCTTAATATATGTCTTTTATCTGTTTCTAGTTTCTTTTCACCTGGACCTCTCGTTCCTATTCCTGCACCAGTTTTAGAAAATCCAGAATTCATAGCTCCAATTCTTGCAAGTCTATACTTTAATTGTGCTAATTCAACTTGTAATTTCCCCTCTTTTGATAATGCTCTTTTTGCAAATATATCAAGTATAAGATTTGTTCTATCTACTACTTGTTTTTCTATGACTTCTTCTAAATTTCTAATATGAGAACCTGAAAGTTCATCATTAAATACTATAAGATCCGCTTCTAAAGTATTTGCATAATCTCTAATTTCTTCAACTTTTCCTTTACCAATATAAAACGCTGCATCTCTTGTATCTTTATTTTGAATTATTTCTCCAACTACTTCTCCACCAGCAGCTTCAACTAATTCTTTTAATTCTTTCATCGACACTTCTATATTCGTATCATCTTTTCTTCTTACATCACTTTTTATATGAAGACCAATAGTTATGACTTTTGGTTTTTTAATTTCTGACATAGTTACACCACCTAACAAATTTCTTAAAATATATCATATACATATTATCATCTATTTTTGAGTATTTAACAAGCAAAATATAAACGTAAAACTCTTAATACTTTACAATTTTGTTTCAATTTTAGTCTTATTATTAATAATTTTTTTATCTATGATATAATTATCTAAGAATAAGGAGGGTACAATATGCGAAAAAAAGAGCCAAAAAATATAGTCTCGCAAGATGATACTAATGATGAAATTAAAAATAATAAAGCCAAAAATAAATCTGGTAATGCGTTTTTAAGAATTCTAAAATATGTATTCATAACATTTACAATCTTAGGGATTATAGGTGCTTCACTTACAGCAGGTTTGATTTATGGGGTTGTTAAAGATTTAAAACCTGTTAATTACAATAATATATATGAATTACTTGATCAAAGTTCTTATATATATGATGAAGAAGGACAGTTAATAGTAAAACTTCATATGCAAGAAAATAGAGATATTATAAGCATTGAAAATATACCAAAAGACATTCAAAATGCATTTGTCGCTATAGAAGATGAAAGATATTATACTCATAATGGAGTGGATATAAAAAGACTGTTTGGTGCTTTAGTTCATGATATTAAAACAATGAGTAAAGCTCAAGGAGCTAGTACTATAACTATGCAACTTGCAAAAAATCTTTATACTTCAAATGACAGAAGTTTTACAAGAAAGATAAAGGATTTATATTACGCACTTCAAATGGAAGAAGTACTTAGTAAGGATAAGATATTAGAAGCTTATTTAAATACTGTAGCATTAGGTAGAGGTACTCATGGAGTTCAAGCTGCTTCACAAAAATATTTTTCTAAAGATGTTAATGAACTTAGTATTGCTGAATGTGCAATGATTGCAGGTATAACTAAGTGGCCAACTAAATATAGTGTTTATAAAACTAGCCAATTAGATGGTACTGAAGATTTTTCAAACATAGAAAGACTAAAAAATAATTTAATATTCATGGGTAAATCAGCAAATACTCCACCACTAACACAAGTTGAAATAAATGCTATAAACAAATTAAAAGAACATAATATAATAGATGCAAGCCAACATAAAAGATTAATAGAACAAAAAGATCTTATTAGAAAAGCAATTTTAAATCCTGAATCTAAAAAGAGACAAGAAACTGTGCTTTTTAAAATGCATCAATTAAACTACATTACAGATAGTGAATATCAAGAAGCTAAAAATGAAAAAATCATAGTTAATAAAGGAAAAGAAATGGCAGAAGATATATCTTCTTATTTTGTAGATATAGTCAAAAACGAAGTTATAGATGAACTTGTTTTAAATGGATTTTCCAAAACAGAAGCAAAGTCATTATTATATGAAGGTGGTCTTAGAATTTATTCAACTATGAGTTTGGATATACAAAATATATTAGAAAAAGAATACGAAGATAATAAAAATTTCCCAGGTACTTTTACTGATAAAAATGGAAATTTACAACCTCAATCATCAATGGTTGTAATAGATAATCAATCAGGACAGGTAAAAGCATTGATAGGTGGAAGAAACTTTAAAGGTAGTATGCTTTATAATAGAGCTACAAATCCAAGACAACCTGGTTCTGCTATCAAACCATTAGCCGTTTATCTACCTGCTATAAAAAGAGGTTTTTCTCCTGCATCAATTGTAGATGATCTTCCTATGTACAATAAGCGTGGCGAACTTTGGCCAAGAAACTGGGATAATAGATACAAAGGACTTACAACAGTTAGAGAATTACTTAGAAACTCTTCAAACTCTGGAACAGTTGAACTGGCTAAAATGTTAGGTGAAAATCACCCTCAATCTGTTTCTATAATGCTTTCTACTTTAGAAGATTTAGGTTTTTCAACTATTGTAAGAGCAAAAGAAAATAGAAGAGTAAATGATGAAAACTTTTCTTTACCGTTAGGTGGTATGTCTAAAGGTGTAACACCGTTAGAACTTACAGCTGCATATAGTGCAATTGCTAGTGAAGGTGTTTATACTAGACCAATATTCTTTACAAGAGTTGAAAATGCAAATGGAGATATTATATTACAAACACAAAAGGATCAAAAAGAAATTGCAACTAAACAAGAAGCTTATATAATGACAAATTTATTAGAAGATGTTGTAAGTAACGGAACTGGTAGAAGAGCTAAATTGAAAAATATGGCTACTGCTGGTAAAACTGGTACAACTTCAGCAAAAAAAGATGCATGGTTTGTAGGATATTCTCCTTATTATACAGCAGCAACATGGATAGGAGTCGATTCTCCAAAACCTCTTAATCAAGGAAGTAGAATGTCTGCTATGCTTTGGAAAAAAGTGATGGATCAAATACATTCTAATTTAGAATCTAAATCTTTTGTTCAACCACCAGGCATAGTCAGAGCTACTATATGCACAGAATCAGGTAAGCTTGTTACAGATATATGTAATACAGACCCTAGACATACAGTTAGAAGCGAAATCTTTATAAATGGTACGCAACCAAAAGATTATTGTACAACTCATGTTGTAAAAGAAGTTAATTCAGATAATGGCTTACTAGCAAATGAATTTACACCAATTGAAAAAAGAGTATTTAAAACATTTATTCAAAGACCTGTAACGTTTATTCCTACACAAGGAAGAAAAGTTCCTGAAGATTTAATATATCAGGTACCTACTGTATCAGATTCTTTAGAAATGCAAATTCAACAAATACCAGATGGTACTATCCCATCTGAAAATAATACTCAAACAGAAAATCCAATACTAGATGAAGATAACCCAGCTGTTGATCCATGGCTTATGGGTAATTAATACAAAAAAAATTGCTAATTTAATTAGCAATTTTTTTTTCTTGTGTTGATAAATTTTCAACCATAAAATTATAGAATTCTTCATAAAACTCTTCATATACTTCTTTTTTATAAATAAAATTAAATTCCCTAAAAATACTTATACCATCAATACGTCTAAATACTAAGTCTTCTGATTTCAAATCATCCTTCATAACTTCAAAAGACATAATACTATAACCAATATTTTTTCTAATAAGTTTTTTAATAGCATTTATACTTCCAATTTCCATAAGAGTTTTTATATTTTCTCTTTTATATCCGTTCTTTATGATTTCACGTTCAAAAACATCTCTTGTTCCAGAACCTTCTTCTCTTAATATTAAATCACCTGATAATACATCTTCCATTTTTATTTTATGTAATTTATTTAAACTGCAATCTTTATGCATTACTATACCAAGTTCATCCTTTTTTATTAATTTGCTTTCAAATTTATTTCTGTTAAATAGTCCTTCAACTAATGCAAAATCAATATTTTCTTTTAGTATATTTTTTATTATAAATTCTGTATTTTCAACAACTAAATTAAGTTTTATATCTTTATTTACTTTTGTATAAGAAGATAATACATCTGGTAATAAATAATCACCTATAGTTCTTGTTGCTCCTACTCTATATGTCTTTTTTAAGCTGCTTATGTTTTGCATGCTTTTATATGCACATTTCGATATTTGATTTACCTTTTTTGCATATTCTAAAAATATTTTACCTTCTTCTGTTATTAGCAAATCTCTGCCTTTTTTTTCAAATAACTTAACAGCATAAATCTCTTCTAAATATTTTATATGTTGAGATACTGCTGGTTGAGTCAGGTTTAATAATTGTGCCGTTTTTGTGAAATTTCTTATTTTTGCTAGATGCAAAAAAGTTTCAATTTTACTATCAATCATAGTACTGCCCCTTTATAATCCATAATTAAATTTTTACAACATTTAATCCAAATACATTTTTATATCCTCATAAATGATATTATACTATGAAGTAAAATAAAATATATTAATTTATGAACATTTTTTGCGAATAATCTTGATTTAGTCCTCATTTCCTACATTTTTTCTTTTCTAATAAAGTACAAAAGACCTTGTTTATATCTTATTTACATTTTAATCTTTAAATACCTATTTTTAGACTTCAAAGTTTTTAAAATAGTAATTTAGTCATAGTTTCAAAAAAGACAAGTCTTTGTTATTATTTTACAATCGGCCATTTGTAAGCATTTCAGCCAATTTCAAATAACAAAATTTGATTAATTACTTTAAATTTAGCAGTATTTTTGTCATGATTTAACTTAGAAAGTGTGGTAAACTTAGATTAAGACTTAACAACGCTCTTAATATTTTTAAATTTATAACGATATATAGTAATAGATTGAACAATTTATGTCAAGGACGACTTGAAATGTTGTAAAGGAGGACAGTTTGGTATGGAACAAATTTTTGAAAATAGCTATATCCGCCTTTATTTTAAAGAAGATAAAGTTTTTATAGAAGTTTTTTCTATAGGTTTTGACCTTATAAAATTTAACCTTATACTTAAAGATTTCCCTAATATAGCTTTAAGTAATTTTATGGGGCTAAAAAAAGCATTAGAAGATGCGGATGGAGTAATAATTGAAATTGGAACAATCAAACCTGATATGGAAGTATCTGTTTCAAAAAACAAAATGGAAGCAAAATTAAAAATTAACATGCCTCAAAACCAAATAGAACAGGATTCTAATTTAAAAGATAAAGTTATATCTCTTTTAAACGAACACAATATCACTTATGGTATAGATGAATCTATTTTTGACGGACATATTATTCAAAGTAAGGAGTATGTAATAGCTGAAGGTAAGTCTGCTATTCATGGAAAAGATGCCATAATAGTTTATAAAGATAAACCTGATTTAAAACCAACTATAAAAGAAGATGGTCAAACAGATTATTATGATATGCACCTTATTGAACAAATTGAAAAAAGTGATTGGCTTGGAGAAAAAATACCTCTAACAGATGGCGAAGATGGATGTAATGTTTATGGTGAAGTTTTACCTGCCAAACCTGGAAAGAATAAGATATTAAGTTATGATAGAAAAAGTGTTATAAAAACACGAGAAGATGACAAAATTGTTTTAAGATCTAGAATGAATGGTGCATTATCATTCTCTGGTGGTAAAATTGGTGTTATAAACCATCTACATATAAATGGGGATGTTGGAGTTGAAACTGGTAATATAGACTTTGACGGTCATGTAACTGTAAGTGGTACAGTTCATGATGGATTTAGTATAAAAGCATCTAAGGACATTTCTATAAATAGTACAATTGGTCTTGGTGCTGTAAATCAACTAACATCTACAGAAGGTAGTGTATTTATTAAAGGTGGTATCTCTGGTAAGCAAAAAACTAGAATTTATGCTCATCAAGATGTATTTACTAAATATGTAAATTCATGTACAGTTGAGGCTGGAGAAAGTATAAATATAGGTTTTTATGCTTTAGATAGTGAACTTACATCTAAAAGAATTATTGTTAATTCTAAGGATGGTAAAATTATTGGTGGTACTATAAATGCAGAATCTCAAGTTGTTGTTACAACAATAGGTAATCAAATGGAAAAAAGAACTGTTATCAATGTTAAAGGCTTTAACCGTGATGAAATGAAAAAACAACTTGATGAAATACTTATAAAATATAAGTATTATTTAAATGAGATGGAAAAAAATGCCAAAGAATTAAAAGCATATGAAGCTTTACTTGATCAGGATGATGATTTCAACGATTTAGAAGAATATGAGCATATAATGAAAATTAATGAAAATTTAATGAAAGAACTTTCTAAATTAGATTTAAAAAGACAGTCTGTTATGAAATGTCTTGAATCTAAAGGAGAAGGTGAAATTTCAATAATGCAAAAAGCGTTCCCTCAAACATTTATAGAAATTAAAAATCTTCAAAAAAGAATTGAGTCTATAACTATTGGAACATTCTATGCTGATGGAAATAAACTTCATTTTGAATAAAATATATAAAAAAACATTAAAATTGTAATCAATTTTAATGTTTTTTTTATTATATTTTTTTCACATTATGTTTATAAGCATATATAGCCGCTTGAGTTCTATCTGAAATTTCTAACTTTCTTAATATGCTCGATACATGATTTTTAACTGTCTTCTCACTTATTATAAGCTTTTGAGATATTTCTTTATTACTAAGACCATCAGCTATTAAAGATAATACCTCGTATTCTCTTTTTGTTAAGCTTTCTAAACCTTTTTTAGCTTTTTCACCATTTCCAGTCTTACTAATTTCTCTAACTAACTCTCCAGCTAAATTAGGATGTACATATGAACCACCTTGATTAACAGCCTTTATAGCTTCTACTAGGCTTGATGAGTCTGAATCTTTTAACATATATCCATTTGCCCCTAAGTTAAGACTCTCAACTAAGTACTCTCTACCATCATGAACAGTAAGTATTATAACTTTTGCAGAAGAATCCATATCTCTTATCTTTCTTAATGTCTCTATACCATTCATATTAGGCATATTAATATCTAATAAAACAACATCAATGTCCATTTTTTTATATAACTCTAAGGCTTCTAAGCCATCTTTAGCTGTACCAACTACCGTTATATCATCTTCAAATTCTAAAATTCTAGATAGTCCCTCTCTCATAAGCGAATGATCATCAGCTATTGCAATTTTTATATTACTCATATCTTACCTCCTCATTTGGGAATGTAAATACTATAGAAGTACCAACATTCTTTGTTGAATCTATTTTTAACTCACCATTTAAAAGATTTACTCTTTCTTTCATTGAGCTAAGTCCAAAGGATTCTTTCTTTTCTTTTATCTTACTTGGATCAAAACCAATTCCAAAGTCTTGTACAATACCATTTACTTTGAATTTATTTATATCTAATTTTATCTTAATTTCTTTAGTTTGCGAATGCTTACATGCATTTGTAATTGCTTCTTGAAAAATTCTATATACAGTAAGCCTTAGAAGCGGACTAAAGACCTCTTCATTATTTAATATTACTAGATTAATATCAATGCCTTTTTCATACCTTACATCTGTTATTAGACGGTTTAATGTAGCAACTAAACCTAAATCATCTATAGACATTGGTCTTAAATCATACATAATTCTTCTTATTTCTTTTAATGTTGCTTTTAGTATTTCTCTCATATTATCTACTTCTTCTTTAGCCATAGATACATCTTGTTCCATTATTTTAGTCATAACTTGACTTCTTATAACTAAAGTTGCTAAAGATTGAGCAGGCCCATCATGTATATCTCTTGCAATTCTTCTTCGTTCCTCTTCCTGAGCTTTTATTATCTTCATTCCAATTTGGCTCTTATCTTCAAGATCCGATAGAGTTTGATTTACTTTTTCCAAATCACCAATTAAAAAATCTACAGCAGAACTCATTTTTGAAATAAAACCTTCTGTTTTATTTACCATATCCTTGTTCTTTCTATATCTGATTTCTAAATCATTTCTTCTTTTTATAAGATTCTTTTCTTCTTCTCTTTTTAATATCAACTGTATTTGTATGTCTCTAGCTTCTTCATAAGCCCTCTTTATGTCATTTTCAGAATATTTATCAAAATTTTTACTAACCATAAATAATCTTTTTCTGCTTGCTTTTTCCTTTATTTCAAGTTCATCCACTTGTTTTATAATCCTTTGAGATTTTAGCTTTATTTCTTCCATCTCAACCTTAAGACCAGTACTTTCTTGTCTTATATTTTCCGTTATTGAGAATAGTTCATTTTGACCCTCTTTTATAGACTCTAAAACTTTGGACAAAACTTTATTTACATCTTCATTTTTTACAATTTTATTGTCCATAATACCTCCAAAACAATAAAAATATATATTTAAAATCTTATCAAAATATAATATTAAATATCTTATTTTTATTGAATCTAAAAATTGATTTTAATATTTGAAAACACTTTTACTATAACATAAAATTCTTAATTAAAAATATTTTTGCTAAAAAATAATCTATAAGTATTAGTTTTTTTGAAAATTATACGAAGAATATCTATATTTTTCTAGTCATTTTAAAATTTTTAAAATAAAATTATATATAAAATAAAATTAAATTTTCTTAAATTTCTTTATATAATTTAAAATATAAAAGAAAAAACATAGGAGTTCCTATGCTCTTTCCATATTATTTTCTTCTAATTCTCCAATTTTTTCAACTTCTTCTTTAGTAAGAACTTTATCCAAATCTAAGATTATTATCATCTTATCTTTTGTTTTTCCAATACCTTGAATGTAAGTTCTATCTATACCCATTATAACCTCTGGTGTATCTTCTATGTCATCTGAGTCTATACTTATAACTTGAGATGCTTCATCAACTAAAAAACCAACCACTTTATCTTCAACATTAGATATTATAATTCTAGCAGTTTCGTCAAATTTATCAGCTTTTAAATTAAATCTTTTCTTTAAACTAACTATTGGTGTAACTTCACCTCTTAAGTTTATTATTCCATCAATAAAGTCAGGAGTATTAGGAACATTAACTCTCTTTTTAACTTCACTAACTTCTCTAACTTTCATTATATTCACACCATATTCTTCCTCATCTAATCTAAATATGACATATTTTTCTTCAGCCATAATACACCTCCAAATATTATACTATCTTGATTCTATCTAAATGAGATTTAACATTTCTTCTAAAGTCAGCTATATACTTTTCTCTAAGCTCTTTTTGTTCTTTTTTTTCTTCCTGCGTAAGACCTTCTGCCTTTGCTTTTTTTGCTAATTCATTAATTCTTTTTACTTCTTTTTCACTTGCCAAAATAAATCCTCCTCAAAACATTTAAAACTAATATAAAAATTTTTCATTTTTAAAATCATTATTATACCTATAACCATCCAAAAAATCATCCAAAGATTTTTTTATTATATCCATGCCTTCTTCTATTTGATCTACATTTGTACTAGCTATATTTAATCTAAAAAATCTATTTTCAATTGGATTTTCAAAGAATATTTCACCTTCTAAAATTCCAACTCCTCTTTTTAATAAAAATTGCTTAAAATCACTAGATGAATAACCTTTTGGTAATTTTAAAAAGAAATTAATTCCACCACAAGAAATATAATATTCAAGTCTTTTATCAAACTTATTTTCTATTATATTTTTCATCTTGTCAAATCTTTTCCTATATATATTTTCAATTGCATATAAATTCTTCTTCCAATCAAAATTTCTAATATAGTAATATAAAGCTCTTTGTATCAAACTTGATGTAGATATATCTGTATAATATTTTGCTTCACATAATTTATCTTTAAGATTATAAGGCATATCAAGCAAACCAATTCTAAGACCAGGCATAAGAATTTTTGAAAAACTCTTTACATATATAACTCTTGAAGAATTATCATAAGCCCTTAAAGTCATATTATTTTGTGAATAAAATTTAAAATCACTTAAAAAATCATCCTCCAAAATATAAAAATCATATTCATTTGCAAGTTCTATTAATTTCTTTTTTTTGTATTCTGAATATGATATCCCAGTTGGATTTTGATAATTACTCATCACATATATTAATTTCGGCTTAATTTTTTCTAATTTTAATTTTAATATACCTATATCTATACCATCATTTAACATTGGTATTTGTATAATTTTTGCACCTTTATTTGAAAAAATATCGATGGCACCATTATAGGTTGGTTCTTCTGTAAATATTATATCACCATAATTGACCAAAGTCTTGCAAACAATATCAATACCCTGTTGCGCACCAGAAATTATTTGTATTCTATCCTCTGATGTATTTATATCTTTTGACTTTAAATATTTCTTTAATTCCAATCTAAGCTCATAAAAACCTAGCCCATCTTCATATTCAAATACAGAAGCTCCATCTTCTTTTAAAGCCATATCTATAGCTTTTTTAAAATCATCTATTGGAAACATTTCACTAGAAGGATTACCTATATGAAACGGTATTATATCGTGTTTTGATTCATATATATCTGATTTTATATTTTTTTTCTTTTCATTTATATAAGTACCACTTCCAACTATTTTAAAAACAAAATTTTCTTTTTCTAATAGTTCATACGCCTTGACAATAGTAGAATTATTAACCTCTAAAAATTTCGCAAATTTTCTTATCGTTGGTAATTTTTCATTACTTTTTAATTCTTTATTATTTATCATATTTTTTATTTTTACATATATTTGTATATACTTTGGTTTTTCTCCATCAAATATTAATTTAAACTTATCCATAATATCACCTTTTATATTGTATCACTTTAGTGAAATATCGTTTATCTACTTCTAAATAACAGTATACATTTAAAATCATAAAAAATAAATGTATAAATATTAAAATAATACAATTTACTTATTCAAATTTGAATAACAACAAACTTTATTTCTACCTGTTCGCTTTGCATTATACATAGCCTCATCAGCTCTATCTATTGAATCATTTATGCTACTATCATCTTCTAATACTAATGAAACACCTAAACTTAATGTTATTTCTTTTAATTTTTCCGTAGTTTCTTCTTCTATAATTTTTCTTAATTTATCTGCTACATTAAATGCATTTGATTCATTTGTATGGCTTAAAAATATAATAAACTCTTCACCACCCCATCTAGCAAATACATCTGTTTGTCTAATATTTTTTTCAATTGACGTTGCAAGCTCTCTAAGAACTTGGTCTCCCCATTCATGACCATATGTGTCATTTATATTCTTAAAAAAATCTATGTCCATTAAAATAACCGCGCAACTATGTTTATATCTTTTTAATTTCTTTAATTCTCTTTCTACTATTTCTAAAAACTTATGCCTATTGTATATTTTTGTTAAATGATCATATTGTGATGCCATTTTTAATTTATATTGATAGGAAGCTAATATAAGCCCAAAAATTATAATAAAAAAAGCTAAAATAGTTACCAAAAATATTTGTTGATATAAGTCTTTATATATTTTTGGATATTCATTATTTTCAGATACAGATATTAAATAAGCTACTGGTATTTTCTTAATATTTTCTATTTTCAAAAATTTAACCATAAAATTTTGACCATCATAGTCTATAGGAATAGCAAAATCATTCCAATTTTCTATATCACTTTCATGATTTTTCACCACTTTTGAAAAAAAATCTTTATCATTTTTTGGTATCGTATTTTTATACCCAAGGCTAATTTCTTCAACTTCTTTATCAACTAAAAATTTACTTGAAACATTTGATTCTAAATAATTACTTAATTGATCATCAAAAACTTTTTCTTTAACAACTTTTTTATCCATTACAAAAATAAAATCTTTCTTTGGATATAATTTAGAAAGAACTTCAACTATCGATGCACTAGATATTGAAACCTCTACACTTCCAGTATGTGTATTTTTATAATTCAAAGGATATACAAATCTAAATCCATTGTATATTCTTCCTTCTTCAAAACCAGTTGTATATACTTCATTTTTATTTGCAATTCTAACACTTTCCCGTACACTAGATAAAATATCTCCATATTTGCTAGGTCTATGCATTCTCAAAAAACTTTCTGTATTTGGAAGATGAAAATGTAATTGTCTAAAATAATAATTTTGCATATTTAAATAACTACTTTCTAATAAATCATATAGACTCATTCTTAATTCATTCTTTTTTTCTTTTGAAGCAAAATTAGCTTTATACATTATTTCTGATATTTCCTTACTTCCATTAATTTCTTGATATAAAAAATTTGAAAATTCTTCATAAGTTTTTAAGGTAGAATGAACCTCCCCTTCAAAAGATCTTAATTCAGAATCTAAAAAACTTTCTTCCTTATTATTATGACTTGTGAATATTGTCATTGTTATAAAACCCCAAATCACTATAATAATTGCTGATAAAACCATCCATATTGTATACTCTCTATTCCAAAAATATTTATCCATACTATATCCCCCAAATTCGATACTTATTATTTTAAAATGCCTATATTTTATATAAAAAAACAACTCAAATCAATTTAAAACATCTATTTAATAGATACCTAATTATCTATATTAAAATCAATATTAGCAGTGAAAAATAATTGAAATAAAAAAAAATATATCAACATTTATTTTATCTTTTATACATTAAAACAGCAAAAAACCGTCATTTAAATATTAGTTAATTTAAATAACGGCTCTAAATATAATTTTTCATATAATTATCCTTCTTGTATAAAGCTTCTTTCATAAAAATCACAATAATCATTTTGACATTTGTTATTTAAGCAATGCATACATGAAATAACTCTACATTTTTTATTTAAGTTCTTAAGTACTTCACCATTTTTTGATATACTATCCTTCATGTCTTTTTTTAATTTATTCTCCATAACCATACCTCCATTTATATAATCACAAATAATCAAATCCATTTCTTATTTACAAGTTAATTATATCAATCTTGCATTTTGATGTCAATTGATTTTTATAGACTTTTTTCTTTCATTTGTTTTTTTGATTCAAGATAACTTTTAATTTTCAGAATTTTTTGTGAACGATTCCTGTTTTTTCTCCATTTTTCTAGTTTTTTAAGAATATTTTCTGATAATTTATAATTCTATTTATTCTTTTTAATCTTTTATTTTAATTTATTTCTAAAAATACAAAAAAATATTTTTTTAATTTTTTTTCGTAAAATGAAATTTTTTTATTTATTTGAATCATTTTTAATTTATTCGAATATTGTTTTTATATTTTACAAATTATATAATAAAAAACTTAAATACAATATACTCTCAATTTATAATCCTAAAAAATATAATAAAAATATAGCTCATTTTCTAAGAATTACATACGTAATATGTTATAATAAATTTTAATTAATATATAATTTATGGGAGGATAAAAATGTTTATTGATTACCATATTCATAGTAGTTTCTCAGGAGATTGTAATACACCAATTGAGGATATTATAAAAAAAGCAATAGAGTTAAATCTAAAAGAAATTGCAATTACAGATCATATTGATTATGATTACAAAAATATAAAAAATGATTTTTCAATAGATTTAATAAAATATTTTAAAACTTTAAATACTTATAAAAATCTTTATAAAGACAAAATTAAAATACAAAAAGGAGTTGAAATAGGATTATTTAAAGAAGTTTTGAATAAATACAAAAAAGATATTCTAGACAATGATTTTGACTTTATAATAGGCTCTATTCACAGCATAAATGAAATGGATGATTTATATGAAGGTAAATTTTTTGAAGGTAAAACACAAAAACAAGCATATATTGACTATTATGAACATGTTCTTGAAATTATAAATATGTATGAAGATTTTAGTGTTCTTGGTCATTTAGATATTATAAGACGTTATGGAGGATATAATCATCCTCTTAGTAATATGGACTTTAAAAATATAATAGAAGAAATATTAAAAACCCTTATTTCCAAAAATAAAGGAATCGAACTTAATACTTCTGGTTATAGATACAATTTAGGAGATTTTTCTCCTTGTAAAAATATTTTTAAAATGTATAAAGATTTGAACGGACAAATTATAACATTAGGTTCTGATAGTCATATCCCTAACCAATTATCCTATGAATTTGAATCTTCAATAGATTATCTTAAATCTATTGGGTTTGATAAACTTACTAAATTCGAAAAATTAAAACCTGTTTTTTATAAAATATAATAAAAGCTGTTAAATTCTATGTTTTCATAGAATTTAACAGCTTTTTTTTAAGTTATTTAATAATCATTAATAGTTGTTTGGTGCATAATTGTCGTTTTCTAACATTAATTTACCTATCTCTAGTAAATCCATATCATCTATACTTCCATCTTCAACTATATCTGTATTGTATGCTAGTAATTCTTGTGCTTTTGGATCTTTATTTAAATGTCTTGCATCTATTCCCAAATCCAATAATGTGAATTCTCCACTATTATTTACATCTACTAATTCATCTTCTTCTATTAGAATTATTCCTTTTCCACAATCTTTTTCTTCTAAATCTTTTTCCATTTCTATTCCATCTGTTACTCTTCCTTTTGTTACATCTACTAATGCCTCTCCTGCCATTTCGCCTCTAAATCTTAGTTTTAATAATACTTCTTTGGCATTTATTATATTTGCTTCACCTTTACTTGCTAATATCACTCTTAATTCATCATCATTTTTCATATCTTTTACCAGTTTGATTCCTTCTACTTCTTCATATCCTAAAAACTCTAATCTATCTGAATCATATTTAATTCTTATGTCTTCTGCTGTTATTTCTTGAATATTATTTATTGTTAAATTCACTAATACTTCTTCATCTATTTTTATTATTTCTTTTTCTGGTTCAGTATCTAATATTACATTTTCTTCTTCATTTATTTTTTTGTTTCCTTCAGTTATATCACCTTGATATATAGCAACTGCATATAAATGATTGTGTATTGGACTTTGTCCACCATCATAACTCATTGGAATAATTGTTACCTTATGCTCTTTGTTATCCATATTTTTCGTTTGAAATATAATAGGACTAGCTTCTATTCTTCTTCCATCATTTTCATAAATTACAGTCTCATCTATTTTATCATCTATCATTATCCTATATTTTGAATTTTGTTTTACAACATCATAACCTAAAAGTCTAAATGCACTACCTTCAAAAGTAAATTCTATTTTTGAATTAGGATTTTTTTCTTTTAGAGAAGAAACTCCCCCATTAATTGATGTATACTTCCAATCATCTGTTAATTTGTATTTGCTAAAATTTCCAAAAGGTATTCTTGTCCACCCTTCAGGTACTCCTTTTACACTTTCACCTTCAAATGCATATGTATTTATTGACGAACCAATAAACATAGATAATATAAATACAAGCATTGTTAATTTTTTCAATACATTTTTTCTAAACATAAAAATCTCTCCCTTTTTTTAATATAATTTATAAATTCGTCTAAATTTTATCATAATTTTCATTTTCAAACTTACTTTTTTTCCAATATAAAACTATAGAACCATTTAATTTTTAAGATAACTAAAACTTTGGAACTATATTAATAATTTATTTTTTCATTCTTAAATAAACAATTATTCAACTTATTTGTATTTCAAAACAAAAAAAAGAAACCATATTATAAAATGGTCTCTTTCTTAATCTATATATTTTTTTTACAATTCTTTTTGCAGAAATTACTCTTTTTTATACAAATAATTTCATTAGACTCGCAATTTGGACATAACATATTTTTATTTTCATATTTCTTTTCAAATTCAAATCCACATGTATTGCATACATATTTACAAATATTTAGTGTATAATTTCCACCCTCTATTTTTATTGCATTACCATTCATAAGTGCTGTAGCTACTTTAAATCTTGCTTTATCTATTATATTTTGGAAGGTTTGTCTTGAAACGTTCATCCTTTTAGCACAATCCTCTTGTGATAATTTTTCTATATCCTTTAGTCTCATAGCTTCCAATTCTTCTAATTTCAAATCCATTTCAACAATTTCACATTTTCTTTTTCCTACTGGATAAAAATATGTGTTCTTTGGTACAAACTCTATACGCCTAGGTTTTATTGGTCTTGCCATTAAATTCCTCCTCTTTATTTTCACACTCTTCACAAATTCCAATCATATTTAAAGATACATCTTTTATTTTAATATTTTTTTGCTCTTCATAAAAGTTTTTCTTTTTCAATATGAAAAAACTAAGTTCATCATCATAAAAATCTATTATTTGATCACATTTTTCACATTTCATATGAATCTTTATAGATTTTTTTGAAAATAATTTCATTTCAAAATATCTTTCCTTTCCATAGTTTATCTCTGTTATTATACCCAAAGATTTTAGTTTTTCTAAATTTCTATAAACAGTTGCAAGACCAACTCCATAATCTTTAAGATATCTATATATCTCTTCAGCTTTAACATGTCTTTTTTCAGACATCAAAAAATTTATTATTTCAATTCTTTGATTGGTTATTTTTATATTATTCTTTTTAAGAATCATTTTGATTCTTTCTAAATGATTCTGATTTGCTATTTTTTGCTTCAAAGCAAAACCTCCTTGCTATTTTTGATAAAAAAAAACTGTATTAAACTGCATATTATGCAATATAATACAGCTTTTTATTTTATTATTAGTGATTACAACCTTCTCCATGATGTGCATGTTCTTCACATACAGAATCAGTTGATTTTAAATTATTATTTAAGTAATCATTCAATACATTTTTAATTTCACCATCAGCTCCTACAATTACATTTATTCCATTTTCATTAAATAAATCTTGAGCCATTTTTCCCATTCCACCAGCAATTATAACATTAACATTTTTTTCTGCTAAAAATACTGGTAAAAAACCTGGTCTATGTCCTGGATTTTCTATAAACTCATTTTTTAAAACTTCTTTACCATCAACATCATATACTTCAAATCCTTCACAATGACCAAAATGCATTGCTACCTTTTCACTCTCTTTTGCAAATGCTATTCTCATAACAAACCTCCACTAAATTATATTTTTTAAATTATTTATTATATTTATAAAAGCATCTTTTGACTCAAAATCTTTAGTCAAAACGCTTTTAAAATCCGTATTTAATATTCTAACCATTTCTTTATCAAATGGTATCTTTCCTAAAACTTCTACGTTGTTCTCCTTGCAATAATCTTTGATTTCATTTGTCTTTTCTTCATTTAAATCATATTTATTTATAATAACGAAATTATTATTATCGAAGTTTTCCAAAAGTTTTAGAAGTCTTTTAAAATCATCAATTGATGACATAGTTGGCTCTAGTACAATTATTGAAGAATCAGTATCTGTTACAGATGCTATTACAGAACAACCAATTCCTGGTGAACCATCTATAATCATATATTTTTCACCTTTTGCCTCTTCATTTGCTACCTCTTTAACTTTTGAAACTAATTTCCCAGAACCTTCTGCTCCAACTTCTAATTTTGCTCCAACAAATTTTGAATCAAAATCATTATAATATTTTACTTTACCTGTAACTACTTCATTTAAACTTATTGCATTTTTCGGACATTTTATAACACAAGCTTTGCATCCTTCACAAGATAAAGCATCGATTACAATTTTATTATCCTCTTCTTTTATGGCTTCAAATCTACAATAATCTTTGCACAACTTACAATTTGAGCATTCATCATAATTTATTTTCGCTATTTTAGCTCCATAAAAATCTTTCTCATAAATTTTATTTGCATTAAATACCAAGTTTAAATTTGGTGCATCAACATCACAATCTGCTTTTATAGAATTTTCAAGAAAAATAGATAAAAATGAAGCTAAAGTAGTTTTTCCAGTTCCACCTTTTCCACTTAATACAACTATCTTTTTCATTTTATCTCCTTTAATATATTATTTTTTATATTTTCAAAATGAGTTTTTAAATAATCATCTTCTATTAAAAGCTCTGCATTTGAGTATATCTTTGCAGCTTGTTTTGAAAAAGGAATTTTACCAAGTATTTTTATATTATTTTTCTTAGCATAATCTTCTATTATATAATCATCTTCATTCGATCTATTTATTATAATTCCTGATTTTATATTATATTTTTTAGTTAAATTATATGCCATATCCATATCATGAAGTCCAAATGCACTAGGTTCTGTTACCAACACCGCATAATCCACATCTTGTAATGTTTCTACTACATTACAAGATGTTCCTGGAGGTGAATCTAAAAGCACATTATCTTCTTTTGATGCTAATTCTTTTAATTTTTTTATAATAGCAATTCCCATAGGCTCATTTACATTAATTCTACCTTCATAAACTGTATTTCCTTTAAAATTCCCCTTTTTTATATGTCCAATTTCTCTATTTATCTCTTTTATCGCATCATATTTACATACTAAAGAACAAGTTCCACAAGAGTGACATAATTTATCAAATAACATTATATTATTTTTAAGTCCTGCAAGTGCATTAAACTGACACTCAGTCGCACAAATTTTACAAAGAGTACATTTTTCGTTGTCTATCAAAGGATTTAAAACACCAACAGGTATATTTTTTTCTATACTTGGTTTTAAAAACAAAAAGCCATTGGGTTCTTCTACATCGCAATCTACATAAGTATAATTCATTAATATTGATAAATTAGTCGAAATAGTAGTTTTTCCTGTTCCTCCTTTTCCACTAAGTACTGATATTATCATCTAATGACCCTTCTTTGTAGCATTTTTTAACATAGTTAATTTTCCATTTTGTAATTCTTTTATGTTTTCCATCAATGTTAATTCTTCGCCCTTATAACACTCTATTTCATTATCAAGTAATATATTTATTGCATTAGGTCCTAAATTACCTGTTATCACTTTTTTAACTCCTTTTTCTACAACAAAATTTGATGCTGCAATTCCAGCTCCATGATTACTAGTTACACCTGGATTTTCATAAAATTCATAAGAATCATTCTCAGTATCAAATATAAAAAAATAATTACATCTTCCAAATGTTTGATTTAATACTGTCTTTTCATCTTTTTTGGCTGCTGATAAACAAATTTTCATCTCATTCCTCCTGATTTTTTTTAGGAAATGACTAAATTTAGTCATTTCCTTTTGTCAATTTTATTTTTCATAAATAAAAATTATATATATTTTAATATTATTTATAATTCTTTTAATATATCTTTCATCTTTTCTTCTAATTCAAAATTAATTTCTGGATATAATTCAACTTTTCCATCATCACAAAGACTTGCAAATTCAGGGTCAATTGGAAGTCTACCAAGAAGTTTTATACCTTTTTCATTTAAATATTCCTCTTTAACACCATTTCCAAATATCTTTATTTCCTTATCGCAATCTGGACATTTCAAATAAGATAAATTTTCTAATACACCTAAGATATTTATATTCATAGATTTAGCCATATTAATAGATTTTTGAACTATTAAATTAACTACTTCTTGAGGTGATGTAACTACTACAAGTCCTTTTAAATTAAATGATTGCATAGCTGTAAGTGGAACATCTCCTGTTCCTGGAGGTAAATCTATAAGTAAATAATCAAGATCTTCCCATATTACATCTGTATAAAACTGTTTCATTGTATTTGAAAGAATTGGACCTCTCCAAACAACAGGTGCATCTTCTTGATCTAATAAAAGATTTATAGACATAACTTTAATACCTTTAGTTGTTTCAATTGGATGTATCCCATTTTCAGTAGCAAATGCTTTTTTATTAAGACCAAAAACTTTAGGTATAGAAGGCCCTGTTATATCTGCATCTAAAACACCTACTTTAAAACCTTGTTTTTGTAAGTACACTGCTAAAAGCGAAGTTACACTTGATTTTCCAACTCCACCTTTACCACTCATTATCGCTATTACATTTTTAACATTTGAAAAAGAATTAAATTTTTCTTTTGGTATAATTGGTTTCATAAAAATCTCTCCTTATTGTCATATGCCATTTATTAATCTGATTATATTCCTAAAAATAGTTTTTGTCAAATGCCAATAATATTTTTTATTAAAAACAAAATAAAGGTAGCACAAAAATGAGTTTTTTCATTTTCATACTACCTTCAAAGATTATATTATTCTCTTGTTAACAATTTTTTTTACAAATTAAAAGGACCCTAAAAAGGGTCCAACCGAAGTGCCGTTGTTCTAGTATATTCATACCCGAGTAACTCTCAGGTGGGTAACCTGCTTATAGTCTCTGTAGTCCCCTCTCGTTCAAGGCTTTACATAGCACTAAAAGACCCCGATTTCCCGATATTCATGCGTCGGTTGAATATCAAAGAAATTACCCCGAACACCTTAGTTATATTTATATTATATACTAATTTTGCAAAAAATTAAATAGTTTTATTTATTTTATTTTTATTTATTTTTTTATAAAATAATTCTTATCTTATTGATATTACAATATATTATTATATTAAATAAATATCCGTTATCTACCTTCACTTCTTAATATAGTTTCAACATTATTAAGAGCCTTTGCTATTTTACTTCTTTCAAATGGCTTAACTATAAAATCAACAGCACCACTTTGAACTGCCTCTAAAACAAAATTCTTTTGACCCATAGCAGAACACATAATTATCTTAACTTGATCGTTTATTTTTTTTATTTCTTTTAGTGCTTCTATCCCATCCATATCAGGCATTGTTATATCCATAGTTATTATCTCTGGATTTAAAGTCTGAACTTTTTCTATTGCTTCTCTTCCATTAGATGCAGTACCAACAACATCATATTCCATTTCCTCTAATATATTCTTTAGCATATTTTGCATAAATAATGCATCATCAACTACCATTATTCTTCTTTTTCCCATATTGCCCTCCTAAGATACTATAATCATACTTTGTATTGTTCTTTAAAATATAATTATATAATAGATTCTATAAGCTTGTATACATACTTTTTTATTTTGTAAAAATTATTTAAGAAAAACTATATAAAACCAATTTTTAATTTTTAATTGAAGATAAAATTTATAAATAAATATCCCCTATATATAAAATTTAAATGTTACAATTATATTATAAATATTATAACAGGGGTGATAAATTTGAATAAGAATAGCCTTCATTATTTCAATGAATTTAGAGAAATAATAAGTAATTTTTTGGAGCTAAAATATGAATATCCTAAAAAAAATATTTTGGCAACACTACAAAAACTACATATCTTCTATTCATTTGAAGATATTTTAAAAAAGAAAAATTTTAGTTGTAAAAATATATATGAAAAATTTAAACCTTTCTTAAAAGTTTTTCATAAAGAAGATTTACCTGATAATTTTTTAAATTATGTATATAATTTTACCCTAAAAAAATCATTTAAAAACTCTATTGAAATAGATTTAAATAGCAATTTAGATTTAATTTCATCCTTATACCTAGAAATACTAAGATTCTTTTGTAATTATCAAAAATATTCAAAAGATAATACTTGGTTTAGTAAATATCCAATCGAATTTTTAACAGATGAAGAAATAGACAATTTAGAAAATAAAGATGAGTATATAAATTTCAAAAATGCTTTTAATGATGAATATATCTATGAAATGATGATATTAAACCAAGAAATAATGGGATATAATACGTTAGAACATATATGTGGTGTTAACTTTATCGCACTAAAAATTGCAAGACAATTAAAAAAAGCTTCTATGCCTGTGGACTTAGGTCGTATTTCTGGAGCGGCAATAGGTCATGATATTGGTAAATTTGGTTGCAAATCTAGTGAATCAAGGAGAGTTCCATATCTTCATTATTATTATAGTGATTATTGGTTTAGTAAACATAATCTTATTTACATGGGACATATCGCTGTAAACCATTCTGTTTGGGATTTAGAGTTAGACAATTTACCTATCGAATCGCTAATTTTAATTTATGCTGATTTTAGAGTCAAAAATCATAATAATATAATGACATTCTTTTCTTTAGATGATTCTTTTAATGTTATATTAAATAAATTGGATAATCTAGATGATAAAAAGAAAAAAAGATATCAAAGAGTATATAAAAAATTAAAAGATTTTGAAGACTTTATGAAATCTTTAAATATAAAAGTTTGTGTTGATGAAGATGTTGATTATGATAATTTAAATAAAGAAAATAAAAATCATTATGCACTGATGAAAGGGCTAGATGTAATTAAAAATCTAAAATACCTTTCTTTTAAACAAAATATTTCTTTGATGCATAAACTACGAGATGAACATTCTTTGAATAAAATCTTAGAGGAAGCTAGAATTGAAAGGGATTCTAATAGTTTACGATTATATCTTGATGTATTTGAAAAAAATTCTATATATTTAACTCAAAAACAAAAGATAATAACTTTGAAATTCTTATATGATTTATTATCTAGACCACAAGAAGATATAAGAAGACAATCATCTGAACTTATTGGATTTTTAATTGCTAATTTTGATGAAATATATCGAAAAGAAGTACCAACATATGTTAAATTAACAAAACAAAATCCTAATTCACATACAATATTAAAAGAATATTTTAATAAGTTTTTATTTCCAGATCATAAAATGATTAAGCTTCATAGGAATTGGATTAGACATAGTTTATCAAGAATGATTTCTTCATTCTTTTGTAATTGTGATAAAAATAGTATAAAAGATTATCTAAAAGTTATATTTATGTATCTAGATAATGAATCTAATTTATCTACGGAAGTTAAGTTTACATTATTAGAAGCTATCAAATATATACCTATTGTAAATATTCAAATAGATCAAAATCCAATTTATGATTTTGTATTAAAAGTTATAAATGATGAAAGTTTAAACTTAAGAATATCAGGTCTTGAAGTTATAGAAAATAAAATCTCTAATTATAAATTGGATGATGTTTTTTTAGATGCATTTTCTGATTATTTTTCTAAAAATGTGGAAAAATCAAATTACTACTCAGAAAATTATTTAAAATATAGAGTTGTAAGCAAATTAAACTTAAATGATGATGTAAAAAAAATCTATAAAGATTTTAATGATGAAAATATAAAAAATATATCTACTATATTTCTTAGCAATCTAAAAAGCTCTACATCTTTTACAGTAAAACGTATTCATATAGATATGTTACTTTCTTATACTTTAGATAATTTAAAAGAAAATGGACTTTATACAGCTATGCATTTTTGCAATATACTAAAAGTATCCAATATTGAAAATGTGAGAAATCATGCTGGAAAAGCATTGCTACAACTATATCCAAAACTTCCTTTTGAACAAAAGAATGATGTTGCAATAGAACTTTTAAGATCTTTAGAAATAGAAGGACAACAGTTTAGTAAATATATTCCTAGATATTTAGGTAAATTATTATTATACCTACAAAGGGAAGATTTAGATGAAATAATAGATGATTTGGTCGAAAAAATAAAAAATTCAAATCCTCAAACTATAATACTTTTACTTACTACAGTTGGAATCACACTGTCTAAATATACAAAAAGCACTCTTTATTATGAAATGGATAAAACTGATTTTTTAAATAGAAAAAAAAGATTACTTAGTATTTTATTAAACGGTCTTGTTCATTATGAACAAAAAGTTCGTCAAAGTGCATTTAGTGTTATCGGTTCTATATTTTCATTTGGAAATGTTAGTTTAGAAGAAAAAAATGAAGTTTTTTCTTTGATTGCTAAAAAAATATTAACTTTAATAGATTATTATAAAGAAAATAATTTAGATTTTCTTACCAATGCACATGTTTTAAACAATATTTATAAATTTATTTCTGACTATACATTTTTCAATGGTGATATTTGCATTGAAAGAAATGAGAAAATAGCCTTTTTCCCAGGAAGCTTTGATCCATTTTCTTTGGGTCACAAAAATATAACAACTGCTATTAGGGATTTAGGATATGAAGTTTATTTAGCTGTTGATGAATTTTCTTGGTCAAAAAGAACTCAGCCTAATTTGATAAGACGAAATATAATAAATATGTCCATTGCTGATGAACTTGATATTTATTTATTTCCAGAAGATATTACAATTAATATTGCCAATGATGATGATTTAAAATATTTAAAAAATACATTTAATACAAAGGAAGTCTTTTTAGTTATGGGTAGTGATGTTTTAATGAATGCATCTGCTTATAAAAAAGAAAGCTTCATACAAAGTTTTCCACATGTAATATTTACTCGAAATTTAAATTCTAATACAAATGTCACTTTTAATGAAAAATATTCTAAGCTTCATACAAAAAGTATTATATTAAATTTAGAAAAAGAATATGAAGATATAAGTTCTAGCCAAATAAGAAGTTATATAGATACAAATAGGGATATATCAAATTTAGTAGATCCCCTTGCACAAAAATATATATATGAAAGAGGACTTTATAGAAGAGAACCTCAATTTAAATCTGTTATTCAAACAATATCATTAGATATTGAAATTGTTGAAAATATAACTTATTCTGTAATGGAAAAATTGGCACTAAGCTTTCATAGTGATTATAAAACTGCACTTAAAAATTTAGATGAGCTTAGCCATAAAAAAGAAGCAAAAATTATAGTTATTAAAGATTTAAATGATAGGAATAAGATTATTGGATATTCCTCTTATCACTATGTTCCATCATCAAATATATTTTGTGAATTTAAAAATCAAGAAATCTCAGAATTTGTAAGAAATAATTACAGTGGTAGAATAATCTGTATAAACGGTATTTACGCTAAGAAAAATGATTATTTTGAGAGTTTAAAACAAATATTACTAACTCAAACTCTTGCAACTTCTATTGAAAAAGATTATAGTTATTGTATTTATCACGATAGAATTGAATATAAAAACACAGGAAGTATCTACAAAACTCTAAAATTACAAGGATTTAAAGAATTAGAAAATGAAAATCTTAAAAGCAGACTATTTAGTGTTAATATGGTTAGACCATGTACTTTATATTTAGATGTTGAAACAACTATAAAAGAGCCTTTTAGACAAAATAAAAATGTCAAAAAAGCCATACTTAAAGCTAGAAAAAGACTACAACATGTTATTACTAAATTTTATCCAGGTCATTTAGTTTTATCATTCCATAGAAAAATACTTGATGAAACCATAATGAAAAAAGTATGTAGAATAAACTCAGTTCCAACTAAAGAATTTGAAGTTCGAAAACTTGGTTCATATGCCTGTGTACCATATGGCAATATATTAAATAGAGTTATAATACCAAATACAGTTACTAAATCACTTCATACAGAAAAAGTATTTGAAAAAGACTTATCTAATTTTAAAATAAATGAATTTCCAAATTATTTAAATTTAGATAATCAAGCTAAAATGATCATGTCTTTAAATAGAGATATTATATTAATCGATGATCTTTTAAACAAAGGCTATAGAATGAAATCTTTACAACCCCTATTTAAAAAATATGATGTTAATATCAAAAAAATAGTAGTTGGTATGCTTTCAGGTCGAGGTAAAGAGATTATGGATATGGATGGAATGGATATTGATTGTGCTTATTTTATACCAAAACTTAAATATTGGTTTACTGAACAATTATTATATCCATTTATAGGTGGTGATTCTCTAAATATTAAAAAAGATTCGAAAAAAAATATAATACCATCAATAAATTTAATACTTCCTTATACCGCACCTAAATTTATAAGGAATGTAGATAAAGATTTAATATATGAGTTTTCTTTAATCTGTTTGGAAAATGCACTTGATATAGTAAGTACTTTAGAAGAAGAATATGAAATTTTAAATGAAAGAAAACTAACATTAGAAATGCTTTCAGATATATTTATCTATCCTAGAATAGTCGCTTATAGTAATAATTTAGATTATGATTATACAAAAAGTCCTTCTGATTATCTAAAAGAAGATTTGATTTTACTTAAAAGGCTTAAGGATTCTTTGACTAATCATAAATAAAATATAAATTTATAAATCATAACAGGAGGGCTTGATATGTATTATTACAAATATAATAATAAATATTTATTTTCAAAATTAAAATACGATGAATTTTCACAAATAAGCAAAGATGATTTTATAAAAGGTGAATTTTATTATTATCTTATCAAAGAGGATATTAATAAAATCAAGAGAAGTTATATACCAAATTCACCTTTTATGATGCACTTAAAAGAAGAGGGCATTTATCTTCTTAATACAAATTTATTTGATAAAGATATTGATTTAGATAATTCTTTAAAAAAGAAATTAAATGATGAAAAAATAAAAGTTATAAATACAAATCATAAAAACTTTATGGATTCTATTAATATGGATATTAAAAAAGAAAAATATGAAATAACAATATTAGGACTGGGTGATGTTGGTGGGACATTACTCAGTGGACTTATGTTACTTGCTCCTTCCTTATTTAGTAAAATCAAATTATATGATTTGAATTTAAACAATTGCAAAAGATGGTATTATGAAGCATCTCAAATATATGATGCTTTTGATGATTTAGAGTATCCTCAAATAGAAATAATAAAAGAAGATGAAATATTTAATAGTGATGTTGTTATTTTTTGTATATCTGCTTATATTCCTAAAGTTGGAGAAAAAGTTGATGATGTTAGGATGGCACAATTCAAAAAGAATTCATCTATAATAAATAATTTCGGAAAGATGGCAAGAAATAATAATTACAAGAATTTGTTTTGTGTTGTTTCAGATCCAATTGAACCTCTTTGTAAAAGCCTCTATCTATCTTCAAATACAAATTCTAAAGATGAATTTGATTACAATGGAATACCTAGTGAAAATATAATTGGATTTGGCCTTGGTGTTATGAATGCTAGAGCAAATTTCTATAGTAAAAACTATAAAGAATCTTTAAATTTTTACAAAGAAGGTCGAGCTTTTGGTTCACATGGTAAAGAATTAGTAATTGCAAACAGTATTACTAATTACAATAATGATATATCAATAAATCTTACACAAGATGCTATAAAAGCAAATTTAGTTGTTCGAGATGTTGGTTTTAAACCTTTTATAGCTCCTGCTTTATCCTCTGGTGCAATAAGTATTATAAATACCTTAAAAGGAAAATGGAATTATTCAGCTATTTATTTTAAGGATAGTTTTTATGGATGCAAAAATAAAAGAATTAAAAATACTAATAAAATAGAATCTCTTAATTTAGATGATGATTTATATCAAAGAATAAAAATTTCTTATGAAAATATATCAAAAATAATATAGTAGGTGGTGTAACTTTTGAAAAAGCTATCTATAATTGCTAATAAAGAAATTATAAATCAATATATAATAAAAAATAAAATATTAAGTAATATTAATTATAAAGAAATTAATTTAGATAGTTTAGATAAAAATACTCTAAAGAATAAAAGAATTTTATTTATAGCTAAATTAAATGAAATTGGATATGATGATTATATTTTAAATTTTTTATTAAAAATAAAAAATTTAAATATGGATTTTGAAAATAGCATTGGAAGCTTAATAATAATGAGTGATTCTAGTTTATATACAAAATCATTTGCATCTAATTTAATATATTTAGCAAATTCATTAAAATGCTCTTTTATCGGTCATCCCATGATTGAAAAAACTAAAGATTATAAAAATTTTTTAACATGGCAAAAAAGCTTACAAATTCCCTTGGAAGATATTTTTGTAGATTTTAGCCAACAGCTTATACAAAGAATTCTTGAATATAATTATGTTAAAAAATATGATAAAAATATTTGTGTATTACATTCTAGTTCTAAAAAAACTTCTAATACTTTAGGGTTTTGGAATAAAATAAAAAGTAATTTAGATGACAATATACATATAAAAGAATTACATGTTGAAAATGGAACAGTTTTAGATTGCATAGGATGTAGTTATAAAATGTGCATGTATTATAGCAAACAAAAAAGTTGTTATTACGGAGGATTTATGATAAAAGAAATCTTCCCTGAAATTGAAAAAGCAAATTCTGTAGTTTTTTTATGTCCCAATTATAATGATTCTATTTCAGCAAACTTAATGGCTGTTATAAATAGACTTACAGCACTTTATCGAAATATCAATTTTTATAATAAAGCACTTTACTCAATAATTGTATCTGGAAATTCAGGATCAGATTCTTTAGCAAAACAGCTTATAGATGCATTATGTATAAATAAAGGTTTTTTTCTTCCAGCAAATTTTTGCACACACACAATAGCTTATGAACCTAATTCTATTTATGATGTTTGTAATATAGATTATAAATCTAAAATATTTGCAAAAAATATAGAAAAATATCTTATTTAAAATACATCCTATATAAAAAGGTTATATAAAATATTATTGTACAATTATATTTTATATAACCTTTAATTTATTTTTAATTTATATAATATATAAATATATATTTATTAAATATATATTTATAATTTTAAAATCATAAAAAATTAGTCTCTTTTAAATAGTTCATTTAAGACTTTTTTTATAACGCTATATTCAAAACCTTTATACGATAAAAATCTTGCAACTTTTTCATATGCCTTTGGATCATCTTTTACTTTTTTATATTTTTTTATCCCATTGTAATAAGCATTTTCATATTCCTTATCATCAGCAATTTCATCCTCAACAATTTCTTTTGCCAAATTTTTATCTATTCCTTTATTTTGTAAATATAGCTTTATTTTATTTTTTCCGTATCTATTTAATTTTGATTTATCTCTGGTCATTCTTCTGCCTAAATTATCATCATTTAATAATTTATAATCTAAAAGAAATTTTATAATTTCATCTACTATATCGTCTTCATATTCTTTATTTCTTAATTTATCTCTCATTTGCTTTTTTGTATAATCTCTAAAATTAAGAATATAAAGAGCATAATTTTTAGCTTTATCAAAATTCTTTTTTTTGTCGTTCAAGAAAAAATCTCCTTTTTAAATCATATCTGTTACATTTATATTTCTATATTCTTTATTATTTAGATTTAAAATTTCATTTGTATTTTTTATTCTTATATATGGCTTATATATTCCTTCTTCTGGAACAAATACTACTTCTCCAATTCTACCATCTGAAAGTTTTACTTCACTTCCTACAAAAGAAGAACCTATTCTGTGTAAAAAATTATATAATATTTTAATATCTAATTTTTCTACATATTCAGTTTCTAATATTCTTATTGCATCAAATGGAGTGTTTTTCTTTCTATAAGAAGTTTCTGATGTTAATGTATCATAAACAATAGCAATAGCTATGATTCTTGAATATAAAGGTATATCATCTTTGCTTAATATACCAGGATATCCACTACCATCATATCTCTCATTATGATATAGCACAGCATCTTTTACATCCTTTGATATAAAATTCATATCTTGTATCAATTCATAACTATATTTTGGATACTTGTTCATAAGCTCTCTTTGTTTTTCTTCGTCATAACCAATATTCTCAACAAGTTCTTCCAAAACCTTATATCTTCCTATGTCTGAAAGTAATGCACTCAATGTTAATTCTTCCAATTGTTCTTTGTCTAAATTAATCCACTTTCCTATTGTATAGCTTATTAAAGCTAAATTTGTAGAATGTGCATATACAGAAAAGTTTTCATTTTTTATTTTTGAAATAAATTGCAAGATACTAAAAGCTTTGTTGTCATAATCCCAAGCTATTTGAGTCCTTTTTTGAAGTTCATCTTTTTCAACTTCTTTTCCATCAATTATATCTTGAAAATCAGTTTTTAAATGATCTACAACTTCTTCAAAGCTCTCTTTAAACTCTGTTACTTCAAGCTCTCTTTGAATTTTTAATAAATCATCTTTTGATATCTCTTCATCTTTATTTATCTTAGTTTTCACCAAGTTTGATGAATTTATATTAGTCTCTTCCTCTGATTTTATCTCAATCTCTTCAATATTATGATTTAAAAGCAATTTCTTTAAAAGCATCTCATTTTCTATCATATATCCCTTATAAAGAAGCATAGTTCCATTAATTCCTAATACATCTTTATTTATGACCATACCCGCTTTAATTTTATCTATAGGAACTCTTTTCATAATAAACACCTCTTAATTTCCTCTAATATAATATTGCTATAACTTGTATTTAAGATTTAAATTAATTATATAAAACGATTATATCATTTTATATAATTAATTTAAATCCAACCATAATCCTATATAAATAAAATTTATTAATAAATGTTAAAAAAAGGACTATCTAAGTAGCTTAGATAATCCTTCTTATCCCTTTAATTATCTAAATAAAACGAATGAACATCTTAATCATTCGACAAATGTGATCCTTGCATTAGGAAATTCAAAACAGCTTTTTTCTCTTCATCATCTTCAACTTCAACAATTACATTTTCAGGATTTTCATTTATTATATACATTGCTCCTATTATAGACTTTGCATTAACCTTGTATTCTCCTGATTTTAAATAAACTTTACCCTTTAATTTTGATACAAATTCAACAAATCCATTTATATCTTCCACTTTAATAAAATTTGCTCTCAATTTTCTTCCCTCTTTCTTTGTATATATTAGAATATTTTTTAAACATTCTAAATTTATTATACTAATAAATTATATAAATTAATAGGATTTACTTATAGTTGTCTTGTTAAAGACTTTACATTCCATATTCCAGTTGCATATTCATATATAGTTCTATCACTTGAAAATACTCCTGATTTAGCTATATTAACAAGACATTTTTCATTCCAACTGTCTAAATTCCTATACATTGAGTCAACTTTTTTATGTGCCTCTATATATGATTCAAAATCTTTTAATACAAAATATTCATCATTGTATTTTAATAATGAATCGTATATACTCATAAACTCTTCTGCTGTATCTCCCAAAAATCCATTTATAAGTTGGTCTAAAACTCTTTTTATTCTAGGATCATTATTGTAAAATTCTCTAGAATGATAAGAACCATTTCTATAATATTCAAGTACTTCTTTTTCATTCATCCCAAATATAATAATATTATCATTTTTTACTTTATCATTTATTTCTATATTCGCACCATCTAAAGTTCCTAAAGTTATGGCTCCATTCATCATAAATTTCATATTACCAGTTCCTGAAGCTTCTTTTGTAGCAGTTGAAATCTGTTCACTGATATTTGCAGAAGGTATTATTTTTTCAGCCAATGTTACATTATAATTTTCTAAAAATACTACTTTTATTCTATCTTTAATTCTCTTATCATTATTTATTTTTTCCCCAACAGTATTTATGAGCTTTATAGTTTGTTTTGCAATATGATAAGACGGTGCTGCTTTAGCTCCAAATAAAAATGTTCTAGGAACTATGTCCATATTAGGATTTTCTATAAGTTCATTATATAAATGAAGTATATGAAGTATATTTAATACCTGTCTTTTATATTCATGGAGTCTTTTTACTTGAATATCAAATATAGAATTTGGATCTATATTTATATTGTATTTATCTTTTATTTTATTTGCTAAAAGTATTTTATTATCTTGTTTAATATTATAAATTTCATCTCTTAAAGATTTATTATTATGCTTTAATAAATTTTCTAAATTAGTAGGATATCTAACCCAACCCATACCAATAGTTTCACTAATTAAATTTGCAAGTTTTGGATTGGCATTTAATAACCATCTTCTATGAGTTATCCCATTTGTCTTATTATTAAATTTAAATGGATAAAGATTATAAAAATCTCTAAGCTCTTGCTTTTTAAGAATTTCTGTATGAATTTTAGCTACACCATTTACACTGTGACTTGCAGCTATTGCAAGATGTGCCATTTTTACAGAACCATCTTCTATTATAGACATTCTTCTAACCATCTCTTCATTTCTTGGATATTTAAGTCTAATTTCATCACAGAATCTTAAGTTAATTTCTTCTATTATCATAAATATTCTAGGAAGTAAATTTCTAAACATATCAATAGGCCATTTTTCAAGAGCTTCAGCCATAATTGTATGATTTGTATAAGATATAACATTTGTAGTTATTCTTCTAGCTTCCTCCCAAGATAGACCTTCTTCATCTAATAATATTCTCATAAGTTCTGGTACTGCAAGTGCAGGATGCGTATCATTGATATGAATAGCTATATATTCATCCAAATCATCTATATTTTTTCCTCTTTTTTTATAAGTTCTTATTATACTTTGAAGACCAGCTGAAACTAAGAAATATTCTTGTTTAAGTCTTAAATATCTACCTTCTTCGATTGAATCATCAGGGTATAAAACCTGTGAAATAGATTCTGCTAAGTATTTATTTTCAAATGCTTTAACATAATCTCCTCTACTAAATGAAGAAAAATCAAAATCACCTTCACAAGGTTCTGCACTCCAAAGTCTAAGTGTGTTTACTGTTGTATTTTTATATCCAATTATTGGAGTGTCATAAGGAATTGCATTTATAACTTCATAGTCCTTATGTTCAAATTGTAATCTACCATCAACTTCTTTGTAATCTATTTTTCCACCAAATTTAACCTTAACCATTTTATCAGGTCTTTTAGTTTCCCAAACATTTTCGGTTTGAAGCCATGTTTCTGGAAATTCAACTTGATATCCATCTACTATTTTTTGCTCGAACAAACCTTTTTTATATCTTATTCCACAACCATGACCTGGTATTAAAGTAGCTGCCATAGAATCTAAAAAACAAGCTGCAAGTCTTCCAAGTCCACCATTACCAAGACCTGGGTCTTTTTCTACTTCTATTAAATCCTCAATATCTATATCTAAATCTAAAAGAGCTTCCTTACAAACACCTTTTATGCCTAAGTTCATTAAATTATTTGATAATAATTTTCCAAGTAAAAATTCTATAGAAAAATAATATACTTGTTTTTCATCATGTTCTATATAATTTTTATTGGTCATTATCCAATTTTCACTTACATATTCTTTTAATACACTTCCTAAAGAATAGTATTTTTCAAATGTTGTACTGTCTTCTAAGTCTTTTGTATATAAAGTTCTAAGCTTTCTTAAAAAATCATTTTTTACTTGTTCCTTACTTATTCTCATCAAAAAACCTCCAATGAATTAAAACACTAAAATAAAGACTCATAAACATTTTTATATTCCAAAGCTGACTGTTTCCAGCTAAAATCGCAATCCATCGCGTTTTTAACCATTCTTTTAAACTCTTTTTTGTCATTATATAAATTAATTGCATCTTTTACCTTATAAAGCATATCATGTGCATTATAATTTGAAAAACTAAAACCATTACCTTCCTTAGTATATTCATTATAAGGAGTTATTGTATCTTTTAATCCTCCTGTTTCTCTTACTATTGGTAATGATCCATATTTTAAAGCTATTAACTGCGTAAGACCACAAGGTTCAAATTTAGAAGGCATCAAACAAAAATCTCCACTTGCATATATTCTATGCGCTAAAGTATTATTAAACTCTATAATACCTCTGAATTTATCTTTATATTTTTCTTCCATTCTTCTAAAAAAGTCCTCATAATAATAATCCCCAGTTCCAATCAATATAAACTGCAAATTTAGATTCATTATTTCCTCAAAAACATGCATAATAAGATCTACACCTTTTTGTTCTACAAGTCTAGATATAAAAAATAATATTGGTATATCCTTATTTACTTCAAGACCCATATCTTTTTGGAATTCCATTTTATTTTTAGCTTTATTTTTTAAATTTCTTGAATCATATTTATGATACAATCTATCATCTGTTTTTGGATCAAATATATGATAATCAACTCCATTTAATACACCTTGAAGTTTATATGATTTTTCTCTTAAAATTCCATCTAAACCTTCTCCATAAAATTCATATTTAATTTCATCTGCATAAGTTTTACTTACCGTAGTCACAAGATCTGATTCAATAATTGCACCTTTTGTAAAATTTGCAGTATTATAATATTCTAATTTGTCCTTAGTATAATAATCATAAGATAAATTAAATAAATCTTTCAAAATATCTAATCCATATCTTCCTTGATATCGTAAATTATGAATTGTATAAATAGTTTTTATATCTTTGTATTCATCATACTGTCTATAATCAGCATTCAATAAAACACTAGCCATTGATGTTTGCCAATCATTTAAATGTAATACCTTAGGTATAAAATCAATATACTTTATCGCTTCTACTATTGCTCTTGAAAAGAATGCAAATCTCTCAGCATCATCATAATATCCATATGCACCAGGTCTTTTAAAGTAATATTCATTATCTATAAAATAAAATGGAATCCCATGAAGCTCTAAATATTCAATTCCACAATATTGTTCTCTCCAACCTACATTGACTTCAAATTTAGCGATTTTTTTCAACTTCTTCTTGTATTTTTCTGGAATTTCTTTATACTTAGGCATTATAACTCTTATATCTATATCCATTTTTCTAAGTGCATTTGGAAGCCCAAATGATACATCTCCTAATCCTCCACTTTTAAAAAATGGATAAGCTTCAGATGTTGCAAATAAAACTTTCATTTTTCTACCCCTTTATATTGTTTTATTTTTCTTTATAACAAGTGGATTTTTAACTCCACCAATAAGTTCCTTGCCTTTTGTAATCAATACATTCTTATCAAGTATTACATTTTCTAAATAAACATCATCTTCAATTTCACATTTTTGCATTAGAATAGAATTCTTTATAGTACAATTTTTACCTATTTTAACTCTTCTTGAAACTATAGAATTTTCTATTTCTCCATCAATTATGCATCCATTTGCAATTAAAGAATTTTTAGCTTTTGAGTTTTGACCATACTTAACAGGTGGTTCATCTTTTATCTTTGTATATATAGGTCCATTTTTGAAAAATAATTCATTTGCTATATTCATATCTAATAAATCCATACTCGATTTATAGTAATTTTCTATATTATTTATACAAGATAAATAACCCTTAAATTCATATGCATTGAATTTATACTCATTTACCCTTTCATGAAGACCCTCTCTTAGATATTCATTTTTACCAGTAGCAATCATTTCTTCTAATATTTCAATTAATAAATCCTTTTTTAAAATATAAATCTCCATTGAAATATCTAATTCAGCCTTAGTACATTTGTTTTTACCAAAACTCAAAATATTATTCTTTTTATCAATATTTAAAGCATCACAGTTTATAAATCTATCTAAATCTTTATTTATTGATTTGTACATAATAGTTATATCAGCTTTGCTTTCTTTATGAAATTCATAAAACTCTCTTAAATCAATATTACAAAGCATATAACTTGATGATATTATCACATAATTTTGTTTGCTTCTTTTAAAATAATCCATAGTCATTTTAAAATTATGAATATCTCCTCTATAATGAACTGGTCCATATTCATCTATTATAGGATTAAACATAAAAAGTCCATCATTTTTTCTATCCAAATCCCAATGTTTCCCATTGCTAATATGATCTTGTAATGATCTATATTTGTCATTAGTAAAAATTGATACATTTGAAATATCTGCATTTACAAAATTAGATAAGGCAAAATCTATTATTCTATATCTGCCACCAAAAGGTATTGCAGATATTGGTCTAACTATTGTTAATTCTTGTATTTCTCTATTATTTTCACTTAAATTTAATACTCCCATTACATCATTCATAATAAGCCCCCTCTAATACGCTGCTAAATATATCTCTTTTGAGTTTTTATTTCCTATTTTACTATCTTTTTTAACTATATAATCAGATGCCACTATCGCTTTTTCAACAATTGCACCTTCTTCAATCACCGCATTTGGCATTATAACAGAAGATTTTATAACTGCATTTTTTCCAACACGAACTCCTGGGAATAATACACTTTCATAAACTTCCCCTTCTACAATACAACCCTCATTTAATAATGAATTTTTAACGATACCTGTATTTGTTATATAATTTGGTGGATTCATCGAGTTTACAGAATAAATCTTCCAAGAAGCATCATACAAATCAAGTTCATTTTCATTATCTAATAAATCCATATTCGCTTGCCATAAGCTATCTATAGTACCAACATCTTTCCAATAACTATCAAATGGATAAGCATACATTCTAACATTGTTATTTAACATCTTTGGTATTATATCTTTTCCAAAGTCATTGCTTGACTCATCATCTTTGTCATCAGTTTCTAAATACTCTTTTAATACTTCCCAATCAAAAACATAAATACCCATAGAAGCCAAATCATTTTTTGGTTCTTTTGGTTTTTCTTCAAATTCATAAATAGATAAATCTTCTTTTGTATTCATTATTCCAAATCTCGAAGCTTCTTCTAAATCAACTTTTATAACTCCAATAGTCGCTTGCGAATTTTTTTGTTTATGATATTTAATAACTTTTGAATAATCCATTTTATAAATATGATCCCCTGATAAAATAAGTACATATTTAGGATTATACGTTTTTATAAAATCTATATTTTCATAAATTGCATTAGCAGTTCCTCTATACCATCTACCACCCTCAGTACTAACATAAGGAGGTAATATTCTAACGCCACCATTCATTCTGTCCAAATCCCACGGGCTACCAATACCTATATATGTATTTAATACAAGAGGTTGATATTGTGTTAAAACACCAACATTATATATGCCTGAATTAGAACAATTACTAAGAGGAAAATCTATTATTCTGTACTTACCACCAAAATTAACAGCAGGCTTTGCCAAATTCTTAGTAAGCTTGCCAAGACGACTACCTTGTCCTCCTGCAAGTATCATTGCTATTGTTTCTGTCTTCTTTTTTCCCATATAATCACCTTCTTAAGTCTTTTTATTTTTGATTTATTTTATATAGATTTGACTCTATATTTTTTAATTTTATAAAAGTAGCACTTAGTGGTGGTATTTTTATTTGTATATGTTGGTCATAACCATTCCACTCTTCTTGTACTGAATTTATATCAGATTCATTTATATTGTTTGACCCACAAAAACATTTATCATCAGTATTTAAAATTTCTTTATATATACCCATTTTTGGTACTCCAATTTTATAATCATTATGAGCTACAGGTGTAAAATTAAATACACATATCAAAAAATCATCTTCCATTTTTGATTTTCTCAAAAATGCAATAATACTTTGTTTATAATTACCTCCATCAATCCATGAAAAACCTTCTCTATCTAAATCCAATTCATAAAGAGGTTTTTGATCTAAATAGAATTTATTTAATATCTTTATAAATGACTTAAAATTATCATGAATTGGATACTTTAGCATAAACCACTCTAAAGAGTTGCTATAATCCCATTCTCTAAATTGTGCAAACTCACATCCCATAAATAATAGTTTTTTACCTGGATGAGCTGTCATAAATGCCATCAAAAGCCTTAATCCACTAAATTTTTGTTCATAGCTGCCATGCATTTTATCTATAAGTGATTTTTTACCGTGCACAACTTCATCATGTGACAAACTAAGAACATAGTTTTCAGAAAATGTATATTCAAATGAAAATGTTAAAAGACCATGATACCATTTTCTAAAAATCGAATCCATTTCCATATATTTTAAAATATCATTCATCCAACCCATATTCCATTTAAAATTAAAACCAAGTCCTCCTATATAAGTTGGTGCCGTAACAAGTGGCCAATCAGTTGATTCTTCCGCCATCATTAAAGGATTTTTAAAATATCTAAATACTGCTTCATGTAATTTTTTTAAAAACTTTATAGATTCTAAATTTTCAGTTCCACCATATTTATTTTTTCTTAATTTACCATCTTCTCTTCCAAAATTTAAATAAAGCATATTTGCAACTGCGTCAATTCTCATCCCATCGATATGAAATTTATCAAAAAAATAAACTGCATTTGAAATTAAAAAACTACAAACTTCAGGACGTCCATGGTCAAAGTTTGAAGTTCCCCAGCCTAAATTTTCTCTCCTATCATCATCTTCATATCCATATAAATGTGTTCCATCGAATTCATAAAGTCCATGTTCATCTTTACAAAAATGACCTGGAACCCAGTCAAGTATAACGCCAATTCCTTCTTCATGCATTTTATTTATAAAATACATAAAATCCTTAGGCTCTCCATATCTACTTGTAACCGAATAATAACCCGTTCCTTGATATCCCCAAGAACCATCAAAAGGATGCTCTATTATAGGCATTAACTCTATATGTGTATAATTCATATCTTTTAAATATGTACTTAACATATCTGCTATTTCCCTATAAGTGTAATATTCATTGTTGTCCTTTTGTTTCCACGAACCTAGATGTACTTCATAAATATTCATAGGTTCTTCTAAGTAATTTTTATTTTCTCTTTTTTTCATCCACTTTTGATCTGTCCAACCAAAATCATTCATATCATAAATAATAGAAGCAGTATTAGGTCTTAATTCGCTATAAGAAGCATATGGATCAGATTTTAATTTAATTTTATTGTTCTTTGATTTTATATGATATTTATAAATATCATATTCCTCCAATCCTTCAATAAATAATGACCATATATTGCACTCTTTATTTTTTCTCATAGGATTTTTTGATTCATCCCAATTATTAAAATCTCCTACAACACTGATATAAGATGCATTTGGTGCCCATAAATTAAACAATACTCCTTTTTTTCCATCTAAATTAATTATATGAGAACCTAAAAAATTATAACTATGAAAATGATTCCCCTGATGGAATAAGTAAATATCATCTCTTGAAAAATTAATTAATTCCATATTTATTTTTTCACCCCTCCTTACCATCTTTACTTGTAGATATTTACCCATTATTGTTTGAAATAAATAAAAAAAAGAGATTTTAACAAAAATTTTGCATAAAAAAACGAAAAAGAGAATTAGTAAAATAATAATTAAAATTATTTCACTAATTCTCTTTTTATAAAATTTAAATTAGAATATTTTTTTATTTATAAAATTCATTTTTATCTTCAAGTCTAATTTTAAGTTCTTTTCTTTGTCCTTTTCTAACTATTACAATATCAACTTTATCTCCAACTTCATTTTTAGCTATTTGTGAAGTTAAGTCTTTCATATCCATTATTTTTTCATTATCAAATTCAATAATTATATCACCTTTTTGAATTCCACTATTATAAGCTGGACTATTTTGACTTACTGATCTTATTAAAACTCCTATTGGTAAATCATAAACTTGCGATAAATTTTCACTAATATCTTGTCCAACAATTCCTAAAAATGGTCTTGAAACATAACCCTTTTTAAGAAGTTCCTCTACTATTGGTTTTACTTTATTGATAGGAATTGCAAAACCAATACCTTCAACCTGTTTATCTGCAATTTTTACAGTATTTATCCCTATAAGTTCTCCATTTATATTTGTTAATGCACCCCCACTATTACCAGGATTTATGGCTGCATCTGTTTGAATTACTTCTAAAGATTTATCTGGTAAACTTATTTTTCTATTTACCGCACTAACAACTCCTACTGTTACTGTATTTGAATATCCTAGTGGATTTCCTATAGCTATTGCAGTTTCTCCTATTTGTAATTTATCTGAATCTCCAAATTTCATAGGTTTTAACATAGATGATACATCATTTGGGATATTTTTTTGATCTAAAGAAATTACAGCCAGATCACTTTCCTTATCCCCTCCAACAAATTCTGCATCATAATTTTTTTCTTTTAATGATACAGCTAATTTTTTTGAATCCTCAACAACATGATAATTTGTCAGTATAAATATTTTTTCATCAGATATATTAAATATTACACCTGAACCAAGCTCGGTACTTAAATATTGATTATCAAAAAAATCATAAGATACACTATTATTAGTGATTGAAACTACAGATGATTCTGCATTTTTTGCAACTTTAACTATAGGACTTTTATAGTCACTTGTTGATACATTTTCATATTCAACATCATTATTAGAATTTGATTCCAAATATACATTATAATCATCTCTTGAATTAAAATAATATTTAAACCCTTCAATCCCAACTCCTATAGACGAACCAAATACCATCGCACCGACAATTACTAAGGCTAAGGTCTTTTTAAATTTATTATCTTTTTTTGTTTTTTTCTCATTATTTATATTACTATATGATTCATCATTCTTTAAGTCATTATAAATAATAGCTTCATTTTGATTGTTTAACTTATTATTTAAATCTTCATTTTCATTTACTTGAGCATTTATTTCTTCTTCATTTGTATTTGTTTTTGTTCCGTCTTCTAAAATATCATCATTCATCTTATTGTCATCCATATTTACCCCTCCTATAATCTTCTTACAAAAATTATATAAAATAAATATTTCAAAAGTATGAACAAAGTATGAACTTTTATTTTATATTTAAAGTAAAAGTAAATATTATCTTTTCTTTTTCTTCATCTAATTTTACAAATATATCTTCTTTATGTTTATTTATTATCTCATAAACTATACAAAGACCAAGACCAAAACCTTTTTTTTCTTCACCCCTAGATAAATCCTGCTTATAAAAACGTTCAAATATTTTATTTATATCTATTTTTCTATTTATATCCACTTTATTTTCAATAGATATATAAAGTTTATCATTATTTCTTTTTGTAATTATATTAATAAAACCATTATCAATATTAAATTTTATAGCATTATCCAAAAGATTTGATATAACTCTATTTATATATTCTTCATCTGCAAATACATTATTCTTATCTTCAAAATTTAAATTAATATCTAAATTTTTAGATTCTATCCTTTGTTCCAATTTGTCAAGCTCGTTTAATATTAAGCTATCTAAATGTATAATTTTTTTATTAAGTTTTTGCACATCTTCAATTCTATTCAAATTAAGAATAGATTCTGTCAATTTCGATAGTCTTTGACTTTCTTTTAATGCTATTTTTAAATATTTTTCTTCCTCTTCTTTTTTTATTTTCCCATCTAATATAGCTGTCAAAAAACCTTTTATAGATGTTAATGGACTTTTAAAATCATGAGATATATTTGATATAAATTCTTTTCTACCCTTTTCTATGAAATATAGTTTCTCTGCCATTTTATTAAAATTTTTAGCTAATTCACCAATCTCATCATTTCTATTTATTTTTAATCGCTTAGAAAAATTACCATTCGATATATATTCCATACCATCTATTAATTTTTTTATATCATAAACAATTCTTTTAGATATTATTGTATTTACCAAAAAACCAATTATTGATATAAAAATCAAAGATAAAATAGTAATCTTTTGAATTTCTCCTATTTCCTTTTGAACCTCTTTAATTGAAGCATGAAGAAGTATTCCAGCTACTACTTTATCATGATAAAAAACTGGATATCCCACAGATATAACTTTTTCATCAAAATACTTAAGTTGCCATCTATTTTTAATTATATTTCCATCAAATATATTTTTAAGTTCATTTAAAACCAAATCCTTATCTTTTATCTTTATATCATCATCCTTTGATATTACATATAATTCTCCATAATTATTTATCATCCATACAGTAGCATTAGTATATCTATTTACAACTTCTAACTCAAATTTAATCTTATCAAAATCGATAATTCCATTTTCATAAGCTTTTTCATACTCATTTTTTATGGCTTTTCCTTGTTCCAATAGTATATTTTCTTTTTGTGATAGAAAATAATCCTCTATACTATTTGATAGTTTCATACTTATAATTATAAAACCCAAAAAAACTATAATCATATAATTTATAAAAATTTTTTTAGATATTGATTTCATAACACTCACCTAAACTTCTAATTTATATCCTATTTTCCAAACAGTTTTTATTTTCCATGAATTTTCACCATATAATTTTTCTCTAATTCTTTTTATATGAACATCTACAGTCCTACTTTCACCTATATAATCATAACCCCAAATTTTATCAAGTAGCTCTTCTCTAGAAAAAACCCTATTTATATTAGTCATCAAAATTTTTAAAAGTTCAAATTCCTTATGTGGCATTTCTATTAAATTTCCTTTATAATATACCTCTCTATTATTTAGATTCATAACTAAATTAGGCAATACTATTTTTTTTTCATCACATTCATCCTTGCTATAATATCTTCTTAAAACAGCTTTTACTCTAGCAATTAACTCTTTAGCTTCAAATGGTTTTACTAAATAATCATCTCCACCAAGTTCAAGACCTAATACCTTATCTATTGTTTGAGATTTTGCAGTTAAAAATATTATTGGTATATTACTTGTTTTTCTAACTTCTTTACACACATCAAAACCCGTCATATTAGGTAACATAATATCCAAAATAATTAAATTTGGTGGGTTTTTAAAAAATAATTCTAAAGCTTCTTTTCCATCATGAGCCTTAATAGTTACATATCCTTCCTCTTTTAAATATATATCTATTAAATTTGCAATATTCTTATCATCATCTACAATTAATATATTTTTTTGCATATTGATAAAGATGCTTAAAAAGCATCTTTATTTACACCTCCGTACTATATATTAAGGTAATTTTATTTCTTGACCTACCTTTATTTTTGTTTCATCTTGTATATTATTTAAAGCTTTTATCTCATCTACTTTTTTACCAGTATTATAAAATTTAAGACTTATTCTATAAAGGTTATCTCCTTTTTGAATAGTATAAGTGCTTTGTTTTGAAGTACTATTGCTACTTGTGTTAGTTGTAGTATTAGTAGTATTGGTGTTATTATTTGTATTGTTGTAATTATTTGTATTTGCATTGCTTTGATTATTATTTATATTTGTGTTTGTATTTGTATTCACATTTGTATCATTTTCTTGATTATTTGAATTTATATCATTGTCTACATTTTCTTCTTGATCTTCTATATTTACAACTTGTGTATTTGTGTTATTTGCAACTTCTTTTTTCTTACCAAAAATACTTTTTAGTCCAAATATCAAACCAAATAATATAACGATTGTAAGAACTGATGCAACTACAAGTCTCTTATTAAAACCATTTGATTTTTTAGATTTCTTTTCCACTCTTCTTTTTTGCTTTTCTTCTTTTGATACTTCTTCAACACCCAAAACCAAATAAAGATAATCATTATTTGCTAAATCAAGCTTTTCTTCACCTTCTTTATATATTTCATCTACATCTAATCTTTCTTTTTCTAAAAGCCCATCATAAAATGAATCAGTTAAATAATTTTCATTATTAATTATAATAAAATCATTTTGATTTAATTTAAAATCACAAATAATGATTTCTCCATCCATAATATAATCAGGAACTACAATTTCATCATCTCTTACCATTATCAGTTCAAATGCTTGATCTGCAAAAAATACTGCTCTATTTTTACTCATATAAAAGAAGAATATATCTTCTTCTATCTTACTTTTTATTTCCTTATAAGCTTTTTTTAATACATCTTTTTTATTTTGATTTTTCAATGCTTTTTCCAAATAAAAAAACTGTTCTTGAAATGTACCTTCATGTTCTTTTGCATTTTTTTTCATACCAAAGAACATAAAATACTCTTCTTTTGAATCTACAAAATATTCACTTTTATATCCTTTTTCAAAAAATCTTCTGTATTTACTCGAATAAATTATACCATTTTCATTTTTGTTCTTTATAGAAACAATTCCTTTTAGTTTAACACTCAAAATATCAGCTCCCAAAACTTCATATTATTTTTTATATAACTATTATATCAACTTTGAAATTTAACGAACAGTATTTATCGTAAAAAGCATAGTTTACAATATCCTTACAAGAATTAATTTATTAATTTCTTTGACTTTAAAAATTCTCTAGCAACATCTTCATCTTTACTATCTTCTTTTTCAACTTTATAATTCATTTCAATCATTTCTCTTTCACTTATCTTATAATTTAATTGTTTTAAAAGATATTCTAATTTCGGATATTTGGTTAATGTTTCATCTCTTATAACTGTCCCACAATGATATGGTGCAAAATAATATCTATCATCTTTTAACACTTTTATATCATCATCTTTCAAATTTGAATCTGTCGTAAAAACATCTATAACCTGTGATGTATCTTTTCTTAAACTATTGTATTTCTCCTTTATTTCCATCGCTAATTCTTCTTTAAAATTAAAATTATAAACTTCTTTTAATTTTGTAAATCCATCATCTCTAGTGTAAAAATCATGTTCAGCTCCAAATATAAGCTTATCACTTTTTGAAGCCAAATCAGAATAGGTATTAATACTTAAATTATCTGCCAAAGATCTTCTCATTGCAAGAGAGTAAGAATTATTAAAACCATAAAGACCTAACCAAGTCACATCAAAATCCTCTTTATATATCTTAGTCACTTTATCATATAATTCATCTGAATTTTTTATAGGATCCTTCTTTAATATATAAACCCATGCTGTTGATGTATATTCTGGGTATATATCTATATTTCCTTCCAATAATTCTTGATGTATCAATATAGTATCTCTTATATTGTCTTTTTTTAATTCAACATTTAAATTTGTATTTTCTTCTATTAATATTTTTAAGATTTCTCCCAATATATATTGTTCTGTAAAAGGTTTAGTTGCTACAACCAAATCCGGTTTGGATTCAATTTCTTTTTTGCTACATGAAATTATAAAAATAATTATAATAGCATATAAAATAATTAGTATTTTTCTATTTTTCATAATAACAACTCCTCAAAATTATTGATTATTTTTATTTATATCCTAAATACTAAATATTTCACATCTTATATTAAAATTTAATTATTTTTTAATAAAAAAATACCTATAAATAAAACACTTTTTTGTGTTTAATTAATAGGTATTATAAATAATTATATAATTTTTTATATTGATTAAATATCAAATAATCTTTTAAAATAATTATTAATATTCTATTTTTATTTGTTTTCTAAAACTCCTAATTTCTTAGCCACTAATTTAGTAGTACTCGCTTGTATACCTAATGTTATCAGTATTGCCATAAAAACAACTGAAGAAAGTATATCACTATTTTTTAATCCCATACTAACTATCATACCAGAAAGAGCAGCTGGTATAACACCTGTTTCTCTAACCCACATCATAAATAAAATCTCTTTTAATGTCCACTTCGTTTTTCTATCAAATAATAAACATATGATAACTGATACTGGTCTTGATATAAATACAAGTATTAATACTACTAAAAATGATTTAAATCCATATTTTGATAATGCAACAAAATCAACATGTGTTCCTAAGAGTACAAATATAGAAATTCTCATTGTAAAAGCTAATGTCTCTCTTACATGTGTTTGCACTTGAAAATCTTTACTTGGAACCCATAAATTAAATGTCTTTTTATTTCCACATATAAGACCCGTTATAAATGTTGCCATATATCCACTACCATGAAAATATTCAGCTAATACATACGCAAGCATAACACCAGCAACTGAAACTAATGGTGCAAATTCATGAAATAACCCAAGTTTTCCATCTGATATACTTCTTGAAAATAAATACCCAACAGCTAAACCAGATAAAATACCCACCACTATCATTTGTACCAATTCTTCTAAATTATGCATTATAGATATTTGTCCTGAAGATATTATAGTTATTATTGAAAGTACTAATATGGCTCCAAAAGCATCATTAAATGCAGATTCGCTTATTACTGTTTGTTTTAACCTTTTTATAATTGTAATTTCTTTAAATACAGGTACTAAAGTTGCAGGATCAGTTGAAGCTATAACCGAACCTATTAAAAGTGCATATATAAAGTCTATTTTAAAAATATAAAAACAAGTAAAAGCCATAACTACAGCTGATATAATAACACCTAAACTAGCCAAACTAAAAACTGAATATTTAACCTCATTTAAGACCTTTAATTTAACTTCTCTACCACCATCATATAATATATATGCAGAACCAAATGTAAGTATCAATTGGTTTGCAAATGGGTAATCTTCAATACTTACTAAATTCAAAATATTAGGACCTATTATTATTCCCGCTATCAAAAATAATACAACATCTGGTATTTTTACAAATTTACTTATCTTTGAAAATATCATACCTGTCATTATTACTATAAGAGTAAATAACATAGTTTCATTAACTGCTATATTTATAGAATTTTCCATATAAATCACCTCGAATTTGAATTTATAAATCATTATATACTATTTAATACCCATATGAAAGGTTTTTTCATTAAGTTTAAATATTAAAAAATATTACAATATTTAAATCTATAAATATTTTTGTAATTTTACTTTTCAAAAATATAATTCATTAAAACTCTTTAATTTAAAGCTTTTTATGATTTTTTATTTTTATTTTTATTTTTTTATAATCAAGAAAACGTATATAAAATTATTCATTTATTTTAATTATCATTAAAAGTTTTACTATTTTCAGAATATTCGTTTTAAGAAATTATTATTTTATTAATCGTTTTTTTTCCAAAATAAGCTATTTATCTCTATAAGATTCATCAATATATATTTTTTCAATATAGAAATTTACTATTTTTAAGAACTAAAATTCTATGTTATATTTTTAGTTAAGTTTGAATTTCAAACAAAATAAAACGAATGGAGTGTTTTTTATGATAAAAGAAATAAGTATAAAAAAAGTAAAACAAGATGCTATGGATTCATTTAGAAATGGGGATTTTTATTGTTCAGAAGCAATTGTAGCATCAATAAAATCTAATTTTAAAATCAATATGCCAGATGAAATGATTGCTATGGCTTCAGGTTTTCCAGTTGGAATAGGTAAGTCAAAATGTGTATGTGGTGCAGTTTCAGGTGGAGTGTTATGTATAGGTTATTTCTTTGGTAGAACAAAAGGAAAAGATCCTAAAGTACAAAACACATTAAAATTAGCTAACGAATTACAAGAAAGTTTTAGAAAAAATCATGGATGTCTATGTTGTCATGTACATACAAAAGGAATGGATATGGGTAGTGGAGAACATAAAGAACAATGCATTTCATTTACAGGTGAAATTGCAGAAAAAGCTGCGCAAATAATAACAAGAGAATTAAATATTAAAAATATTGATAATTTGGAGTCCTAAAATGAAAAACTCAATAAAAAAAATCCCAACACCGATTTGTGGATTAATGTTGGCTTTAGGTTCTTTGGGAAATTTACTTTCTAATTATTCTCTTTTAATAAAAAATATTTGTTTTTTACTATCTATAATAATATTTATTTTTATGATCTTTAAAATATTATTTTTTATTAATGATATTAAAAATGAATTTAATAATCCTGTGATAGCTAGTGTAATGCCTACTTTTTCAATGGGATTAATGATAATTTCAACATTTTTAAAACCTTTAAATTATCAGATAGCATTTTTATTTTTTATATTTGGATTTTTGGTTCATATCGGTTTTATATTCATCTTTAGCAAAAAATATTTATTTAATTTTAATATAAATAAAGTTTTTCCATCTTATTTCGTTGTATATGTTGGAATAGCTGTATGTTCATTGACATCAAAATTATTTAATCTAAACTATTTGGGTAAATATTGTTTTTATTTTGCTCTTTTTAGTTACATAATTCTATTACCAATAATTATTTATCGAGTATTTTTTATTAAAAATATAAAACCACCAGTAATGCCAACTTTGACTATATTCGCAGCCCCAGCAAGTCTTTTGCTTGCAGGATATATTACTGCATTTGATATCAAAAATGCTATTCTTATAAATTGGCTTGCTTTTATGTCTGTTTTTACTTTTATTTTAGTTATACTTTATATTCCTAAAATGATGAAAGCTGGCTTTTTCCCAAGCTTTAGTGCTTTTACCTTCCCAATTGTTATAAGTGCTATTGCTAGTAAAAAACTAAATTTTTATCTAAATGGTGCAGATATTAATGTAGAAGGATTAAAATATTTAATAAGTTTTCAAGAAATATTATCCATATTCTTTGTTTTTTATGTTTTATATCTATATATAAAAAACATATCAAAAACAATAAAAGAAAGTTCTGTAGCGTAAGAATCATATAAAACAAAACTGTTTGATAAAGCAAATATAATAATATTTATCGCTATTATATTTAATAATCATTTTTCATTTTGTAAATAAAAAAAACGTATTGAATTTTTTCAATACGTTTTGTCTCCCAATTGGTGGAGGTGAGGGGAATCGAACCCCTGTCCGAAAGTCTTTTCCTAAAAGCTTCTACGAGTGTATTTGATGTTTTTTATCTTATCTTCAAAAACTCCCACCAACAGGATTTTTCAAAGACCAGCCTTATAAAGTCTTATTTTCTACAAAGGCAGTAGAAAATAGTTGCCCACGAATATTAGTTTGACACGGATAATGCTTTGTATGCGGGTCTTAAAAGCAATCCATGAGCCGCAATTATTATGCAGCTAATGCGTAATTATCGTTTCCGATTATAATTGTTTATCCCCTTTTAACGTGATTGGAATAAGCACGACTCGCTACTAAAAGTTCCAAACCCCCGTCGAAACCTGTACACCCCCTAATAATATTTATTAGAAAGCTCCCTTTGGATTCTTCTATTGGCGTCTTTTTTAGCAAGGTCTTGTCTTTTATCATAAAGTTTCTTACCTTTTACTAAACCGATTGAAACTTTAACCTTACCTCTTTTTAGGTACATACTAAGTGGCACAAGTGAATATCCTTGCTCCTTTATAAGTCCTATTAACTTTCTTATCTCATACTTATGAAGTAATAATTTTCTTTTTCTTAGAGGATCTACATTGTAGATATTACCATGTTCGTATGGACTTATATGAACTTGTTTTAAAAAAGCTTCTCCGTCATCTATAGAAGCATAACCTTCTTTTAAATTGACTTTACCAGCTCTAATAGATTTAACTTCAGTACCTTTTAATTCTATCCCAGCTTCATATGTTTCTATTATGTGATAATCAAATCTAGCTTTTCTATTTTGAGCTAATGTATTATTACTCTTCTTAAGCGCCATACTAATCCCCTCTTCTAATTTACTTCGCAAGATAAATTTTAACAGCATATATCAATAAAGTCAAGCAATTATAATGGCTTGTAATCAAATTTTAATATAATTTGTATATATTAAAATTTGATTACAAAATTTTATCAAGCTTAATATTTTATTTATAGAAATAATTAATCTCTAACTATTGAAAATTCAATTTCTCTTAAATATAAATTAACAGAATCGACTTTAACTTTTACAACATCACCTATTGAATATATTTTCTTTGTATGTTCCCCAATTAATATATAATTTTCACTATCATAAATATAATAATCATCATCTAATGAGTTCATACTAACTCTACCTTCTATTGTATTATCAAGTTCAACAAAGATACCAAATGATGTAACACTTGAAATAACTCCTTCATAAACTTGTCCAATTCTATAAGACATATACTGCGCTTTTTTAAGATCATCAACTTGTCTTTCTGCATCTTCTGCTTCTCTTTCTTTTGTAGAAGCTTCTAAAGAAGATATTTCAATTATTTTTCTAAGCGCTGTTATTCTTTTTGCATCTAATTTTTTATTTATATGCTCTTTTATTATTCTATGAATTTGTAAATCTGGATATCTTCTAATTGGTGATGTAAAGTGACAATAGAATTTTGCTGAAAGTCCAAAATGTCCATCACAATGAGGAGAATATTTAGCTTGTTTTAAAGATCTTAACATTAAAGTACTTATAACAAGTTCTTCTTTTTTGCCTTTTATCTCTTGTATTAATTTTTTAAATTCTTTTGCATGAACTTCTTCCAAATTCCCTTTAATATTATATCCAAATATAGATAAAAATTTATTAAATTCTGCAATTCTATTGCTATCTGGGTTTTCATGGATTCTATATACAAAAGGTAAATCTAACCAAAAATACTCTTCTGCAACTGTTTCATTACAAACAAGCATAAATTCTTCAATTATTCTATTTGCTATTCTTCTTTCGTATTTTTTAACATCTATAGGTTTACCTTCTTCATCTAATATAATTTTAGCTTCTGGGAAATCAAAATCAATAGCACCTCTTTTATCTCTTCTTTTCATAAGAATTTTGGCTAATTCATTCATTAATTTTATTTCTTTTTTGATATGTTCATATTTTTTTGTAAGTTCCTCATCATTATTTTCAATAATATCAGAAACATCTTCATAAACAAGTCTTTCTTTAGAATTTATAACAGTTTCTCTTATCTCACTTTTTAAAACTTTCCCTTTAGAATCTATTTCCATGAATACAGATAGTGCAAGTCTATCAACATTAGGATGTAAACTACAAACTCCATTTGAAAGTTTTTTAGGAAGCATTGGTATAACTCTATCTGTTAAATACACAGATGTTCCTCTTTTTAATGCTTCTTTATCTAATTTAGAACCCTCTGTAACATAATTAGTTACATCAGCAATATGAACACCTAATTTATAATTATTATTATCTAATTTTTCTATTGATATTGCATCATCTAAATCTTTTGCATCTGCTCCATCTATTGTAAATATCATTTTATCTCTTAAATCTAATCTTCTTGCAATTTCTGATTTATCTATTTCATCAGGTATTTTATTTGCTTCAGCCATAACTTTTTTAGAAAATTCACTTCTTAAGTCATGTTCTCTTATTATAGATAATATATCTACACCAACATCATCTTTTTGTCCAAGAATTTCTATTATTTCTCCTTCAGGATTACGTCCTTCTTTTGGCCATTTTGTTATTTTTACAATTACTTTATCAAATTTTCTTGCATTTAAAGTTTTTTTCTTTGGTATATATATATCTTTATTAAACCTTTTGTTATCTGCTATAACAAATCCAAAATTTCTACTTGGTTCAAATACTCCAACTACTTCATCATTAGCTCTTTTTAATACCTTTATAACTTCCCCTTCCATCTTCTTATTATCTGTGGAAGCTTTTAATATTCTAGCTACAACTAAATCCTTGTGCAAAGCACCATTCATTGCTGAAGCTGGTATGAATAAATCTTGTTCATATTTTTCTGACATCACAAAACCAAAACCTTTTTGATGTACTGATATTTCTCCTACAAATAAATTTAATTTTTCAGGTGGTGCATATTTACCTTTAGAAGTCTTAAATAAAAGTCCTTCTTTTTCCATTTCACTTAATATATTTTCAAGCATTTTTATTTCACTTTTTTTAACTTCAAATATATATGCTAATTCCCTAGCTGTCATAGGATTTATGGCTTCTTCGTTTATAAATTCCAATAGTATACTTTTAAATTTTTTATTCATATTACCAACTCCCCAATTTATATGAATTCTAAACCCATATAATTTATTTTATAATATCATTTTACCATAGTACGCTTTATTATAAACTAAATATAAATAAAAAGAACCTAAAAAGGTTCTTTTTATCTAGGAAACTCATTTATCATCCAATAATCATATACTATTTTTAGTATTTCCAAAAATTCATTGTAGTCTATTGGTTTTTCTATATAACCAGATATACCATTTTTATAACAATTTAATTTATCTTCATCTTCTTTTGATGTTGTCATAATAACAACAGGTATTATAGATAAATCGTCATCTTTTTTTATTATTTTTAGAAATTCCACACCACTTAATTTAGGCATATTCAAATCTAATATTATAACTTGTGGATATTCTTCCATTGTTTTTAACATTTCAAGAGCTTTTTCTCCATCTTCTGCTATAATAAGTTCATTTTCAACTTTTATATCCCTAAATGCTCTTTTTATTGTAAGTGCATCAACATAATCATCCTCAATCAGCATAATTTTCTTATTTTTATTCATAATTAACTCCTCTCAACTAAGTATTTTTTTGGTATATTTAAAATAAATTCAGTCCCTTTTGTTATTTGTGAATTAACTTCAATAAATCCACCATAAATATCTATAATTTTTTTCACAATTGTAAGACCAACTCCAGTACTTTCAATTTCATCTCTACGATTTAAAGTCTGAAACATCTTAAAAATTTTATCAAAATGTCTTTCATCTATTCCAGGACCATTATCCTTTATAGATATTGCTATATATTCTTCCTTTACTGTATATTTTATTATGATAAATCCATCTTCCTTATCCATATATTTTATTGAATTTCCTATTAAATTTTGAAAGATTTGAGTTATCTTTGTCGGCTCAAATTTTATTTTTGGCAATATATCATTAACTATTATTTTGACATTGGCTGGCACTATCAAAATTGATTTTACATCTTTTATTACTTGATTTAAATCTACTGTTTTCATATTATCTTTTAATCTTGAGACTCTAGAATAATCTAATATTCCATCTATTAGATTTTTCATTCTATCTGCTCTTGAAATAAGTAAATCTAGCATAGAATTTCCTTGTTCATCTAAAATATCTTTATAATCTTGTTTTACCCAATTTGCAATAGTTGCAATCCCTCTAAGAGGTGCTTTTAAATCATGTGATACTATATAAGCAAAATCTTTAAGTTCTTTATTTACTTGTTCAATTTCTTGGAATAATTTATGTTCATTTTCTTTGGCTTTTTTTTCTTCTGTAATATCTCTACCCGCGCCATAAGTTATTTTATTTAATCTATCTATTGATAAATTCCAAGAAAACCATTTATAACTGCCGTCTTTGGTTTTTATCCTATTTTCAAATCTACCTAAATAATCATTTTCATACATAGCTTTATCAATTAATTTAGAATGGTAATGATCTTCTTCATGCACTAAATCTTTATAATGTTTTCCTATTATTTCATCTTCATCCCATCCAAGAAGTCTATACCAAGAAGTGTTCACTTCTTTAAAATATCCCTTTTTATCAAAAATACATAGTAAATCATAAGATAAATTAAAATAATTTGATTTTTCTTTTATTTTTTTATTTAACTCTTCTTTTAATTCAATAAGCTCTTCTAGATTAGAATGTATCCCTATTAAACCTTTTACCTTATTGTCTTCTCCCACATATGCATTAGCTCTTAAATATACTTTTACAATTTTTCCATCTTTTCTTTTTAGATCAACTTCACCTCTCCAATTATGCCCTGACTTTAAATTTGAAAATATATCAAAAGATGCATCATTATTATATAAAGCTTTTGAACCTCCAGCCTCATTTAAATCTTCTTTTTTATAGCCAGTTAAAATTTCAAATGCTCTATTTACATAAATAACTTTTTCATTTTCATCAGCTATTCCTATTGCATCAGTAGAATCTTCGATTGCTAGATTAATTTTTTTATTTTCATCAATAATCTTGTTTATATCTGTTTTTTCTATCAATAAATCACCTACTTTATATATCATTTTTTATCTTATAAAGTAAAAAACAAGCTATTAATACTTATACCTAAATGAATATTTTTTAAATATTTATTTTTCCTATAAAAAATACCCAAAACATTAATCTAAAAGATTATATGCTTTAGGTATTTATTTAAATAAATTAAATTTTTATTATTTACTTAATGCTTCTATAAGTATCCCACCATATTTAACAAACACAGGTGCAAATACAAGTGAAACTATAGTCATAAGTTTGATTAATATATTTATAGATGGTCCTGATGTATCTTTAAAAGGATCTCCTACTGTATCCCCTACAACGGCAGCTTTATGAGGTTCTGAACCTTTACCACCATGATTTCCTTCTTCTATATATTTCTTGGCATTATCCCAAGCTCCACCAGCATTAGCCATCATTATTGCCATTAAAACTCCAGATACCAATGCTCCTGCAAGAAGACCTCCAAGAGCTTCTGAACCTAGTAAAAATCCTGTTAGTACTGGTGTTAATACTGCTAAAAGCCCTGGTATTATCATTTCCTTTAATGCTGCTGCTGTTGATATATCAACACATTTTGCATATTCTGGTGTTGCTTTACCTTCCATAATAC
>JAOARY010000005.1 GCA_025210335.1 Peptostreptococcaceae bacterium | reverse complement strand
CGACCCCGCCCCGCCGCCGGTATATTCACATGCTCCCGCCGCACCCCCGTTCACGCCAATAGCAACAGCAGGTCGCCCCGTTCCGCCAACAGCCCCAGCAGTTCCTCCCGTTCCGCCACCAGCACCACCAGCTCCTCCAGCTAATACTCTCATTCCATTAAATTGAGTATCCGTACAAATTCCATCAATTGCAGAATTTATCTCATCTATTTCCGCTTTTATATGTCCCCTTTGATCATTTGATAAAGTATCATTAGAAGCTTGTACTGCTAATTCTCTTCCCCTTTGAATTAAGCTATGTACTTCATTTAAGGCTCCTTCTGTTGTTTGTATCAAAGATATTCCATCTTGAATATTCCTTGAACTTTGTCTTAATCCTCTTATTTGTGATCTCATCTTTTCGCTTATTGCAAGACCCGCAGCATCATCAGCAGCTTTATTAATTCTCTTTCCTGATGACAACTTTGTTATACTATCATTTTTATCTTTTAATAACCCACTTCTAATTCTAAGGGCATTAATCGTGTTTAGATCATGATTTATAATCAAATCTAACACCTCTCTTTCTTAATTCCTTTAGTCTTAATAATACATATAATACGAATCTACATTTTTTTTATCGGAAAGCAAAATAATTCGGTTTAATATCTATTATAAATAGTAAAAAAAATAACAATAATTATATGCTATAGTTCAAATAAGAATTATCAATTTTTTTTATATAAAAAAGAAAAAACAAAGGCTTTATACTTTGGAATATCAGGCTTTTACTCATATTGTTTTCATAAATATTTTTAATAAAATAAAAAAGGATATTCAATAAAAAATTTTATTTTTTATTGAATATCCTTTCATTTATCATATATTTTCTATTAAAAACATATTATTATTCGCTTATTACAAATCTCTTTTCTTCAAAAACATCCTTAACTATATCTATATAAATTTTATCTTCTTTCTTTAATGAATCAAACTTTTTATTTGATCTTAGACTTAAAGATTTTTCTTCATTTATAAGATAATTTAATACTTTTTTTACTTCTGAAAGTTTAACATTAGTAGTATCACATATATGCTTTAAAGTTCCTACATAACTACCACTATTATTAAGCATTAAAGTAAGTATCATATTAAATGCATTTTGATATTTTGCTTCAAATTTAACTTGCTCTAATATAGCTCTTTCTTCATCATCTATATTTAATACATCTTCTGGTTTTGGAATAGGATTAGTGCAAACAAATGCTATATTTCCCTTTTCTGTTTTTCCAACAATTATAAGCTTTAACTTTTGTAAAAGTTTAATATCTTCTTCTCTAGAAGAAGGATATTCTAATCCGAATTTCTTTAATACTTTTTTCTTTTCATCTATTACTGCCTCTGGAAGCTCTGCTTGAGATTCTAACTTCATTCCCATAACAAGTTTTAGCGCTTCTTCTCCTTCTAACCTTTGAGACATAGCCATTCCAACAAGCATATAAGCTTTAAATGTTGAATCAGGTAGATACCTAAACCACATATATTCTCTAAATTCTTTTGGTAAGTTTAATTTCACACTCTTATTAGACATAATATTCCTCCTAAACTACTTTGTAGTGTTTTGTCATTATAACATCATTATTACTTATCACTCTAAATTCATATCTTCCTAAAGGCCACTGATTATCTTTATCTTTTCTTAATTTAAATCTGACTCTACCAGATTTTCTAACTTTTATTGGCATATTATTTATAACTTTACCTTCTTCAATATAAATAAGTTGTCCTATACCACTAAATAAAACCTCATCTTCATTCTCTTTTACACTTTCATCTTTGCTAATTTCTAAATCTTTTACTTCTTCAGATTCATTTTGCTCAATTTCTTTTGCATCTTCATTTTCTACTTCATCTATTTCAAAGCGTAAATCAATCTTCCAAAGTCTTTGGTCTTTATCTACTTTATTAACAATCATAAAAGGCATATTTACTTCTCTATCATCAATTTTAACAAAAACATTATACATACCTTTTTTCCAACCAATCTTAGGTTCTTTAATACTTACAAAAACCTCTCCATCATTTATTGGAACTGTTGCTGTATGTGCATTTTTCACATTTCCATTATAAACAATCTTCATAAGAGCTTCTTTCGATTTTGTCTTATCATCTCTTATTTTAAAGCTAACAACAGGAATATCATCTGGGAAAAATTCTATATTTGGTTTTGCAACCCTTTTTTGTTCTTCTTGTTTTTTAACATTTTCCAAATCTTTCGCATCAACTATTTCAAAGTTTATTGTTGCAGCCTCTTCTCCAACAACAAATACCTTAACTTGGTACCATCCTTTTTTAAAGAATTCTTCTCCAATTCTTTCAAAGTTGACTTTAAACTCACCTTTTACTCTTAATTTCTTACTATATCCTTCAACTGGCATTTCATATCCATCTTCTAAATAATATAATCTTGCTACTACATCTATTTCCTCAGTCGCATTTATATCCATGTTAAATCCTAAAGCAGGAAGGTTTTGTGGTAATTTATAAAGTCTATCTTTAAATACTTTATATTTATCTTCTAACTCTTTGATTCTTTCAATTCTTTCGCTTTCTTTTAGCTTTTCTCTATTAACTTTTTCTCTTGCCATTTCTTCTTCATTTCTTGAAATAGTAAGTATCGATCTTGCTGTATCTTCTTTTATAAGAATTAACATCTCTTCAAACATAGAAAATGCTTCATTATTAAATACTCTAACAGGGTTTTGTGCTCCAATTCCTTGTAATCCAACACCTTGTCTTAACTGTTCAACTAAGTCTAAATGATCCATCCATCTTTTGTCTATGAACTTCATCATATTAAGTCTTTCCACATATCTAAGTTGAGTATCTCCTATCATTTGTTCTTTCTCATCATATACTTGTAATGCAACATCTAAAAATTCTTGCTTTAATTTTTCTCTATCAAGTTCCATTATTTCATTTTCATCTCTACCAAGTATATCAATTCTATCTTCAAATCCAAGATTTAGTTTTAATTCTTTTTGTAATGATTCTAAATCCCATTCTTCAGGGAAATCACTATGTTCTGTATATATATTTATCTTATATTCTATAATATCTTTTATTATAGCTTGGATAAATTCTTTTTTGTCTTCCCCTTTTAATATCTTATTTCTTTCATTGTAAATTGTTTCTCTTTGCTTATTAAGTATAGCATCAAATTCCAATGTAGACTTTCTTATTCTAAAGTTTATAGATTCTATATTCTTTTGAACATTTTCTACTGCTTTTGATACAACTCTATCTGAAATAGGTTCATCTTCTGGAACACCTAGTTTTTTAACCATATTTCTTATTCTTTCCATCTGTTCTTTATCAAGTCTTTTAAACATACTATCATCAAAAGATACAAAGAATAATGATTCTCCACTATCTCCTTGTCTACCAGAACGACCTCTTAATTGGTTGTCTATTCTTCTTGATTCATGTCTTTCAGTACCTAATACCAAAAGTCCACCTAATTCTTCAACACCTTCTCCAAGCTTGATATCTGTACCACGACCAGCCATATTAGTTGCAATTGTTATTGCTCCTTTTTGACCAGCATTTTTTACTATTTCAGCTTCATTCTCATCTTGTTTTGCATTAAGAAGGTTATATTTAATACCTTTTTTAGCTAACATACTAGCTATTTGTTCTGATTTATCAATATATATTGTACCTATCAGTATTGGTTGACCTGTTTCATGTCTTTTTACTACTTCTTCTACAATTGCATTCATCTTTGCTTTTTCATTTTGATAAACTCTATCATGAGAATCCATTCTTTTAATAGGTTTATTTGTAGGTATTTTTACAACACCCATTCCATAAGTTTCTAAGAATTCATGTCTTTCTGTAAATGCAGTACCAGTCATACCAGAAAGTTTGTTAAACATTCTAAAATAATTTTGGTATGTTATAGTTGCCATAGTTTTTGATTCTTTTCTAATTTCTACATTTTCTTTAGCTTCAACAGCTTGATGTAGTCCATTAGAATAAGATCTTCCTGGCATAAGTCTTCCTGTAAATTTATCAACTATCATTATTTCATTATCTTTAACAACATAGTCTTGATCCTTTTTCATGACATAATTAGCTTGAAGACTTTGTCTTATATGATGTAGTAATTCTACATTTTTAGCATCTGCTATATGATCTAAGCTAAAGAATTTTTCAGCTCTATCCATACCATCTTCAGTCAGTACTGCCATCTTTCCATCCATAACTATTTCAAAATCATCATCTTTTTTAAGCGATTTAACAAACTTATCAACAGTTATATAAAATTGTGATGGTCTATTACCCATACCACTTATTATAAGTGGAGTTCTAGCTTCATCTATAAGGATTGAATCAACCTCATCTATAATAGCATAATTTCTTCTTGTTTGTGTTATTTGTTCTTTTAATACAGCCATATTATCTCTAAGATAGTCAAAACCAAATTCACTATTTGTTCCATATGTTATATCACAAGCATAAGCTAGCTTTTTTTGTGCAGGCGTTAAATCTCTAAATACAATCCCTACAGATAGTCCTAAAAATTCATGAACCTTACCCATTTCTTCTCTATCTCTTTTTGCAAGATAATCATTAACTGTTATTACAAATACACCTTCACCACTAAGAGCATTTAAATAGGCTGGTAAAGTAGATACCAAAGTTTTACCTTCACCTGTTTTCATCTCTGATATATTTCCTTCATGAAGAGCAATCCCCCCCATGATTTGAACTTCGTAATGTTTCATTCCAAGTACTCTAAATGCTGCTTCTCTAACAACAGCAAATGCGTCTATAATTATACTGTCCAAAGATGAACCATTGTGAATTAAATTTCTAAATTCAGTAGTCTTTTCTCTTAATTGTTCATCTGTATAATCCTTATAAGTATCTTCTAATGCTATTACTTGTTTTGCCATTTTTCTATATCTATTAACCGCTCTCGTTTGCGGATTAAATATACTTCCTATCAAACTCATATTATGCCTCCTACAGCTTTTAATTATTTTTTAGGATAATAATAAAAATTAAATCTAAAATCTAAATTATTACCCAAAATGTCCTTTAACCCTTGTAGATATATGCTGTGATAGCCTTCTTTTAATTTCATAAGCCTTAGATATATTTTATTATCTTTTATCTCATAAGTATAATCATCATAAGGTATGAAATTAGAAATATCATCATCATTATAATTTAAAAGCAGTAGCTTAAAATTACTATTAACTATATCTATATCCTTAAATTCATTTATATTGAATTCAACATTAGAATTTTCAAAGATTTCAAATTCATTTTGTTCTTTTAATATATCTAATTTTATCACTTTTTTATCATCTAAATTAATAATAAGCGGATACTCTTCATCTAATTCTTCTTCAAAAGATATTTTTAATCCTTTATTTTCATATAAAACATTAGCTTCTAAAAGTTTATTATTTTGATATGCTTTTACTTTAGGTTTTAAATCATTTTTTAATCTAATATCTATATATGAATCATTTAATGCTATTTCATTTTCTAATACATCAATGCTTTGGGTGACATTAATATTATACTCTTTTACTACCTTAAAATTAGTAAAATCAACTCGTCCATATCCATAATATATATCTTTACCTAAAGAACCCAAATCCAATGTATTTTTATATAATTCCTGTTCTATTTGACTAGAAGATGAATCTTGATTTATTTTTAAAAGTAAAGCTAGTGCTCCAGCTACAAATGGCGTTGCCATAGATGTTCCACTATAAAAAGTATATCCATCTTGCTTTGAATCTATATCTGCAAAATCCGGAACAGTACTTATAATATCCCTACCAGGTGCAGTTATATCTAAATTATCTCCATAGTTTGAATAATTCCATCTTTCATCTGCAACAGTTGTTGCTCCAACAGTTATACAATTTTCAAAATTAGCTGGATAATAATTTCTTATATTTTCATTTTCATTTCCACTTGCACATACTACTAATACATTATTCTCTATCGCATAATCTATTGCATCCTTCATAGTTCGAGAATAACCTTCCCCACCAAGGCTTAAGTTTATTATATTTGCATCATTATCAACAGCATATCTTATACCTCTTGCTATTGTGTAATCATCACCATCACCATTCGAATCCAAGGCCTTTATTGGCATTATCTTATATTTGTATGGATTTATGGTCATTGCTATAATACCAGCAACATGAGTCCCATGTCCATCATCATCCATTGGATCATAATCTTCATTCCAAAAATCATAACCTTGCATTACATTCCCATCTAGATATTCATGATTATAATCAACTCCAGAATCTATAACAGCTATTATTATCTCTTTATCAATTGTAATTGCAGATTGTGCATTTGATGGGTTCATTTTAGAAATAGCCCAACTTCGCTTTTGTAAATCATCTAAATTAGAACTACTAAAACTCAGATTGTCATTATCCTTTATATTGTCTACTTCTAACTTCCTTCTTTTTTTATTTTCTTCAATATATAAAATTTTATCTTTATCTAAGCTTTCCTCTAATTTTCTTAAAGATAGCTCATTATCAATAGTTATTAAATATGTATCATCATCACTTTTTAATATATTAAAATCTTCTAATGATATCTTCTTATCTATAGCTCTACTTAATTTTTGATTCATATTATCTTCTTTAATTTTGCTATCAATATCTTTTTCATTTTCAAAAGTGTTTTTATCTTCAATATTTTCATTAATAGAGGGATTTAATCTTATAATATATGAGATATTCTTATCATTTTCCAATAAATTCATATCTTCTTGAGCAAAAACTATAAATGTATTTAATAAAATTAATAAATAGATAAATAATATTTTTACAATTTTCATGAATTTCCCTCCTTTAATTTTGTTAATAAAAAGTAATCAACTTAGTTATTATAACATAAATTTAAAAAGAGATTAATAGCAAAGGTAAAAATTTACCAAAGATTAATCTCTTTTTAATAAAATAGCTAAATTTATTTTATGATTTAATTTGATTGGTCATAAACTATTAAAGTTTTTATCTTTTGAGACTTATCATCATAAATTACAATTACTGACTTGCCTATTACATTCTTATCTTTAAATTCTTCTATTAAAGGTTTTTTGTTACTCTTAAGCTTTAGATATTCATTTTTGAATATAAAATCAATATCATCAAAAGTCTTGAATTCTTCATTTTCAGAATCTATTTCAACTTCTATTGTATTATTATCTAAATCAATTTCTTTAAGAATTCCTACTTCAACCTCATCACCTTTATCATTTAATTTCTTTATCATTCTTATTTCACTACGCTCTGAATAACCAACTACAACGTCATCTTCTTCTAAATCAGATAAATCCGTAAGCTTATCTCTTTCTATTAAGAAACTTTCATCTTCATCCAATCTAAATTCTTCATCATCATCAATTGTCATTTTCTTTCTATCTTTATCTGTTACTTTCCCAACTACAAACCTATAATCCTTTTCATTTATAGCTAAGTTAAAATAACCATCTGTTCCTTCTTCATATAAAACAATTCTGCCATCAATATAATAATCATCCCAAACATCATCTATTCTACTTTCGGCATAAGTATCTTTTTCATATTCTAAAAACTGTGCATATTTTTTATCTCCAAGCCTATAACTATCCTTAACATAAGCGGCAACTGTATCTTCTCTAATACCCTCCATATTCTCTCTTACTGCTAATAATTTTAATAATCCCGTTTCATCATCATCTGTTCTAAAAATAACTTTAACATCCGAAAGAACATCTTTCTCTTTAAAATTCTTTAGGCTTAACTTCTTAACATTGTTTGGATTATGATTTGAATAATCATAAAATATGGTATTATTATTCATTTCATATTCTTCTCCATCTATTTCTACTGTGTTAACACCAAAGTCATCGCCTTCCTTTATTGTCGCTAATCTTTTATCTTCTTCGCTAACATCAATAATATCATCTTCTTCAATTCTCTTTAATTTACCATTCTTTTTAACTGTGTATTTTATTATATCACCAGTCGCTGCTATTTCTTTTAAGTACTCATAATCTTCAATTTCATCAAAATCATAAGTCTTTTTACTCTTATTACTATCATATATCTTTATTCTTCCTGAAGAATCACTATAAAAACTTATCAGAACTCCATAAAGATCTATTTTAAGATTAAAATTACCAGATACATAAGTTATTTTATCTCTCCAGTTAGAGTATAACGATAAATTTTCTTTATAAAAATCTTGTAAAACAGTCGCAACATCAGAACTTTCACTACTTGCATCATAAATATTTTTATTATTATTATAAGTATATCCAAATCTATCTTCAACTTGATACTCTACATTATTTGTATTATCTAATGTAAATCTTATTTGTTGACCATTGTTACCACCTAATATTTTCTTTAACCTTCCCTTATATACCTTTCTCCAAGCATATATATCTTTCGTCTGTGTATCATATCTATCATTTGTTAAATTAATAATATCTCCAATTTTTAACGATTCAAAAGAAATTTTCTTTGTTGTGTTTCCTTCAATCATATAAAAATCTCTTATATCTTCATTTATCTTAACTTCTTCTCTACTACCATTTGTAGTATCAATACATTTAAGAACTTTTGCCTCTTTATCTATTTCCTCTATATAAAAATCTCTTTCTTTCCACGAAACTAAAGATGCATATATTAAAACATCATCTTCAACTACAAAATTACCAAATACATCATAATCTAAGATATCATCAAATTTTCTTTCTTCAACAGGCTCTCCATTTAAATATATCTGTGCTCTTGAAGATATCTTTATATAATCTTCTTTATTACTTATTTTTATATAACCTTCAGGATAAGAATCATAAGACTCTTCAATATATGCATTTTCATCTAAATTCTTTTGCTTTGAATCATACATTATATATAAAACTCTGTCATATTCATTTACATATGCACTTGCCTTCAAACCCATTTTTATATTTGGGTTATATCCATCTTTTAATAAAAATGTGCGTTCATCGCCTTTTGTAAAAGTTCTTGCTTTTGATTTATTATTATTTTCATCAAAAACAACTGTTAATTCTACATAATTATCATACTCATATTTTTCTTTAATTTTAAAACCTTCTATTTTATATATATTAAATTTTTTCTCTCTAAATATCTCATTTCCATCCTCTATAAAGCCAAATTCATTCTTTGATTTTATAGTTCTTGCTTCTAATAAATTTGAAAGCATTACACAATAAGTTCCAAAATCTAATGTTTCTTGATATCTTAAATCAATGCCATCTAAAACACCATCTCTTAAAGCTCTTGCTATATAATTATGCGGCCAAGTTCCTTCTAGGTACGCATCCTTATAGCCTAAAAGTCTTACCATTACAGCAATACCTTCCATAGTCTTCATTCTTTCTGATAATTTAAATGTTCCATCAGAATACCCACTCATATATTTATTTGCAATCATAAATGCAATATATCTTCTTAATGGATTATTGTTTTTTAAATCGTTAATTCCTAAATCTTCAACATTTATTTGATTGTCATATATTTGTAAAGAAGTTTCATCTGCCATGATTAATGCTATATATTTTGCAAAATTTCCTCTAAGTACAGGTTTCTTTAACTCTGCCAAAATTCCAGCCGAATCATATTTTATTCCATCTCTATGAGATTTTGCAGATACATTATTAGATAAAGCAACTTGATCTGTTTTATAATTTCTTAATTCTTCTATTATCCCTAATTTAACAAGCTTATAATAAGATTCCACCATAAGTTCTTCATATGCTGTTTTTTCTTCCTGTGTTTGCGGTGGCAACTGTGTATTAGTGTTATTATCTGTATTTACTTGTTTGTTTTCATTATTTGTCTTTTTCACTTCATTTGCTAAATCATCAGTAGGAAGTCCCTCTCCTACTGCAAATGCTGTTATAAAATTAGCTATAAAAATATTTATAATCAAAAATATTGCTATAGTATTTTTTCTTCTACCTAAATCCATATACCACTAACCTCCAAGCTATTTACTTTATTTAAAATTGAATCTCAATATAAAAACTATTAATCATTTATTTATATTTATAAATTAAAATATATTTTTTTGAACTTCCATCTAATTATCTATTAATATACAATAAAAAGCTTCTTTATTATACCATTTAAAATTTACAAATTGCAAAAATTATATTAAATTTTTGTATCAAATTATAAAAATAGTGCAAAAGATTTAATATACTTTTCTATGTAATATTTTAGAAATCAAAAAATACTTCCAAAAAGATTTTTTAATTCAAAATCTTACTTGAAAGTATTTTTTATTGATTTTTATAATCTAAAAATTTATATAATATTTTAGAAATAAATAATATTTTCTCTATAATCTTTCTTCAAATCTTTTTCTAAAAATTCCATAAATCTAACTAAAAGTTTTGAGGCTTCAGCCCTTGTTAGTATTTGATTTGCATGAATTTTATTAGAGCTATCTCCCTCAATAAGTCCTATTTCCTTAGCTACATAAATAGCATCTTTAGCCCAGGATGGTATTGTATAATCATCACTAAAATTAGTCTTATATCCTGGATTTGGTGCTTTATTTTCAAACCCTAAGCCTCTAATCATTATAGTTATTGCCTGAGCTTTAGTAAGCTTATCATCAGCTCCAAAATTTCTTTTATCAATACCCTTTATAAGACCTTTCTCAAGTCCCTTTTCTATAAATGCAAAATCTTGAGAATTTGTATCTACATCATAAAAAAGCATTTTTTCATCCTTTGTAATATTAGAATTATTTACCGGGAAATTAGTAAATGAATCCCCTAAATTTGCCTTAACTCTTATATCACACGCTCTCATAACTGCTTTTGTATATTCCATTCTAAGCATTGGTATATCTGGATCAAAATGTTCTCCTCTTTCATCAAAAATATCTAAAGAATATAATTTTTCTACATATTTTTGAGCCCAATGACCTTTTATATCCTTAAACTTAGGTACTATTAGTCTTTGTAATTTAGGTACCATATTTGAAGATATCTTTATATTTCCATTTTTTCTATCATTATTATCCGCTGTTCCATCAGTACCCATATCAGGTAAATCATAAGTATAACTAGATACTACTTCGCTATTTTCTACTTTTACATTACCACCTTCAAAAGATGTGTAATTAGCATCATTATTTGAATATTTTATTTGTTTATTCATCGTAGCTGAAGTTTGGATTTCTACAGTTCCATTCCAATTGTAATCATCCGCATCATTGTCATCATCTTTAGCAACTTCGGTTCTACTTGCACTTATCACATAATTCATAAGTTTTGTTTGAGTATTTCCCCAAAAATTGCTATAACCAACTTCTCCACCAGAAACCTCAACTATTACTTTTCCTTGATCTTTATTTATAAGATAATACTTTCTTGCCTTTGTATTTCCAGACATATAATCTGATACAGGTCTATTATCAACTACATCTGATTTTGAAAGTTGATAATCTTCTAAATCATATTCAACACCGTCAATTTCTACACTTTCACTATATTTATCTAGTACTAAATTAGCAATAGTTTGTCCCTTATCTTCTCTTATATCATAATTTACTGTGTAATCAATCTTTCTACTTAATTCATTTTCCTTGTTTTTAATATCTTTTAAATCAAATTTATAGCTAACTTTCTTTTGAGTTCCCTTTCCTTTTACCTTATAACTATATTCTCCTACAAAAGTTACAGGTTCACCTGAAAGAAACACAACTTCTTTGTACTCATACTCATTATTAACTCCGCCATTAAAACCAACAACATCTGCATAACAAGTTCCAAAAGATGATAGCAAAATCATCATAAAAGATATTAATGATATTAATTTCTTAAACATTAAACCAACTCCTATTTAACTATTAAAACATATCCTATTGCGCCATCCCTTATCATGTACACAGTCTCATTCACTCTTAACTCTGACGGTTTTATAACCTTATTATCTCTTATAATTGTCGCTTCATCAAGTATTACATTTAACGAAGCTGACTTTGGCATCCATCTATCATTTCTTCTACTCCAGTCTCTAGCATCATAGAATTTAGCCTTAGAACCTACAAGTTTATCATCTTTTACAGATTCCACTTTCGCAGTTGTTGTTCTATAAGCATTTAATGAACCTAAATCATCTGTTATTCCAACTGCTACCACTCTATCTCCATTAGTATATATATATCCATAATAATCATCTAAATTTCTATCTTCTGCATAATCACTATCATCATCAACACTATAATTACTAGAATAGAATTTTTCTCTTGATATTAGTTCTTCATCTTCCATATCATAAAATGCAGTCTCATCATCTATGAATAATTCTTTTTCATCATCAAATGAATACCATTCATTATTTTGTAAGATAAAGAAATCATCAAGTACAATTTTTTCTTTAAATATTTCTTCTAATTCTCCTGCATATAATTGATAATTTCCTGCATTGTTAGGATTAAATCCATTATCATGTACATATACAACATCTCCTCTAAGTTCCGAAGATGATGTTCTATCAGCTATAACAAGAGCACTATCATCAAAATTAATTGCATATGGATCTACAATTCTATCATTTTTAATTATCATAGTTCCATCATCAAGTACTACATTTCTTTTATTATTAAGCTCCATACTTTGAGTATACATATTTAATGTTTCAATTGCTGCATCATCATATGTTATTTCAAAATTATTTTTTAGCACCATTTTTTTAATTCTTTGAGTTGAAAAGAAATCTTCCATCGCTATATAAGCAGTCTTTCCTCTATAATGCTTTAACCAATCTAATCCAAGTTCATTTCCACCCATATAAACAGGGAATTTATCTGATAATTCTAATTTAGAAAGACCATTTTCATCTTCCCATTCTCCATTTTTATATCTTTTTAGATTTTCAAATACAATTTCATCTGACATATCATCAACAAGTTTTAAAACTCCTGAATAAAGTCCTGAAATTTGAACTGAATCAGAATCAATTACTATTCTTGAAGCAGTTTTACTATCATATTCGTCAAAATAAAGCTTCAATCTATCTCCAGCATAAATTCTATCAACTGAAGAAAATACTTTATTTTTAGTTATTGGTACATATGAAGGCATAAAATATATTTCTTCTTTCCCTGTTGGTAATATAAGATTCACTTGGTTTTTGTCAATATATTTAACAGTTCCTATAACAGTCTTTGTTCCTGGCATTATATATCCAGGATTATCAGTCGAATAACTTTCCATCAAACTGACTTTACCAGACCTAAGTTCAATATAAACTTCCATATCTTTTCTAAATGATTTTACATTAGTATCCTCATCATCTAACCTAAAATAAGCATCTTCTAATATATCTAGATAATACATTTTTTCATCAGGCATTGATTCTAATTCTAATTTACTATTAGATATACTCTTTACTATCCCTTCTAGATGAGTCAAATTAATATGACTTTCATAATTATCCATGTCTATTATGAAATTCTTTTGCTCTTGTGGATTATACTTAGCTTGAATTGAAACTCTTTTACCTAAATTAAGTTCACTTTTATAGGCATTACTTTCTGTATAAAATATATGACTTTGTCCATCATCATCTCTTAATGTTATGGCATCATTATTTATGGATGTAATATATCCACTTTCATAATTTTGAAATTGCTTAACAACAGATACATTATTATTATTGTCAGTAAATATATAAGCATCTTTTCCTAAATCAATATCACCTATATCTCTATTTATATTATCTATTTGAAATACAAAGTTATTCGCCTTTGGAAGCTTATAACTCTTATTATTTCCTCTTGTAAATATAACATCATTATCATTAACTTCAATTATATCAACCTTTTGTGAATCTAAATTCTCTGAAGATAAAGATTTAATTGATGTTATATCTGTATCATCTAATACAATCTCAACACTAGCACCAACTTCAATATCATTTATAGTAAACGGTTCGCTATCATTATTCTTTTGTCTACCATTAACCCATATAGTCGGATTATTTGCTACAGGAAAAGTATGTTCTTTTCCTCCATCAACATCAATAACTAAATTGTTGTTATTATTCTCCTTAACAAGTCCACCAAGTTTTGTATCATAATATGTCTCTATTTCTTTTATAAAGTATTCATATTTTACATCTCTTCTATTTGAACTCTTAGTTCTATATGCAAGTCTAACATATACTTCCATATTATTTGATAATGCTCTATATGTTATTCTTTCTCCATTTTCATCAACAGTTTTTCCATTCTTTTTAATAACAGTATTTTCATCATGAGTCGCCTCATATGTATTTCCATCTGCTCCTAAAATAGTTATTCTTCTTGAACTTTTTGCACTTATAGTACCATTTAAATCCCTATAAGTAAATTCATCTGCAAAAGAATATGGCTTATACAAAGCCATTATAAGAACAAACACAAGCATTTTTGCCATAATAGATTTTATAAATCCAAAAGATTTGTTCATCAAAACTCACCTTTCTCTTTTCATTTTAGTTTTTTATAAGGTTGTTTTTTAATATTTTTATTTTTAAAATCTATAAACAACAACCTTGTTCAATATAAACTGTGCAAAATATTTCATAAAAAATTGATTCTATACTCTTCTAATTTTGATGTTATAAAAAATTATTAGAGTTTTTTATAAATATTGATTTTTATTTTTAAATCTTTTTAGTTTTTTTAATATTAATTTTTTAATTTTTATTCTTAAATTTTTTTTAGTTTTTTTAATATTAATTTTCTGATTTTTATTTTTAAATCTATATAGATATGAAATTAAAATTCTTAAATCTAAATTTATACTTTGCGTTAAAAAATCTAACTGTTTGAAGCGAAGCGAGTTTTAGATTTTAGCAAAGTATAAATTTTGATTTAGTAGAATTTTTTATTGAATATCTTAGACTTTAAAAATAAAAATCAGCAAAATTTTTAGACTTTAAAAATAAAAATCTATATACATCTATATTCCCTCAAATTTAATACTTTGAACCGATTACGATGTATTTTCCTGCTCTGTTTATATTCCCATTAACATTGTATCCAGTATCTGCATTTCCTATAACTGGATTCCAACTATCGCTATATTCATCAAAATAATTAAGTGTCATTATTTTATAGTTTCTCATTTGAACCATTTGCATATCATAATCCATAGAAAGATTTATATAACCATTCATATAATCAAGAGTTTGTTCATACTTATCATCAAAATAACTTCCTTCTATAACAATTGGATCTGATATTACCGATTTTGAAATCTTACCAACTGGTTTTACATATTCCATAGAATCTGTCTTTATTCTAAGTCTTATACCAGTTTCATCATTATTATCATTGTCCTCCATCAAATCATTATTAAATGACATAGGATTAAATCTAGCAGTATAAGAATTTGCCATAATATAAATATCTTTAGCATCATTATCTGTTATCGTCTGCGCTGGCATACTAATTGTAATTTCGTTAGCTCCAGCATATTCACCTCTAGTTAAATCTATTCTTAGTTCCTTATCATCATAATCCGAAGTTCCTAAAACAACATTAACCTTTGGTCCACTTCTTATGATTTGAGTATTATCAATTAAACCTTCATCACTATCTTCATACCCAACAGTACTACCTGTTTTTACACTATTACTTTCATTAGAAGCTTTTGATTCTCCATATTCTCCTAATGTTTTAACTATAAATTTGTATTTAGTTTTAGGTTCTAAATCTTCATATATTAAACTTAATTGTTTCGTTGAGCCAATAAGTTCAAATTCGTTGTCATCAATTACTACATAAACTTCATATTCAGTAGCTTCGTCAACCTTATTCCAAAATACTTTTATATATCTATCATACATAAGCTCTGCAACAACACCTGTAGGTGCATCAATCTGTGGAAGTCCATATTTTAAATCTTCATAAATATTAGACGCTCCCAAATCTGGATTTATAACCATGATACCGTAAGAATCAAGCTTTCCTTCTGGTGTAGTCACAAGTAATGTTTCACTATCTACAAATTCAACACCTTCTCCAGCACCAAAACTTACTAATACAAATTCTTTTCCTTTTCTAAATATGTCTTCACCAGTTTGCTCCTCATTGTCTTTTTCCTTTTCTTCTATAACAGGATAAAATACAACTCTAGCTCCTTCCATGAATCCATTACCTTTTAATTTTATTTGTTGTCCACCTTCAATTGAGATTGAAGATATTCTATCTACTTCTCTATCGTCTTTTGGATTTAAAATCGCTGTTATAAGTGGATCTGATAAATACGTAAATGCTTCTTCTTTTGTTGTTCTTTCTCCATCAGGATTTTCAACAGTAACATTTACAAGACCTGGTACATGAGGTGGTGTTAATACTTGTATTTCATTGTAAGAAACACTTTGTACGTCCCCTTCAACATCTCCAAACATTACATTTAAACCTTGTCTAAAACTACCAACAGTATCTTTTGTATTTCCTCTAATTGTTACCAATGTTCCTCCAGTAGAAAGACCCGCATTTGGTTCTATACTTTCAATTTCAGGAATTGGCTCACCTTTAGTAAATTCAATAAATATAGGTGGCACTACATCATCATCATCAGAAAGCGCACTTGCTCCATCTGGATTTAATACTGAAAAATTATATCTAGTTCCTACAACGTCTTCGCTAAGTTCTGGCATTACAAAAGATAAACTAGTCGGCATACCATCTTCATTTATTTGGTCATTTGCTATATCTAGTAAATTACCAATTTTAACAGTAGCACCTTGTCTGAAGTCTCCACCATTAATTTGAATAGTATATCCACCTTTATAATTTACTCTTAATACCCTATATGAATTACCTTTTTCATCTATTTCTTCACCAGGTCTCCATTCATTATCTTTTAATATATCATCAATAAATGGTGCACTTTCTGGATTTAAATAATTATATTTAAAATCTGCAAAAGTTTCATCTGGATTAATATATCTTACTCTTACACCTGATTTAACTTCTGAATATGAAGGCGTATAAACTATCGCTTCATTACTTGATATAAGTTCTGCCTTTGGAGCAAATCCTCTTTTTACATATAATACATCTTTATCTACATTTATCTCCAAGTATTCATATCCAGGATAATTTGTACCACTTTCATTTTGAATTTGAGATAAATCAATATATACTTTATCATTTTGATAATCTTTATATTGCTTTTTAAATATAAAATTACTATCATCAACTGTAGTAGATTGATTCGTTTTACTTGAATCTATTTCTATATCTAATGTAGCTATACTACCATCAAAAGCATAATTAACAGTTAAAGATTCTTTTTGATCTTCTATTGAAACTTCTGCTGTATTATTATTAATATCTTTAAAAGCTTCATATTCACCAAATCTAACCATTGGCATTTTTTCACTGATTTCATTGAATCCACTACCATCAGCTTTACTTAATTTGTACTTAGTAACATCAAATCCTTGTCCATATATATATGTCTTTCTATTTCCTGATATAGGTCCTGAATCAGGGTTCATAGACTCAATTTGTGGATTTAATCCTTCATAAGCTAATTTTTCAATATTCGATATACCAAAATCATTATTAACTATATAAACATCTTGGTCACCTTCAGGATTAACAGGAGTTACAACTTTCAAATAACCACCTGTACCAGAAGTATTTTTGTATTCAACTATCTTCGCTCTTTTTCCACCAATATAAACTTGTGGAAATATTCCTGAATTAGGATTAGTAATATCATTATCGATATATCTTTCATAAGTATCTATTTTTTCATCCAAATTCTTAAAATAAGGCTGTCCAACACCATTATCTTCTGGAATATTTTTAATATCTATAAATTTATCAAATTCTTTATTACCATTTAAATCATCAAAATAAATTGTTTTTCCTTCTGCATCCTTACCTTCAATCCAAGTTTTATACTTAGGCTCTGTAGCACTAGGTTCTTCAAATAGAGCATATTTAAAATCAATATTTAATATTTCTCCACCTTTTGAAGTTGCTGCTGTTCCTTCATCTTTCCCTTGAAGTGATATATCTACTATTTCAGGAGGTGCAGCACCTGGAATTACATAAGTAAATCCCTTAGACTTTGTAATACTACCCCCACCAGAGTTTTCTATCGATATTGGAACATCTTTTCTATCAATACCTTCTTCTTTTAAGTCTCCTTTATACGCTGGAAACTCATCTATTACAAAAGAATTACCTTCTTTTCTATATGCATCTTCATCCAATTTAATTCCATCTATATATATAATACTATTATCCTCAAAATTAACACCATCTATAACAACAGAATATCCACCTAAATACGATCCTGCTGAAGGTGTAACTTTACTTATAGTTGGTACAACTGCTCTTTCGAAGTATTCAAATAAATCAGTTGATTCACCACTTTTTGTATCTGGATTTACCGCAACTATCTTGTAAAGTCCTCTAACTTTTTCTGGAATAGTAAGCATTATTCTAGTTTTGTCAACAACATATGCTCTTTGACCTACAATTTGTGTACCTTCTATTAAATATACAGTTTTTAATGTTAATGTGAATGTATCTGATGGATCTTGTGAATTTGTAAGTATAATAGTTGAATCTCCTACCACAACATTATATATTAACCCATCACTTCTTTCAGCCTTAATAGCATTATCCTTAAACATAAACTCAAATTCATTTTTCTTCTCACCAACTAAAGTTTTTGTTCCTCCATCATAAAGGATAATATTATCATTTTCATCATATTCTATAGTATAGAAATTTGTATTACCTTCATCATTTTCTTCTAATATAACTGCTCTATAATAATTCGCAAGTTCTACTTGATTATCAACAAGTTGTATCAGTCTATTTGAAGATGGTGCATTATAAGTTCTTAATTCTGGAACACCATTTTGAAGACCTGTATCTGTATTATAAAGGTTTACATCATCTCCATCAGAATTTTGATTTTCACCTTTTAGATATATTCTTGTTCCTATAAGTCTATATATATTAATTCCTGTAGTATTTGATACTGAAACTTGTCTATTTACAAAATTCTTTCCATCTACTACAACTAAAGTATCTTTTGTACCTTTCTTTGGTGCAAATGATTCGACCTCAGGCTTTTCATTTATAGATTTTACAAATATAAATCTGTAAGAATCACTACCACCATCAGGATTTACTACTTGAAGTACAGTTTCACCTTCTTGAACATCTGGAAAAGTCGGTGAATCAAATTTTATAATCTGACTCTTACCATCTTGAGAATCATCAATCGAATTTATCTTTACTTCATGACCAGATATATAAACTTTGGCCTCATTATCAAAGTTAGTACCTGTAACTTCAATTCCTTCACCTTCTTCAAGTGCAGTAACATTAGGTTCTACATTCTCTATAGAAGGAAAACCTGAAGCTACTGTTACATAAGAAAGTGCCTCTTCTAATTTGAAATACCCACCATTTCCTGAATCATCAAGAATAGGATTTGCTACTTGTACATCTCTTGGAACCTCTCTATCAACATCACCTTCATCTATTAAAATACCCTCTGGAAGATAAATAAGAATTTTAGACCCTTTCGAATTACCAATAGCTCCTGTTACCAAATCACCTTTATCATTATAGACATCGATTCTAGCATTACTTATAGCCTTTTCATTTGCAGTATCTGGATCTCTTACAACATCATAATGTCCATTAGTTTTTTTCTTTTTTATAACAAGTCCACCAAGATCAACTTTTGGATAGTTAACAACTTGCTCTCCATCAACTTCATAAGTATATACATTAAATTCACTACCATCAATTAATATTGAATTGGCTTCCTTTGTTGCAAAATTAACACCGGCTTCAACAACTTGTATTTTATCTGGTGTTACATCCTTAATCTCACCCTTTACATTGTTAGGAAGGAAAGTGTATGCATCTTCCTTTGTAACAATGTTAAGAGCTCTTTCATATTCTCCATTAGGAAACTCTGTTTCAACTATAATAGTAACATCAACAGTTTCATCTTCAGCAGTAGTTGCCTTTGTTATAACTGTATAAGTATCATCTGTGTTACCACCAGCATTACCTTCAAAAGTTGAAAAAGAAAAACTTGATATTATATCAGCAGGATCATATTTAATTAATGCATCTGAACCAATAAAAGTTGTTATTTTTCTTACAACTTCGATTGGATCATTATTATTATCTCTTACATCCTTATATGATATCTTTATTTTTTGAACTGGAATCTCTCCACCATCTGGATCAAATAAACTAGTATTGATATTTTCATTAACAACCTCAATCTGATCTAAATTATTATCAGATAAATCTGCATTATTAATACCATCAATATAACCAAATTCTTCTAAATTAAGACCTGTAATAGTAACTTCTGCACCATTATTTGAACCTTTAGTAGGATCTATTTCCTTTATTGCAGGACCAGAACCAACAGCTGTAACTAAAAAATCTCCAAGCAATGATTGCTTTGTTACATACTTATCCAAATTATCTCCAGCTTGAGTTATCAAATTAGTAAGTATTACATTATAGGCCAACTGTTTTACATCAGGAACTTTAAATGATAATACTTTCTTATCTGGACTTATTCTTATATCTGAATTCTTAACTTGATATTCTGAATTAAAGTTTACATTATCATTTTCTAAGAAAAACACTGAATAATCTTCATCAAATGTAAATCCATTATTCATAGTAACATAAACTGTTGAATCTCTTTCTCCTCTTTTTGGAGTCATTTTAAGACCTTCGTAATCAAATTCATCAGTAATTGTAAATGCGTCTAAATAATTCTTTGATATTTCAACATCAACATCATTTGTTCCGCCTCTATTTTTTACATTATCAATTTGACTTACATTTAAAGTCTTTAAACCTAATTCCCCTGCATCGATTTCTCTTACCTCTATCGAACTATCATTGACATATCTAACATCATATTTTGAATCTGGAATATTTATAGATCTGTCACTAGGTGAATCACCCTTATCCGAATTTATTTGAGGATTGAAATGCTCCCCTTTAATAATAAAATTCGAACCATTTTTTACTATACTATCAGTTCCTGTTAAATTATAAGAACCAGGATAATCAAAATCATAAATATTATCAAATCCAACTCCAACTTTAATACCTTGTAAATTGTCTTTGATTTCTTCAATTGTGGCTTGATCTGTAGTAATATATTCAAAAAGATCAATACGGTCACTTGAACTTCTTAATATATTTGAAAAACCACCAAAATCGGTATAACTTATTTCAGGGAGATTAAAAGTATCTCCATCTTGTACATTCTTTAAATTAAACTGAACTTGAATTCTTAATGACTTTGGAATATCTGAAAATTTTTCATATTCAGTTTCTATTTTTATACCTGCAACTTCATAGTCTACAGCATAAACCGTCTTTATAGCCTCAAACGGTGCTCCACCCAAAATCAAAGATAAAGCTAGAAGAAATCCAAGAATTCTTCTGCTTATATCTTTTATAAAATGTTTTTTACTTGACATTTTAACACCACCATCAATTATTCTTCTACAACAACAAAAATACCTTGATTATAAGAAGTAAAACTCACCTTCTTATTAACCATATCTACATTTATATCTCTTATTTCTTCAAATACTCTTAGGCTTTCATCATATCTGTAAACTCTAAGCATTGGACTTGTTTTATATATTATAGGCATAGATACTCTAATTTCTCTACAATCAAAATTTTCTCCTCTAACTTGGATGAATTCTGATTTTATAATTTTATTAAGTCTCGTACTTAAATTTCTTTTGATATTATCTTCTACTCTTCCAAGATAGATTACAAATTCATCTGAATAATCTTCATCTATAATCTTTGCATATCTTACTTCTATGTCAGCCCATTTAGAATAAGTTTTTATACTATTAATATATTCATCCTCATCGCCTTCAATACTTAATTTTCTAATATAAGTATTCAAACCCATAAGCTCATCTAAATCAAATTCAAGTTCACTATCATCATTATATTTTTTTTCTATATCAATAATACCTTCACTTAATTTAGAATCTTTTTTTACAATTCCTTCTCTAACCTCATCTAGATATTCAAAATAATCATCTGGAACAAAATCCCCTTCTTGCACTATAGAAAAAGCCCCATATTCAATAGCTTCATGATTTTGATCATTTTTAACTCTAATAGTATATATTCCAGGATCTAAATCATCAGGAAGATATATATATAAGAATTTATAAGTAACTCCATTTACTTCTATTTCTTTATAATCAACATCATCAGCTTCTTCATCATTAAGATAAACTCTAGAATTCTCTGAGAAATTATCTCCCTTTATTATTACTGGTTTATCATCATCATAATCCTCAATTATACTACCAGTTATAACATCTGATATAATTGGTACATTTTGTGTTTTTATATCCCATCTTATAACTTCATTTGTTTTAGCATAATTTCTAACTATTGATGAATTGATAATTATATTATAAGAAGTAGATGCTCTCATTACTTTAACTGGAATGTATAGAGTCGCTCTTTTATTTTCTACATCTTTAACAAATAGATATTTATTTATATATTCCTTAACATCTAAATCTCCTACAGCCTTGATATTATTTATAAAATCAGTATCAATTATAGTAGCAGTACTTCCTGATGTTGTAACTCTTGAAGTCATAAGCTTTTGAAGTCCTGTTGATAATACCATATCATCTTCAACAAATTCTAAACTTCCATCTGGATCATCAAATATAATCTTCATGAAATATCTACCCTTTGTAAAATTATCATCAACATCATGTTCAAGATCAAGTTCATCAAAAGTCTCATTTGTATCAGGTATTCTATCTAATACTACTGGTGCACCCATTTGAACGACTTCCACAAATAAATCAGTTGTTGTAACAGCAGCACTCGATTTAAATACAATCTTTACTTTGTAATTGTCCTGTCCCTGATTTATTGTTTGATCTAATATCTCATCTTTTAATACAACCTTTATCTTAGTCAGTCCTTGATAATAAATATGTTTTTTGGGAACTGTAATTGTAGTTGAGCCACTTACAGGTATCAGTTCAATTCTTTGAATAGCTTCATTAAAATTATAACCATGAATATAAAACTCACCTTTTTTATTTCTAAAAAGATCTTCTATATTTAATATATTACCTTCTAATTTTTCAATACCTATTGTTTCATTTAAATCTCCATTAGTTATAAATTCAATATTTAATCTATCCATAAGACTACCATCTCTTGATACAAAAGTTCCTTTTGGAACATCTAATGTATATCTTTTACCATAATCAAGTTCATCTTTATTTGGATATAATAATATCTTAGTATTTTTATTTCCATCTTCATCATAATAGTATTCAACTTGACAATAATCAGTAGCAAGCTTTCTTTCTACCTTTAGATTAATTTCTATAAATACTTTACCATTTTTCCAACCTTTTACTAAAACTACATTTGTATCAGATATAGCACTAATAACACCATCTTTACTAACAGTAACTTTAGAAGCATCTTGAGTTGTCCAAATTAAATCAGATGGGTCAGTTTCTAACTCAGAATCAAAATCCAAAGTAATATCTTGATTAACTTCCGCATCCGTTATAAATAATTTATATTCTGGTTGAGTTAAATTAGTTGCATAAGTTCTATCAACTACAACAGTTCTTTTACTTCTATTTATCTCTCTAAAAGTTATATCATCTAAATAATCATGCTTTATCTTTATAGGATTCGGATTTATTGTAGTATCTGTATAATAAGAATAACCTCTAGGATTTAAAATAACTTCTCCTAACACATTTACAACTAAAGGTCTTTGAGTATTATCTCCTTTATATTTTGTATATGTTGGAACACCTCTTAATATATATGATTTATAAGGAGCATCTTTGGATTCTTCAATAGCATCAGCCTTTATAAAATCAAGTCTCCAATCTAAGTCTTTATCCTTTTTATCTACATCTGTAAAAAATTCAAACTCAATATCTTCATTTGGATTATAACCATACATATTTTCAAATATATACTTATCAATTAATAATTTATATCTTGAATGATAATACATAGTTTTTGGATTACTTTGATCTAACTTAATTCTTATGGTATCACCATTTACAATATCTAAATCTGTATAAGCGATTGGAATTTCTCTTAGGTTAGCATATTTGTCATCATCATTTGCATATTTATTATCAAGCTCTGCATGATAACCAATAGTATTCGCATTATATCTATAATCATATCTTGAACCATAATCAACACCATCTGGTGTTTGCTTTATTTGGTTTGGTAAAACATATTGCATCAAAGATAATTTAAAATTCTTAGAATAATCAAAATCCTTATCAAATCTAATATCTTCATTCATCTTGACATATATATAACCGTCTTTAGCCAATTTAGTGTCATCAATAGTTGTAATGTCATCACTCATATCATCATCTGAAGAATATTTAGTAGGATACGGAACATCACCTTCTCCTTGAGTTATAAAATTAATTAAAGTCTCATAATTGGATATAGGATGTTCTTTTAATTTAACTGCACCTTCTTCTAAAACAAAAGTATATAGGTGATTTTTCTTTAGAGGATATTTCCCATCACTATCCCCAATTCTTACTACAAGCTTGTTACCATCTTTTATAAATATTTTATTTCTATTTAGATGAAGTCTATTTGCATTGTAGTCTTTAAAATGTATTTTTTCGATATCAACAATATCTATATCATATTTAAATTCAAAAGTAATATCAGGTTCAACTTCAACAAATTCTTGATTATTAGTTGGATAAGTGCTTTCTATTATCTTGTCTGTCTTAAATTCTATAACCTCAAATGTAGAATAATCAGAGTAATTTGTTATATGCTTTGCATCCTTAAGTCTTACAGTTTTATCTTTTAGCTGTAATTTGTAATTTGCAAAACCTTTAATTCTTCCATATTTAGATTCTAATATAAGCTTATTATCTGTAATTTTTATATCATAATTTGATAAACTATCACTTTGTTCATTTGTAGGCTTATAATATTCATCTATATATTTTGTAATTGGACTAGATTCTAATTTTATATAATCATTTATATTTTCTTCTACTCCAGGAACAAATTCAATATCTGATGCAAATTCAAATACAATTGACGAATCCTTGTATTCATTAGAATTTGTATCATTGGCAGGTGTAACAGATCTTAATATATCAGTCTTATAAACTCCTTCATCTGTATTAGTTACAAAATAAATAGTTTTTGACTGTGCATATATATCTGCATCTTTTTTCTTTACCGCATCATTAGGTATATAAATAGAGTAAAGTGATTGTTTTTTTAGATTGTAGTGGTCTTTTAGTATAAAATCTATACCGCCAGTCCTTCCTACAAAATTAAATTTATAATTTTCATCTTCATTATTGCATTTAATCTTTATCTTACTACTATCAACTACCATAAATCTCTTATCAAAATCCATGGAAATCTTAGCAGTATTAAACTTAACATTCTTACTTCCATCCAAAATATCCTTAGCATCATCATCTTTAAATAAAAATGTCAAATTAACATATGAACTTGCAAAAGAAAAATTAAAAGTCAAGCTCATCATAATTAAAGATAATGTAAGTACTAAAGATATTTTTCTTTTAAACGTACTCATAAATCTACTACCACTCCTTTTTATTTATTAAAAAATATTCTTTTTTTAATATTCAATTTTTTACTCTACTCTTATAAGTATTTAATTTTTAATAAATCTATTTAAAAATCCACAGTATTTTGGATTTTAAAAAAATTTTTTTGATGCTAAAATTTCTAATCTATACATTTTTATTACCCATTATATTATCGGTATAATTCTAATCTAAATTATATCATAGGAAGATAAATATAACCTTAAATTAGATGTTAGTTTCTAAATATTAAAACTTTTGTACCAGTTTTTTTTATATTTTTGTGGGAAATATTATTCTATAATTTTAAAATCTAAATTTTTAAGTATTTATAATTAAATATGATTAAAAATATAGATTATTATTATTTTTTCTTATATCATTTTTTTGTAAAAAAAAAGAATAAACTTTTCCTTTAAGTAGAAAAATTTATTCCTTTAGTTTAAGATAAATCTTTTGGCAAATAAAAAATTTATCTTTTTCATTCAAAAAACAAAAACTTAATAATAAGAATTTGATTTTTGAAAAAGGAGATTGTTTCGATATGTTAAAATGTAATATATTATATAACCTTAAAAAACTAAATTGAAACTTAAATCAATAAAATTAATAAAATTGTAATATTTAAATACATTCAAATTCAATAAAATTTAATCCATCTAATTTATCATCTTTAGCAATCTATACATCTACAACCATAGAATTACAAACTATATCATGAATTGATTTGTTTTTTCTGTTTAAAAATACAAACAAATACCCCAAACCAAAACTCAAAAATCCAAGCATCATCTTTCCTATAAATGTCCTTACAAACATCATCGAAAAATCAAACACTTCATTATCTTTAGAATTTACAACTTTTATATCCATATAAAATTTACCTAAAGTTTGACCACTTTCCCAAAAATATATCTCTATAAGATACACTGCTGTTGCACTAAAAAAAGTTATAAAAAAATTAAAATTCCCCTCACCAAATAATATTTTATCCAATGCAAATGGTGAAGATATAAAAATAAGATCTATAAAAAATGCATAAAGTCGTTTTCTTAAGGGGCAGGGTACTGCTATATCTTCTTTTTCTTTAATTTTAATCTTATTATTTTGTTTTTCTTCATTTAATTTTTTTCTTATCATATCTTGCTTTTTCCTTTTATATGCATCTAAATCATATAGTTTTACATTATCCATCTAATCACCCCTTTAATTAGATTCTATTGCAATATTTTCATTTTATCAACATCTTAAATCTTTAAATTTTCTTAATAATTATTTTATAAAAAAAATAAAAAAACAGTATAAAAATGATAAATATCATTCCTATACTGTTTTTTAGATTTTTTAATTATAAATATCTATATAACATTCTTCGAAACTTTCAACTCTTCTTTTGAAGAATCCTTTATTTCAGCTTTTATGAATTTATTATTTACTTCCTTATTACTTTTATAAGTTGGTACAATTTGCGAGACCAATTCCTTTAATCCTTTATTATCAAGAGTCTTAATTCCATTATCCAAAGACTTTAATGTATTTATTATAAATTCATAATCTTTAAATATAGGCTTACCTATAAATATCTTATGATGTGTAGTAGATTTAATACCCTCTTCATCCATAAGAAGTTCTTCATATAATTTTTCTCCAGGTCTAAGTCCTGTAATTTTTATTCCAATTTCATCTTCTTCAAATCCAGAAAGTCTTATTAAATCCTTTGCTAAATCTATAATTTTTACCGGCTCACCCATATCAAGTACAAATATCTCTCCACCCTTAGCCATTGAACCTGCTTGAATCACAAGTTGTGCTGCTTCTGGTATAGTCATAAAATATCTTATTATATCCTCATGAGTTACGGTAATAGGTCCACCATTTTCAATTTGTTTCTTAAATAATGGTATAACACTCCCATTGCTTCCAAGCACATTTCCAAATCTAACTGCAACAAACTCTGTATTTGAACTTTTTTTGCTAAATGCTTGAACTACCATCTCACAAAGTCTTTTACTAGCACCCATTATATTAGTCGGATTAACCGCTTTGTCCGTTGATATTAATACAAATTTATTTACATTATATTTGTCACTTGCATTAACAACATTAAAAGTACCAAATACATTATTCTTAATAGCTTCTTTTGGGCTATCCTCCATTAAAGGTACATGCTTATGTGCCGCTGCATGGAATACCACATTTGGTCTATATTCTTTCATTATATTATCTATATTCTTTGCATCTCTAACAGATGCAATCAATACCTTTAAATTTAACATCTCTCCATACTTTGCTTTTAATTCATTTTGAATATCATAAGCATTATTTTCATAAATATCTAATATAATAAGCTTTGAAGGTCTAAATTTTGCTATTTGTCTACAAAGTTCCGAACCAATAGAGCCTCCTCCACCAGTTACCAATACAGTTTTATTTTCAATATATTCATTTATATTTTTATTATCTAATTTAACTTGATCTCTCCCAAGCAAATCTTCTATTTGAACATCACGAATCTTAGATATATCCACTTGCCCATCTATAAGTTCATAAATACCTGGAAGAATCCTAACTTTGACTTTAGTTCTTTCAGCTTCCCCTATAATTTCTCTTAAATCTGACTTCTCTATTGAGGGAATAGCAATAACTATCTCATCAATAGTATATCTGTGAACAGCTCCCATAATATCATATCTTTGTCCAACAACAGGCACACCATTTATAAGTCTACCCTCTTTTGTTACATCATCATCTATTATTGCAACGGGATTACTATTTAATTCTTTATGATTTTTAAATTCTTTTATAACTATAGCTCCTGCATCTCCACCACCTACAACTAATACTCTTTTTTTACTTCCTTTTAAATTAGATGTAGATTTTAATCTTCTTATGGTTCTATAACTCAATCTAACTCCACCAACAAATGCCATATCAAGCATTCCAACGATTACATACACTGACCTAGGTAACATAGAATGATTTAGTGCTATATATGTAATACAACCCATATTGGCTACAATACAAGCTATTATGATTTGACTCATTTCTTCAATACTTGCATACTTCCATATACTTTCATATAATTTAAAATACCAAAATACTGCAATCTTAATAACAGTAAGATATAAAAAACTTGATTCATAAACTTGTAAATACTGCATATCTATATTTCCATCAAATCTTAAATATAAGGCCATGTAATAAACTGCATTTACAATAAGTATATCAACAATCAAAAGAAGCATTATTCTTATTCTTTTTTTATCCAAATTTTTCACCCCTAGCTTTTTATCACAAAAAAATTATACACTATAATCTATAATGTATAAAGAATTAAAGACAATTTTTATTCAATTTCTGTTTAAGCAGGTAATTAATACCCATAAATTTATTTCTAAAAACATTTAAAATCATAATTTTTAATAATTTTTATTTTATAAATTCATATCCATATTTATTTTAGTAGTAAGTTCTTTAATATCATTTAAAAATTCCATAGCTATTTTAATTTGACCTTTATTAAATAAATCATAATCATTTGGATAGCAATTCATTATATCATTAAATTCATTATTATATCTATCATGCATTTCTACTAATTTTCTTCTTCTATTTATAATTTTATATTCTATATTTTCAAGTTTTTCAATTTCACTTATTAATATCTTTCTATCTTGTTCTAATCTATCCTTAATTTTTTTATTTGAACAAAACAATTTTTTTAAACCATTTTGATTTTCATTGTCCTTGCATACAAATTTTTTCGTAATTGATTTATCTAAATTAATACCTTCTACATCTTCCTTTATATTTATTGATTCTAATAATTTTGTTATTTCCTCACTTTTATTTTTTATAAAAGAAAAATACTTAAATACATTCTTTTGCAAATCAATAATATTATATTTTATACTTTTTATCTCCTTTGATTTACCAATAATCCTCTTTAATTTCTCCTCATGATATGATAATTCCTCATCTAAGTTACATTTCACTTCATTTTTTAGACCATTATATAACAAAATAGTTCCCTCACATTCTCTTTTTTTATTATTTTTATTTTAAACAAAAATTAATCATAATATATTTTTTCTTTATCAAAATAAGAAAATAAAAAAATACCTTAAACTAATTTTTGAATAGTTTTATCTACAATCTCCACAATATTTTTATAATTCCTTTCAAATTCATCCTTTTTTATTACCTTTTGAGATTCACAAAAATCCATTTTTGATATACAATCCATTTTTATATCCTTTAAGCTATTTTTAAAATAAATATCACTATTTTTCAATAAATTTTCGCATTTACGTTTAAGTCTCTTTGTTTTTTCTTCCTTCCCTTTAATAAGATATTCTCTTTTTATCCTATCCACATTTGATAATTTCTTAAAAAAACTTCTGTTAAAATGCATTCCTTTAAAACTATTATTAAGACTTCTAAATATTTCTTTGCCTAATTCACTCATAATATAATGATTATTGGCTATATCATGACTTATGGTTGATACAAACTCTATTTTTTTAGCAGAATTCTCAAACTCATAAATCTTATACCTCATATCATTAATATCTAATTTATTAAGACTTTTAATTGCTTGTTTTTTTAATTTATTAAAAGTCATATCCACAGTTAAATCCAAATTTCCTTTAAAATTGCCTGCTTCTTCTAATAACACATCATCAAATTTACTTCCAACAAAAACAATATTTTTAGCACCTTTATTTAATATATTTTCCTTTAAATAATTTATATCCCCATTATCCATAAATTTTCCTGCACAACTAAAGAAAAATAATATATCCGAATTAGATATAAAATCATCAGTTTCTTTAGCTCTATCTTTAATTGGATCTTTTGTTCCAAGCAATTCTAAAATCTCTATGCCTTTTAGCTCTTCATTATCCGTATATATAGTAACATTTTTAACCATGGCTGCATAGTCTCCATTACAACTTATATAATCATCTAACCTATTTATAAATTCTTCATCAGTACAATCTCTTTTTACTGTAATTTTTCTACCAAGATAATTTTCAACTTCTAGGTATACTGCTTTTTTATAGATATTTCTAAGTACAACTTCATCAAAATTATCTTCCCTCAAATTCTTTTCATTTTTCTTTAATATAAGTCTCCAATCCTCTTTAGTGTAGAACTCTATTTCTATTTTATTCACACTACCATAACATATTTTATAAGGAACTAGATTTGTATTATGTTTGAAATTATCAAAAATATGATTTTTTCCGTATATTAAAGCATTCAAAAATGATGATATTCCAGATTGACTTTGACCCCCAAAAACAATCTTCAAATTTTTATTTAGCCTTATTTCATCAGCCATTTTATTTTTAAAATTATTAATAAATTCATCTAAATTTTTTAATTGTTCATCATTTATAAACTCATTATATGGTTCTAATCTTTGTTTTACATCTGTGTATAATTTAAAATTACTATATATATCATCATCTAATTCCAAATATATACCATTACGATGTAAATTTAGCATATTTTCTTTTATCTCTTTTGAAAAATCCACATTATTTTTAATCCTCAACTCAAATCTCTCCCCTTTTAAAATAGTTCCTTTTTCCTATTTAATTATATCTTATTTAATGTCCTATTCTCAAGTTTTCAGTTTTTACACTATGTTTAAGCTTATGTTCTGTATTTAAGATTAATTTAAGCTTACGTTCTTTAAATACCCTCAAATAACAAAAAAACATCTATAAATGACAATATTTTGCCATATATAGATGTTTTTTTGTTTAAATTTGTATTTTATTTTTTTATATTATTTATGCAATATTTTTAAATCTATTTTCTAATTTTTGTTTTATGTTTTTATTAGTCATATATTCAATAGATTTATTATAATCTTCTTTTGCCACTATCTTATAATCATTTAGTCCTCTAACCTCATATATAAACAAATTAACAATAGCCTTATTCGCATATGCACAAGCTACTTTTTCATTAAGATTTACTTCACTAGCTTTCTTTATTATATTATCTAAAGCTATAATTAGTTCTTGTTTGATATCTTCTTCACCTTTTTCTATGAAATTATTAAATAATATAAAAGTCTTTAATTCCATATATCTTATATATAATCTCTTTTTTAAATTTTTTTCAGACTCATCTTTAACTGGTTCTTTATAAGCCTTGTTTAATGAAACCATAAATGAATTGTCTAAAATATTTTCTGCTCTTTTATATCTTTCTTTCTTAATTAAATTATAAGCATCAAATAATAAACCCATAGTCAAAGATCTGCTTTTTAATTTGTTACCTTCCATAATTAATACTAAAAAACCTATAGCAATAATAAAAATTATAATTCCTTTAATAATAGTTCCATCCATACCAGCTATATTTTGTAATAAATAGCCAAGTCCACAAATAACTATTGTTCCTATAAATATTTTTAGTAAAAACTTAAATATAGGTGCAAACATTTCTTTTGCATTTAGTTTTTCTTCTTCAATCATATAATCATAGTTCATAATTCTAACCCCTTTCAATATATTATGCATATCTTGTATATAATATATTATTAGGGTTTAAATATCTATAATATAGAATAAAAACAGTAAATACAAACTATTCAAGGTAGTTTTTTGTACCTATTATACAAAATTTCACTTTAAAATTTCTTTTTATTTTTTAATTTAACACTACATAAAATAAAAAACAAACTTTAGATTTTCATGTATAATTTTTACTTTTTACGAAATATATTCTTTTTTATTTAAGATTCCAAAACTCTTAATTCTTAGTCATATATTTTATAACTGCCCCTAATTTAATATAACTAAAATCCAATAAAATATTTCCTTTTTAATATAATTTAATATTTTAAACATATCTTTTTCAATTTTTTCTCTGCTAACTCTAAGTCATCTAGTGTATCAATATCTGTATCAAAATCATTTGGAATAATTATAGGAGTTAAGTTATCATTAAAACTAACATAACTATTAAGAATATCTTTTATTTTATTTATATAAATCATTCCATTTACTTTGTAATATTTTGGCAATTCTTGTCTTCTAACTGTTGAATCTGTAGCTAATACTTTAACCAAATTATTATTTTCATTTATTGTTCTCATAAATATAGGATGTTCTTGGACTTCAGAAACGCTTACAGCTGAAATTTGTTTTTGATCAATAAAATCAATTAATGCATCTTCAATCATATAACTCTGTCTCAATGGAGATGTTGGCTGTAGTAAAACTAACACTTCATAATTATCTTTAATCAAATTATAATTATTAATTTCATACTTTAAAACATCGTATAGTACTGCTGTATCATTAGATAACTCAGAAGGTCTTAAATTTTTCACTTCTATATTGTATTTTTTTGCAATATTACAAATTTCCTCTGAATCTGTTGATATTATTATCTTATCAATAATTTTAATTTTTCTTGCTTGTTTTATACTGTGCTCAATTAATGGAATTCCACCTAACAATCTGATATTCTTGTTTACTATGCCTTTGCTTCCTTTTCTAGCAGGTATAATTGCAACTATCTTTTTATTTTTATACATAAAATTCATCCTCTTTTACATAAAATACAGTAATAAAGAGGATTTATAAAATAAAATCCTCTCTATCTCTTCTTTATTTTAAATTAAATTTCTTTGTCCAAACTCCAAATTTATCTTGTTTAAATAAATCAGTATTATACCACTTATCAGCAATTTCCCAAAATTCTTTTATAGTTATTCCTACAAAATTACAATAATCTTCCAAAACTCTTTGATCTAACTTATCATCATTTTGATTTACTAATTTAATAGCTTCTTCTCTACTCATTTTCCCAGATCTTATATATCTTGATGCCATTTCTGTTGTACTTGAATGACCAAATTTAGGGTATTTAAACCATTGGTTTATAAGATATCCCGGACTATCTATTTGATTATAATTTTCTATTGTATTTTCTCTTACCCATTCATGTTGCATATGCTTAAATCCATGTCTTTTTGCTACTTCATAATTATAATGAGAATCCCATTTAATAAAATAAGATAAATATATTGGCTCTAGTTTCGCTTTATTCATTTGCTCTAGTGAAGGTTGTTTTATGCTATAAAGATCTTTCATAGTTACACCATCTTCAAGCCATTCATTCCAATCTATAGGTTTTATAACATCATTTCCAAATATGGCTTTAGCAGAATATGTTTCTTCTTTTTGAGCCCCACCATATTCATAATTTACATTTTCACCATATACAAGTAATTCCAATCCCATTTTCATACATAAATTTACTGGTGCTGCATATATTGCTGCATCAACATACCAAGTAGGAGAACCTAATTTTTTCAATCCTTTTAATAACATTTTTTTACCAACTTTTTTATTCAAAGAAAAAGTTAAAATATCACAACCAAAAGCTTCAGAAATATTAGCTTTATTCGCTCTTCCTGTTTCAGTCCAGCTCCAGTTATCAACAGATATTAACAGTGGGTTCATTCCCATTAATTCTTTCATAACATAAACTTGAAAAGTTGAATCTTTTCCACCAGATACAGCTATTGCACAATCATAACCATCTCCATTACAACCTCTATATTTGTCACAAAGAGCTTCCAACTGCTTATATCTTTCATCCCAATTTGTATGATTTTTCTTTTCATAATTATTACACGCTTCACAAACTCCATTTTCATCAAACTGAATACCAGGTCTTGTATTTGGCATCACACATTTTTTACAAAAATCAATCTCTTTTTTCATATTAACACTCCTAAAAATTTATTTTTAACCAGTTATTAAGTTTTTCATATTCTACCTTTGTGTCATTAAGTAACTTTTCTTTTATATCTTTCGATAAATTCTCAAAATGTTCTTTATTATTTAAATGTTCTATTACTAGATTTTTAAGTTTTTGCTTGAAATTCTCTTTATTTATTTCAACATATTCATTTGAATTAATATCTTTATAAAGATTTTGTATTTGAACATAATTAATTAATCCAATAGTATTCTTTTCTAAAGCATAGCTGCAAACATTAGAGTGAAATCTCATTCCTAAAACCAAATCAGATTCATTGTATAATGAAAAAATATAATCATGACCGTTATCACCAATTAAATATGGTGCCACTTTTATATTTGTTCTTCTTAACCTATCATTCACATTGTTAATTATATCATATGATGTTTTTAAATCTCTAAATATATGCGGCACAAAGACAAAATTAACCTTATTTTCATATTTCAAACTAATTTCTTCTATAAATTTTGCAAAATCAACAATAAATGTATTATAGTTGATTTTACCCTCCTCATTAGGAAATCTGACCTCAGGCATATCACCCGCAATATTTATTATAATGTTAATCATTTCTTTTTCTATTTCGCAATGATTATAATTTTTTATTGTTGTAAAAAAACCACCATCAGGAATTCTTGAAATTTTATTTTTATATCTCTTTCCATAAATTTGTTCAATATTTGTTAAAGCACCATCATTTCTAACACTTACAAAATATTTTTCAGTATTTTTTGTTAAATAATCCATAAAAATTTTAAATTTTTCAATATTAACTTTTGGTACTCCTTGTCCTAAATCACAACCTAATGAATAGAATAAAATAGGTGTATCTATTTCTTGTAAAAATTCCAAATCTAAATCTATAGATGTACCTGTTTTAGAATTTTCAACCCATAATTCAAAATAATTTCCTCCACCAATAATCAACAGATCATAAGAATTTGCTTCTTTCACAAAATCAGCTGAATTAAAGAACCATTCTTTCCAATAAAAACCTCTAATTTCTTTTTGTGTTATATTAAACTCATAATCTAAAAATTTTTCTCTTAGCCATTTAGATCCTTTATGGTTTGCATTATCTCCAATATTTCCAATAAAACTTGCAATATGAAGTACATTTAATGTTTTTTTCAATTATTATTCCTCCTAATTTTGTTATTAAATAATATCTCTAAAAATTTTTTGTCTAGGAGTAGTCCATATTTTACCTTCATTTACTATACGTATAAAATTATTTTTACTATTCCCATCTCCAAAATAAGTTGTTTTTTTGGAGATTTTTAGATTTTCAGCTTTTTTAATCGCATTTAATATTTCTTCTTTTGAATGACTAATATTTATAATGGACTCATAGCTAAATCTATTACTTTGTCTAGAACCAATATTGACACTAGGCAAACCTATAACGGGAGCCTCATGAATTCCAGCACTTGAATTCCCAATTATAAAATTGGCATTACGTAACAACTCTATAAAAAATTCAAATCTAATAGATGGATACCTTTTTATATTTTTATATTTGTCGAATCTCTTATATTCATCTAAAATAATATTATGTCCATGATCATTATTTGGATTTATTACGATATAATTACATCCACTTTCAATAACAGAATCAACAAGCTTTTCTACTTTATATTTAAGTACATTAACTTCTGTAGTTACAGGATGGTACATTAAAACTCCATAATTTTTAAATTTAATATCATATCGTTCTTTTATTTTTTCTATATTTATGCTCGGTTTTTGAAGAATTATATCTATATCTGGAGAACCTATTACAAATATAGAATTTTGATCTTCTCCTAATTGTATAAGTCTATTTTTAGCATCAATGTTTGAAACAAAATGCAAATGAGCTAATTTAGAAATTGAATGCCTTATAGATTCATCTATTGTTCCAGATAGTTCTCCACCCTCTATATGTGCTACTAATATATTATTAATAGCTCCTGATATAGCACCTGCTAGAGCTTCCACTCTATCTCCATGAATTATAATTAAATCTGGTTCCAATTCTCTTATATATCTACTGAATCCATTTATCGTATTTGCCAAAACTAAATCCATAGGTTCTTCGATAATTTGATTCATATATACTTGTACATTTTTAAATTTATCTTTAAATATCTCCGATTTTGTATCTCCAAACTCTTTGAGAGTATGCATTCCTGTAACAAAAATATGACATTCAAAATTTTCACTTTCTTCAATGGCACTCATCAAAGGTTTCATTTTCCCATAATCAGCCCTTGTTCCTGTTAAAAATAATATCTTCTTCATTTCCTAATACCACCTTTATTCTATATCATTCCAAAATAAATGTTGGTCTATTTCAATATTTCTTTTTACTTTCTTACCAATTATATTCTCATAATTTTCTGCTTTTATTTCTCCAGTTCCAGGTCTCTTAACCCATATATTTTCTTTAGTTAAAACTTCACCTTTTAATATTGGTTTAATAGTAACAACTGTAGCAAATGCAAAATCAATAGTTACTTTTTCTTCTTTTGTAGCTTCTTTTTTTCCACCACGCATCTTTGCAATTTCTTTAGAATCATTTATTAAATTTGTTAATTCATTTGGCGTCATTGAACAAACAATATCCGGACCATTTCTATCAATTCTATCTGTAAAATGTCTTTCCAATATAGAAGCGCCTAATGCTACTGCAGCTAAACAAGCATTATTATTTACAGTATGATCTGACAAGCCTATAATCGCTTCTGGAAATTCTTTTTGTAACTCTTGCATAGCACCTAATCTAACCAAGTTAGCAGGTGTAGGGTATAAATTTGTAGTATGCAATAATGCATATTTCACATTTCTTTTTTCTAAAATCTCTACAGCTTTTTTGACACTTTTAATATCATTCATTCCAGTTGATACAATCATAGGCTTTCCAAATGAAGCTATATGATCTAAAAGAGGATAATTATTCATTTCTCCAGAACCAATTTTATATGCTACTACACCCATTTTTTCTAGTCTGTTTGCCGCAGCTCTTGAAAAAGGAGTACTTAAAAAAATCATCCCTTTTTCTTCAACATAATTTTTTAATTTAATCTCCTCTTCTTCTGATAATGCGCATCTTTCCATAACTTCATAAATCGAAACATCCGTATTTCCTGGAATTACCTTTTTTGCTTCTTTACTCATCTCATCTTCAACGACATGTGTCTGATGTTTTATAACTTCTGCCCCTGCTTTGTATGCAGCATCTACCATTTCAAATGCTGTTTGCAAACTACCTTCGTGATTTATTCCTATTTCTACGATAACCAATGGTGAATATTCTTCTCCAATTTTTCTATTTCCAATTTGAATACTTTTCATCTTTTTATTTATATACTGACCTCTCAGTATAATTCTCCTTTCAAATATATATTTTTATATCAATTTATTTTTTCCAAACCGTTTTATTTATAATATTAGTATATGATTGAATTATTTTAACCACTTTATTACTTACATCCTCAATATAGCAAGCTACTTCTTCACCAAAAGCTCCATCCATTCTCATTTTTATAGCAACATCAACAGCTTGTAATACCTCTTTTACCGTTATTCCTGCAATAACAAAATTTCCTTTATCTAAAGCTTCTGGTCTTTCAGTTGAAGTTCTAATACTAATTGCAGAAATAGGATTTCCCATCTTCAAATAATAGCTAGACTCTTCTGGTAAAGTTCCACTATCAGAAATAATACAAAATGCATTCATTTGTAAATTATTGTAATCATGAAATCCTAAAGGTTTAGTCTTTATTACTCTCTTATCAAACTTAAAATTTCTTTCTTCTATATATTTTGCGGCTCTCGGATGACAAGAGTATAGAATTGGCATATCATATTTTTCGGCCAAAGTATTAATGGCATTCATTAAATTAAAAAAGTTATTTTCATCATCAATATTTTCTTCTCTATGTGCAGATAATAGCATATACTTATTTTTATCCAAATTTAAACGTTCAAGAATATCTGAAGATTTTATCTTTTCAAAATTAGCATTTAAAACTTCTGCCATTGGAGATCCCGTTACAAAAGTTCTTTCTTTAGCAGTTCCCTCAAAATTTAAATAGCGTCTTGCATGTTCAGAATAACACATATTAACATCCGAAATATGATCAACTATACGCCTATTTGTTTCTTCAGGAAGACATTCATCAAAACATCTATTTCCCGCTTCCATATGAAATATAGGTATATGAAGTCTTTTTGCAGCAATAGCAGATAAACAAGAATTAGTATCTCCTAATATTAATAGTGCATCTGGTTTTTTTTCAAGCATTAAATTGTATGATTTAGATATAATATTGCCTATACTTTCACCCAAATTATTTCCAACACAATTTAAATATACATCTGGTTTACGCAGACTCAAATCTTTAAAAAATACCTCATTTAATTCATAATCATAATTTTGACCTGTGTGAACTAACATTTGTTCAAAATATATATCATTTTTTTTAATAACAGCGGCTAAACGAATTATTTCTGGTCTAGTTCCAACAATCGTCATTAATTTTAATTTAGACATTATTACTACTCCTTTATATTCTAATTTCTACTATTCTTTAATATGTTTTTTAAATCTCTTTTAAAATAAAATATCGAAAAAACAAAAATTATAAAGATTAGACTGAATCGTATTATCATATTTTTATATAATATTTGTGATAAAATTAAACTTGCTAGTACTATCCAAATACCACTAAAAAAATGTCTTTTTATAATATTAAAGCTTCCTAGTTTAAAAATTATATAATTGTGAAAAATAAATAATATTACATACGATAGTAATGTAGCAATCGCAGCTCCTAAATTACCATAACGTGGTATTAAAAATATATTTAATATTATATTCAATATAGCAGCCATAATAGTTCCAATTGCAACAGATTTATTTTTCTCTAAATATAACTGGTATTTAGTCAAAAATGTTGTTAAAAAATAAAAATATAAGCCAACTATAATATATAAAGAAATCTTTCCTGCTGAATAGTATTTCCCTGGAGCCATAATTTTTACAAACTCCGGAATAAATAATAGTACTGCAGCTGTAAACAATGCAATAATAATTATATATTTTCTAGCTACAATATTTATTTCTTTATCAAGTTTTAATTTCGTATTTTTAAAATACCAGGGAACCCAAACATTATTAGTAGCACTCCAAATAACTAATGTAATAAAAGACATGCTATATGCCAATGAATATATAGCTACTTCAGAATATCCAAAATACCATTTTAGCATTATTCTATCAGCATGAGTTAAAATTAGTGCTCCTAAAGCCGAGAAAACTTCCGGTATTGTTATTCTCAAACATTCTTTGTGGTACTTTTTTATATTTTTAAAATTAACCAATCCTAATCTAATTACTTTTATATTCAGATATAATCCCAATAATATCCCAGTTATCGAGAATCCCAAAATCCTTCCATAATATAAATTATTTTTCAAATTAAAAATTAATATTATGGCTAAAATTGTGGATCCAACTGAGTATATTGAAGAAATTGACAAATATTTATATGGTTTAAATAATTGAACTGTGTAATATTTGCTAAATTCAATAACATAAAGAAAATATGAGTGAATCAATAATATATTTATTAATACAGATTCGAAAGAAGTTATATTAATCCAATAATTCATTGTTCCATTTATCATAATTAAAAATATAAAAAAACAAATAGTAGAAATAGATAATATGTTAGCTGTATAATTATTAAATTCTTCACTTTTATAATTATTTTTTTTTGGTGCCAAAGAAACATAAGTTTGTAAAAATATTGTATTTGTGAAAATTGCAAGCCAAGTATTATATAATGATGCTATTCCAAAATCACTAGGTGTTAATAAACGCGAAAAAATTGGAGTAACTATAAAAGCAAGACCTGATGTCATCAAATTTCCTATTATATATATTATTGATGCAGAGAAAAAAAAATTTTTTTTGTTATTCATAACTAACATCCTTCATTATAAAAATGATAAAAATCATTTCGCCACATTAAGTTGATTTTTTATATTTATTTCTATATCTAATAGATCTTCTTTTTGTACTATCTGATTATCCATTTCTATAAACCATCTAATAAAATAATTATTATCTAATCTTTTGCGATAATAATCTAAATCCAATTTATTTTTAAATTTTTTATATAATCCATAGACAATTTTAACTCCAAAAGTTTTAAATTGTGCTTTATATTTTTCCTTTGCACTTATATTAAATTTATATTTTACAGAATTACGATATAAAAGCTCTATGTAATTTGCATATTTTTCCACTGCCGTTTCCTTTGAATCAACATAATAATATGATTTTATTATATCAATATTATTTGACTCCTTTAAAATGTTAGAATTCCCTAAAACATTTTCTAAAAATGCATCTTCATTTTCAATAAAGTTCATTTCTTTTAAAAAACTTATTTCTGATTCACTACTAATTCCAATAGGTCTTAATATTGAAAATTTTTTATTTAAATAATATGCTTCAATAACAGAAGTTGAGTACCAAGAATAAATCAAATCACAACAATTAATCCAATTTTTTACTGGATCAATATTTATCACATGAAAATTAGCATATTTTTCGGAAATTTCATTAACAGATGCTAAAAAATTTTCATCTGGATGTGGTCTGTATATTATTTCTACATCATCTGTCTCTTCAAGTAATTTTTCAAACCAAGAAAGTATTTCTTTTCTTGATAACGAATGTAATTCCCTTGTATTCTCTCTACTTGCATTTACATTATTTTCATTCATCTTAACCCAAGCATCTGCTGCATCTGCATACGTAAAACTAGATAAAAATAATAACCATTTTTTCTCTTTATCTATTCCAAATTGACTAGCATAATCTTTCTTCATCTCATTAGCATTTGCTATATATCCTTCTCTTAATAAGTCTAATTGCATCGCCCCTAATATAGGTAAATTTTTATCTTTTATCCCAGCTTTTGTTAAACGCTTTTGAGTTTTTTCGCCCCAACAAATATGTATGGCATTCATTGCCTCTCCAACAGGATCAAATATACCTTCATTTTCTTGTTCCAATGATAAAATTTGCTCATATTGAAAATTTACTATTGTTTCGCACTTACCAAATCTACTCCATATCCTTGGAATTTCTCTAGTTGAATATAAATGTGGTGCCAATATAATATCTGGTCTTCCACTATAACCTGTAAATTTATCAGCTTCATACATCTGAGCTATTTCACAGCTATGTCCTTTTGATTCTAAAATAACTTTTAACATTAAATCATTGTATATTTCTCTAGTTTTTCTTTCATACAATATCACTATATTCATAAAAACATATCATCCTTTCTCATTATTACTTAAACACAATATTTCTTATAATTTTTCTTACATCCAGTTTATTTTTTTTCTATATTTAAATCTATTTATTGTTTCAATTGTAATAAAAGCATATATTATAAAATAAAAATAAGCAAACCCAGAAGCACTCATAACAGGTGACAATATTATATAAAATAATACAAACATAATAAATGCTAATTTATATCCAGTAATTATTTTACTAAATTTTATAGTAAGTATTGCAATAGCAAATACAATACCCAACAATAATGATAATACTATTAATCCAACATATCCAAAATCATAAAAAAAAGCTCCTGGTAATGATAGAAAAATTGCATATTCCGTTGTAAAAAAATCTTTTTGAATCGAATTCAATGAAAAACCTAAAGTTTTCAAAATTTGTATAAACGGATTTAACAAAGTTCCAAAAAACGCATACCCCTCTGTATCATTCAAACTAAAAACATACCTAAACGAATATTGACCATGAAGTAAATACATAGTAATAAATGTCATCATGTATCCAAACGCACCTAAAAAAGATAATATGTTAACTTTATCTAAATTCACCGATCCTAATAATGTTGGTGCAAAATTAATTATATAACTTTTCAAATCCATATCTTTTCCAATTCCGTCTAAAGTTAATAACACAACAAATAAACCAGCAAAAATTAAAATCATATTTTTTTTAGCTTTTTCCAGTATCTTTTCTTTGACTTTATTGCAATCATTTCTAAAAATCATAATCATTTTAATTGCTATCCATAATACAGCGCCTAACAAAACTTGACTTCTTCCGCCATTTAACGCTGCATGACCTAAGACAGTACACACCGCTGCAATTCCTAATTGAAATTTTTGAATTGTTTTCAATTTATTTTTATGAACTAGCAAGAACCATAATCCTACGTAACCAAAAGGTACTAATAAATTTCCAATCTTACTCCATATAGAGCTTGATACTTCGGAGTATAGCCACTGGTATCTAGCATTTCTAAGTCCTAAACTATAATTTATACCTCTTACATAAATTCTGTCATATAGCATCAATAATAGACCTAAAATAGATGTAATAAATATTAATTTTGAATTAAAATTCAATTGTTTAATTGAAAATTGATTATATTCATCAAAATTTCTATTCCTAAGCTTTATAGTTCTATATGTTAGAGTATACATAAATACAAAACTTAGAGTTGTAAAAACAATGAATAACAACATTGCAAAATAATACTCTGAAGAATTGTATATTTCAGGTTCAACTGGAATAATCCACAATGCAAACAATGGAATCAATTGAATAATTAAGAAAAAAATTATAGCGTTTAATAAAGTTTTACTTTTTATTCTCTTCTTTTTCTTCATACTTGAAATCATTCCTCATATAAAATTAACACTCTGTCATAATATAATTAAATAATAAATTATTTTATACTAATTCATAATAAGTGTCTGGTTTTTCAGGATTAAAAGGTTCATTAACCCACATTATAGTTACCATATCTGTTTCACCTAAGTTTTCAATATTATGAGTATATCCAGTTGGAATATCAACAACTTGCATCTTATCTGCACTTACAAAATACTCTATAATTTCACTTGAATCAATTTTTCTAAACCTAATCACACCTTTTCCACTTACAACTAAAAATTTTTCATTTTTAGTATGATGCCAATGATTTCCTTTTGTAATTCCTGATTTTGATACATTTACAGATACTTGACCTCTATCCTTTGTTCTTATAAATTCTGTAAAAGAACCTCTATTGTCAACATTCATTTTTAAATCATAGGAAAAATCGTCTTCTTTTAAATAGCTTAAATATGTGCTGTATAATTTTTTTGTAAAACTATCTGACATATTTGGCACTTCTAATTTTAACCTACTACATTTAAATTCTTTTATTAAATTTGCTATAGTTTCTAGTTTAACTTCATAAACTGTATCAACCATGCAGAATCCTTTTATTTTTATCTCCTTATTTTTTAAAGTTTTTATAAATTGATTTATAACATCATCAATATAAACTAAATTTAATTTCACATTCGAATCATTTATTGTAATTTCTATCCCTTTAGCTATATTATTACAAAATGTTGCTATAACACTATTATAATTTGGTTTACACCACTTACCAAATACATTTTGTAATCTATATACAAATACATTAGAACCTGTTCTATTTGAATAATCTCTCACCAACTTTTCTCCGGCTTTTTTGCTTTTTCCATAAGGATTGTCTTTTATTGCTTGTATGGACGACGTAATAAGAATAGGTGTGTTATTATTTTTCTCTTCTAAAATTTCTAACAGATTCTTTGTTAAGTCAAAATTACCTACCATAAATTCCGATTCATTTTTTGGTCTATTTACTCCAGCTAAATGAAATACAAAATCAATGTCTTCACAATAAGTTTTAAGTTCCTGTAATGTATTATCTTTGTCAAATTCTAAAATATTATCATATCCTCTATTCTTTAATTCAGCAATAAGATTTTTGCCAATAAAACCTTTTGATCCAGTAACTAAAATCCTCATTATTTAGTCCACCTTTCCAACTCAGTTCTCACATATTCTAGTTCAAGTAATTTATTTTTTATTTCTTCTACATTAAGTCTATTTGTATTATCTGAATTGTATTCTTCCTGAGATGATAATTTTTCATCTCCTTCTAAAAAATATTTATTATAATTTAAATCTCTTGTATCAGCTGGTACTCTATAAAAATCTCCCATATCTTTTGCTACTATATATTCTTCTTTTGTAAGAAGAGTTTCATATTTTTTTTCTCCATGACGAGTTCCAATTATTCTAATTTTATTGTCTGCATTAAATAATTCTTTTATCGCAATAGCTAAATCTCCAATTGTTGATGCAGGAGCTTTTTGAACCATAATATCCCCAGCCTTAGCATTTTCAAACGCAAATATAACAAGCTCTACAGCTTCTTCTAAACTCATTAAAAATCTAGTCATATTTGTATCTGTAACAGTTATGTCTTCACCATTCTTAATTTGTTCTATAAACAAAGGAATTACCGATCCTCTTGAAGCCATAACATTTCCATATCTAGTTCCACAAATTAAAGTACTATTTGAATCAACAGTTTTTGATTTTGCAACAAATACTTTTTCCATCATCGCCTTTGATATTCCCATTGCATTTATTGGATATGCAGCCTTATCTGTTGAAAGACATATAACCTTTTTTACACCTGTTAGTATCGCCGAATTAAGTACATTATCCGTTCCTAATATATTTGTTTTAACAGCTTCCATTGGAAAAAATTCACAAGACGGTACTTGCTTTAAAGCTGCTGCATGAAATACATAATCCACACCACGCATTGCATCTTTTATACTTTCACAATTCCTAACATCACCAATGTAAAATTTAACTTTTGGATTATTATAATAAATCCTCATATCATGTTGTTTTTTTTCATCTCTAGAAAAAATTCTAATTTCATCTATATCCGTTTTTAAAAATCTATCTAATACTGCATTACCAAAAGATCCTGTTCCTCCTGTTATCAATAATTTTTTTCCACTAAACATACTGTTCTACCTCTTTTCTCTTTTAAAATACTCTTCTAGTATCTTAACTGATTTATCTAAATATAAATTTTCAACTATATATTTTCTTCCATTTTCACCCATTTGTTTCAATCGAGAATCATTTGCCATATTTTTGATTTCTTCTATAAATATTTTTTTATCACCAGAAAACACCCATTTACCACAACCTGAACTATTTATTAGTTCTTTAAAATCCGTTGTCATATCAGTCGCTGCTAAAACTGGTTTTGAATATTCCATATACGACAATATTCTAGATGGATAATTTGGTATTGTAAATTTAGGGTCTAAAATAATTAATCCTACATCAATCTCTTTTAAGATTTGTTCATACTCTACCCTTGGAAGATTATCTACTACAAGTGCATTTTGTATCTTATTGTTTTTTATAACATTTTCCAATTTATATTTTTCAGTTCCTCTTCCAACAAATAAGAAAAATATATTATCACAATCTTTACACTCAAAAACAGCTTCACATAATAAATCTATATACTGAGGCTTTCCCATGTTTCCACCAAAAAGAAAAACACAATCGCTTTTTCCAATGCCATATTTACCTCTCATCGTAAATTCCTTTGTGTAAAATTCACTTGTCAATCTTTTCGTATTTGGAAAAATTTCAATTTTATTTTTTTCTAAATCTGGATTCTCTTTTAGAATATAACTTCTATTACCTTCTGACATACAACCAATAGTATCTGCAGAACTGTATAATTGTTTTTCTTTCATTTTAAAAAATTTATATATTAAACTATTTTTTTTGATAACACCAATATCTACTGCATTTTGAGGAAATATATCCTTAAGCATCAAATATGAACTACATTTAAATTTCTTTTTAACCCAGTTTACTAGGCTAGCGTTAGTTACTGGCGGTGCTTCATAAAGTACTATATCAAATTGTTCATCTCTTAAATATTTTGAGATTCCTCTTTTCATAATAAATGGTATTTTTAATGTTGTGATTCCCTTTTCAAAAATGCCAACATCATAGTAATTGCCTGTAACTATTCTAAGAACATTAAAACCACGTTCTTTCTTAAATTCTGTTTTTTTTAAATTTTTTGCTTGCTCTGAAACCGCTATTGTTATGTGATGCCCTGCTTCCTTTAATGCTTCAGCTAAATCAGTATAAATAGTATCACCTTTGTTTTGTTTTGGAAATGATGTTGCTATATATAAAATTTTCATAACATTAAGTCTCCTTGCTATTTGTTCCATAAATGATAAACACTTTTACAACCTTTGTATTTAAATCCATTAGCACAATAAAATTGAATTGCTTTTACATTATCTGCTTGTGTTCCAACCTTTATTTTTTTTATATTTGATTTTTTCGCAAACATTTCTATACTTTTTATTAATGATTTTCCAATTTTTCGACCTATATAATTCTCATCAACAGCAATTAACTCTATAATTATATTTTCTTTCACTAAAGAAAATAAAAGATAACCTACTACTAGGCTCTCTCTTTTTGCAATTGCAAAATATTTATATTCATTTTCAAATGCACATTCAGTCCAATAATGATAAATATTTTTAGATTTTATTTCAGGCAAATTAAAATCATTAAAAAATCTAGAATATCTAAATGATTTTTTTGCAATATTAAGTATATCTTCATTTTTAGCCATAGAATTCATTATAGTAATATTTTTATCTTCATAATGCAAAGCATGTTCTAATTTTTTTTCAAACTGAACATTTAAATCAGTGAGAAAAGCATTTGTATTATTACCAATCCAAATATTATTCTCATTTGTATTATTTTCATTTGATATTGTAATAAATTTAAATTCACTAAAAAAATCTATAATCTCTTTTTTTTCATTTTGATTTAGAATACCTTTTATATCTACTCTTCCAGATTTGACTCCAAAATAATTAGTATCCCAATGTAAATATTTTAAATTATAATTTTTATTTAACATTATTTTTATCACCATTCTTACTCTCATCATTATTTTTTATAAAAACATCTTTTCTGCAAATAACAGATTTTACTGTTTTAAAAAAAATTTTCAAATCCATCCATGCACTCATATTATCAATATAATAAATATCATTTTTAATTCTATCTTTCCATTGAATAGTATTTCTAAAGTAAGCTTGATTATAGCCAGTTAAACCTGGTCTAATTTCAAGTTTTCGATGCTCGTTATTTTCATAAAAAGCCTCATGTTCTGGCAAATCAGGTCTTGGTCCAATTATACTCATATCACCTTTTATTATATTTATTATTTGTGGCAATTCGTCTAAACTAGTTTCCCTTATTAATTTTCCAATTTTAGTAAGTCTTTGATCATTTTCTGCATTAAATGTTGAGCCATCTTCATTTCTTAAATCAGGTGCATCTACCTTCATTGATCTTAATTTATACATAGTGAATATCTTTCCATCTTTCCCCATTCTGTATGCATTATAAAATATAGTACCTCTATCCTCAAAATATATAATTGGTGCAATTATCACTAAGAATAGTATAAAAAATGGCAAAGCTATAATTCCTAGTGTTAAATCAAATAACCTCTTAAAAAATTTATAATTCAAATCTTCACCTCATCAATTAGTTTCATTTAATACTTCTTTAAATTTATCAACAATATACTCTACATCCTCGTTTTCCAATAAAGTGTGTAACGGTAGTGTAATTTCATTTTTATACATATTAAATGCATTTGGATAATTCTCTATTTTAAAACCTAAATTTTTGTAAGCGGTATGCATCGGAAGTGGTTTATAATGTACATTTGTTGAAATTCCTACTTGAGCTAATTTTGTTATAATATCATTTCTAAAAATTTCTTCCTTATAATCTATATTTAATAAATACAAGTGACCTGAAGAAATATAATCTTTTGAATAATGATTTAAAGGAGTCACATCCAAATCTTTTAATAATGAACTATATTTTTCAATAAGTTTCTTTCTTTTTTCTAAAATTTCAGGATATCTTCTTAGTTGTACCAATCCCAAAGATGCCATAATATCCGTCATATTACATTTATAATTCGGAGCTAAAATATCATATTCCCATGCTCCCAACTTTGTTTTTGATAGTGCATCTTTTGATTGACCATGGAGTGAAAGTAGCATATACTCTCTATAAATATCTTCATTTTCTAATTCATTGATATTTTTCCATGTAACCAAACCTCCTTCAGCAGTTGTCAGATTTTTTACTGCATGAAAAGAAAAACATGTAAAATCAGCAACCGAACCACTCTTTCTCCCCTTATATATAGCACCTATTGAATGTGCTGCATCTGCCAGAATTATAACCCTTCCAAAAATTTCTTGAATTTTATTATTTGCTTTAAATATATCTTTTTTACTTTTCACTATTTCAAGTATTCTATCATAGTCACACATTACACCAGCAATATCAACTGGAATAATAACTTTAGTCTTATCTGTTATCGCATTTGCAATTGCATCATAATCTATATGAAAAGAATTAACTCCTGAATCCACAAGAACTACTTTTGCACCTACATGTGTAATAACACTAGCAGATGCTGAATATGTGTATGCACATGTAATAACTTCATCACCTGGACCAACACCTAAAAATCTTAATGTCATCTCCATAGCTGCTGTTGCAGAATTTAATGCAACTGCTTTTGATGTTGTACAATATTCAGCAATTTTCTTTTCAAACAGTTTAGTTTTTGGTCCAGTTGTAATCCAACCAGACTTCAATGTTTCAACAACTTCAGCAATTTCTTCTTCTGTAATATCAGGTGGTGAAAATTGTATTTTTCTAGAATTGTTCACATTCATCATCTCCTACAATAATTTTATTATTTTTCAAATACTATTAATTCATATAAATCAATAAATCCATTATCATTTCCTTTATGTGTAATTTTAATGTAGTTATTCTTTCCTATCTCTCCATCAGTTTTAAAATCTAAAGAATATATATAATATCCTTCATCACATTTGCTAATTTTCACATTTTTAGATATAGTTTTCTTCAAATCAGAAGAATATACTGATATATTTAAAGTTTCAGGTTTAACATCCTTTCTTAACTTCAATTTAACATCATATTCTTTATTTGCTTCAAAACTAAATAAATATGTGTATAAAAAACTTTCTCTTTCCTTTTTATTTATTAATCTTATGTGATCAGTTTTTTTCTCATAAACTAAATCACCCATTTGTCCATTTGTAATATTAAAATAATCTAATTTATTATCCTCATTTAAATCTACATCAAAATAATAAGCATTTTTCAATCTATACATTCTTGGTATTTTATAGCATATTTTATCATTTATGCTGCTATAGTTAAACTGTATAAATCCTAATTTATATATAAGATTTTTATCTTGCGCGAATAATCTCACATTTTTTTCTTTTGCTTTTTCTATCTCGTCCTTTATATTTAAAGCTTTAGTTATTATTTTTTTTGCTGTATTTATATCTTTTAAGTTATTTATGTAATAAGAATACCCATAAAGATATGCATCACATTTTATCTTATACCCTTCTATGTTAAGGGGCTGTCTTTCTACCAACTTATCAGCTAGGCTTAACCCTTTTTCAATATTTCCTATACTAAGATAATAGAAACTTGCAGTCTTTAGAGTGCTAAAATCATTTGGCAATAGGGTAATGGATTCTTTCATCAAATTTTGAGACTTACTGAAATATTTATCATCCTTTGTTTCCTTAAACATCTCTAGATTCATCTTAGAAAGATCATTCTTATAATGAACATTCACAAAATCTAATTTGGAAGCTATCTCTAATTTTTCTAATGACTTATACTTATCTTCTTTAAACAACTTAGCCGCACTTATAGCATTTATGTTAGCTATTTTAAAAGAAGATATCAGACCTAAATTAACCAAAATTAAAGCTATAGTAATAAAATTTACAATATTTTGGAAATTAATTTTGCTAATCTCTAATTTAAAAATATTATCTTCTTCATAATTTGAAACTACTAAACCTATTAAAGCAAATAATATTATCGTAAAAGCAGTTAATGATAAATCAAAATCAAGTGTAGCATGTGCTAATATAATTATTATAGCTATCAATAAAGATTTATTAATAGTATTAAATTCTACAAAATCATAATCAAGCTTTAAATCATTATAAATCTTTTTATAAATCTTATAGCACATAATAAAAATAGATAAAATAAGACCTATAAACATTATAAAACCTATTAAACCAACTTCTATAAATAACTGCATATAATAATTATGAGCTTCCGATGCTGCATAATTATACGACTGGTATTTTCTATAAATCGCCTTCCAGCCACCTCCACCAGTTCCTATTACAAAATTATCCTTAATTATCTTTGATGCATCTTCATAAAATGTTATCCTCGCATCTGCACTATCATCTTTAACACCTATTGATTCAATCCTTCTGGCAATTGATTCTGGTATATATTTATGCTTTAACTTTACATCCTTAATAAACGCTCCTGTTTCATTTGCTATTGTTACTTTCTTAATATTCATAGAAGTATCCGCATAATAATTTTCCAAATATAACCTAAAGTATTTTATCCTATCCTTTTCTTCTTGTTTCTCAATCTCCTTAAAATTTATAACCACATCATCAGTATCAGTACTATTATAAATCTTATAATTACCATCATCATTTTTGTCTAATTTTAAATATTTATTTAACACAGTGTTAACTATTCTATTGTTTTTATCAATCCCTAAAACTCTTATCCGCCCTGCATAAGGTTTTAACTCTGTGTTTAGTACTTCATACTCAATGTTTAACGTATATTTTTCATTTGGATTTAATTCGTACATATTTCTATAGAAAGTGGTCCATTTATCTTCATTTGTATCATTCTTTAGTAACACTGGACCAGTTTGATTTATTAAAAAAGCTATAGCTCCCGAAAATATTATTGATATACTAACTATAGATACTACTATCTTCTTTAGAGATATCTTTTCTATCTTCTTTTCGAATTTAAAAGATATCATTGCAACCATTGTAAAAATTCCCATTGAAATAAGAAATATTCCTATTAATTTAGCTTGATTTTGTTCTTGCATCTTGCTTGCAAATAAGAACGCTGATGGTACTGATATTATATTTGTTACTACATTATACTTAATTGTTCTTAATTTATACTCTCTATTAATAAGCACAAAGTACATTATCAAAATTATTGGATAAAGTAACCACATACCTCTGGAATAAGTTAATATAAATGTGAAAATGAAAATATTTGCCAAATTCATATATACAAGTCTTATCTTTTTATTTTCAGTTACCAAAGACTTTCCTATTGTTATAACATAAAGAGCTAACAAATAAGAAGCTAGGGCATTTGGGTATTGGAATGTTGAACTAATTCTATTTCCCATAACAGCTCCATTATATTCAACTATCCCCATTCCTGCTAGTATACCAATCATAGTTACTACAAATCCACCAAATAGTAGTGAATTTATAACTATATCATGTTGCTTTTTCGTTTTTGCTAGATTTCTAATAAGTATATATATCACAAAATAATTAACATATTTAATAGCTTCAATAATAGATGCTCTTTTATCAACTGCGTAACTAATACTTATTATATATATAAGCATTAATAAAAACGCAAATAAATCAGACTTAGATTTAATTAATTTAAACTCATTCATTCTTAATTTTACTATCATGTATACAAGCACTAATACAAAGCTAGCTATATGAAAATACGATCTTTCTTGTTCAAAGAAAAGCCCTCTAAATAGCGGTGCTAATATAAGCATTAACATTGTAAGCTTAAGAATTATATCATCTATATTTAATTTATTTTTTATTTTATTATGCACATTTGAACTAACTTCACCTTCCACAATGCAACCCCCTTAATTATCACAAGTATAATATTATAAAAATCACCTACTAAGTAAATAAATTATGCTTTTATAACGGATTTTTTCATCTTTTTTTTATTTATTTTTAGTTAAAGTTGATTCATCTGAAGTATTTTCCCAATACGCTCTTATAAATATTGCAAATACTCCAAGTATTGTTCCAAGTATAAGACCTATAGCCATATTAAGTGCCTTTCTTGGCCCTACTGGTTTAGAAGGTATTGTTGCTTGGTATGCTATCATTATAGCTGACTTCCCTGCTTCTGCCGACTCTGCAATAGTTGTTGTTTCATACTTATTAAGGAATGAATCATATGTTCCTTGTGCCAAATCCACTTTATTATTTATAAGTGTATCCTTATATGATTTATCCGCCAGAAGAACTCTAGCTTCCTCTAATTCCTTTTCTATCTTTTTAATCTGTGTTTTGGTTGTACTTATTTCTGTTTGAAGTGATGCTATATCAATTTCATAATTAGCTATCTTTGATTCTAATTGAATATACACAGGATTTACTTCTTCATCATTTATAAGTATATTTGATGTTTCATTAAGTCCCATATTACTCTCCGTTGCTACTTGTGATAATAATGCATCATTTGCAAGTGACTTTGTAGTCTTTATTGTAGGATTTATTTGCTCTAATTTTGCCTTAGCTTCCTTAAGCCCTGCTCTTTTAGTTGTTAATTGTAATTCTTTATTAGTTACGTTATTCTTATAAGTATTTAATATAGTTAGCTTAGAACTCACTTCACCCTTTAATTCATCCATACTCTTTGGTTCCTTTAGGAATTCCTTAAGTTCTACAAGAGCCTCGTCTAATTGTTCCTTTTCTTTATCTATCTGATCTTTAATAAATTTAGAAGATGTTGCTACCTTTTCCTTTACCATTTCTGATATATACTGAGTAAAATTATTTGCCAAAGTATTTGCGATTTTAGTAGCAAGAACAGGGTCTTTATATGTTACTTTTAAATTTATAAGATTTGTATTCTTCGCATTGCTTATGGTTACCATATTTGAAAGACCTGAAATACTTATTTCTTTTTCGCTTAAATTAAGTTGTTCTATTGTTAATCCTAATATTTGAGGATTTTTGATTTGTTCCTTATATGTTTCCATTGTCATTGATGGGTATTTTGACATTGTATCTAATATTTCATCAACATCAGAACCATCTCCTAATGTATTTGTCATTTTATCAACAGTTGTTGATGCCATAAGTTGTGTTTCTGCTTCATATGTAGGTTCTAATACAAAATAACTCACACTAGCCGATATTATAAGTCCTATAAGTCCACATACTGCTATTGTTTTAGAGCCTTTTATAAGTGTTTCTATAATTTCTCTTAATGATATTTCTTCGTAATCATAATTTTGATTATTATTTTGGTTCATCATTTTCTTCCTTTCTTATTACTTTTATTTTTAGTTTCTCCGCTACTTTTGTTTTTCTTGGCAAATATTTTTTATTATATTATGCTAATAAAGTTTTTACTTATTTATAAATTTTATTTATTTTTCTACTATTTATTATAAGCTTTTTTTGTAGTAGTTCAAAGGAACTATAAGACTACCTTACTATTCTATCATTTTTTTGTTATTTTTTTAATATTTTATTTATTTTTTTACTATTTTTTTAATCCCTTGATCTTACTACTTTTTTGATTTTTTATATTAGCTCTTTATATTTTTAATTAATAAATTATAAACATCTTTATTTTTGCACTCTAATCTAAATTTTATTATAAATAATTCCTATATTCAATGAGTCTTTGTTTACATTTTTTTAAGATAATAATTTTCAAAAAAAAATAGATATTCAATATTACATTCTTTATCTAATATGATTATTAAAAATCTAATAAAAAATGTATCAAATATCTATTTAACATCACGAATGAAATACTTTTTTACTTAGTATTTACAATCCTTCTTTATTTAATTATTTTCATATGGAAAATTGCCATCCCAAGCCCAAACTTTAAATATTTTCTATATAGTTTAAATATCATAATATATAAAAATATTTTTATCATTAAATATCATATAAATTTAATGATTATTTATAAATTCTAAATCTTCCTTTATTTCTTCTATACAATCTTTTATCTCATCCTTATCTTTACTATTTAGCGCATCCTCTAAATTTTTCTTTGATTCCTTTAAATTATCTACTTTTTCTATTATAACTTTTGCATCTTCAATTAAGTCATTTGCTACATCTATAATATACTCATCCTCATCAGATTCATCCCATCCATTTTCCTTCGCTATTTCTTGATCTGATTCTTCACTCATATCATATATTTTTATTAATTTTGCCTTCTTACCTTTTTTTATGATTGTAACTATATCATCCGTATCAATATCTGATATGTCGACTTTTTCATCAGTTTCGAATGTAGCTGTATTCGCATTTAATGTAATGGATTCTTTTCTTCCACTTGCATCTTTTATTTTTATTCTTGATGAGCTATCTTCTATAACCTTTCCTGTTACAAATTCATAATCTCTATCCTCAAAAACATCTTCAAAATCTTGTTGATTTGTGAAAATCTCTAATTCTCCATCTATATTTTTTGTATAAACAACTGCTCTTTCTTTAGCATTTATATAATCTTTTTCATCTGCTAATGAACTATTTAATTCAGCTACTACTATATCTTCATCCATTTTCCCTGAATCAATATCATAGATATCTACAAGAGTATTATCTGATTTTTGATTTCCATCCAAAATATATCCTATATATTCTGTTTTATCCATATCATCCGAATTTAATATCATCATTTCAACTTCATCATCGTCATTATAAAATATATTCACATGAGCACCTTCACCTTTGTCTTCTAAAGATTTTAATGACAATATTTCGATATCTTCAATATCACTTATATTTTCAACTTCAGAAATATCAAAAATAATAACATCTGATTTTATATCAAAATTATTATTATCTAATTCTAATTTTCCATTTTCAATATCATCTGTTAACATTCCTTTTTTAACTTTATAATTATCTTCAAATTTTATATCATTTATTTCAAATTTCATATCATCATCTAAATCTAATATTTTTTCTATATAATCTACTTCTCCATCTGTATTTACACTATATTTTATTACATCTCCAATAATATCACTATTCCTAAAATCATCTTCATTATCATATCCTAAAAATTCATCTTCATCAAAATCCAACTCCATATTCGAATATATTTTTTCATCTTGATTTAATATTTTTATTAAAGCACCTTCTTTGGATGAATCAAAATCTGTTATAATACCATACTCCAAATTAGTCTCATTATCCATTTTGATATTTGAATCTGCAAATACTAATGAACCTGTACTTAATACCATAGCCCCTGCTAATACCAAACTCTCAATTCTTCTTAATTTCATAATTAACACCCCTATTTTTTTATTAAAGTAATAATTATTATTCATATATGTTATTTAATACATAATTATTACTTTCTATGATGATTATACTGTTTTTTTGGCAAAATAAAATTACATTAGACTTAATAGATATTTACTATTTTGTAACAATTATTTACATTTATAAGTACTTTATTTAAAATTCGACAAAATCATTTTGCTAACACATGGGTATTCATGTTATTATTTAAGAAAATCAACAAAAGTAACATCAAAATAATTAATATGTATATATAAATATAATTTTATTTTTTATTGATATAATTCATATAAAAAAATACTCCATATTAATGAAGTATTTTTTTATCTTGCTTATTATTAATTGATTGGTATTTCTTCAACAGATGTTGTTACAAGCTGCGCTGAATCCTTTGAAGTTATCAAAGCTTCATCATAAGTTAATAACCCAGATGTAACAACATGATCCATAAATTCTAGTATATTTTCTTTAGTCAAATCTTCTCTTATTTCATCCACAGTTATTGTTGTTTTTCTTCCATCATCCCTATTAAACTTCATTGCTAAAACTTTTTTCATCATCAAAAACCTCCAATTTTTTTAATTTTCATTTCTTAAATCTCTTTAGGCTTCATAAATAAGGCTTTCATTAATTCTTTTTACTTCTAATGCAGGGTTCTTTTGAAGCTTTAAAAGTTGATTTTTAAAATCATTCAATTCTTGAGCTGTTGCAGATGTTTTAAAGTTTGAGTAGGTTTTATTCCTACTTACTATATTCCCCTTATCATCTACTCCCATATCATATTTGATTCTTAAGTTTGTTTCTAATATTTTTTCTTGCACTGCCATATTATCATCTCCTTTCACCTATATATATGAAATGAAATAATATTTATATACAAATTAATTTTAAAATAAAAAAAATCAATAAAAATAGACCTTTAAAAGTCTTTCTTATTGATTTAATCTTATGAAATATTTATATTTTTATTGTTTTTTTAACTATATTTTTTTTATTTCGATGCTCTTTTTTAACAAATTTACAACTTCTAATCTTTTTTCTTCACTCAATTCTTCACCATAAGAGATCTCACCTTCTTTTAGTAATAGGTGCATTATATCTTTTAATAGTGCCTCTTCTTGATTTCCTCTTTCTACATTTAATTCTTCTTTTAGCGGATCATATCCCGCAGCTATTAAAACTTCATTTGTACTAACAAATTCTGATGCATTTGAAATTTTTATAGCATAATCATAACTTGGCTGACTTGATGATTTTTCATTTAAATAATAATTTAAGCTAACTCTGCTAACACCAGCTTGCTTTGCAAACTTGGTTTGAGAATCTTTACCCATAGCTTTTTTTAAAATACTAGCCCACTCTTTCTTTTCAAATATTTTCATAACAATAACTCCTTTTTATATTTAGTTATTATAAATTCATTTTACAATATTTTTTAATAAAAATCAAATTTCTATAAACAAATTTGTTGATTGACAACAGTTGAAATTAATTGTATATACTTTTTACAAATCAATATTACAATATTTTTTGTAATATTGATTTACAAAAAATATTGTAAATTCACTTTACAAAATTTATTTACAATGTTATAGTATTCACAGAGCCAAACCAAATTACAATTTTTATAACTCCTTCTAAAGGAGCAGTTACAATAATATATTTTTTATTGCAACTGCCCCTTTAAATTCAAATTAAAAAAGGTGGTATTATGAGTATTAAAACTAATTTTTTAAGCTATATAAAAAAAAGCATCGAATTTAAGGCTTTAGATTTTAAAAAGCAGTATTATAAATTAAAAAAATCAGAATGTTCTTTAGGAACTAATAATATCATTTTAGAAAATAAAAATGCATTTTTAGATTATATGCCTTATACGGATTCTCCTGTTGAAGATAAAGACATAATAGATTTTTTTGATAATTTTATCAAAAGAGATACATTAAAAAAATCTAAGAATTTAACTTTATTGCAAAAAAAAATAATTTATAAAATTTATATAGAGGATCTAAACGAAAGAATAGTAGCTGAGCAATTAAATACTTCATATCAAAATATAAACAATATCAAAAGAAAAGCTTTAAAGAAATTAAAAATAATATATAACTATTCTGATAATTAAGGAGGTTCTTATATGTTTTGTGAAAAAAATATAAAAAAACTAATTCTTAGTGCCAAAAATCAAAATAAAATAGCCCTTGAAAAAATAATTAACGATTTTGAACCATTACTTGTTAAAAACTCTTTTATAGATGGGGATTTTAATAATGATTGTTATCAAAGTTTAATACTTCAACTAATAAAATGTGTTTATTCATTTGAAATTTAAAATAATAATATCTTTAATTTTTAAAATTATTAATTATATATAAATATAAAAGGAGGATTAATAATGCAACTAAGTAAATTTTTAAAAATAAAAAAACCAAGTCATAACGATTTTGTAAGTTTGAAAATATTTAATGATAATACAGATATAATTGATAAAGGAATTGAAACTGTGTCTATTCAAGTAAAGGAATTTATTAATACCATTAATATAGATATTAATTTATTAAATAAAAATTATTCAAAATTATTTAAAAATAATACTGAAATCAAAAATTCTATCAATAATTTAGATTTTAAAATAAATAATATTGATACTGAAAATAAAAAAACAATAACTTATATAAACAAAGCCTTGTCTAATTTACAAAATAGTAATATAAAAAATTTAACTTCAGAAATAATTAGTTTAAAAAATGAAAATAAAAAACTTCAAGCTTCAATTAATCAGAAAAACGCAGATATTTTAAAATTAATCAATCAAAAAAATACAGAAATTTTAAACCTAATAAATAATAAGACCCAGGCTTTATTTAATGTACAACTTGATCCAAATAATTTTGTAAAAAATGAAAATGGCTATAAAATAAAAATTTATAATTCTATTTTTACATCTAATGATATCGTAAATGTAAATTTTAACCAATCAAGCTATAAACATGCACAAAAATCTCAAATAAAATCTTATGTAAATTCATTTAATGGTTATATAGAAATTTACAGTAATTCCATTCCACAACAATCATTGAATGCAGATATTTTAATTAATAATTTTTAGGGAGGTATTTAAATGGCTATAGGTAGTACAAATATAAAAAATTTAAATAAAGTTAAATTAGAAAATTTAAAACAAAAACCAAAATTTTTACCAACATCTAAAATATTCCAAGACATTTCTATTCAAGCAGAAGAACATGGCAATAAATATATGAAAGGATTTGTTCTAATACCAAATACTAATAAAGTTATCTATCTAAAAAAAACAAAAGCTTATGTCCGAGGCAATAACTATTTGGATTCTGATTCTACTATCCAAATCATAGATTTGGATTTAAATGAGGTTCTCCTATCCAAACAAGTTGATTTACAATATGCTTGTGGTATTAATTTATATGATAATATCTTAGTTATAAACTATAAAAAAGAACATTCTGTATATTCGAATATATTTATATTAAATAATATTCATAATAAAAATATTAATTTAACAAAAAAATTAAATTTACAAAACACCTGTTCATTTAAAAAATATAAAAATAATCTTTATGTAATTCAAAAAATGATAGTAAAAAATACAGCGCATATTAATGTACTCATTTACACACACTCTCTGAGTTTAATTACTAAATTTACAATTTTTAGTTCACATGTAAATACAGCTACTAACTTTATATTTTCATCCATGTACGATAACGAAATAAATATATTAAGATTTAGTAATCATGAATTTTCTCTTTATACTTATAATTCAAATGGAGTCAAAATAAGAGAACTAAATGGGATATCAAAAAATAAAGATAAATATCCAGTTGTTAATTTTTCAAAAATTATAAAGACATCAAAATATATAATTCATATTTATAATTTAGGTATTTTCATATACAATCATCAAAACCAGAGAATCCTTATAGATAATAATCGCCTAACAAAATTAGATAGTGCTTATAATATAAATAACCGATATATTCTTCTAAATTATCATATCGCTTTCGATTTTGAAAATCTTTCATTCAAAACTTTGTATGATATCGATAAAAAAACAACATTCCACCATGCATTAAATAATGATAATGGTATGTATAATCTATACAGAATGTCTATGTGTGAAAAAAAAGATGGTCCTGGATATTATCTTGAAAAATTTAGAATTCCTTCTGATTTAAATAATACATCTGTACATCTATACAAACATATTTTTAAATTCTGCGAAAGACATTTTAATTCAAAATTAGAAAATAGCAATTATATTTATAATGAAACTCATGAATCAGCTCTTATTATTAGTATTGATATCACATCTAGTGATACTGTAATAGTTTCTTATTCCTATGATGTATATGCTAAAACTACTAAAATGAATGGACGTATTGGTTCTCGTACCGCTCTTAGGGGATTTTACACCAAATTTGATATTTTATAATATACAATCACTCCTTGATATTAAATATTTTGTAGCCCTGTGATAAAATAAAATTCTACAAAGAATTAAAAATACAATTAGGGAGTGACTTTTTTATGACTTTAGAAAATAAAATAAATATTATAGGAGAAGGTAAGCAATTAAAAGCATATATATTAAATCTTCATTCTATAAATATCAATGATAAAAAAAAATAGAATCTATATTGAAATATTATGCATTAAAATTAGAAATATATCCACAAACTTTAAATCAATATCTAAGATCTAAAATTTTGAAATCCACAAAATTTAAAACTAATATTGAAATTCTATTAAAAAAAAAATAAATACAATTATAAAAACAGTAGACAAACAGCTTAATGAATATACCCAATTGTTATTATCCAAAATTAAAAATACAAAAAATATAAATAATAATATTATATCTAATTATATACTGAGTAATAGCAGTATAATTTTAGACTATTGTTATAAATATAATTTGCCAAATATCAAATACTTAAATCTATTTAATTTATCTTATTTTTATAATAAGAAAAAAAATTATAATATGGCAATAGAAATGCTAAATAAAATTATAGATAATACATCTAATACTAAAATAAAATCAAAATCACTAATTTTATTGGCATCTGTATATACAAATGCTGGTGAATTAAAAAAAACAAAAAACATATTAAAATTTATTAAAAATAATTTAATTATATTAAAATATATTAAAAATAATACTATTTTATATAATTCTTATAATTTACAATATGCACAAATACATCTTGAAAAAAAACAATATTATCAATGCAGAAAATATTATAAAGTAATCTTGGAAAGCGAAATAAATACAAATTACAAAACCAAAATTCTCATTTATATTGCTAATACTTATCAAAAAGAAAATAAATTAAAATCATATATTAGATATCTAAATAAAGCTCTTGATATATATTTAAAACATAAAAATAAAAAAAAATCTTTAAAACTTTTATTTTTAATAGGAAAAACTCATTTTGATTTGCTTAATATCAAAAAAGCTCAAGAGAATATCAGTAAAGCTATAAAATTAGATATAGAAAGTAATTTTAGATATACAAATATGAATATATATTATTTAGATATTCAATTAAATATAACCCAATCATTTGAAAAAATAAATTTTTTCAAATTAATTTTAAACATGAAATTTTTTAATAGTAATAATCTTAATACTTTGAATAAAATTTATAATTTTCTTATATCCTATTATAAAAAAAATAATTTGAATAATCTTATTCGACTATCTTCATTAATAAAAAAAATACTTATAAATAATAAAAATACATTATTAAGCTCTATTTTAAAAGAAAAATTTAGTGAAATAATGATACATTTAATAAATTTGAATAAAATCGAATTTATATTATAAAAAATACTTTTTTCGATTTTATAAACTTTTTTTAAAATTTTTTAAGTTTTTTTTAGCTTTAAAAGACTTTTAAAATAATTTTTTATATTTTAATTCATATAAACTTTATTTTTATAAAAAATTATTTATAAAATTTATATAAAAGTATATAATCTATAAATTTGACTTATATATTAATTATATTTAAAATTATAAATGACATTACAGAATTGACTAAAACTGACTTAGGAGGCACTTTAATGGATTTACTTGAAATAAAATTAGCAGAAGAAATAAAAAAAATAGGTATTAAAAATATTGATACAACAAAAACTTTAGAAAATATAAAAAAAAATTTGAAAAGCATAAATAAAAAAATATAAAAAAATAAAACAATTAGTTGATATAAGTAAATAAATCAAAAAATACAAAACTATTTATAGTTTTGTATTAATTTTAAAGATATTCATATTATAAATGCTTTCCATTATTCTGTAATTATTATTTATAGTACAAAATTGCAATACATCTACTATATAAATCTATCAAAAGATAATATAAAAATTTATCTTTTGATAGATTTTTTAATTGTTTAATCACAATTAATATCTATCCAAATATCATTTTGTGATGGTGATTTTGGAACCTCTGTTGAAACTATTATATTTGGTCTATTTTTATCTTGCTCATTTATTTTTTGTTCTATTTTCAATTTATTATCCTCTATAGCTATACTCATATCTTTAATCTTTTGTTCTAAAATATTAGTATTCATATTAAATGATTCAATATTTATTAAATCGTTAGAATCAAGTTTATTTAGTTTTAAATATTTTGTTTTATTCATAATTAATCTCCTCAATAAAATTTTACTCTAAATATTTATTAACATATTATCTGTAAAAAAAATTTAAATCTTTATTTTTTTATATATACATTTGGGTTTATATAAAACATTGATAACTTTTGAATATTTGAATTTTTTGGGTTTTTTAATAATACAACTAGCATAAGTTTATCTTCATACTTATTTATTGAAACTTTAGAAACACAAAAAGGATCTTTTATATTATTATAATCAAAGTCATATTCTGTTATTTCTCCGCTTTCTAAATTCACATGTCTAAAATACAATAATTCATTGTCAATGATATATAAATTTCCATCTATGACTTCATAATCATTTATTTTATCCAATCTCTTTTTGTATATCACACTACCTGTCTTTTTATCTATTTTATAAATATTCATAGCTCCAGATTTACCACTTTGTATATATAAATATTTCTCATCTAAATGACAAAATGCATTATAAAAACTAAAATCAATTTCTTCTTTATCTATTTCCCATAATCTATTTCCTTCAAAATCATATTTTTGAATTGAATATTTTCTATGATTCGTCGCTAAATAAACTCCTGTTTTATCTACTTTTAAATTAAATTTGTTAGGGGATATATTTATACTATTTATAGATTTCATATTTGAATTATAAATATTCACTTTTCTTTGTCCTGAAACATATAAACAATCTTCATAACACTCCATATGCGCCTGAGAAAAAGTATATATAGAAAATTTTGTTTCTAATGTATCTATATCTATTTCTCCAATGGTATTTGATTCTACATTACTTACATATAAATGATTTTTTAAAAAATATAATTTAACATTATTTGGCGAATTACTATTTCTTAGTAGCCCTGATACCTTTTTTTCTAGAATTCTTTCATAAATATTGTTTGAATTTAACTTATATTTATAAACACTGCTACCTCTTAAAATAATTAACTCATCATTTATTTGAAATATTTTACCTATACATTCATCTGAATTTATAACTTCATCACTATCTGTGAAAAAAAGTTCTTTATGTATCATTGAAACTCTCTTATATTTGTTGCAAATTTCCAACCATACTTTCTTTTTATCATCATATAATTTTATCTTAGGTTCTACATATTTTTTGCCATCAAAAAATTTAAGGTTTGGCATTTCAATCACCTCTTATTTATAATTTTAAATAATATTATATTTTCTCTAATATATCTTTTAAATTTTTTTGTAAAAAAATAATGCTGTCTTAAATTTTAAGACAGCATTATTTTTTATTTTGTATTATTTTCTTTTATATTCTTTAATCTTTCTTCTATAAATTTAGGAAATGCTACACCTAAAACACTTAAATTTTCTATTATAGATATTCCTTCATTTCCTATATAAAAATATATAGTCATAGTTTTAAACATTGGATTTTCTAAGTTCGATATAATATCTAATTGATGCGCTACTATAATCACCATAAATATTGCAATCTTTTTTAATATTCCTTTAAATCCTGTCTGACTTGATATATTCTTTTCTTTTATTCCCTTCATGATACCACTTATATAATCTGTTATCAGAAATAAAAATAGTATTTGTATATTACTATCCCAACTTCCTACAAGTATACTTCCTATGGTTCCAAAAAGTGCAATTAAAGAATTATTTATTATTTTATCTTCCAAATTATATTCCTAAACCTTGTATTTTTATATTCGTTTTGAATTTATTTCCATCATTTATATATCTAAAAATTAATTTATTAGTTTTTGGATTTATAAATGCTTCTGTTACTTTTAAACCTTCCTCATTTATTTCTTTTCCAAATACAGTTTTAATTTGACCATTATCCATAATCGCCCCTCTTATAATTCCATTTCTATCTTCTCCTATTATAGGATCTCCAGCGCAAGCATCCCATGATCCAAAGTATGTTTGTCCATTATATACGTATGGTCCTGTTACAATCAAACCTTGACCTAGCTTTAATGTATCTAATTTTAGACTCACTAAACCATCTTCACTTGTCATTATTATTTTAGCTTTTTTAATTACTACACCTCTACAACCACTTGGCTCAATTTCAAATTCATTAAATCCTTTCTCTATATTTATTTCTAATTGACCTCTTCCCGTTTCATACAGAGCTAGTCCATTATCTACATATTGTTTTAATATTGAATTCTCGATATCTGTTTCTCTTTGTAAATTATCTAAATCTTTTTCAATTTTATTTAATTTAATGCTATTTTGTGCAACTATATTCAACTTTGTTTTTATTTTTTCTATTTTAACTTCTATTTCAGCTACTTTATTTTTTAACATGCATTCTTTTTGTGTGTTTGTATTTTCCATTTCTTTCATCTTCTCAATCATTCTTTTTATTATTTTTACATCTTCTTCTATATCTCTTAATTCAAATCTATTAGATTCTAATTTTACATTTACATCTAGTAATTTTTTTTCTATATTCTCTATTGTCTTCATATTAATCTCTCCATTTATAAATTCATTTTTTTATATACATTTTTATTTCTTTGCTATATACCAATACCATTAATTTTTATATCTGAATAAAAAGCATTTCTATCATTCATATATCTAAATGTTATTTTATTTGTCTTAGGATCTATGTGAGCTTCTGTTATCTTACAATTTTCTGCATTAACACCCATTCCCAATATAGTCTTTATAGAATTTCCATGCATCATTGCACCTCTTATAATTCCATCATTACCTTTCCCTACTATTGGTGTACTCCCATTTGCATACCATGAACCATAATATGTTTGTCCATCATATACATATGATCCTGTTACAAACCAACCTTGCCCCTCTTTTAATGTTTCCATTTTTATATTTACCAAGCTATCTTTACTTGACATTACCATTTTTGCTTTTTTTATTTCTATACCTCTACAACCCTTTGGCTCAATTTCAAATTTATCAAACCCTGGTTTTATATTTGCTCTAATTGTAATATGATTATTTCCATACATAGCCAGCCCATTATCTGCATATTGTTTTAATATTGTATATTCAATATTTGTTTCTCTTTGTAATTTATCTAAATCTTTTTCAACTTCATTTAGTTTTGTAGTATTTTCTTCAATTATATTTAGCTCTTTTGTTAATTCTCCTATTTTAACTTCTATTTCAGCTACCTTATCATTTAATATGCACTCTTTTTGTGTATTTGTATTTTCCATTTCCTTCATCTCCTCAATCATTTTTTTTATTGTTTTTACATCCTCTTCTATATCTCTTAATTCAAATCCATTAGATTCTAATTTTACATTTACATCTAATAATTTTTTTTCTATACTTTCTATTCTACTCATACTAAGCTCTCCATTCATAAATTTATTTTTCTAAATACCAATTCCATCAATTTTTATATCTGAATAAAACGAATTTTTCTCATTTTCATATCTAAATGTTATTTTATTAGATTTATCATTTATGAAAGCTTCTCTTATTTTACAATTTTCAACATTGGAACCAGTTCCAAATATAGTTTTTATAGTATTTCCATCCATGATAGCCCCTCTTAATATACCATTATAATCCTTTCCAACTATAGGCTTTCCATCTGTGTACCATGAGCCAAAATAAGTTTTTCTATTATATACATATGGCCCTGTTACAAACCAACCTTGCCCCTCTTTTATAGTTTCCATTTTTATACTTACAATTTCATCCTTGCTTGAAATTGTAAATATCGCTTTTTTAATTATGCGTCCTCTACAAATTTTAGGACTAACATCAAATGAACCTAAAGAATTTCTATCTACATTAATTCTTATACTACCTCTCCCCGTTTTGTAACTTGCAAGACCACTATCTGTGTACTGACTGTGTACATCTGATGTTATCTTCAAATCATGTATACTTTTATTGATTGCTTTTATATCTGAATCTAATATATCATTTTTTTGATTTTGAGTGTTAACACTACTTTGTATTTTTTTATAATTATTTATTAATGTTGCAGTAGTACTTTTTATACCTGTAATTGCTTCATTTGCTTTTGTTATATTATTTTTATTCGTTGTTATTTTTGAAGTATTTGATGATATTTTTGATGTTAAAGATGTTGAGTTTGAATCTATCTTTTTATTTGTAGTATCTATAAAATTTTTATTATCTGTTATCTTTCTATCTAAACTAGATACAGAATTTGTATTTGCTTTAATTTTGTTATTAATTGTATTTATATTTGATGACAAAGAACCACTTATATCACCAACATCATTTTTTATCTTATTGTTTAATTCTTCATATTTTGTGTTTTGTATAGAAATCTGTTCTTGTAAATTATTTGTTTTATCATAAATATTATTCGATACACTATCTATTTCTTTTAATTTATTATCTAATTTATCAAAATTCTCATTAAATTCAACTCGACTTACATTGTCGTCATCTTCCCATTTATGCAGTTTGTATTCATTTGTTTTTAAACTACTCATTTTCTAATCATCTCCTCTTAATATTTAATATGCATATCCTCTTAATATAAATTTTCCATCTACTCTATCTGCAGTTTCATTTCTATATATTAATTTTAAATTTGAACCACTTCTATCTATTCTTACTAGCTTTACACCTTCTATTCTTCTAGGTATGTCCACTCCCAATATAGTACTTGATCTAGAATATCCATTCCCTGCTTTTGATACACCTCTTAAACATTTTTCACCATGTAGTAAACCTTGTCCCACTATAGGCATATTTTCGCTAACAAACCAAGACAATTGATTCTGTCTATTCCCTTCATATACTGATGGTCCACTTACCAATGTAGTTTTTCCCCAATCAAAAATTCTTATAAAAATATCATATTTTTCACTAGGATTTTTCATTAGTATCTCAACATTTCTAAATTCATCAAGTCTATCAAATCCACTTTCAGGACTTATTACAACGACTTCTTCTGAATATGGTCCTAAAGCTACTGAACCTGCTACATCATAGTAATTACCTGTTCTTCTCATATTTTGTTCATCTGTAAATTCATATTTTTTAAATTCATACTTAATCATATTTATTACCATCCTTTTTTTATATTTGTATTAAAAAAAGCTATATTTATAAATATAGCTTTTAGTTTATTTTTACTTATCCTAAAATCCATAACCTCTAAGCAAGAACATTGGATTTACTCTTTCTCCTGTTTCATTTCTATACACCAATTTAAGAACATCTCCATCTATATCAATTCTTACTAGTTTAACTCCTTTTATAACATCTCTAATATTTCCATCTAATATTGCACTACGAAAAACACTATGTTGACCTCTTAAATAAGATGTTCCTTTTATAAATCCTTCTCCTACTATTGGAGTTTCCTTATTAACTAACCAATGACCTTCGCTTTCTCTTCCATCCTCATATACAAAAGGACCAAAAACAGAAATAGATTTACCATAATTAAATCCTTGTAAAAACATCTCATACTTGCCATCTTTGCTCTTTAAAAATAATTCAAAATTTCTAACGTCATCAGTTTTTTTGCGACCTCTTTTTGGATATACCTTTATAATTTCCTCAGAATGTGGTCCTAATACAACTGAACCCATTATTTCGTAATAATTTCCATATTTCTTCATTTGCTCCTCATAAGTATACTCATATTTTTTAAATTTTCTTTCTGCCATTCTAATCACCTTTTCCTTTTATTTTTTTATAATAAAAAACTATAATTCATTTAATAAATAAATTATAGTTTTTCAATACCTTTTTTAAACTTTAATTTTTTAATATCCTAAAATCCATAACCTCTAAGTAAAAACATTGGATTTACTCTATCTCCAGTTTCATTTCTATATACTAATTTAAGAACATCTCCATCTATATCTATTCTTAATAATTTAACCCCTTTTATTCTACTTTTAATATCAGCACCTAATATTGTGCTACATAAAGAACCTCCACGTCTAATAGTTCCTCTTAAATACGACTCTCCATGTATAAATCCTTCTCCAACTATTGGAGTTTGTTCATTTACCATCCACGAAGCCTGTGCTTGATTATCATTTGGTGTTCTATATGGTCCATTTACTATAATAGTATCTCCATATGAAAATCCTTGTATAAACATTTCATAATCTCCATCAGCACTTTTTAAGAATAATTCTAAATTTCTAACTTTATCTAATTTTCTATGACCTCTCTTTGGATGTACCTTTACAATTTGTTCTGAATGAGGTCCAATTACAACCGAACCCATCATTTCGTAATAATTTCCATACTTTTTCATTTGATCTTCATGATGGTACTCATATTTTTTAAATTTTATTTCTGACATTCTAATCACCTTTTCCTTTTATTTTTTTATAATAAAAAACTATAATTTATTTAATACATAAATTATAGTTTTTCAATATCTTTTTAAAATCTTATTAATTTTTCTTCTTATTTAAAATTTCTAAAGCTTGCCATGTATAGTTTTGCATTTGACCAAACTTCATATTTAAAGCTTCTAATTCTCTCCATCTTAAAAAATCATATATTATTTTGATATCCACATGTGCAGGTATAAATGTTCTTGCTATTTTCTTTAAATCTGATAATATACTTTCTTCAACAGAAATATCATTAATTCTTATATTTACAGTCGAATTTTTAAAATCTTCTATTATATCACAATCATAAAACATATTTATAAGCTTTTTAAGTTCAGTTATATTCATAACTTTACCTATAGCATATCTATTAGCTAATAAAAATTTTCGTCTTTTTTCAATTTTTGATGAAGAAGATTTTTTTTGATATTCTGTTTCATAATATTGAAGCATAAATGTTACATCATCTATTAGGAATTGCTTTTTCATATTATCATTTTTAGAATATTGTTCTCTTAATTTTGAAGCATATATTCCCATAAGCATATCTATTATCTTTGATTTTCTATAATAAATAGGCATATAATTTATTAAATCTTTTCTTATATTTCTTCTCCATGATGCCACTTTTACATCTACACTGGATATTGATTCTATTTTTACAAGACCTCTTTTTTCCTTGCTTAAAATTGCATTTATAGATGCCTTTGAATTCAAATTTATGCTTTCACTATTAATTTTGACATTTGATAAGTTTAAATCAAACTTACTTTCAAAATTCAAGTTTCCATTAAGACTTTCCCATGTTCGAAGCTTTAAATCTTTATATTTATATTTTTTTAAATTCTCAAAAGTTGCTCCTAATGTTATAATCATTAAATCACATCCTAGGATATTTTCATTGAAAATGCACCTTTAGGTATTTTCATTTGATCAGATACATCATAATTTTTAGGGAATTCAAACTCTCCATACCATATTAGATTTCCATCTTGTTCTTTATCAAATACTCCTATAAATCTAATTTCTCCCCAAGGTTGTGTAGCTACTTCAAATAATACATCTTCTTCATTTGATACAATTCCTGAACTTGCTTCACAAAATTTTGCTAATGCTCGTTTGTAACCACTTTTATCTATTTCTATACCATTTTCTAATGGATTTTTATTAAAAAGTCCCAAATAAACATTTTCCAAACTTTCTAAAGGTTCATTTCTAAACATCAAATTCATAATTTTGTTTTTCATATAATCTGTTAATCCACCATTCATAATACTCCTCCTTAATTAAGTTCCAAACTATTTAAATAGCCAACTTCACCTTCTAAAAGATCTATATCTTCAAACTTATTATTTATTTTAAGTTCCACATAATCAATAATAGCTTCATGATTTAGAAGTATTTTAGCTATTTCATTTTTTCTTATTTTTTGAGCTTTTTTAAAATCCATGTTTTTTAAATAGAATCTAATTTTTGATTCTATTTCTTCTTTTAGAATCTCTTTATCTACCCCATCTTTTAATTCCAAAGTCAAAGAAATATCTAAAGATTTTTCTTCACAACCTTCTATACTAACCATTGCACAAGGCATTCTATAAAGCTCGATATACTCTTTTACCTCATCTATTTTTGCTTTAGATGGTGTTCTGTTATTTTCATCAATTAAAACTATTTTTAATGTTTTTGGACCATCAAAAACTTCATATACTATCGCATCTTTAATTCCCTCTATATCTTTAGAAAGTTTTTTGTAATAGTTTCCATTACCATATACAACTATATTTCCAACATGGTCTAAATATCTTTTAGTTAGTTCTATATCACTTTCTCTATCTTCTCCACCCGTTATTAAATCTTCATTTGTAAGACTTAACACTCCATATATTGAGGTCTTAAAATGTTTAATACTATTTGGTGGCATATTTGACTCTTTACCAGATTCAATAGCTTCAATAAGAATCTTTGCTTGATTGGTTTCATCTACTTTGATACTTTGTAAAATTTTAAATTCAATAGTTCCATCTTCATTTGTAACTACTGAATTTCTTTCTACAAAGGTACCTTCCTTAGCTCTTATATTTATATATCCTCTAGCTTTTTTACTTTCTTTTCTTTTTAGACCTATTTCCAATGCCTTTATATCAAGTATTTCATTACTTGCAGAATTTTTATGATTCCCAACAAAAAAAGATTTGATATTTTCTTCTCTTTTGTTATCAAGTTCTTCAAGTTCAATCGATACAGGCTTTAATACATCATAAAAAAAAGACCCTTCTGATTTATCATAATCTGGATCTATAAGGTCAAGCATACGTCTTTGAAATTCATCTCTATTCATAGACTATTTGTACCTCCTTTTTAAAAGATTCATCCCTTAAATTAACTACAAAATCTATATTCAAATAAGGATTGTCCTTTGTTATTTTAAAATTACTAAGACTTTGTATTTTAGGATGTTTTTTTAATGCCTTTGTTATTTCTCTTTTGATTTCAGATTCAACAAAACTTTGAGTATAATTATGTCCCACAAGTAAGTCTTCTATCTTCATTCCATAATCTTTATTTTCATAAATTTTATATCTATCTTTTTTGGTTCTTAGGATTTTTTCTATCCATATTTCTATACTCTTTTTTCCTTCTACTTTCTTTATATCTCCATCTTTTAGACAAAATTCATTCTTATCAAAATCAAAAAGAAGATTTTTTTTGATTTTTTTATATTCTTTTTGCAAAATAGAAGGATTTAGATTAAAATTCTTTGGAAATATCATAATTTCACAACCTTATCTAATACAAAATATTTTTGATTATCATATAAAGGTAGTACCAAAACTTCATCATTTAGTTTAATATTATAATCCTTAAATATAATTGTTCTTTGATCACTTAATCTACCATCGTATTTACTAACATACTCTCTTTGATGATCTTTTAATACTGCACTACTAAATAATAATTCGTCTTTATCAAGTACTATCTTATTGTTATCAAGCATTAATTTTATATCAGGAAAATCAGCGATAACTGTTGCAACTTCAATCTTAAGAGGTACTACATTTTCTCTTTCTCTAAATAATTTCGCTATTTTGCTATACCCATCCATAAAATCCCCCCTATAACTTAATACATTCTCTTATATTTATATTCATTTTATAAATACCATCTTCTAATATATGATTAGCATTTATTATCTTATAATCCCCATTCATTTCTTTATCTTTTAATTTTATAATTCTATTTGCTCTAAAATGTGGATTACCCATAAGCTCTAAGCTATATTCATTTTTTATTTTTTTATTATCTTTTAGTAAATTATTTGCAATATTCTTAGCCTTAGCTATATCTTTATTTTCTATTATCTTTACATCTTGTAATAGACCATACTTATCTATAAGAGCATTATCCTTTGCTTCATATTCAAATTTTGAATTATTTGCATTTGATATTACTTTTATAGAATTTTTCATATTTTCAATACTTAAATTTTGAGTTTTTTTGATAATAAAATCAAACACATTTTTCTTATTTAAATTAGAACTCATCACAAATGAAGACTCTATTACATTTGACATCTCTTCATATAAATAAAACTTACCATTTTTTATTTCCATATAATATTTTTGTTTACTTTCTTTAAATGCAATATCTATAAGATCTTTTATAATATCGCTTAATCTTTCATTTCTATATATTTTCTTGACATTAATATTTATATTTGCGATATTTCCTATTTTTATGCCTGCATCTTTAACTATTTGAGCTATTGCATTGCTTATTTTTTCATTTTTGAATTGATATGTTTCCTTAGATTTGTTTAGATAAAAACCAAAATCAAACGCTTTATATTCTACAAAAGCTTCATCTTCTATAGATTTTTGGACTATTATTGCTCTTATGATTTCATCTTTATCTTCCAAAGTAACTATCGAGCCTAATTCTATATCCAAATTCATAATATTTTTATTAACTCTAAAACTTAATTCTTGTGATAATTCTTCTTCATTTGATTTAAATTCTAATTTTAATAAAAATTTAGTCATATCTATTTTATTTTTGTTTACCAAATATAATTTAATCATATTGATTGTCCTCTAATAGATTATATTCTTTGAATTTGATTTTGTAATAAACATCCTTACTACCATCTTTCATCCCATATTCAAATTCTTCAATCAAAACGGGAATATTGACTATTCCGTCCATAGCTTCTTCACTTGTTATTATAAGTCTCATCGGTAATTTTCTTTTTATAAATTCTTCGATTTTCAAACTAAATTCAAAACCCTTTAATTCTTTATTTTTAGATATTTCACAGTCTAAAAAAGGAAAAAAACTTTCCCAAGATATTGTCTTTAATTTTTTGTCTCCAAGTACAAGCATCTGTTCTTTATTTATATTGCTTATAGAATTAAAATTTGAGGATGATATTATACAAAATTTAGGTGGAATTATAGGAAATCTAAGAACTTCTTCTCTATTATTAATAGATAAAAATATATCCATTTTATCACCTCTTTTTAGATATTTAATAATTTATAATTGATATTCTTTGCCATTATATTTGCTAATTTAAGTGCTAAATCATTTAATAAATTCGCATTCAAATTACTAATATCTATTTCTTTAGTTATTTTTAATTTTTTATTTAAGCTCTCTATTTCTTTTAAAGCTTTTTTGATTTCTTCTTTCGTTAAGTTAATCTTCTTATCTAAATTCTTATATTTATTATCTGTTTTTTTCTTTTCCTTCGTTTGAGTCTTTAATATATTTTTCTTATCTAATTTTTGAGTTTCTAAAGCTTTATCAACTTTTAGATTCACCTTATTTATTTTTTTACTTCCCAAATCATTTATTGACTTCTTATCCTTTATTAATTTTTTAGGATTTTTTGAAATATTATTATCTTTGTTATTACTTTTCATTGAAGGTTCCATCATAACACCTACATTAAATGTATTTGTTGCAAATTTACCAGCCTTACCCAAAAGTCCTCCTGCTAAATTAAAAGGAGACAATAACATCTGTTTAGATATATCTTTAAAGTCAGCTATAGGAAGTGATAAGTCCCAATTTTTCATTAAATAAGATTTTGCACTTTTTAATTTTTTTGATACTAACTCTTTTGGTTTTTTAAATATATTAAATTTATTCAAAGCAGATTTAGCAAATTCCATAGATTTTTTACCTATATCCTTTGCATCTTTTAATAATTTCTTTGGATTTTTAATATATGAAATTCCTTTATCCACAACTTTTTTCTTAATATTATTGTAATCATCTAATAATTTTTTTGGATTCTTCAAAACTTTCTTTCCATAATTAAATACATTCCCAGTTGTTTTCTTTGCGAAATTAAACATTTTACCAGCAGTATTCTTTGCAAAATTAAATGTATTCTTTGCCAATTTTTCAGTTGTTTTGTTAAATATAAGTCCACCAACACTATCTCCTAGCTTCTCACCTATATAAGAACCCACAATACCACCAACAGCTGTTCCAACAGGCCCCAAAGCACTTCCCAACGTTGCACCAATAGCACCACCAGCATACATTCCAGCAACACCAACTGATGCCTTTAATGCTCCTGTTGTATTTCCTTTTAAAGCTTCCTTACCAACCTTAATTACTGAATAAGCTCTATCCAGTGTTGTTCCAATCCCTGGTAGTTTTTTAAACATTTTTAATGGTTTTGTCAGTTTTGATATTTTCATATTTTTTAAAGATTTTAGGCTCTTTAAATTCTTAGGTCTTATATTCTTTGTGATATCAGCAGTTCTTTTAAAAGCTCTCGTTACTATATTTTCTTTAACTAATGCTTTTATTGGTTTCATTTTTATTACATCATCAACAGAAGAAACTAAAGCCTTTTTATAATTTTTTATAATTTGAGGCTTTTTTATAAAGTATTTATTTATATTTTTAGGGCTTATTTTGATTTTGTTTTCTTTTATACTTTTTAATATATCTTTTATACTTTTTCCTCTTAGAATATTCTTCGCCTTTGCTTTATTAAAATTCTTATTTGATTTTTTCATAAGGTCTTTAAACATTATCTTTGTATTTTTCCTTATAAAATCTTTGGAATTTTTAATTCCTTCTTCTAAGCCTTCTTGTAGCCCCACTTCTCTTGATGCATAAGTTAATAAATTTAGTGCAGGGGTTGCAAAATCTTCAATTTTTTGATCTATTTCCTCTTTTGATAATTTTTTCTTATCTTCATTCATATATAACCTCCTTTCTTAATTTTTTAGAAAATAAAAAGAATGATTCTTAACTATTTATCAAGCTATTTTAACTACTTTATCTTGTATTATTAAAAATCATTCTTTTTATTTATTCAATTTTTAAATTATTTTGCATAGATGCTATAAAAAATAATTTTTCTAATTTTGAAAGGTTTAATAATTCTTTTAGAGAATGCCCTTTGTCTAAATAATATGAAAACATATTAAATAAGGTATTCTCTTCTATTAGTTTTTTATATCATCAACCAATTTAACCGACATCTCATCATAGCCAGCTGTCTTTAATATAGTTACCCCTAGATTAGATATCTCCCCTGCTTCAAAAATCTCAGATACAATATCTAAAGGATTAGAGATTTTATATGCCTCATGAAGTTTTTTATCTTTTAAGTTTGGTTCTACTACAGATTCATATATCAAATATTCATCACAATTTTCCATCTCATATGCTTGCATGCATATATCTCTTGATGGTTTTTTTATCTTTATATTTCCATTTAAACTGTTTACAAATACTAGTTTATATTCTTTTTTACTCTCTTTTATTTCATCCGCTTTATTTATAAGATCCACTAATTTAACTGTTTCTTGCATATTTATCCCACCTTTTTAATAATTGTATCTTTCATTAAATACATATTTTAAGCTTGGAGCTATTGCACTAAGAAAAAATAATACATCGTATTGTTATTATTTTAAAATTTATAACACAATGTATTGTAGCTAAATTTCTTAATGCGACAGCCCCATTTAAGTTCTTATTAATTTCTTATTATTTAACTTCTATTAAATCAGGAAAATCAACATTTTCTAATTTAAATCCAAATTTATATGTTCTGTCTAATCTTTTGCCCATCTCAAACTGAGCTAATACTACTTCATTGAACCAAATATTATCTATTACAACTCTTTCTGTTCCAAACGAATCTGGGTCTGCAAGCTTTACAACTAATTTACTTCTTATATCCTTGCCTTCTTTCCAAGCATCAACAATTTTTTTGACACCTCTTGAATATACCTTTTTGATTTTGAAATTCCCTTCTGATTTGAATCCAGTTATCTTGCTGTCTTCGTCCATAGAACCAGCCATAGTTACTTTTTCTCTAACTGCTGTTGTTTTTGCCTCTATACTTTCAACTTCATATACTAATTCATTATCCCACCACATTTGTCCATGTGTTCCTAATATTTGTCTGTATCCTTCTAATTTGTTCATAATAACCTCCAAGTATTTTTCTTATTTTTTAATATCTTAATAAATTATGCCTATATTATAAGCATTCCAAATGATAAGTCTTCCATTGCATCAAGTGGACTTCCCTTAGCACTTAAGAATATCTTACTTTCTGTATTGAATTCTTTAATAGCTTGTTCATCCATAGTATCAACATCAAGACCTTTAGATTCTATATAAATTCTATGAGCTTGCATGTCTATCACTGCTTTAGCTTCTATATTTGGATCTAATATTTCATCTCTTTGTAATTGTTTGAAATAAGCATTTATTGCAGATAAGAATAATATCTTGTTATCATATGAATTATTTACCTTACCAACATATTCTTCATCAAATACTTTGTATATATCTTCTTTTATTTGATCTACTGCTTCTACAATCTTAATCTTTTTAAATTTTGTACCTTTTTCTTTAGTTGTTGATACTAAAGAGTTAATCCCTCTAGCAATCTTTACATGTTCTCCATCATTTATAAGGATTAATCTACCTTCATCAATTTCTTTATTTGGCTCATCAAATTCTTTAACAGACTCAACTTCATCTAGGTGATAATATGTGCTTGATCTTTTCATATTAAGACCTGCAAGTATCCCAGCTATTCTACAAGTATAATCAGTTCCTTGATATAATTTGTCTGCTACTTTGATATCTGATGCTACAAAGTTTATAATTCCTTCACAGTCTGCATCTATATTATTAACAACTGCCTTTATTGTTCTACCTTCATTTCTTTGAGTCTTAGTAAAAGTTGTTAGAGCTTGCATACCTTCTTCATTAGCTCCTGGAATTGCAATATAATTAAATTTCTTGTTCTTTAATCTAGTAAATGCCTTGTTGTAATCTGCTTCTTCTTCATCTAATCTTTCAACTATTACTTTTGCAGGTATTCCTTTAAAAGTTTTTTTGATATAGTCTAAATTAGTTTCATTCCAATCTATATAATCTACTTCATCTAATGATTTATATATCTTTGTTTCAAAAGTTTTGTTTGTATTATCTTTTAATACTAATGCAACAACACCCTTTTCACTTCTTTTTAATGCTGATGTTCCTAATGTATAAAATCTAATATCTATTTGTGGTAATCCCATCTAAAATTCCTCCCTAGTTATAAGTGTTTTCATTTTTTGATACTCATTTTGATTTTCATCTTCATTTCTTTTTACAATAAGACTGTAATCCATTCTTAAATTCAAGTTCTTATTATCATCTTTAAATATAAATATCTTGTTAGTAGTTAATACTCTGTTTTGTAATTTTATTTGTTTTTGAAATACCTCTTTTAAGGCTTCTATTATTTTTAATTCTTCATCATTATTTTTTTCCTTAGTTGATAATTCAAGATTTAAATAAAATTCTATTTCTATATGATATTTATTTTGATATTTAATTCTTCTTGGATTTAAGCTCATATAAATATGCTCTTCATCTTTTAATCTTGTGTTAGAAATCTTTATATCTTTAAGTTCTTTTTGCAAAAAGTTATAAATAGATTCTTTTATTTCATTTAACTTCATAATTTCACCTATTTCTTTTTTAATTTTTCTTCAGCTGAATTGTTTAAGAAATATCTGATATCTCTTAGTTTATATTCTACTAAGTTTTTTTAGTTAATTGTGCCCGCCTCCTGCTAAGTTTTAGTTATATTTTTGTCCTTATTTTGTCCTGTTTTACGTTTATTTTATAGATTTTGCATATCATAAAATGGTTTAAGTATAGGAAATAACTTATCTACAGCCTTATTAGCTATCTTTCTAAGCCCTGAAAAAGTAATATAGCTTTCTTCATATATTTCATTGTATTTAAACTCCACATTAAGCCATGTTAGATTATCTATATATTTAAGTTTTAGTATTGTTCTTTCTTTTTCATCTAATGATTCTAACGCCTTTGTAATTTGATTTACTTCTAATTCTATTATTAAATTCTCTCTTTTTTCTTTTTCTATTAGTTTGTCTATTATCTTAATTGCTTCTTCTTTTCTTATAAGATTTGATTCTATATATGATTTCTTTGAACTCTTTTGTTTTATGAATTTAATTATCCAAGAATCGTCTGCTTTTTCGTCAAAGAATAAATCATCTGCTGTTTCTTCATATTCCTTAGTCATCTCTAGTGCATTAATTCTTTCTTTCGATGCATTTACTACCGTTTCTTTGTTTTTTAAATCTTTTAATCCATTAATTATAGTTTTCTTCATAATAATCCCTCCCAAAAATCTCTTACATATAATAAGAAGGAATTTTGCACAAAAAAATCAACCACTTTTAAAAATTTTTTTTAGAAATTTTTAAAATGGTTGATTTTAAATATTTGTATTAATTATTTTTTTATTTGTTATCTACTCCAAAACAAAAACTATGATATTTATTAATATTTCCAATATCATCTGTTATATTTTCACATACTAAAATCCAAGTTCCAGGAGTTAATTTTTCTGCTGGATTCGCTAAAATTGTATAATCTCTTTGAATTTCTAACCCGTCAATATTCCCAAACTTTGAAGTATCTGAAAGTATTACATCTACTTCAACAACTGGAAATATTGGCTTTCCATTTTCATCTTCCACTTTTGAATATTTCCACTCAGAAAGAGGAACAACATACCCTTGTTGTTGAGATGGTGTTAATACTCTTCCATAACTGCCAGTTGGTGTTTGATTAAACACTTGATATTCATTCTTATATAACCTTCTTAGTTGAACTGGCTCGCTAAATTTGATTATAATAGCACCACTGTCAGCAAGTCCTAATTCCTTTTCAACATTTTCTATTCCTTCATATGATTCATCTTCTCCATTTTTACTAGTGATCATATATGGAAAACTTATCATTGGTTCTTCTTTATCTTCTTTAAGGGTTATTACATTTGAAGCTTTTTTTATATTACTTTCTTCCTTATTTGATTTTATATACCTATCATTTAGATCTTTTGCATTCTCTACATATAATGAATATACATAATTATAGTAATAATTATTTGTATTTTCAGTATTATAAATTCTAGTCCAATCTTCATTTAATTCTATTAAATATCTTTTACCTTCATCCAAAACATTTACATCAAAATCAGAACCTTTAAGTTCCATAACATCAATTCCATTATTGTTGGCTATTATTTTAAATTCTGCTTCATCTAAATTAACTATATCATCAAATTCAACTACAAATTGTTCTGGGGAATCATCAGACCATAAAAAATTCATATCATAATTAAATGATTCTTCTTTTGTAAATTTCATAATCGTTGTTCCCATTATATTTGTAGATTCATATGATATTCCATAATCTCCAACATTCCTAACCTTCATGAAATGATTTCCTTTTGGTATTATATATTCATCAAAAACAATCGTAACTATATTTCTTAAATCTTCACCTGTTTCAGGGTTAAATCCACCTATTTTAATTACAGAATTTTCAATTTTATCCACTGACACTCCATCTAATTCATAATTAGCTTTATTAAGAGCCGAATATTTATATAAAGTTGAACTAATATCATAGTTATTTAGTATAGGCTCACTAAATTCTAATTTAATCTCTTTTTCACAGTCTGAGTATATATTAATAAGTTCTGGAGATGTATTGTCTATCATATTAAATTCTGCTGTTGATTTTATATATTCTCCACTAGATTTATCTATAAACTCAACAACTGTAGTTCTATAATTAGATGGCCAATTGTCAATATTTACAAGATCAAAAACTACAATAAGTTCATTATCACAACCATCAACTTTCTTAAACCCAATAACTTCTAATGATTTATCATATCCATCATACATTTTTTGCTTTATATTTATAATATAATCATCTAAATTAATCTTTCCATCTCTCATTAAATTCGTAATATCAATATTTTTATTAAACTTAAGAAGTATTTCAGCTGAATTTACTGATTCTGCTCTTATTATTTCTATATAATCACCTAATTTTTCATCTCTAGTATTTCCTTCTTCATCATAATACTTTATTGTCTTTACCTTATCAAATTCATATTCTTCAAAAGTTTCAAAATTAACAATACTCAAATCAGAAAGTTTATAAAATATATCATTTGCTATATCATTATTTAGTGCATCTCTTACTTTTGATTTCGCATCTTCATTAAGACCTATATAATTTATATCATAAGCTTCATCTTCTAATATAACTGTATTTATAGGTATTTGAGCAAATACAAATATTCCGCTTGATAATATTATTAGTATTCCAATTAATATTCCTAAAATTCCTCTATTTATTTTCATATTAGTCCTCCTCTTATAAATACTATTTTATTAAAAAAAGACTACAAATAATCTAATAGGAGTTTATTCCGTAGTCTTTTATATATAATTCTTATTTTACTTCTAATGTTACTCTTTCCATTAATTTATCATTTTTGTACAGCGAAATATAAACAATACCATCATTATCTTTTCCTGAAAGTTTTGTAAATTCATTAATAGGTGTTCTATTAGTCTCTTTATAAGTTTCATCTGATAATTGATATCCTACTGAATATTCATCGTAAAATTCTCCATTTACTCGATATTGCCCTAGATTTTTAATATAATGTTCATCAAATTCTACAGTAATATTCTCAGTCGTTATCATTTTTACATTTTTTTCAATTGTTTTTATTTTTTCACCATCTTTGTATAAATCAACTTCTACAATACCATCATTATCCTTTCCTGAAAGTTTTGTAAATTCATTAACATCAGTATTTCTAGTTTGCTTTATATCTCCATATGTTGGTAATTGATATTTTATGCTATATTCGTCAAAATAATCAGATTCAATCATATATTTACCTAACATATCACTCAAATCACTAGTTTTAAAATATAGATTCACATCCTCGCTTTGATTTACTGGCGAATCTGCAAACGCAACTGCACTTCCAGCAACTAACATAGTCCCTGCTAATAATAAACTTGATATTTTTTTACTTAAATTCATTTTGTTTACCCCCTAAAATTTATGTATTTATTTATTTTCAAAAATACATTTATGGTTTTTTATAGAATTAAATGCATTTTTTCTACTTCATTAGCAATTATATAGTCTTTTACACTTTATTTCAATATTATACAGTCTTAAATTTTTTTAAGATTATGTTCTTTGTGGTTATTTTTACTTTTTTCGACAATTTTCTTGTTTTTATATTAAAAAATTATATGTTATTTTCTTGCTAAAAATCTTTACTATAACTATTTCAAAAAATATAAAAAAAAAGCAACCTTGTAATAAATATTTATTACAAGATTACTTTCATCTTAATTATATTTTTAATAAATTACTTTGCACTAGTTATATCTACTGTCAAATCATTTATATTATCTTGTGGATTTTGTTTTACAATTATAATTTGTTCAAGAGTTGTTGTTTTATAAACATTACTGTCTTCTCCAACTAAAGCTTTTAACTCTTCTCTTGTTATAACTTCAAAATCTTTACCTGTATAATCAGCTTGTGCAAATTTGTTGATTATATCTGCCTTTGTTTTTGTTCCTGCTTCAGACACATTTACACTTGCTGTTGTTGTATAATCTTTGTTATCCTCAACATTTCTAGCATCAATTTGAATAGTTAATTCATTAGTACTATCAGGATTAGTTAAATCAAAATCAACTGTCGCTATAATTGGTTTTGACTCTGTATAAGCTTCTCCTTCAATGCTCTTTGATTGTTTTGCAAGAGTTATATTTACATCTTCCTTACGTCCAACTCTTACAACATCTGTACCTATTTCTAATACGCCTCTTTTTCCAGTAACAACTAATTGTGCACCAGCTGTTCCAGCAGTATCCCAAAGTATACCTGAATTATCAAATATCTCTTTGATTTCACTAACTGCATCATTTGGAGTAGCCACATATATTTCATAACTATTTACAGTTGTTTCATATGGATTATTAATATCATTCTTATACTCAACTAAATCAAATGAGTATGTCATAGGCTTATCAAAACCTTCAAAATCCATAGTATATTTATATTTTTGTCCTTCTATATTCGTTATACGTTTAAAACTATTTGCATCTGTTGCATATACTGCATTTGTAACTGTCATAGTTAAATCTCTATTTTCATCATATGCCTTACTATTAAAAGTCAGTACATTTGAAGATACTCCAAGATCCCAACTTTGTGTATCTACTAATTGAATATTGCTTGCTAATTCTACCTTATCCATCGGCTCAGTACTTGTATGTGTATAACTCGCTACACTTCTTCCAAGAGCATCCTTTATTTCTACTTTTGCATTAGATGATCCTGCACCAAGTTCATAATTTAATAGATATTCAGATCTTTCTTTTCTTCCTGCATTTTTAGTAATATCTATATTTTTATATAGATTACTTTCTGTTATTTCTGTTATTGTTAATAGATTAGCTCTATTTGCTTCTGGATTACCTACTGTATGAGCTACTTTTAACTCACCATTAACTACATCAATAGTAAAGTTGTCTAAACCTAATGTTGCTTTATTAGCATCTAAATCTGCTTTTAATTTATTTAATATCGCAGTTGGAGTTAAGTCATCAAATGTCACTTCAATATTACCAACATCTGTTGATACTTTAACTGTACCCTTTTTAGAATTACTTAATTGAACCTTATAGTAATCAACTTGATGAACTCCATCATTTAAAGACGTTCCTTGTTGCTTAATATTCTTAGTTGTATCATTAACTATAAGTTTTGGTCCTGTTACTATTAAGCTGTATATTTTTATAGTCCCATCTTCAGCTTTAATTATAAGTTTTGAATTCATTTTTAATTGTTCTGTTCCATTTATTTGTTTTGTACTATCAGCATAAATAACATCAAAATCATTTTTGTCAAAATTAGCTTCATCCGTTATCGATTCTACTATAACATACTTAGAATCTGTAGGATAAATCATATTTGAATTAAATTCATTTGCTGTTAAATTAGTATCTATTCTATCATTCGTTCCACCAGCTATAGTTTTTATATTTTGATCTATAATATAGTCTGCTGTTGCTGTTACATCTGTCTCACCATTTAATTCATTTAATATTATTCTATATTGCTTAATTTGTCCATTTTCAGCCTTCACATCAATGCTTACACCTTGATAATTAACATATGGAGATACACCCGAAGACATTTGAACTCCGTTAATCATAGCTAAAGCACCAGTATCTAGTGTAAATGATGCTACAAAGTTTGAAGTTGAAGTTCCACTAGGTATATTCATTGTTATTTCTGGAGGATTAACGCCTTCGTTTATCTGTCCAACAACATCTCCAAATATTGTAGATATATTTTGATTTCCTTGAGCTAAGAATTTAAATTCATTTATATTATTTCCTTGCTTAAGTGAATCAAGCACAGTAACAGTTAGTGCATCACTTGTAAGTTTAGATGGATGTTTTGCAGTAAATGCTAAAGTTTGACCTTTAACTATTGATATTCCAGCAAATGCAAATGCTCCATCTGAACCTGCTGTTGTTTGTATTGGTTGGTTAGTCCCTGCTACCATATTTACAATTGCATCAGGTTCTGCAACCCCAGTTATTGTAACATCTCCTTCTCTAGGAGGATTATTAAGTGTTATTTTTGTTGTTTTTTCAAGACCGATTACTTCTATTTCATTTTCACCACGAGTTGACATATTTTTTGCACCATCTATTGCGTATGCATAATATGTTCCTGGTTCTAATCCTAATGCCGATATTTCAATATCTTCATTCATAGATGTAACCACAGATCTTGCCGCTTTATCTTTTTCTCTTAACTCTTCTATTTCTTTATACGTATCTTGCAATTCACCAGTTTTAACTATATATACATGACCACTAAGCTCATTACTTTGAACTTTTGCAATAGTCGGGAAGTTATCATTATTTACTGTATTATAAACTGTTTGTGCTTCTGCTTTAACTTCTGGTGGTGTTATATCTTCTGGATCATCTGGATCTTTAATTACAATATTTCCTATGTTTTGTTTTGTAGCATTGTCCATCAAGACATCATTATTATTTGTTACAAGCATTCCAATTTCACCGATATCTAAATCTAAATTAACATAATCTGCTTTCATTATTACCTTAGAAATTGTTGTTGTGCTAAGCTCTAAACTACCTTGTTCTTCTACAGTTATTTCTCCAAAATTAGAATCTGTAGGTCCTGATCCTGTAAGTTTTATAGTTCCCTTATTATCCTGTCTAGCTACTATATTTTGTACCAATGTAGCCCCGTTTATAGCTCTTACTGTAACACCTTTATTTAACTCCAAATATTCTTTTTGCTTTATAACATTACCTTCTAATTCTATAGTCTTATCTTCTACAGAATCTTTTGTTATTTCTATTCGTCCAAAAGATATATCATTATCTAAAGATTTATTTGAAAGTTTTATTCTATCTGTTTTTAATGTGACATTAGTTCTATATATATTAGTAGGGTAACCTTCTAAACTATCATATATTCTAATTCCAACATTTGTGTTTGATTTAACTTCAAGTTCATCTACTCTTACACCATAAAAATCTACACCACTATCATATCTACCAGATAAAACTTTTATTTTTGTAGCTTCTACATTTTTTAAATCTACATAACCAAAAATACCAACATCTATAAAAACAGTTCCATTTACTTTCACATTTTCAAATTCAGTATAACTTCCAGTTACATATAAATCTCCATTTATATTTGTATTTCTTATAATTCCATGCCCTGCTAAAACATTAATATTAGCATCTACTTCTAATCTATCATAATTCATATTTCCAGACATCAAAATATGTGCAAAACCTTTATCTTTCAAATTGACTTTAAGGCGCTTAAAATATGAATGTTCCATTTTTAAACCATCTTTATTTTTTATATCACCTGAAGCTCTAAATGTAACATCTTGTAATTCTAATTTAGCTAGTGCATCTTCCAATGTTATTTGAACTTTATTAGAATCTATCATAGCAATTTTTGAATTTGTTTTAGATAAATTAACACCATTTATTTCATAATTTATCAAATTCATTACTGAATTGTAATCAACATCTTCATTAAATATAATATTCAAAATTCTATCATCTTTAAAATTCACATTTTCTATATTAAATCCGCTTATTTCATTTACTACATTAAATTTAAGCACTCCACCATTCATAAGAGGCTTGTTATCATATGTTGTTTTTAATCCATCATCTATTATAAGATAATATACTCCTTGTACTTCGAAATTAGAAACAGGAGTGATTTCTATAATATTTGGTTCTAATAATTTGTATGTTATTTCATGTTCAATATCTGAATTTCCTTTTAAAATTCTTAAATTATCCTTCAACGAAGAATAATTTACATTTTTGGATAATACTATTTTAAATTTCTTATCCAATGGTATATCAAATTTTTCTGTAAAGTATGTATACCCTTTGTTATTAATTAAATCATCAACCACGTTATTTTCATAGTTTTGTGCATAAGAAAAAGGCACATTAACAATGAAAATATTTACTATCATAACAATAGATAATAAGCAAGATAGTATTTTCTTCATTTTATAACCTCCAATTTATTTTATTTATATTTATACCCAAATATAAATATAATTTATTTAAAATTTAAATTTTAATTTATAAATAAATTTTAAAATAAGTCTTCATATGACTTTCGTTCACTATTATTTATCGTCATAATCTTTCTTTAATAAAGAAAAATTTTAGAATATAAATTAAAAGACCTAGTTAATTCATACTCTAAAATAAAAATAATTAAAGTTATTTAATTTCTTTTAATAAATTTTTTATATTTTCTTTAAATTTTTCATCCTGTGTATTATCTATATAGTATTGAAGATTCTCTATTGCCTTTTCTTTATTTCCTTCTTTTAGATATAATATTCCTAAAAATCTTTTTGTTTCCATATAATTTGTATATTCTTTATATTCTCCAAAATATTCAAATTCTTTTATTGCTTCTTTATATTCTTCCTTTACAAATAATATTTGAGCTTTTTTAAATCGTAATTCTTTAGATTCACTCAATACAGCAAGTCCTTTATTTAATAATTCCAATGTTTTGTCATAATCTTTTTTCAACATATATATACCAGCAATATTATTATAAGCACCTTCTATTTTGCTATCTTTTTCTAAGGCTTTATTATATTCATTTATAGCTTCATCATATTTATTTTGTTTTAGATATATATTTCCAACAGACATATTAAGATATCCATTAGTAGGTTGTTCTATTATTATTTCGCTATATTTCATTATAGCTTCTTCATATTTTTGATTTGCAACTAAAGCTTTAGCTTCATCCTCTTTTAATTTGAGTTCCTCTAGTTTTTTCTCATCCTCTTTGAGTTCTTGTTTTTCTATTTTAGTATCTTCATTGCTGATTTCTTGATTTGAACAAGATATTAAAAATAAACTAGCAATAAAAAGTAATACTAATAACGTTTTATTCTTCTTTAAAAGCATTTTATACCCCTCTCATAAATAAATTTTAGTAAATATTTCTACATTAAAATTTTATCAAATACTCACTATAAAAGCAAAGATTATAGTAAAAATTATAATAAAAAAAGAGTAAGTGCTAAGCACTTACTCTTTTATATATATAATTTTATATTATATTAGTTTCCGTAAACTCCGTAAACTACACTTGTAACACTTCCATCAACAGTGTATTTCATGTCTACTTTTGTAGCTCCTGTTAAATCAACAGTGTACTCTAGACCATTAACTGCTGTTGCTGGTGCAAATGCCGCTCCATCTTTAGAGAATTCAACATCTGAACGCTTGTTGTTGTCATCTGTAAATGTAACAACTAAGTTATTTCCATTTACTTCAGTTTCGTAGCTTACTGAAGAACCAGTTCCTGTTACTGTTACTCCACCAGTGATAGAAGTATTATCAGTTACATTACCTATAGTTCCTTCATTTTCAAAAGTTATATCATTAACTGTAGAGTTGATTACAACTTCACCTATAGTTCCGCTGTTCTTAACGCTAGTCTTAGCATCATCAACTACTAATTTAGTTATAGTTCCTTCATTTTCGAAAGTATTGTTAGAAACATCTGTTATAGTAGCTGTTCCATTAACTGTAGCTCTGTTTATAACTGTAGCATTTGGAGCATTTACAGTTAAATCTCCAGTTATAGTTATTCCAGCTCCACCATCAGTTCCTATTTCAATAGTTCCTGTTTGAGTAGTTTCTATTACTAAATCTCCATCTATATTAAGAGCACCTTGCTCAAATATATCAGCAACTCTAGTTAAGTTAAATTGAGTAGTTCCATCTCCAGCTGTTCCAGCAGCTATCTTTAATGTTTCAAATTGAACTTCATCTAAAGTAGCTTGGAATGAATCAGTAGTTACTGCAGCTAAGCTGTATATATGCATTACTGGATCATTATCTGTAGAATGAGAGTCATATGGTATTTGAAGTCTTTCATTTAACATATCATCTTCATCAGCATTCTTAAGATTGATTAAAGTAATCATGTGATCTTCATCTTTTTCATCTAGAGTTCCATCTGGAAGAATTATAGTAACTGCATTCTTAACTGTTTCTAATCCATCTTCACCAACAATACCTCTAACGATATTAGTTCCTTCATTTGGTAAAGCTTCCCCATTTAATCTGTAGTTAGCTTTTCTTAGTACTGAATTATCAGATACTAAATCCATATCTTCATTGAATATGATGTGGATTATATCAGCTGCATCATTAGTATTATCTGCATCTGCATTAAAGTCTTCTGACATCCAATCTCTCTTAGTTGGATCATCAGTACCAACATCAGGATCATCAGTTATACCTGTGTTATCAAATGCTGCATTTGGATCATCAATAACTGCATGATGAGCATCTATAGCAAGAACAGCAAGATCAGTATTTACTGGTCCACCATCTTTAGTTTCTATTGTTAAAGTAGTAGTTGCAGTAGACATTGTATTACCTACATCATCAGATAATTCACGAACTACTAATTTCCAAGTACCATCAGCAAGAGTCTTAGTAGGCTCTACTATCATAGCGAAGTCTCTATTAGCATCTTCTCCATCT
>JAOARY010000083.1 GCA_025210335.1 Peptostreptococcaceae bacterium | reverse complement strand
TAATAATGCTATAAATTCGTCTTGAGGCATGATTTCACCAAATTTACCATCACGAGTTGAGTTTGGCATTTTTTTATCATGCCAAGGCATATCTATCCCTCTTAATTCTTCTGGTGTAATATTTCCTATATATGCTTGATTTGGATAATAACTAACTACATCCTCAAATGGTCTTATATGCTTATGTAATTCCTTTAAATACTCCGATTGTGGATTTACTATTTTTTCAGTTGTTTGTGTTGTACCATTGTGCATGATCATGTCTGGCGTATGAACTAAAACATAACCAGCTCCTTTTATTACTCCGTAAGACATAAAAAAACCTCCCATTTATATATATTATATAAAATAGATGGGTAAACCCATCTATTTTATAATTTTATTTAATTTATTAAAAAATAATTAATCTTCAAAAACAGTTTGATCTTCTACTTCTGTTTCTAATGCTTTTAATGCTTTTTTAACTAAGTTTCTTCTTATACTCTTTTCCTCTTCTAAAGAGACAGCTGGATCTCCTAAAGGATAAGGAATAGCAATTGTAGGAACAATTCTATTTGCTCCAACTGTAAGAGATATTGGAACAACAGTACACATATGTACTACAGGTATTCCAGTTCTTTCAATTTCTTTAACCATCGTTGCACCGCAACGAGTACAAGTACCTCACGTAGATGTTAATATAACAGCATCTACAGAAGCTTCAACTAATTCTTTTGCAAATTCACTAGCATAAGCTTTTGAACTTGCAACTGATGTACCATTTCCAACAGTAGTATAGAAGTATTCAAATAATGAACCAATTTCATTTCCTTCCATTTCTTTAAGAACATCAACAGGAAGAACTCTATTAGGATCATCATTGGCACAAACAGGATCATAACCACCATGTGCAGTTTCATGTGTATCTTTTGTTAAAGTATCAAATTCTTTTATACTATATTTTCCATACTTTGATGCTGAAGAAGACTCTATTCTATCAGGATTTCCTTTTGGAACTATACCTCCAGATGTTACTAAAGCAATCTTAGCTTTTTTGATATCTAATACTGCTTTACCAGGCTCTACTCTATCAAAATCAGGCATTGGATATTCTGTTACGAAATCCTCTCCATTTAATTTTTTAACAAGCATACTAACGGCACGCTTAGAACCTCTATCTTCTGCAAAATAATTAACTCTTATTCCTCTTGGCATATAACCATCTTCTTGAGGAGTTTTTATTTCTTCATTATTTCCTAATTTAACTAAGAATTTTGCAACTAGTGGTAATGCTTTTCTCATACCAGCAGCTGAATCTTTAGTTTGTAATATATATAAATCCTTTTTAAACATATCTGCTCCAGGATTTTCTTCATACATAGCTGTTAAAACTTTTATTCCTAAAGTTTCTTCAACTTCTTTAGCTATAGTTCCACAAGCAACACCATATCTACCAGCATTAAATGCAGGACCAGCAACAAATAAATCTGGTTTTAATTCTTTAATCATTTCTATTATCTTAGGCTTAGCAATATCTAGATTTTCATTAAAGTATGAATCTCCACAAGCTATCGTTCCAACAACCTCATAATTAGAATCTTCTTTGCTAAGATTTTTTTGTAAATTTTGGCTTATTGGTGGTAACTCATCCATTTTAAATGGTTCTATATGAGCCTTTTCCTCTCCACCAATTCCTGAAAAAAACTGATTTACGTAATGAACTACTCTCATCAAAATCCCCCTTCCTAGTCTTCGAATTTACAACCTTCTTCTCTTATTTCAGTCATTTCTTCTATTATTTCATCCACTTCCATAACCATTTCCATCATACCCATTTGTTCTTCAAATATATCAGCATTAACAGCATCCTTAAATTGAGGCTCAAATGCATGGTAAACTCTAAGACCTAATGATACATTAGCAAGAGGACCTGCAAAAGTAGGATCTCCCATAGTAACAGTCTCAGCTGCTAGACCAGCAGCTTCAGCTTCAGCGGCACCTAGAACAATCACAACATTTTCTGGAGAGTATTTATCACAAGCATCTTTTACTCTCTTTTGATTTTCTAAGTCCATAGCTCCAGCAGCCGTTCAGACAAAACACTCTGTAGATGAGAATATAACTTCTGTATTTAAATCTTTTAAACATTCTTCAATAGCTGGTGCAGGAATACCATCCCTATCACCTATTATTATCACTTTTTTATTATCGAAAACTGACATAATAGCCTCCTTCATTTTTATTAATTTTTTGATTTATTTATTAATAACCTTTTGAGCTTAAATGACCAAAACCAATCTCATTTGTAGCCCCTGTTATTCCTTGTATTTCTATTTCTATACTTCCATCTTCTTTTAATGATCCATCAAAACCACCAGCTATAGTATCTGCAACTTCAATATAACCAATAACTTGATCCATCTTAGGAAGTTTTATAACTTGATTTGCATTACCATTTGTAACAACTGCATTTGCTCTTACATCTGCATCAGCTAAAGATTGAGATCCTCCATCTCTACCTGCATATTCATCAGTACTTATAACAGTTTTTATATTTTTCATTTCAATCTTTTTACAGTTCATTATTAAATCTGTATCAGGATTACCAAAACCTTCTTGAGAAATGATAACTCCATCTAATCCCATGTATTCACATAATTTAGCAGACCAGTTTGATGATCTTTCTTTATCAGCTAAATAAACGTTTTCATTCGTTATGATAACACCCATAAAATTAAAATCTTTTCCATGTCTTTCATATAAATCTGCTATTATAGGATTATTTAAATGAACATAAGTAGGATTCTTGTCACAAGCAGAAACACAGTTACCACTTACAATCGCTCCATCCATAATCTCTGTTGGATACATTATTGTTGGCACTATTTTTTTAGCATCAACACCATATACATATGTATCATGTAATAAACCTTGAGTTTGTAACATATATACATAACCAACTTTAGGTAAATCTTTATATTCACTTGCTTGTTCAAATAATGGCTTAGTTTCATAAGTTTTTATCGAATCTGGTTCAATTTCTCTACCAGCTTCAGCTAGATACATTGCAGTTTTAAAACCAACCATTCTCATTGCATATTCATGTTGATGTTGATTTAAACTTTCATCTCTTTCTGCTTTTACAACTAAATTGTTTAATTTTGAAAAAGGTGTATATTTAGCTCCTTCTCCACTCATATCTATAATACCTTCTTGGAAACCTACTATTTTACCAGTAGTTACAACAGCCATACCCTTAAGTACATTTGTTTTACCTTCTCCAACTGTATCAACTTTATTCATCACACCTGGGAATATTCCCCCATTTCCCTCAATCTTAACTCTAGGTTCTATAACATCTTTTACAGGTGTTATTCTGATACTATCACCAGGCTTAGCGATATAAAGTTCCACATCAGTTATATGTTCTATTTCCATTAAAGTGCTTATTAATTCTTCTTTGTTTACAAATAAAGTATTATTTTCTATCTTTGTTTCAGAAGAAAATTTAATATCTTTAATTTCTATATTTCTTAATTCTAATTTCATACAAGACCTCCTTTATTAAAGACTTTTTTCTATCATAGCTTTGATATTTTCTATTGTTGCATCATCTTTAGTAACTTCTTCTATCTTTTCTCCATCTTTGTAAAGACTTATTGTAGGTAATCCTAAAACTTTTTGCTTTATTGCAAGTCTTCTTGCTTTAGCTGCATCTAATTTGCAGAATTTAACTTTACCTTCGAATTCTTTTTCTAGTTCTTCTACATAAGGCATTAAAGCTTTACAAGGTTCACAACCTTCACTCCAATAATCCACTAAAACTAAACCACTTGCTTCTAAAACTTCTGGTTCAAACGTTTTCTTGTCAACTGCTAACATCTTTATACCTCCTTACAAAATTAAAGTTTAAAATGTTCATTTTAATTTTTAATCAAAATAGACATTCGGTTAATAACATCATATTATTAACAATAAAATTTTAACAAAATAGAATAAAGCTTTTTTTTGAATATTCGTTATTTTGTAGATAAAATTTATCTATATAACGCCATTTCAAATATTTATATTAAAGTGTTTTAAAGCAAATATTTATATTACTTTAAAACACTTTATTAACTATTATCTTTTAAGCTTCAAACTTAGCATCTACATACTTTTCAGCCATTATTGAAGCTATAGCACCATCTGAAGTTGCTGTAACAACTTGTCTTATTTTCTTAGATCTACAATCTCCAGCAACAAATACACCTTCTATATTTGTCTTCATATCTTCATCACCAATTATATATCCAGAATCATCCATATCTAATTTACCTTTAAATATATCAGTTTGAGGTATATATCCAACAAATATGAAAAGTCCCATTGTTCCATCTTCTTCATCTGCAACTTTTTCAAAAAGTTCATTTGTTTGTGTATTTTTAAATACTACTGATTCTAAAATTCCATCACCTTTGACTTCTTCTACAACAGTATTAAACATAAATTCTATCTTTTTATTTCTAAAAGCTCTTTCTTTAATAGATTTTGCTGCTCTTAAATACTCTTCACCTTTTCTATATGCTATATAAACTTTTCTAGCAAACTTAGTCAAGAACATTGCTTCTTCTATAGCAGTATCTCCACCACCTATTACAATAATTTCCATATCTTCAAAGAATGCTCCATCACAAGTAGCACAATATGAAACACCTTTTCCTGTAAGTTCTTTTTCACCTGGTGCATTTAATTTTCTTGGAGAAGCTCCAGTTGCTACTATAACAGATTTTGCTTTATAAGTATTATTGTTTGAATTTAGTATTTTAATATCCGAATCTAGATCCATTGATACTATTTCATCAGACTCAATCTTTGCTCCAAATTCTTTACATTGTTCTACCATTCTAGCAACTAATGTAGGACCAGTTGCATCTTCTATAGATCCTGGGTAGTTAGCAACTTCATCAGTTATAACTATTTGACCACCAGTTTTTGCCTTTTCTAATATTAAAACATCCATACTAGCTCTAGCCGCATAAAGTCCTGCTGCAAGACCTCCTGGGCCAGCCCCTATAACAATCAAATCATATACCTTATCCATCTTAGCTCACTCCTTTTATTTATTTTACCAAAGCATTTTTGATAAGATCTAAATCAATCACTCTAAAATCATCTAAAATCTTTTCACTCCAATTTGGTGTATTTTTCATTTCAAAAAACTTATCAAAAGTTGATATAGCGTTTTCTATAATATCCAATGAATTTAAACAAAGATTTTCACCTTTTTTTACTGCAATTGATTTAAAAGGTGTTTCATTAGGTTTAACACTTCCTGAAAGAGGGTGAGTAAGTAAAACATAATTATTATGAACATAATCTCTAGCTTTTTGCAATATGTATCTGTAGTTTTCCTCATTATATAAAACTTCAATTCCATCAGCTTTTAAATTTTCTTTAACTAATAAATTATTTGTAATTACTAAAATTTAAATCCCCCCCTTTTTAGACAATTAAAATAGGGAAACCAATATCCCTATTGATTTCCCTGTTCATCCAGAGTACCGTCCAAATATAGTCCTTTTGCCTGAGAATTTCATCATATTTTGGGAAATACGACTTGTCCCTTCGGCCACTTAATCATAAGTTGTCTCTTATATTCTTCTTCCGGTTAATTATTAATTTTTTTTTTGGCGAATCTTGTTAAGTAAATCTTGATTTCATTATAGATAAAATTTCCGATTTAATCAATAGATTTTTTTTAATTTTTTTCAATTTGCAATTTTTTTTAATTTCTTTTTTTTTCAAAACCTAGCAATATAAATATATAGATAATATTAACATATTGAAATTTTCGAAATATTTAATTTATAAAAATTAATTTTATATTAAATAAATTTTTATAAATTGTTTTATATATAAGTTTTTTAAATGCATTCCATTTAAATTTTCTATACTTTATTTGTTTTTTATTTGCAATTTTTAATTCTCTCAAAAAATAAAACTTCGAAAAATTTTATTATAATTTTTCGAAGTTTTATTTTTTCATTACTCTTTTATATACATCAAAGCTACTATACCAGGTCCTGAATGTGTTCCTATTGTAGCACCCACAGTTCCTCTTATTATATTTTTAGGCTGTAACTTCAAAAGAAGTCTTTCTTCTAATAACGCTTCTTTTTCTTTTGCATCCCCACTAAAAAGAGCAATATTAGAAATATCCGGTTTATCCGCCAACATTAATTCTATCAATTTATCAATAGATTTCTTGCTACCTCTTGCCTGATCTACTTGTTTAACTTTTCCATTTTCTATCTTTAAAATAGGCTTGATATTAAGTATCGTACCTATAGCAGCCTTTGTTGATGAAAGTCTACCACCTTTTTTTAAATACTCTAATGTTTCTACACTAAATATACATTCTACTTTGTCTATGAGTTCATTTATTTTTCCTCTTATTTGTTCCATGGTCTTATCTTCCATAAATTTTGCAATTTCAAATAAAACAAAACCATATCCAAAAGAAAGTTGTTTACTATCAAAAACTTCTATTTTATCTGTATTTAACACTTCTTTTGAAGCCATTGCTGATCTATAAGTCCCTGTAACATCTGATGATCCAGAAATATATATAATTTTATCATATTCATTTAAATATTTTTCAAATACTAAATTAAATTCAGCAGGTGTTATTTGTGATGTTTTAGGTAAAATTTTTGATTCTTTTAATTTTTTATAAAATTCATCATTTGTTAAATCAACACCATCTTTATATTCTTTATTATCAAAAATTATAGTCAGAGGAATTATTTCTATATTATATTTCTCTTTTATATCTTTTGGCAAGTCACAAAGACTATCCCCAATTAATTTAATCTTCAAAATCATTCCTCCTCTACATAATAAAGAGCAACCGCACTAAGACCTGAATAAACTGCAACCGTACACCCAACATTTGATTCTATTATTTCTTTTGGGTTATATTCTTTTAAAATGGCATTTTTTAAATCATTTAAATACTCTACATCATTTGCATGATTTATACCTATTTCCTTTCCATCAAGTGAAATATTTGCTTTTTTTATATTATTCATGATAGTCTTGATTGCTTTTTTTCTACCTCTTACCTTTTCCTTAACAACCATTTGGCCATCTTTCATAGTTATTATAGGTTTTATATTAAATAAATTTCCAAGTAGATACTCGCTCTTTTTTATCCTTCCGCCTCTATATGCATATTCTAATGTATCAAACACTATATTATAATTTAAATTATCTCTCATTTTTTCTATTTCTGCTTTAATCGTTTTTAAATCCATTCCAGATTTAGCAAGCTTAGCAGCTTTTATAACCAATAGTCCAAAACCAAGAGTGATTCCCTTAGAATCCACTATTTCAATATTCAAATCATTTAAATTTTCCTTAGCTTGACAAGCACAATTATATGTGCCACTAAGAGCACTTGATAGAGTTATGCACAGTATATCCTTAGTCTCATTTGATACATCCTTAAATGTATTTTCAAACTCTAAAATATTTATTTGCGATGTTGATATTTTTATATTGTTATTTTCTTCTAGCATTTTGAACATCTTATTCGTATCTAAATCAACACCATCTTTATATTCTTTTCCACCAACCATAACTTTTAGCGGTATTACCTTGATATTATATTCATCTATAATATCTTTTGGTAAATCGCTAACACTATCAGTAACAATTTTTATCATTTTATCACCTCAAATCACTATAACCAATTTGTCTTAACGCCTCATAAGTAACTATTGCTACAGTATTTGATAAATTTAATGATCTTGCGTACTCTAAATTTTTCATAGGTACTCTAAATGATTTATCCATATTATTGAAAATCAATTCTTCACTAAGACCTTTGCTTTCTTTTCCAAATAAAATAAAATCTCCATTTTTAAATTCAATATCACTATGATTTTTATTTGCTTTTGTAGTTGCTAAATAAAAACTACAGTTTTTATTTATTTCAAAAAACTCATCTAAAGAATCATATATTTTTATATCTGCCAAATTCACATAATCCATCCCAGCTCTTTTTAAAGCTTTTTCATTCATCGAAAAACCAAGAGGTCTTATCAGATGCAAATTAGCTCCTGTTACAACACATGTTCTTATTATATTCCCTGTATTTTGAGGAATTTCTGGTTCTACTAGCACTATATTTATAGCCATTTAAACACCTCTTTTATTTTTTATTTGATAAATTTAGATAAAAATGATTTTTTTATTCCTATAGCTTTTATAGGACATAATTCATGACAACAAAAACACCTTATACAGTTATCTAAATTTATATTTATATTTTGATTTTTATAATCTATTGTTTTTGTTGGACAAACCTTCATACACTCTTTACATTTTACACATTTTTCTCTAATAATAAAAGGCTTTGGCTTTAAAAAATTAGAAATAAATTCATTAAGAAATTTGGGAATATAATTCTCAAAAAAATCAAAACTCCTTATATCTGCTTTTTTGAAATCCAAAACTTTTATATCATCTAATTCTTCTCCAATTAATTGTATTTCTTTTATATTCTTATTTATTAAACCTCTTTCAAAAGCTCTTTTTATAGTTGGAACTTTAAATGGATTTATATTAACTATTTCACAAGCCTTCACATCTAAAGAATGTCCACATGAAGATGCTAATATCAAATTCACATTTTTTTTATTACCAGCAGAAGGACCTTCGCCCTCCATCGCTTCAATAGCATCCATAATTACCAGTGAAGGACTTATAGTTTCATAAATATCTACAAGTAAATTAGTAAAATCCTTTATTTTTGGCATCTTAAAATGATATTCCGCCTTTAAAAGTCCCGGTATTACGCCAAACATATTTTTGACTCCACCTGTAAAAACAGCCATAGCATGAGTTTTTAATTTACATAAAGATATTATATGATCAACTTCCTTACATGGGTATATACAATCTATACTATTTACTATTTTCGAATTTTTTGCTTCTTTTCTAAAACTTCTTATATCATAATTTAAACTTGCAAAATCAAATCTATCAACAACATCTTTAACACCACATATTTCATATAATTCCTTTAAAATTTTTTCATTGTAAAGTCCTCCAGGACTATCTGCTACAATCACTTCACAATTTAAAGCTTCTAATTTCAAAAGCAATGCCTCTAAAACAGCTGGATTTGTAGTTGTCACTTGATTTGGTTTTCTCTTCATAAGAAGGTTCATCTTAATCAAAACTTTTGAGTTTGCTTTAATATAATTAGTTATTTCATTTTTTTCATTAAATATCTGGTCAAATGCTTCCTTTAATTCTTTTATATCATACGAATAACAATTTTTAGCATATACCTTCTTCATCTAAAATCTCCTTTAAAGCATGTGCCACACCATCTTCATCATTATTTAAAGTAATAAAATCAACTTTTTGTTTTATACATTCATCTGCATTACCCATTCCAACTGATAATCCTGCTATTTTTAACATAGATAAATCATTTTCATTATCTCCTAATGCGATAACCTCATTTAAATTTATATCTAATTTTTTGCACAGCAATTCCAAAGCATTACCTTTAGAAACATTCTTTTTCATCACTTCTAAATTAGTTTTTAAAGAGCTACTTATTTCTATATCTGAAATTTCTTCTAGTTTTTTTCTTAATGATTTTAATTTATCAACATCTTCATCTATTATAAGTACTTTTAATATTTCTTTTTTTTCCTCTATCAATATTTTTTTTATATTTTTGTCAACCAAAATATTAAGCCTATCTTCTTTAGGCTTATCTTTATTCCAATTTAAATTAAATTTTGTACTATATTTTTCTTCTTTTGAATAAAAAACTTCATCATCATAACAATGATAATAGATATTCATATCATCACAAATATCTAATACTTTTTTTAACTTATTTGTTTCAATAAAATTTTTATATAATACTTCCTTTGTATGTGGATTTTTTACAATACCACCATTACAAGCAATTATTGGTAGCTTTATATCCAACACCTTTGCAAAATATTTTGCTGAATCATACATTCTTCCAGTAGCAATAGTAACATTATAACCTTTTTTCATAATACATTTGATCGCTTCTTCATTATTTTTACTTATAGTTTTATTTGAATTTAATAAAGTTCCATCCATATCAGTAACAATTAATTTATATTTCATAAAAAACACCTCTATTTATAAATGATTTCTATCATTTAATTTTTCTAAAACACTAAAATTATTTTCTATATTTATTTTTGTAATACTGCAATTATCAATTTTAAAATTCCAATGATAAATATGACTTTTACTTATTAGGTGAGATATTATACATCTTATTACTCCAGCATGAGCACATATACAAATTTCGCCTTCTTTATTTTTAATTATATTTTCTAAGCTTTTTACCACTCTACTATGAAAATCAAATATACTTTCACCATCAATAAAATTGTATTTAAATTTCTGCTCAATCATTTTTTCAAATTCTTCACGATAACCTTGTTTTATTTCTTTTATTGTCATATTTTCAAATATTCCAAAATCCATTTCTCTAAAATCCTCAATATAACTTAGTTCTTTTTTTAAATTCAATCTTTTAGCTATAAAATATGCACGTTTTAGTGGACTTGTATATACATATTCAAACTCTTTAGTCTTTAAATATTCTACAGTATTTAAACTTTGTTCTAATCCTTTGTTACTTAATAAAGAATCCGTAACACCACTAAATCTATTTTTTATATTATCTAAAGTTTCTCCATGTCTTACTAAATATAATGAAATAATTTTAATCCCCCCAAAAAGTAAAATAAATAAAAAAGTTCACTAAGTTCACAAATACAACCTAGTATATCACCTGTTATTCCATCTATTATATCATATACATGTATTTTTATTAATTTAACAATTAAAAATAAAAATATTAAAAAAGATAAATTTATTGATAAAAAATAATAATCACGATAATAAAGAATTAATATCATATTAAATAATATAAAAATAAAAATATTAAAAATCAATGTAAAATTACTTACCTTTCCTATAAAAATATTTCCCATTCCATTTTTTCTTGGACTTCTTGCATTATATGAAGCAATCACAATAGATAATCTGCCCAAAATAGGCATAAAGAAAATTGGTATTAGTATATTTTTATCTAAAAATAGTTCAAAAATGTTTATCTTTAATAATATATATATTAACACTGCCAAAAGTCCATTTGTACCAACTCTAGAATCTTTCATAATTTCAAGTATTTTATCTTTTTTTCTATAACTATATAAGCCATCAAAAGAATCTGCTAAACCATCTAAATGCAATCCTCCAGTTAGCAAAATAACAGCTCCCATAAGTACAATGCTTGCAATTTTAACATCTAATACTTTAAGCAATAAAAAAGAAAGGGCTATATAACCCCCTCCTAGAATTGCTCCTATTAGAGTAAAAAATTTCATTCCTTTATGAAAATTTTCATCAAAACCAACATTTGCTTTTATTGGTATTCTTGTTAAAAACATCAACATTCCTATAAAACGTTTCATAATTTACCCCTTTATTTTATTTGGTATACCACTAACTACAAAATATACCTCATCACTATTCTTCGCTATATATTGATTCATACGACCTACAATATCTCTATAAATTCTTGCTAATTTATTTTCAGGAACTATTCCTAGTCCAATTTCATTCGTAACAAAAATAAAATCAATTTTTGACTTTTTTATAATTTCTATTATATTTTTAAATTCATTTTTCACTTTAAGCTCTAATTTATCAACTTCTTTGTAGGTAATATTATCAAAATCTAACTCATCATAAAATATTATATTATTTACAAGAACAGTTACACAGTCCAATAATATTACATCTGATTTTTTTATAATTTCATCTAAATTTTTATAAACATTCATCTTTATTTCAAAAGTATTCCAATAATTTGGCCTTTGGTCTTTATGTTTTTTTATTCTATCTTTCATGCCATCATCAAATGGAATTGCAGTTGCTATATATGATACCTTAGATGATTTTTTTTTGCAAAGTTCCTCTGCAAAATTACTTTTCCCCGATCTTGCACCACCTGTAACAAGAGTAACTTTAGACATTTTCTTTATACTCCTCACTTTTTCTATTTCTATATTCATCAGAAATATCCTGCCATAAATTCCTAGCCATTTTAACAATATGAACTTGTTTATAGCTTTCTGGATCATTCACTGATTTTTCCAACCACTTTATAGCAGCTCTATAATCTTTAAATTTAAAATTCAATACACCTAGTATATAGGCTAATACAGGAGGAGTCATCCCAGTTATAGGAAATTTTTCATTTGAAAATGCATGTGTATATAATTGCATTGCATGCTTAGTAAATTCAATTTCCTTCTTTTCATTTTTTTTATATCTATAGAACCAAGCAAGTTTTAATGCTAAATTTGCAACATAAGATGATTCATAATTTAATAACTTACCTTGATATAGCGCAAGTTTATAAATACTTATAGCATCATCCAATTCTCTTTTACCTCCAAAGTTTCTTTGAAACCATAATGAGGTTATTTTTTCTCTTATAATTATAATTTTCTCTTTTTTTAGTTTTAAAAACCGACCTTCAGTAGCAGCATAACCACAAAAAGGACAAATCCAAATTCCATAAAAATACGGATTCTCACCTTTATAATGATTACAAAAATCTATATCTCTTTTTACAACCATACTTGAAGATTTTCTCATTATTTTTGTTATGAAATTTTGCTTACACGCAGGACAGGTAATCTCCCTGTCAAAAAGAGAATCAACTTTTTTTATCAAAGCTTAAACACCCCGTATCTAAAATCTTATATTGTAATTTATTATTTTTTGTATTTTATATTTTAATCAGTCTTCACACCAATTTTTATAACTTGTGTTTTTGGTGGATAATATGAATTAGATAAAAATTCAGTAGATATAACTTGATTATCCTTAATATATTGTCTATAACTTGTAACTTTATAACCTTTTCTACCTTTTTTTTCTATAATTCTTTTTCCTAATTGCAAATTAGAATCTTCTATATTCTTTATCGGCATAGGTATAACTTTATTTATCACAGAATAAGTTCTAACATCTTTCTTGTCTTCATTATTTCCATAAACTCTGACCACCATTTTCCCATTTTGTGGCTTTACAAATAAATAAACTGCATTTGTATTATTATTTTTAAATTTAAAATCTACATAATTTTGAACAACTGTCGCATCAAGACCTATTTTTATATATGCTGATGGTATAGTATGATTTTTTCTTTCAACTATTTCAAGACCAGAGTTTAAAACTGCATTATAAAGTGTTGATGAAACTTGGCATATGCCACCACCAATTGAATCTTTAAGTTCACCTTCTATTATAACTGGTGCTAATTTATACCCTCCACTAATTCCTCTTTGACCTGTTGCTAAATTAAAAGAAAAAATATCATTTGGCATTAAAATCATTCCATCCATCTTACTAGAAGCTAATTCTATATTTTGGGTTCTTCCCCATACCTTTGGATTATAAATTGTTTCATGTTCTCCTAATAAAGTATTGATATGATTTATATCCTCTATCTTTATTTTAGGCTCTTTAATAATTGTCTCTATATTTATTATATCATTTTTACAACTTTTTATCGAAGATACTATTAAATCTTTTGTTTTTTCTTCATCTACATATACTCCATAAACTTCATTAAAAAATTTCACATCTTTTTCCTCAAAATACAAATAAGCATTTTTAGGTTCTTTATTTACTTTTGTTGCAATGTCTTTTACTATCTGTTTTATTTTTTCTTCATCATATTTATATTCAAATTTCACAGTTTCATTTTGCCCTTTTTTCAAATCTATTATCTTTAATATTCTATCTATATAAGAGCCTTGCCTCCCTATAGCATATGCCTTATTAACAGTTGCTTGTATATCCAAGCTAAGGTCAAAATCTTCTTTTTCGTATTCAAATATAAAATCATCATATTTTAAAATATATTTTTTATTTTCACACAAATTTTTTAATGTATTCATAGCCTCATCTTTAGTCATAAGGGAAACATTAATATTTTCTATATATACATTATCATATATTTGATGATTTAATACTACATTTTGAGCAAAAACAAAAGTACTAGTAAGCATTGCAATTGTTATTAGTATACAAGATATACTTATGCCCCATTGATATTCTTTCCTCAATATAATCACCTCAATTTTTTTGAATGTAATAATCACAATAATCTTTTATATTACATTTATCACATTCTGGTTTTCTCGATTTACAAATATATCTACCATGAAAGATTAAAACGTGATGTGATTTTGACCATCTGCTTTTCTTTATTTTTTCTCTAAGCTCAAATTCAACCTTTAATACTGTATCACCTTTTGCTATACCTATTCTTTTAGATACCCTAAAAACATGGGTATCAACCGCAATTCCATCAATATTAAAAGCATTACTTAAAACAACATTAGCTGTCTTTCTTCCGACCCCAGGTAGTTTAACAAGTTCTTCCATAGTGTCTGGTACAATTCCATTATACTCATCAATTAAAATTTCACATAAATTTATTATATTCTTTGATTTATTTTTATAAAGACCAATAGACCTTATATAAGATATTAATGTCTCTTGATCTAAGTTTAAAAATTCATTTAAATTTTTGTAATCTTTAAATAAAGATTTTGTGACCTCATTTACTTTTACATCTGTGCTTTGAGCTGATAATATCGTCGCTATTAATAATTGAAAAGGACTATCATGATTTAATTCACATTTAGCATTTGGATGTAATTTTTCTAAATCATCTAAAATTTTGTCAATATTCTTGATTGTCATTTGAAATTCCTCCTTATATAAAATACCTATTTATTATTAATTGATAATATAAATGGGTTCTTATTTCTTTTTAATTAGTTCTTTATAAGTTCAATATTTCTAAGAAGAATTTTTTTACTTCTCCATGAAAATGCTCTGTCTTTATATTTTCTTTTATACTCTTTATTTGATAAATTTATAAGTTCATCTTCTTGCAAATTTATTTTGATATTTTCTTTAAATTCTCTAATTCTTGTTTCTTTAATATTCCTATTATGAAAACATATTTCCTGGCATACATCGCAACCAAATATTTTTTTTGACTTATTTATTATTTGTTTTTCTACTTCTTTTAATTCTCCTTTTTTTTGTGTGATATACGATGCACATATATCATAATTGCTATCATATTTTTCTTTCAATGCATTTCCTGGGCAATACTTTATACATTTTTTACATTTAAAGCATTCTTTATTTAAAGGATAATCTTCTTCTAACTCTAATGAAGTTAGCATATAACCAATAAATATATAAGATCCATAATCATCATTTATCAAACTATTATTTAAACCAAAAAAACCAAGACCTGCTTTATATGCCAAATATCTATCTATCAACGGTCCATTATCAGTAAAAATTTTATAGTCAAAATCTAAGTATTTTGTTTTTATTTTGTCGATATAATCAATAAATAAATTCTTTACAACACTATGATAATCTGCTACTTTACAGTAATTAGATAAATTTCCTCCATTCAAAGCTTTACTATAGTATGGAAAAATACCAACAATTATCGACATACAATCTTCCATAGTAAGAAACGGATTTATTTTTTCTTCAAATTCTTTTTTTTCAAATTCATTTTCAAGATTCTTATTTTTTCTATAAATAAGTATATCAGCCAAATCACCAAAGATTTTTGGCTTTATAATTCCAATTTCAAAACCCATTTCATTTGCTATTTTTTTTAAATCTTCTTTCATTATAAAAACCTCTTCAAAATAAAATAATAGTTTTATTATACTATATTTAAAATAAATATAACAAATAAAAAGAATTGTTTTAAAAAACAATTCTTTTTTGTTTATTTGCATATTTTTAAATTTTATAAATATTCAATAAATTTAATATTTATTAATCCACAATTTGCTTTTTCTTTTTATTCTTTCTATCCCAAAACTCTGCACCTTTTATACCAAGCTTTGAAGGATTAAATTCAAAATTCGTTACACCTAACTTCTTTTGTTCTTCATAATCTTTTAATGCTATAAATGCAGGTTTTCTAAGAAGTATAATTGCAATTATATTCAACCAAGCCATTACTCCAACACCTAAATCTCCTAATCCCCAAGCCAATTCAGCAGTTTTTATAGTTCCATAAAATGTAGCCGCTAATATCATAATTCTTAGAACATTTATTAATAACTTACCATTTTTATTTTTCATAATATAAGCAACATTAGTTTCAGCTATATAATAATATGCCATTATAGTTGTAAATGCAAAGAATAATAATGATATTGCAACAAAATAATTACCAAAACCAGGTAAATTACTTTCTACAGCCATTTGTGTATATGCAGGTCCTATCTTAGCATTTATATTATTTACTATATAACCACCAGCACCATTTTCTACGTTATAAGTACCACTTATAAGGATCATAAATGCTGTTGCTGAACAAACAAATAAAGTATCTATATATACTGAAAATGCTTGTACTAAACCTTGTTTAGCTGGATGGTCAACTTCAGCTGCGGCAGCAGCCTGAGGCCCTGTTCCTTGTCCTGCTTCATTTGAATATATACCTCTTTTAACTCCCCACGATATAGCCATACCTAATATACCAGCAAATGCAGGTTCTAAAGAAAATGCACTCTTAAAAATTAATGATATTACTTCTGGTAATTTAGTGATATTCATTCCTATTATAATAACTGCAACAATTATATACGCGATAGCCATAAAAGGAACTACAATTTCTGCAACTTTACCAATTCTTTTAACTCCACCAAAAACTATAAGTCCTAATAATGCTGTAAGTCCAATTCCTGTATACATAGGATTTAATCCAAATGCATTTTCAAGACCACTTGCAATACTATTTGATTGAACTCCAGGTAAAAATAATCCAACTGCAAAAACTGTCGCTATTGCAAATGTAAGTGAATACCATTTCATATTAAGTCCTTTTTCTATATAGTACGCAGGACCTCCTCTGTATTCACCCTCTTGTTCTTCTTTATAAATCTGAGCTAAAACTGATTCTACATATGCTGAACCTGCTCCTAAAAAGGCTATCATCCACATCCAAAATATTGCCCCAGGTCCACCAAGACCTATAGCTGTTGCAACCCCTGCTATATTACCTGTTCCAACTCTACCTGAAACAGATATCGCCAAAGCTTGAAAAGAAGAAACTCCAGCATCAGAATCGCCCCCATCGACAAGAAGTTTGATCATATGTTTAAAATGCCTAACCTGTAAAAAACGCATAGAAAAAGAAAAATAAAGTCCTGCGATCAAACAAAGTCCTATAAGTGCTTTACTCCAAATAAATCCGTTTAAGATGCCTACAATTTCCGCCATATAAAAACCCCTTTCATCATTTTAAAATATTAAAGTATTAATTCGACATTAAATTCATTATAACATAAACAAAAGCATTTGTATATCGTATTGTTTTTTTTATATACAATTATTTTTTAGAATAAAAAAAAAGATAAAATCAAATTTTATCTTTTTTGAATTATTTTTTATTTTTAAACTTAATTATTCTTTTAATAGATCTTTTAGACCATTTCTAGAAAGAAGATTTTTTTCATCATTTCTCATAAGAACATATAAATCATCAGGATCTTTATTTATCATTTTTATATGATCCCTATTTACAATACAAGCTCTATGCGTCTTATGAAATCTATCATCTAGTTTTGCTTCTACTTCCTTTAAACTACCATAAAATTCAAACTCACTATTTACTGTCGATATTTTAACTTTATGATTTCTTCCAGCCATTTGAAAACTTATTATATCATCATATCTTATTATATATTCCTTTGAACCAATTTTTTGTCTAAAAACATCATCAGTGGTATTTGAAAAAGAAAAATTTTCACAACAATATTCCAAACATTTATGTAATTTTTCTTTTATATTATCTAACTTGTCAATAAAATCCAATACTTTGAGTTTGTATTTAAAAGTATACATAACCATAGTAGTATGACTAGTTAAGAATATTATTTCTCCTAACGGATCATTTCTTCTTATGTTATTAGCCCCTTGTATTCCATTTTTTTCTTCCCCAAGTTCTATATCTAATATATATACATTATTTTTTGTCTTATTTTCTTTTGAAAATTCTATTACAGCATCTAAATCATCATTAAAATTTATAATTTCATACTTTATCTTTCTTTTTTTCATAAAACTATTTACCAGTTTAAAAACTTTTTGAGACATTTCTAAATCATCTTCACAAATAATTATATTTATCATATGTATTCCTCCAACCCTTATAATTTAATTGTTTTTATCTATTATAGCATATCTTAATTTTTTTGCTAAATACAGTTTTTTTAGAAAAATTCTTATTTTTCCACCTCAAAACCCCTCTTTTTATACTTATTTTTACTTTTATAACTTTATACGTCCTTTTTACAACTTTATGTTTAAAAAGTATTGATTTTTTTTATATATATTGTTAAATTTAAATTGTAAGACAATTCTGTATATATTGAATAATTTTTATATTCAAAATCAAAAAAATATTTTTAATTTTTTAGGAGGTTTTAGATTTATGAAGAAGAACTATTACTCAAGAATATTATCATTTGCATTAGCATCATCGCTAATGTCAGTACCAGTGGTTTTCGCACAAGAAACTACTAATGAAGGTACATTAGAAACAATCACTATTGATACTAATTTAGAAGAAGATGTTATCCCATCACATGTAGATTTATTTGACTTAGAAAATAAGACTGGCTTTATTTATTTTAATGATTTAAATAAAAAAGAAGTTAGTATGGATGGAGTTATTGAGTTATTTGAAGAAAATAAAAATTTATTTAAAATTGAAAATCCTACTTTAGAACTTAGAGAAGTAGAAAGTTTTACAGATAATCTTGGTTTTACTCATATAAAAGTGCAACAACAATTTAATGATATTCCTTTACATGGACATGAATATATAATCCACTTTAATAATGACAGTGAAATTTATGCTGTAAATGGTAATTTGGATTTATCTGTTTATAATAAGGCTGATAGAGGTATCTCAAGAGATACAAAATTAGATTCAGATTTAGCATTAGCTGTAGCTAAAAAACATATAATGGCTGATAGTTATGCTGATAATTACACTGTAGAAAGATTTTTATATGAAGAAAATGGTGAATACAAAAATACATTTGAAGTAAAAATACCAACAGTAGAACCTATTGGTGATTGGACTGTTATAATAGATGCTACAAATGGTGATGTTATAGAAGCATCAGATAGATTAAATCTAGCACAAACTGAAGGTTCTGGAGTTGGAGTATTAAATGATCATAAAACTTTTAATACTGAACTTTATAATAATTTATATTACCTTTATGACAATTCTAGAAATGGTACTATCATAAAAACTTATGATGCTAACAATACTAATTATCAATGGTCTTTACCTGGAAACTATGTAACTGATAAAGATAATGTGTTTGATTCAAAAAGACAAAAAGCTGCTGTTGATGCACATAAATATGCTAGTTATGTTTATGACTTCTATAAAGATAAGTTTGGAAGAGATAGTATAGATGGAAATGGAATGGATTTAGTATCTTCTGTTCATTTCAAAAGAAATTATGTAAATGCGTTCTGGTGGAATAACCAAATGACTTATGGTGATGGTGATGGT
>JAOARY010000082.1 GCA_025210335.1 Peptostreptococcaceae bacterium | reverse complement strand
TCTTTAAGCCAAGTTAATTCTTTTTTTAAAGATGTTAATTCTTTAGCTTGATTAACATAAGTAGTTGATTTTTCTTCGTTCTTATATAATTCGATTCTTTGATTAAGATAATTATTGTATACAAATCTAACACAACCAAAAGTCTTATGAATTAAAATTAGTTGTTCTTGATTAGGATATATTCTAAACTTAAAAGCTTTATTGATTTTCACAGATTTTTGCACCTCCTTTATGCTATAATTATACAGCATATTCAAACGCCTCCACAAGTTGCATTGTCAAAAATAGCCAATAATCCAAAAGCTGTTTCTTAAAGATTAATTAGGAAAAAACATAGTGAATATTTCAAAAAATATTATTGGAAACCAGTATTTTGGAGTAGAAGTTATTGCATTTTAACAACTGGTGGAGCAACAATAGAAATAATCGAAAAATATATACGTTCTCAAGCAGGAGTTAAAGACTAAAACCGTTCCGATTCATATTCATCCTAAGTAGAGGATGGAGTTTTCTCAAAACACAATGATAAAAAGTACAAAAATTACTTTTATGAAAATTAACAAAAGGGGTGTAGGATGGATTTCAACAAAAAAATTGTAAAAATAGGGCTATTATTAATAGTAATTAGTTTGATTTTAAATATTACTACTAAAATGAATTCAAGACTTCAAAAAATAGTATTTTTAAAAATGTATGTAGAAAAAGATTTATCACAAATTTACGAACAAGATAAGTTTAAATTATATGGTTTTAGAGCTAAATATATAGTTCAAGAACAAAATACAATGATAGCTAATAAAATTAAAAAAATATCATTTAAAGAAGAACCTAGAGTAAAAATTGATTTTCGCATCAATAATGTTTATGGTAAAAAAACTAATAGATATAAAATTAAAGATTTAGATTTTTCTATCGATTTTAGTGAAATTCATGATGATTTTAAAGAATTGGAATTAAATAATATGATAATCACATTAAATAATGGTGAGGAATTTAATGTTAATTTAGGAAGTATAATTGTTTATAATGATAAAAATGAAGATTTAAGACAAGGTGGATTTTTTACAGACTATAAAGAGTATGAAATGGGTGTAGTTGCAAATAAAGATTTAACAGTAACGAAAATCGGATTAGAAAAATCATGTGAATTTGATAAATCATTAGAGACATGGATTGATAGGAATGATTTAAATAATTTAAATATAGAGCTTAAAGAAGATGATACGTTTTGTATAAATCATAGACTTAATTTTAATAAAGGAATATTATCAAAATATTTTATCTATCAAAGAATGCCTGTAATTTACTATAAGACAAAGGATAATGAAAGAAAATTAATAAGAACTTATCAAATAAGTCATATGCCTTTAGAATTTAGTGATGGAGATGTATACAAATACTTAAAATTAAGAGGTGAAATTTAGATGGAAAACCAATATAATAAATTGTTTTTTGGAATTATTATTACAAGTGTTTTGATTAATTTTGGTTTTGAAGGAAGTATATTAAGGTCTGTGGGATATATTATTGTATCAAGTGCTATTTTTAATCTTTATGAAATTACACAAAATGAATGCTTTAAAAAAGCAAAATTAATAAGTTCTTTTTTCGTAATTATTTATATTTTAAGACTGACTATGTTAACAGAGGGAATTGATATTTTTAAAATAATTATATATGAAGATATAACTACAAATATAATTGTGACTTTAGATTTTATATTATTTTATTTAGTATTTGCAGGGACAATACAAATAATAGAATCCAGAAATTTAAATTCAATATTTATTATGATGAGTAAAAGACTTAGATTTTATATAGTTTTTTCGATTATAACAATAATAATTTTTAATTTATCATCTGTATTTGTTCAAATAGATTTTGTTTTAGAACCATTGATTAAGTACTTTTTTGCAGTAATAAGAATATTTTTATTGTTTAATATATTAAAGTTAAAAAAAACATTAATTTAGATAATATTTTTATTAATATATATGACAAAAAAGATTTTTAATAAAAATTAAATGAGAGGTATATTATGGATTTAAATAAAAAAATTATAAAAATAGGGCTATTATTAATAGTAATTAGTTTGATTTTGAATATTAATATCAAGCTAAATTCAAAATTAGAAGAACCAGTATTTTTAAAAATTTATATGCAAAGAGATTTAACAAAGGATTTTGATAATCAAAAATATCAAATTAAAAATTTCAATATGAAATATATTGTTGAAAAATCATATCCATATAAAATCAAAGATATTAAATTCAAAGAAGAACCAAAAATAAAAGTAGATCTACATAAATCTTTTGAAGAAGAAATCCCAAAAAAAGAGTTATCATTAAATGATAAAAATAAGTTTGATTTTATCATTTAATTTATCTTCAATAATTTTTATTGCAAGTTTTGTAGTTGATTGGGCTTATATGTATTTGGTGCTTGCGATAAGATTATTTTTGATATTAAATATTAGAAAATGTATGAAACTATTGATATGGAAGCAAAGAATTGATGCACAAAATATTTTTGAAGGTATAGAATATTTAAGATATGGAAATGAAAAACAAATCATAAGTTATGAAATTTTAAGAGATCTAAATATATTTAAAATATTAAAAGAATATAAACCTATACTTGTTGGAACAATACCAATAGGAATAGATGTTGATACAAGTGATTTAGATATTGTATGTAAGGTAGATGATTTTTTTGAGTTTAAAAAATTATTGAAAGAAAACTTTTCGAAATTCAAAAATTTTAAACTAAAGTTTGATGAAGAAAAACAAATTATGCTTTGTAATTTCTTTGTTTCTGATATGGAAATAGAAATATACTCATCAAAATTAGATAGTAAAAAAACTAATGGTTATAGACATATGATTATAGAATATAGAGTATTAAATCTTTTGGATTTGAATTTTAAAGATAAGATAATTGAGTTAAAGAAAAATGGGTTAAAAACAGAGCCAGCCTTTGGAAAACTTCTAGGTATGGATAATCCATATGAGGAACTATTGCTTTTAGAAAATTTAAATGATGATGAGTTATGTGAGTTTTTAAAATCTAATGAAAAACACCCTTAAAAGGGGTGTTTTTTGTTAGATTTGGGTAAATGTTTATATAAAATGTATAATTATAAATTTTATTATTAATTAAAGATGAAAGGAGTAATTAAATGTATTGCAAAGATTACAGAAAGAAAATAGTAGAAAGTAGAGATTTAGAAGAACGCAAAGATCGACAACTGTGTATATTAGCATATAAACATGCTTATTTAAAAAGTAATAAAAACAGTAGGGATGAAGAAACTCATAGAACTAGATTAAGAAGACAAAGAGATAGGATTTTGTATAAAGGGGGATTTAGAAGATTACAAGACAAAACACAAGTTATATCAGCGACTACAATTGGAGACCATAGAACAAGATTAACTCATTCACTTGAAGTGGAACAAATAGCAATTAGCATAGCTGATGCATTATCATTAAATACAGATTTAGTAGCAGCAATAGCTTTAGGTCATGATATAGGTCATACTCCATTTGGTCATGAGGTTGAAAGAGTTTTAGATAGAGAATTAAAAGTTGAAGGTGGTTTTTCTCATTCTTTACAAAGTGCTAGATATTTAGATGTTATAAAAGAATTAAACTTAGCTGATGTAATAATAGAGGGGATATTAAAACATGATACAGATTTTTATTTTAATGATATAAATAAATATAAACAATATAATTATGAAAAGTATATAAATGATAAAGATAATGGAAAAATGCCAAGTACTTTAGAAGCTCAAATTGTGTATTGGGCAGATAAGCTTGCTTATATAACCCATGATTTTCAGGATTTTTATGAAACTGAAATATATCAAAAAGCTATAAAGCATAATGGACACAATTTGAAAAGAGAATTAAGTGAACTACTAAGCAATATAACTAAGAAAAAATTAGGGTATGATTTGGTTGGATTTGATAATAGTAATTTGATTAGAGCATTAATTAAAAACTTAATATATACTAGTTTTGAAAATATGAAGGCAATAGAAAAAAGTATGGATGACATACCAGATGAGATTAATAGGGATGATATAGATGAAATAGATCGAACTTCAATTAAAATTAAAGATATAATAACAAGAAATACAAATAAAAATTTTCAAAATGAGTCAAAAAAGTATAAAGATAATGGAAAATGTTTAGATAAAAAAGAAAAAAAGAAATGTTATATGGCGAGTTTGATAATTGGTTTTGATAAAGAGTATTTAGAATATTATTTAGCGTTAAGACAAATTTTAGATAGATATTATATTTGTAGTCCAGAAGTTAAACGTTTTGATGGAAAAGCAGGAAAAATAGCGAAGTATTTATTTGATTTATTCAAAGAGAATTATAGGATGTTACCAAGAGGAATTATAGATAAAATAGATATACATCCAGAAGATAAAAATTTGATTATAGCTGATTTTATTGCTAGTATGACAGATAGTTATGCACAAAGTGTATATAAAGATATCAATGCAATTGGAGATTACTATAAATATTAACTATGAAAAAACTATGTATTATAGTTTAAAATAAAGGTATATAATTTTTTTTACCTTTATTTTTTTTGTTTATAAAACGATAATAATTAATGGGGTAGTATAAAAAAATAATTAAAATCATACCTAAGATGTAATAATTAAATTCTTTACGGATAATTTTTTTTTTAATATAATAAAAATAGAAATCGGTTTCAAAAACAACATATTTGGAGGAAAATCTTATGAATATGAAAGATATTGCCAATTTGGCTGGTGTATCAAAAGCTACTGTATCAAGAGTTATAAATAATCCTGAGCTTGTTAGCGAAAAACTTAGAAACAAAGTTCAAAAGATATTGAAAGAAACAGGTTATACACCAAATCTAATTGCAAGAGAATTAGTAACTAAAAAGACAAAATTAATAGGTGTTATATTTCCAAAGGTTGGAATAGATACATTTTCAAAGATAACAGAAGGCATTATGGATAAATTAAATGAAGAAGGTTATGATATTTTGTTAGCTAGTTCTAGAGATGATATAGAAGAAGAATTTAAATATCTTAATATTTTTAAGAAAAAATATGTTGATGGAATTATATTTTTTCCAACAGCAATTACAAAGAAGCATATAGAAGTTTTAAATAACTTAAATATACCTCTTGTTTTGATGGGACAAATGAACAAAGAAATAAATGCTTCATCTGTTTTATTTAAAGATTTTGAAGCTTCAAAAGAAGTTATGAACTATCTAATATCAAAGAATCATAAAAAAATTGCATACATGGGTTTTAATAAATATAAATCTATAATTGCGAAAAAGAGAAAAGAAGGTTATTTACAAATATTAAAAGAAAATAATATAGATATAAAAGAAAATTATATAACAAAAGGTGATTTTGGTATCAAATCTGGATATAATCAAGCTAAAGAGATATTTGATAGTTGTGATGATTTTCCAACTGCGATATTTACATCAACAGATAGGTTGGCTTTTGGTGCGATTAAATATTTAAAAGAAAGATCATTAAATGTTCCAAAAGATATTTCGATTATATCTATTGATGATATGGAAATTTCAGAAATATTTTCGCCAGCATTAACAACTATTAGATTTGATTATTATAATTCAGGAATAAATGCATCTGATTTGATATTAAAAAAAATAAAAAATAAAAATGAAGAAAATAAAGATATTTTCATAGGATACAATTTAATAGAAAGAGAAAGTAGCGGTAAATTATAAAAAAATCCTCTTATTTGGATTTTTTTTTATTGCTTAAAAATAGATTTAGAATTAAAATATTTAATAAAATGTTTTATTTTAAAACTAAAGAGTATAATGAGTAATAAAAAATAGTTTTAAAATAAATTAATTTTTTAACGATATAAATAAAAGATATTTATATTTTTTGGAGGAAATAATGAACAAATCAAGTAGAATAGAAGGATTTGATTTTGCGCGGGCATTTGCGATTTTTGGCATGATGCTTGTGAATTATAAGATAATTTTTACTAAAGGTTGTGAATGGAATTTATTTTTTAATGATTTTATAAGTTTATTTGAAGGTAGATCTGCTAGTGTATTTCTTATACTTGCAGGCATTGGAATTAGTTTGATGAGCAAAGATGCATTTATGAGTAATTCTAGAGAGTTAAGAAAAAAAATAAATAAGAAACTGATTAAGAGGTCTTTATTTTTATTTATTTTTGGTATGTGGCTTTATTTAGGTTTTGATTGGACTGCGGATATACTACATTATTACGGTGTTTATATGATTTTAACTATATTTTTTTTATATAGAGATAAAAAATTCATTTTAATTTCTATAATTTTAATACTTTTAATTTCGACAATTTTTCAAATAAATTTGGATTATACTTTTGGATGGAATAATAATTTTACTTTATACAAAGATTTTAATACATTAAGAGGTTTTATTAGAAATTTATTTTTCAATGGTTATCATCCTATTTTTCCTTGGTTTAGCTTTTTTCTCATAGGTATATTATTTGGTAGAATTAATTTTTATGATGAATATTTGATAAAAGCTATAGGAGCGAAAGCTTTTGTTATAGCTATTTTTGTTGAGACTATTTCATATTTAATAATAAGCATTAATAATTACTCACATTTAATTATATATTTTTTTGATACAAAACCATTAAATCCTACAGTTTTTTATATAATAAGTGGATCTAGTTGGGCTATTTCTTTTATATGTTTTTGTATAGTTATATCAAAATATCTAAAAAAATCAAAATTATTTAAGGCTCTTGTATCAACAGGTCAAATGGCACTTACGCATTATTTTATACATTGTGTTATTGTTTTGGGGCTATTTTTTGTAATAGATAAATTAAGCTATAGGGATGAAGGTTTTGTTATATTACTTTCGTTGATAGTATTTGCTTTGATGAATGTATTTTCCTATAATTGGCTCAAATTTTTTAAAAGAGGGCCATTGGAATTATTTATGAGAATATTAAGCTAAAAAATAAGGATTTATCAAAAATTATTTTTGGTAAATCCTTATTTTTTTATTTAATATATTTAAATAAATTTAAATTAATAAAATCTTATTAATATCGGTATGAGATTTTTGAATAAAAAAATTTAAGGATTATTAAAAATTTATATTTACATAAAAATAAAACTTTGTTACAATAGTAAAAATATTTAGAAAAAAGGAGGGCTATAGCTATGTGTATTGAACTTAAAGTAGTAAATAAGGAATATGAGGAACAAATATCAAATTATAAAAAAACATTTATACAGAGAAATGAAAGTATAGCAGGAGCATTTGGTTTAGCACAAGCAATTAAAGTTGAAGACTGGATTAGAGATGTAATATTAAATCAAAAAGAAGAAACCATGTTAGAAGGTCTTGTACCAGCAACTACTTATATGGCTATAAGAAAATCGGATAATAAACTTATTGGAATGATTCAAATAAGGCATAGATTAAATGAAGCTTTAAAACGACTTGGTGGACATATTGGATATAGTGTAATTTATGATGAAAGAAGAAAGGGTTATGCTAAAGAAATGCTTAGGTTAGCACTTTTGGATTGTAAAAAATTGAATATCAAAAATGTCCTTATAACTTGTAATAAAGATAATATAGCAAGTCAAAAAACTATTGAATCAAATAATGGTGTATTTGAGAATGAATTAGAAGTCAATGGTGGAATTACTAAAAGGTTTTTTATTAATTTGGATTAATGAATAAAAAAAATATAATTACGATCTTTTAAAAATCGTAATTATATTCTTTCTTATAACAAACATCATTTATTGATATAAAATTTAGATTTTTTATTTGCTTTAGTTTTTCTATTTGATCTGTTGTTATATTATTTGTGTCTATATCTAATGTATTTAAATCAGAAATTGTACTTAATTTATCAAAACCGTTTATATTTTCGCTTTGAATATAAATTGTAGATATCTTAGGCATAATATCTATAAAATCAAAGTTATTAATTTTTGTATTGGTTAGATAAATACTATATATATCTAATATTTTTTTATTATTTTCATTTATTTTTTCAAATTTAGGACAATCAGAAATATAAAGTAGATAAAGCTCATCAACATCTAATTCTAATGATTGCAAATCATTACAGGAAGACATTCTAATATTTGACTGTTCTAATGTATCTGTTTTTACATTTAATTTTATGGATTTTAAATTAGAAATATCATAAATATCAATTACTTCAAATGTAGCATTAGTATTATTTATATCAAGTGTTTCTAAATTTAATTCTTCTAGATAAAGCCATTGAATGTTACTAATATTATTTAAAAAATTTATATCTATTGGAGAATTAACTATACTTAGAATTTCGTAATTTTTATTTTTGTCCAAATCAGACCAATTTAAATTAGGTATACTATCAAAACATAGGTCTAATTTGTAATCATATTTATTTAAAAATTTAAAATCAGTTAAATTGGCTAAATTTTCAAATTTAAAATGAATTGTATGTTCTGATTTAAATTCTTTTTTTTCATCATAATCATAGTATTCAAAATCAACAGGCAGACCATCGCCTTTTTTGATACCTACTTTAGTTAATTTGTTTAAATCTATTAATGATGTTGAATTTGTATATTTATTTAAGTAAAGTTGATGAAAATCTAAGTTTTTTAGATTTAGAGCGCTTAAATCATAAAAATTTGATAAATCTAAGATATTATTGGAATTTTTTAATTCTACAAAGTCAAGGCTTAGACATTCTAGGGTTTTATTGATATTTTTATTAATATTTGAAATATCAATACTAGAATTATAGATATTTAAAGATTCTAAAGAATTTATTTCATCTATAAAATCTAAATTACTTAAATCCATATTTTTAATAGTAAGATTTATAATATTACAATTGCCTATATCTTTAAAATCATCAAATTTGCAATTATCTAAAGTTAAGTCTAAAATAGTTGTATTTGATAAATCGGGAAAAGAATTTAAATTAGTGTTTTTAATAACTAAATCTTCTAAATCAGAACAATTATTTAAAAAATCTAAATTAGATATTTTACAATTGTCTAATTCTACTTTATATAAATCATCAAAATTAATATCATTAGGAGTTATTTTGATATTACAATTTTTTAGAAAAAGACTTTCTAAATTATTTAGTGATAGATTAGAAATATCCAAATCAGCTAAATCTAATGTTGTTAAATTGTTAAACTCATTTAAAGAATCCAAATTTTTTATTTTAGTATTTTTGATAGTTAAAGAATCTAGGTTTTTAGAGTTTTTTAAGAAATTTAAATTTTCTAATTCAAGATTTGTATCAACTAAAGATAATTCTAATAGTTGATTATTCTCCAAAAAGCTTAAATCACCATTTACTAAATTAGTTTTGTAAAGTTTAAAATCCTCGATATGAGTACAATTTTTTAGAAACTTAAAATCATTAAGATTAACAGCTGTTAAATACACTTGAGATAAATTCTTAAAATCACTTAAATCAGGAAAAGAAACATCTTCATAATAGGAACAGATATTAAGTGTTACAATATTCTTGAAATGCTTTAACATATCAAAATTAAGTATATTATCTAATTTAGGAACTTCTTTTACATATTTTTTATCATCATCGTCAAGAACCACATAATAATTATATGCAAAATTAAAAGCTAAAATATCTAAAACATTAAGTTCTAAAAGCTCTTCATCAACTTTTGATTCATAATTTTGAGGACTGAGTCCATCAAATTCAAAGCTAGATTGCATTTCTCTTGGGAAAGTTTTTAAATCATCTTTGATTTCATCATAAACATTTTGAGCATTTATAGATGAAGGATAAAGACATAGAATACTAAAAAGTATTAAAGCTATAAATCTTTGTTTCAAAAAACCACATCCTTATATATATTATTTTATGAATATCATGCAATTCACCTAATAATAATAGCAAAAGAATATTACAAAAACAATAAATTTAATACTAATTAGTAAAATTTAAGAATTTAAATATTTTTATTTTGCTTTTGACAATTTATTTTTTAAAGTTGAATCTTTAGCTTTTGATGGAAGTTGAAGTATGACCATAGAAAACACTATCAACACACTACCTAATACTAAATTAAGAGTTAATTTTTCACCCAAAAACATTATTCCTAAAAATGCAACAAAGAAAGGTTCAAATGCACCAATTAGTGAAGCATTTGAAACACCAACAATTTTGATTCCAAGAGCTAATGTATATATAGGAATTAAACTACAAAAGAAAGTAAGAATAATTGCATATATGAAGCTATTAAAATTAGGTGCAACTAGTGGTTTTTGCATAAGCAAACATTGAACAAAATAAAATAAAGCACAAAATGATATTACATATGTAGATATTAAAATAGGATCCATATTCTTAGTTTGGGTTTCATCACTACCTATAAAGTAATAGGCATAGCAAATTGAAGATGAAAATGCTAAAGAAACACCTAAAAGATTAAAATTATTAGCTGATGGATTGACTATAAATATAAGTCCTATCATAGTTAAAACAAGACATACTATTTTTTTATTACTCACATTTTCTCTTTTGAAGATAAGTTCATAAATAATGATTATAACAGGATAACAAAAGTATAATATTGTAGCAAGTGAACTAGATATGTATTTTAATGCATAAAAAAAAGTAGAAGTACAACCTACGTAGCCAATTATACTTATCATAAATAGATGAAATAAATGTTTTTTTGATGTTTTAAAATCAATTTTTTTTAGATATAAATAAGACCACAAAATTAAAGCTCCTGTAAAGAATCTCAAAAATAATAAGCTCTCAATACTAATTCCTTCCCTATATGCAAGATTTGCAAATAAAGATATTGTTCCAAAACTCAAAGCTGATATAAATACTAAAAATGTACCAAATAATTTATTGCTTTTGATACCTTCCTTAACATTCTTCACAACACACCTCCTAATAGTTTATAGGTAAATTATATTCTCTAAGAATTTTAATTACAATCGAATTGATGAATATTCTAAAAATTTAAATAATAATTATATTTTATAAAGAAAAAAATAATTATTAAAAAATAAATCCTGATTAATAATTAGAATAAAAGCAGTTATATTTATGATTTTTTATTTTTATAAATATTGGGTATTTAAGAAATTATATTTTATATATTTTGCTAACTATAAGGAGTTGTAATTATGATTGATAAATTTTATGAGTCAATAGTTAAAAATATTCCAATGGCTTATGCCTTTTATGAACTTATTTGTGATGAAAATGAAAAACCAATAGATTATAGATTTTTAGAAGTCAATGAGTCGTTTGAAAAGATTACAGGATTTAAAGCTGATTTTGTTACAGGAAAAAAGATAACGCAAGTAGTAAAAACGATAAAAACTGATGAATTTGATTGGATTGGTTTTTATGGAGATATAGCTTTAAATAATAAGAGAAAAACTGTGGAAAAATATATAGCTGAATTTGGGCGATGGTATCAAGTGATAGCTTTTTCTCCAAAAAAATATTATTTTGCAATTTGCTTTGTTGATATAACAATGGAAAAAGAAAAATTGGCAGAGCTTAAAAACTTTTTTGATGTAAATTTAGATTTGCTTTGTATAGCATCTTTAGATGGAAAATTTGAAAGAATAAATAGAGAATGGGAAAGAACTTTAGAGTATGAAAATAATGAAATTATAGGTAAGTATTTTTATGATTTTATACATGAAGAAGATCAAGAAAGAACAAGACAAGCTGTAGATAATCTTATACATAATAAAAAAATGTATAATTTTATAAATAGATATAAAACTAAAAGAGGAAATTATAGAACTATTGAATGGAGAGCAAAAATTTGTGAAGATAAGATATTTGCAGCATCAAGAGATATAACAAATAGTATTGAAATAGAAAGACTTAAAGATGATGCTTTTGATAAATTTCATAAATTATTTGATAACAACCCTGCTCTCATGGCTGTTTGTGATTTGAAAACCAATATATTTTATGATGTTAATAATTCTTTTTGTGAAGTTTTGGGTTATGAGGACATAGAAATTATAGGGAATTCTTCGAAAGAGTTAGGAATTTTTATAGATTCCAAAAAGCATAGACAAATTATAAATAGTTTAAAACATAATAGTAGAATTGATAATATAGAACTTGAGATAAAGAAAAAAGACAATAATATAATAACAGGTCTTTTTTCTGCTGAAATAATAAAAGGTTATGAAAAAACGTCATATATGATGGTTATTATAGATATTACAAGACAAAAGAACATTGAAAACAAATTGATATTAAAAGATAAGATATTATCAGCAGTATCTAAATCAACACAAGTTTTGTTAGATAGTATGGATTATGTAAATGCATTAAAATCATGTTTTTCTATATTAGGTAGAGCAACAGCGGTTGATAGAGTCTATCTTTTTAGAAATTTTTATGATGATGAAGGAAATGGCTATACAAGTCAGAAAATAGAGTGGAATGCAAATGATATAGAACCTCAAATAGATAATCCTTTGCTTCAAAATATTCCATTTGTTGAAGTTGAGAGTTTTATGGAACCACTTAAAAATAAACATTCATTTTATGGTGAGGTCAAAAATTTTGAAACAAATGTAAGAAGAATATTAGAATCACAAGAAATACTTTCGATAATTGTAATGCCAATAATAATAAATAATAAGTTTTGGGGTTTTATGGGGTTTGATGAATGTAAGTATGAAAGAAAATGGGATGAAGTAGAGTTTTCAACTTTAAGTGTGTTTAGAAATTCGCTTGAAATGGCAATAGAAAGACATCTTATAGAAGAATCATTAAAAGATTCTAAAAAACAAGCTGAAAAAGCAAATATTGCAAAAAGTCAGTTTTTGGCTAATATGTCTCATGAGATAAGAACACCTATAAATGGGATAGTTGGTATGCTTAATTTGCTTGATTATACAAGCTTATCAAATGAACAAAAATCGTATATCAAGGAAGCTCAAAATGCTTCGAAAATATTATTGCATTTGATAAATGATGTTTTAGATATTTCAAAAATAGAAGCTGGTAAAATGATTTTAGAAAAAACTAAATTTGATATAAAAAAATTAGTAGAAGAAACAGTATCTTTATTTATGCCTAAAGCTAAAGAAAAGAAAGTAGATCTTAATTTATTTATAGAATACAATATTCCTAAATTTGTTGTAGGTGATTTGGCAAAAGTTAAGCAAATATTAAATAATTTGCTTAGTAATGCTATTAAGTTTACAGATGAAGGGCAGATAATAGTAAAGGTTGAATGTAGTAAAGATGAATATGAAAAAACTATAATTAATTTTGAAGTCAAAGATACAGGAATTGGGATGAATGAAGAAGAACTTCAAAAGATATTTAATCCATTTGAACAAGCAGATACTTCAACTACTAGAAAATATGGTGGAACTGGTCTTGGTCTTTCTATATCAAATGAACTTGTATCTATGATGAATGGAGAGTTCAAAGTAGAAAGTCAAAAGGGTATTGGTTCTACATTTGAATTTTATTTAGAGTTTGAAAAAGAGGAAATAGATAAGAATATAGAGATTAAAAAAGAAGACAATCAATATAATAATGATAATAAAGTTAGACAATCAACAGATATAAAAAATCATAAAATTTTATTGGTAGAAGACAATGAAATAAATTTAAAGGTAATATTAAAAATACTTGATAAAGAAGGTTATAAATGTGATGTAGCTAGAAATGGACAGGAGGGATATGAATATTATATAAAAAATAATTACGATATAATATTTATGGATTGTCAAATGCCGGTAATGGATGGTTACGAAGCTACAAGGAAAATAAGAGAATATGAATTAGAAACAAATGAGCATATAAAAATTGTAGCGATGACAGCGTATGCAATGGAAGAAGATAAAAATAAATGTTTTGTAGCTGGTATGGATGAATATCTATCAAAACCTATAAATTTTAAAAAATTATTAGAAATTTTGATGGATGTAGAAATTAAAGATAATTCTATAAAAAGTCAAAATGATATATATAACTATGCTAAAAAAATATTTAAAAGAGAAACTGGGTTAGATGATGAAGATATAGAAGAACTTTATGATGAATTTGAATTATTATATGAAGAAAGAATAGATAAATTAAAAGCTTCTTTAGAGATTAGTGATATTGTTGGAATAAAGAATTTAGCACATGATATAAAAGGTGCATCTAGTAATTTGAAAATCGAAAACATAAATAAATTAGCAAAAGAATTAGAAGTAGAATCTAAAAATGATAATATAGAAGGATGCAGGCTGAAGATAATGGAATTAGAGAGTTTGATTACAAAAAATAAAATTAAATAAAATATAATTAAAAATTCAGTTAAATAGAACCATTAAAAAATTTATTAAAATTTATTAAAATAGAAATAAAGACTTAAAATTTGGGTATAAAAAATAAACGTGTTTTTGAAATTATACGAGAAGAAGGGAAAAAGATGGAAAGAATTACTTTATACGTAACTCAAAGTTTAGATGGATTTGTAGCAAAAAAAAATTATAATATCAATTGGCTAGAAGAGATTAATGACAAAAAGATAAAAAATAATTGTAATAATTATTATAAGAAAATGGATGCTATACTTACAGATAACAATACCTATAAGAAATTATATAAATATAAGAATTTAATAAATTTTAATAAAAATATATATGTATTAGATGAAGAAAAAACAATAAATCAATGTAATCGTGATTTAAAAAAAGTAAAGAAATTTATAAAGGGAGAAAAAGTTTATACAATTAAAAATAAAAAGTTTACTGAATTTATAGATTCAAATTTAAATTATTTAATAGATCAAATAAAAAAAAGAAAGCACAAAAAGATTTGGCTTTTAGCAAAATCAAATATTTTAAAAACAATTGTTAAAAATAAGCTGGTTGATGAAATGAAGCTTGTTATAGTACCAGTTACATTAGGTGAAGGTGAATGTTTATTTAATAAAAATAGCGAAAAAATGTGTTTTAAAATCCAAAAATCAACTATACTAGAAGGCGGGGTTGAGCTTTCTTATGCTCTAAAATAAACAGATTTAAGGAGTTTTATTATGGATATACAAAAGATAATAAAAAATAAGAGATATTTTGGATTGATAGCAGTGATTTCTTATATGATAATATTTTCAAAAATATATTATCATATATATTTGATTGATACAGCACATATATGTTTTTGTATATATATGTCTGTAGAAGGATATGAAAATCTCGTTGAAAAGGGAAATATTCTAAAAGGAACTATTAGTCTTATAATATCAATATTACTCTTGGCTATTTTAGTTAAGAGAAATCTAATAAGTGGCTTTATTTAATAAAAAACAAAGGGGCTATCTCATTGATGAAAAATAAAACAATATATTGTGATTCATAACCACAGTATATTGTAGATAAATTTCTTAATGAGACAGCCTCTATTTTTAGATTTTTTGAATTTGTTTATTATGATTTTCATTTGATTTAATTGATTTAATATCAGATTTTTTGCTATTTAACATATCATAAAGAACCTCTTTCATTTGATTTAATTTTTTAAAATAATTTTTATCAAGCATGCTGTCCATCTCGCCATTGATTCTACTTATTTCATCTAATATTTCAGAAATTTCTTTTTCAATCATATCAAAAGACTTACCTGCAACTTTAAAAACTTCAGAAGGATTTTTAAAATCAATATTATTAAATTCATTTGAAAGCAAGTTTTTATTTTCATTGTTCATATTATAATGTTTTTCAAATATATGAATCATTTTAGCAATATCTTTAGTTTGTTCTTTGAATTTAGATATATTTTTTTCATAATCATTATTATTTTTAGAATTACTGATATTTTTTATGAAGTTTAACATTTCATCTGATATACTTTCTAATACATTATTTTTTTCTTGTAGTTGGCTTAGAAATTCTTCTTTTCTTTGATTATAATATTCCTTTGATTTTAGATTTCTCATATTAAAATTTCTTCTTGTTTTTTCATTTATATCGAAACTATCTTTTTTCATAAGTACTTTATTGGATAAATTATTTGAATACTCCTTTATTTTTTCTATTTTTTTATGATTTTCATTTTTGTTATTAATTAAATTATGACTATTTAGATATTCGTTATCTATCTTCATACAACCCACATCCTTATAAATAAAAAGTTTATATTAAAAATAAGTACTATTTAATATATGCTAAATTTTAATATATTTTAAACAAAAAATTAAAATAATAAATTTTTATATTTTCAAAAAAGATATTTTGAAAGATGAAGATTTTTTTTATTTGTAAAATATTTTTATAAAATTTTTAAGTAAGATAAAATTAGTTTTGATTACTAAAATTATAGAAAAATAGTATAAAAGAACTAAAAAATAGATTATATTGTATAGAAGGATATTATATGGTAAAATTTTGTTAAAAAGTTTTACATGAAAAAATATTTAAATACAAAGTTTATTAGGAGGGGTAAAATTGAAAAAGACTTTATTATTAATTATTACATTACTTTTGATTTGTTTATCTTTTGTTGGTTGTAATACAAATGATAGTGACAAGAAAGTAGGAAAAGAATTAGAAATATCTACATATGCTAAAAATACATATTTGGAAGAAGTTGCAAAGGAGTACCAAAAACAAAATCCAGATATAAAAATAAATATAATAACATTTGCAAATGATTTGACTATGGAAGTTAGCAATGAAAAGGAATACAGTGAGGATAATTCACCAAGAGATTATATAAAAAATATAAACACTGCTTTTATAGCGAAAAAAGGTAGCGATATTATAAATATGGATGTATTACCTTATTATAAATATGCGAGTAGTTCATATCTAGCAGATTTATCAGAGCTTATAGAAAATGATAGTGAATTTAAAAAAGATGAGTATTATAGTAAGATATTAGATTCGTTGAAGGTGAATTCTAAATTGTATATGATGCCAATAGATTATATGGCTTATATTGGTGGAGTTAATAAGAATTTTTCTAGCGATATAAATAATTATAAAGTATCTAATTTTTTGGATTTAGGATATAAAAATCTTAAAGACAAAGATGAAAAAGGTGTATATGTATATGATGATCCATATGATTTATTTAATATTTTATATGAAGAAAATTACACCAAATTAGTGGATTTGGATGCTAAAAAATCTAATTTTAATTCAAATGAATTTAAAAATATATTAGATAATATAAATATGTTAAAAAAAGAAAATTTATTAATAGATTCAAATGATATTGGGGAAGAAAATTATTTAAAGTATTTTAAATATGATTCAATATGGACACAAGATTTACTTACACCTCATTTTGGTTTTAATGATGATTTTGTGGATATGAATCTTATTAAAGATTGCGATGATAAAGTATATTTTGATGTGATTCATTCATATGCTATAAATGAAAATTCAAATAATAAAGAATTAGCATGGGATTTTATAAAATTCATGATAAATGAAGAATCTCAAAGTTCGCCAGGAATATTTCCTATAAATAAAAAAGCACTTAATAATTCTTATAAGGAACAAATAAGACAGATGCTAAATGATGCTAATGAAAATGGTATGGCACTTGATGATGATGTGGATAAAATATGTGATGAATACATTGCTAAACTATCAGATTTTAGTGAACAAATAAATACTTATCATTTTAAAGATTATAATATTGATAATATTGTAAAAGAAGAGGTAAAAGCGTTTATAGATGAGAAGAAAGACAAAGATGATGTTATAAATGCAATAAGTATGAAGGTAGATACTTATTTACAAGAATAATATTATATTTAAAATTATTTTCTTACATTTTTTTTGATAAAAAAAGATTTAACAAAAGTAAATTATTTTAAAGTTAATTGGTTAATATATGATTTTAAAAATAGGAGTGAAATAGATGAATAAGGATAAAAAAATATTATTATATATGTTAATACCAGGAGTTTTAGGTTTTTTTATCTTTTATTTAATTCCTTTTTTGATGTCAATTCCATCCATATTTTTGGATAGTACAAATTCATATGATTTTGTTGGCTTAAAAAACATAAGGGATATACTTTCAAATATCCCTTTTTTAAGAGCCTTAAAAAATACTTTTTATTTTCTTATTATATCAATGCCACTAATTATAATTATTCCGCTTATATTAGCGATGATTTTATATGATATAGATAAAAAATCAAGAAATATATATTTGGTTTTATTTTTGATACCGATGGCTATACCTTCTGGTTCTTTGATATTTTTCTTTAAGCAATTTTTTTCGTTGAATGGTTTTTTTAATAATTTTTTGAGTATTTTTGATATAACAAAAATAGACTGGTTTAATTCTTCATATTCTTTAGTTGCAATAATAATAATATATCTGTGGAAAAATATTGGTTATAATATAGTTCTTTTTATGGGTGGATTATTTATGATTCCAAAGGAGTACAAAGAATATGCTTATTTAGAAGGTGCAAGTAAATTTGATGAATTTAGGTATATAACAATTATATATTTAATTCCTACATTATTATTGGTATTTTTAATGTCCGTTATAAATTCTTTTAAAATATTTAGAGAAATATATTTAATATTTGGCTCTTATCCATCTCAAAATACATATATGATACAACATTTTTTGAATAACACATTTACATCTTTAAATTATGAAAAACTAGTCAGTGCATCAAATCTAGTAACGATATTAATTGGTAGCTTTGTTTTTATGTTTTTTTATTTTGAAAATAAATTATTAGAAAAAATATATGATTTTAGGAGGGGGAAAAATGTTTTTATTAAAAAAAATAAAAATTAATCATATTATATGTATAATTTTTAGTGTTATTTTTATATTTCCTCTTATATTAACGATAACAAATTCTTTTATGTCTATTTTTGAAATAAAAAATAATTATAATAATTTAGAAAATCAGTTTATGTTTATACGATTGATTCCAAAGCGAATAAGTTTAAATCAATATTTTGATCTATTAATAAGAAATCCAATGTATTTAAATTTATTTTGGAATGCAATTAAATATGTAATACCGATTGTATTTTTTAATATATTATTTTCTTTTATAACATCATATGCTCTTTTTAGAATCAATAATAAAATTACAGATTTTATATTTTTGATATATGTAATAGTAATGCTGATGCCTTATCAAGTTATATGTGTTCCTAATTTTATAATAATAAATAAATTAAATTTGATGGATAGTTATTTTGCTATAGTACTTCCTGCGATATTTAATCCACTTGGAACTTTTTTATTAAGAGTGTACATATCTTCAATACCGAATTCCTATATAGAATCAGCTAAAATTGAGGGTGCAAGTGAATTTGATATTTGTTTTAATATAGTGCTACCGATGATAAAGAGTGGAATTATCTCTTTATTCATAATAATGTTTATAGAATATTGGAATATGGTTGAACAGCCACTTATATTTTTGCAAAGTAAAGAAAAATTTCCTCTTTCAGTTTTTTTATCAAGCATATCAAATAAAGACCCTTCTTTAATATTTGCAGCATCATCATTTTATATGATACCTGCGATTATAATATTTTTGTATCTTCAAAAATATTTTATAAAAGGAATTGCAATGTCTGGCTTAAAACAATAATATTATTAAGGTTGGTGTAAATTTTGAAAAGACTAGGATTTTTATTTTTTATAATTGTTATTATACTTACTTTTGTTTCAAATACGGTATATAATTTAATGATTCCAAATGTAAAAATTTGCGAATTTAAATCTGGTAAGATACAAAAAGAATTAAAAGAACAAGCTGTGTGTAAGTCTTTAGAGTCCAAAATAATATATTCAAATAAGGATAAAATCGTAAAAAAAATTAATTTTAAAGATAATCAAGAGATTAAAAAAGGCGATATTATTTTAGAATTTGAAACAGATGATAGAGTTTATGAATTAAAAAATCTAAAAATAGAATATGAAAGATGTCAAAATGATAAAAAGAAATACTTAAGTTTAAGGGAAGAAAATATTAAAGAAGATCCAAATATAAAGATTTTAGAAAATAAAATAAATAATTTAAAAGAAGATATAGCAAAGAATAAAATATTATATGATAATGATGCTATATCTAAAGATACGCTTGAGGGTTTTCAAGAAAATATAAAAAATACATCCTTAGAATTAAAAAAGGAAAAAAAAGATTACAAAAAGGAAAATATAGAATTAGATTATAATATAAAGGAATGTGAATTAAATGCATTGTCTTATATGCTTAAAATAGAGAAATTAGAAAAAGAAATAAAAGAAGATAATATGTTAATAGCAAAAGAAGACACTAAACTACAAAAGATATATGTAAATCAAGGTCAGATGGTTAATATAAATGAGCCAATAATAGAAATAAGAACAAATGAAAAGAAAAATACTTATGAAGCTAATTTTTTGCTTGATGAAGATGAAGTAAAATTAGTCAATGTAGGTGATGAAGTAAATATATCGTATTTTTTAAAACAAAATAAAATTAAAAAAGGTAAAGTAATAGCTATAAATAATATTGGAGATATAAATAATACAAAAGAAGTTAAAATAGAATTTAGCTCAGATGATGATATAAATAAGCAAGTTGTAAATCTTGAAATAAAAAATGAAAGTCCTTATTATGACTATATTGTTCCTTCATCTGCTTTGAAATATGATGGTAAAAACTATTATATTTTAAAAATAAATAAAGAAGAGAATGTAATATCAAAAAAATACAAAACTATTAAGCTTAAGGTTTTTATATTGGACAGAAATGATGAATATATTGCTTTAAAACCTAGAAATAATATGGATGGGAAAATTATAGAAAGTTCAAATGCTATAGTAAAAGAAAATGAAGAAGTGTATATAATGGAAGAAAGCTAGGTGTATATATGCTAATAAAAAATACAGATATAAAAAATAAGATAAAAAAACCAAAGTTTTTGAGCCTGAAAATATATAAAGAAAAAATAAAAATATTGATTTTACTAATTTTATTTTTAATTATTTATATATTTTCTTCCTATATATTAAATAAAATAGATTATAAAAATAGTAATTTATTATATTTAAAATTAAACTCATCTATGAATTATGAAGAAATAATGGATTTAAAAAAATATAATATTAAAGATCTTACCTATCAAAGAAGAGATATATTAGATGTGAAATTTATTTCTAATAAGCTTAAGGCTAATGTGATTTCAACGAATTCTAATCATTCATATATAAAGAATATGAATATATTGAAGGGGCGATTTTTTTATGAAGACGAATTTTATGAGAATAAAAATCTATGCATTATAAATAAAAATTTAGCATATAAGTTTTTTGGTTCATTAGATATTTTAGGTACTAATATAAAGGTAAATAATTATGAATTTAAGATAATCGGAGTTAGCAGTAGTTTGTTAAATAAAGAGTATGATGATGAATATTTTGTATATATTCCTTATAGTTTATCTAAATCTATTCTTAAGGATAATAATATTGATAATATCCTTATTTTGAATAATAAAGAAAGCTCTATTACCAATAAAGCTAATGATATTTTGAATTATTTAAAATTAAATAGTGATGATATAAATTATTTTAATGTAGGTTTTTATATTAAAATGATGAATTTAAAAATAAAGATATTTATATTTTTATTTTTAATAACTTCTTCTATATGTTTTTATAAGGAACTTAAATCAAAATTATATATTATAAAGAATAAATTTATTTATTTTAAGGATAATTATTATTTAAAGGATTTAATAAAATTAAATAAATTAAAACTATCTAAAACAATAATAAAAATTCTAAGCTTAATATTTATTTTAGTTTCATTGTTATATATATTTAAAAATAGTTTAAGATTTGATATATTTTATGATAGAAAATTTTCCTTTATGGAATTTGGATTACTTAATTTCAAATTAAGTGGAATTTTTATGGATGATAAATTCATGAGTAATTTAATTTCATATCATAAGATAATAAATATTTGTTTTATTATGCTTATAAGTATTTATATTTATTTAATATATTTATGTAAAGCAATAAAGGGACGTAGATAATATTAAATGAAATAATTATATTTAAATAAATTTAGAATTGCAAGACATTATAATAAGATTTACTTAGTCTAAAAACTTTAAAATAAACTAAATACGAAAAAGGGGTAGTTGAAAAAATCAAAATTTGATTTTTTTAACTACCCCTTTTTCCTCAAAAAACTTTTAAACTTTTTAATCATTACTTTATTTAAATTTATTAGGAATACTATAATTAGTAAGCCTAAGCTTAATAATTAACTTAATTTATATAATTATTTACAAATATTCATTGTTTTATTTGTAAATGAATTTTATTATTTATTTAAAACTTCTTCTTTTTTAAGATTTTTATTCTTATTTAAACTCTCATCAACATGTAAAATTATATTTGTTAAAGATGTTACATAACTTCCAAATTCATTATCATACCATCCAAATATTTTAGCATGTGTAACTGGAAGCATTAAATCACCTACAGCACCCATGTTGTATATAGATTCTTTAGCTAAAGGTAAGAAACCTGTTTTTGTACTTGTTTCTACACCTTCAATAACTGCAAGAGATCTTTTACCTCTTAAGTCAGAAGATACATTTTGCTTATCACTATAATGTAAATAACCTTTTTGTCCATTTTTGCTAGCTTTTTTGTAGATATTATTTATAAATTCCTTATTTATAACAGGACAGCCGCTTTTTCCGATACTAGATCTAAAAGTCAAATTAAGAGTTACTAAAGATACAGTATTTGTAGGAACTCTAACTGAATCTGCCATAAAACCAATAGAACTAATTTCAGGTAAAATAAATTCTAAAGCTTTAGCTGCACCAGTTGATGTAACAATTATATTATTAAGTGCAGAACGACTTTTTCTTAAATCTCCAGCACCTTCTTTTGGCATTGCGTCTAATATATTTTGATTATTTGTGGCTGCATGTATTGTAGACATTGAAGCTGTAAGAATTCTTGATGTTTCAATATTATCAAGTAAAGGTTTCATCATATGAGATAAAGCAGTTGTAGTACAAGATGCTGCTGATATCAAATTATGTTTATTATTATCATAACTATCATGATTTACACCATATACTATCATTGTTGAATCCTCTGGCATAGTAAGTTTTTCACCTTTGATTTTAAATGGAGCACTTACAATTACTTTTTTAGCTCCTGAATCTAAATGCCCTCTTACACTTCCTTTTTTATCATTGCTGTCTTTTTTAGGATCTAAATAAACTCCTGTACAATCAACAACAATATCAACATTTTCTTTAGCCCAATTAATATTTTTAGGGTTTCTTTCTTGTGTTAAGAATTTAATGTGAAGACCTTCTATTGATAATTCAAATCCAGCTTCATCTATAATTTCAATATCAAGCTCATCTTTTGTATAACCGTACATGAATCTATTTAGATCCCCATAAGTTGAATCAGTTAAAACAAAATCAATTAAATCATCAAAATTTTTACCAACTGTTCTTCCTAAGTTGATTACAAAACCATCAAAATGTCTTTTGATAAGTTGATTCCATAAAACAAGTTTTCCTATTCTTCCAAGTCCATTAATCCCTAAATATTTTTTTTGATTAGACAATTTTAAAGCCTCCTATAATAATAACAATTGAGTGGTAACGCTTTTGCCCCGCTCTCAGTCACATTGTACTACAAGAATTACTAAAAGTGTAGACCTTTTTTTTAAAATAATTATAAAAAAATTAACGAACTAGAGTATCTAACGTTGTTCCAAATGGGACATTTTTCGTCCGGTTTAAATTCGGAATTTTTAGAAAATAATAAAGTGATTAAATGATTAATAAAAGAGTAAAAATAATAAAGAAAAAAATTAAAGACAAATTTTAAATATGATTTTCTTATTTTATTTAAATAAAATTCAATTATGATTTAATACACTAAAAAAATCCAAAAAAATATTATCAAAAATTTAGTCAAATAGAACTATTTTTCGTAGGACTATTTTATCCTTTTTAAATTTTCAGAAAATATTGACTTTACCCGAATGAACAAAAAAAGAACTTAAAATACAAATAATCGTGTTCGTGTAAAAAAACAAGAATTATAAGCGTTATAAAACAGTTGTTTCAAAGCTTTCGACAAAATTACTCGAAAAAAAATCGTATTGAAATTCGAAATATCCTATGTTAAAATTAGATTAAATAGAAAAGCAATACATAATATTCTTATTAATTGTAACTTTTATTATGGAATTGTAAGGAGAGTGATATTATATGTTAGCAGGAATTTTAGCAACAATAATAACAATTTGTGAGACAGCATTTCCTATAATATTAAAAATTCTTAAGTTTTTTGCATAAGATTTTTTCGCAATATTTAGAATATTAAAAAAGAGGAGGAAATAGATATGATGTTAGCAGGAGTAATAGATTCAATTATAAAGGTTTGTGAAATAGCATTCCCAGCAATATTAAAGATACTTAATATATTCGCTTAATATTTAATAGTTCAAATAAAGAGGAGGAAATAGATATGATGTTAGCAGGAGTAATAGATTCGATTATAAAAGTTTGTGAAATAGCGTTCCCAGCAATATTAAAGATACTTAATATATTTGCTTAATATATATTTTTTATAAAAGAGGAGGCGAAAGATATGATGTTAGCAGGAATATTAGATTCAATCATAAAGGTTTGCGAAGTTGCATTCCCAGCAATATTAGAAATACTTAAGATATTTGCATAAAAATATTGGTATAGAATTTTTTATTTTTTTATAAAAGAGGAGGAAAAATTATGATGTTAGCAGGAGTATTAGATACTATTATAAAGGTTTGTGAAGTAGTTTTTCCAGCAATATTAGAAATACTTAAGATATTTGCATAGAATATGACAGAAATTATACTTAATTTATTTTTATATTATAAAAAATCATAAATAAAATCCTTTGTTTTATAGGTTGATCCTTTGAAACAAAGGATTTTTTTGTGATTTTTAGATAAAGAAAAGATATCATTTTAATCTTTAAAAATTACAATAATAATAATTTCTATTAAATTATAATTATTGTAAAAAGGAATTGATATTATTTTAGTTTTAATATAAAATATAATACGATGATAATTAATATCAATTATCATGATTTTGATTGTCTAAAATTTTGATATTATAAATTTTTTATTTTAGAGTTATAAAATTAGAATTTTGGAAATATAAATAGAGAACATAAAAGAAAGGTGGGGAAAATATGAAATTTAATAATTTTAAAAAAGGTATATTGGTAGGAGCATTATCTTTAATGCTTTTAACTGGTTGTGGAGCTAAGGAAGTTAGTTATCAAGATGGTACATATAAGGGTGAGTACAAGGATTTTGATAAGCATGGATGGAAGCCTTTTATAGAAGTAACGATAAAAGAAGGTAAAATTGATGATGTTAAATTTGATTACAAAAATGAAGAAGATAAGTTAAAGAGTGCAGATGAAGAATATTCAGCAACTTATAAAAAAGTAGCTGGAGTTACACCAACAGAATCTTATGCAAAAATGATAGAAGATATAAAAGAAAAACAAGACTCTCAAATAGATACAGTTTCAGGAGCAACTGGAAGTACTAATAATTTTAAAACTTTAGCACAAGAAGTATTAAAAAATGCACAAGAAGGAAAGACTGATTTAACTGTAGTTGAACCAGACGAAAGTAATTAATATAATTTTTATTTATTAAAAAATAGCTGTCATATTAAGAATTTATATATAGTATATTATAATAAATTTTCTTAGCATGACAGTATTTTTTTAGTGTATTGAAATTTTAATTGTATATTTAATTTATAAAATTCGAATTCAAATTCGACTTGTATTATATTTATATGATAGAATTAAAAAGCTTAAAATAATTTTTAATATAGGAGTTTTTTATGAAAAAAGGAGATAAAATTCTTATTGTTTTAATTCTTATTATAGGTGTTTCTTTTTTGGGATATAAACATTTAACAAAAGAAACCTCGACAGATATGAAAATTCAAATTTATATAGATTCTAAATTATATAAGGAAGAAATTATAACAAATAAGGATAAGAAGATTGAAATCGATAATGAATATGGACACAATATAGTACATATTCATGATGGTGGGGTTTCGATGTTGGAGTCAGATTGTGATAATAAAGTGTGTTTAGATACTGGGTTTATTGAGGGGAAAAATGAGATGATTGTTTGCTTACCTCATAAATTATTTATACAAATTGTTTCAAATGAAGATAAGAAGGTGGAAGTAGATGCTGTATCAAACTGATAATATAAATAGTACAAAGAAAATGGTTTTTATAGCGATTTTATTAGCACAAGGCATAATACTTTCATTTTTTGAAAGGTTTATACCATTAAGTTTTGCTGTTCCAGGTGCAAAATTAGGTCTTTGTAATATAATTGTACTTACAAGTATTTATTTGCTTAGTTTTAAAGAAGCTTTGCTATTAGTATTTTTAAGATCTTTTTTATCAGCACTTTTATTTTCTGGATTTTCAGGTTTTTTATATAGTATATCTGGTGGACTGCTTAGTTTTTTTGTAATGTATTTTGTGAAAAATAATTTAAAAAATTCATTTTCAATAGTTGGAAATAGTATATTAGGTGGAGTTTTTCATAATATAGGACAGATATTTATGGCAGCTTTTATAATACAAAATATAAAAATTACTGTATACTTACCGATGTTGTTTTTAATGGGACTTTTAACAGGAATATTTGTGGGTTTTTGTACAAATTTCCTGTTGGAATCAATAAAAAAGCTAGGAATTATAGATTTATAATTCCTAGCTTTTTTGATGTTGATATATAAAATAATAAAATAAGACTTTTTAATTTATTTTTGTATTTAAGAATATAGATATTTTTAATTAGCTACATTAAAGGAATCTTCATTTAATATAAATTTATCCTTTATATCATCTGTAAGGTAAATTTGTTTATCTTTAGTTACAAATATAGCATCTATATTTTTAAGTTCATTTGCAAGCTTAAGACCTTTATCTTTTCCTAATGCAAATAAAGATGTAGAAAGTGCATCACAGTCTATGCCATCATAAGATATAATAGATACACTGACAAGTTCGTTTTGTATAGGATAACCATCAAAAGGACTTAATATATGATGATATTTCTTGCCTTTATATTCTAAAAATCGTTCATATATACCAGATGTTATAACTGATTTATTTTTTACTTTTAACACACCTAAATAATCACCACGATTATTAAAAGGGTTTTGAATTCCTATATTCCAAGGTGTATTATTAGACTTTTCTCCAATAACACAGATATTTCCACCCAGATTTATTATAGCTCTTTTTATATTTTTTGACTGTAAATAATTTTTGATTTTATCAGAAGCATAACCTTTGGCTATACCACCTAAATCAATTATCATATCTTTTTTATCCAACTTAACCATATTGGTATTTTCTTTTATTTTAATATCTTTGTAATTTATATATTTTAAAGCTTCTTGTATATCTTCTTTTGAAGGGACTTTAGCATCTTTATTACCAATATTCCATAGACTAGCTAATTTACCTATAGTTATATCAAAATTACCATTAGAAAGATTTGAAAACTCTAAGGATTTTTTTATAACATAATAAACATCATCAGATACTTTGGTATAACTTTTACCTGCCTTATTGTTTATTTTACTAATTTCACTATCTTTATCATGCCTGCTCATTTTATTTTCTATATCTTTTAAGATTTCAAAACAACCATCCAAAAGTTTTTCATCTGTTGTATCATATAATGATATATCAATAAATGTATCAAGAAAGAATCCGTTTCGACTTATTTTAATATCTTTTTTCTCTTTTTTTTCACAAGCAGAAAATAAAAACATACATAAAACCATGCTTATTATTAACGCTAATGAAATATTTTTTTTATTTCCAAACAAAATATCACCTCTTAATTATATTGTATACAAGTATATTTTAATTTATTTTGAATTTAGAAACAAATTCTTTTAATTCTTCTGATAATTTTTTTAAATCAGAAATAGAATTATTTATATTTTCACTAACAGCATATTGTTCCTCTGAACAAGCAGTTACCTCTTCTGCTGAAGCAGAATTTTCTTCAGACAATGCAGAAAGATTAGAAGTTATTTGTACTAATTTATTTTTCTTTTTATTTATATTTTTATAATAAGAATCCATAGCTGAAAGATCATTTATAAATTCATTTAGAGTTTTATTGATTTTTGCAAATAATTCTTTTGTTTCGTTCATAAATTTACCTTGTATTGCAGTTGTATTTTTAGTTTCATCCATACTTGTAACCGCATTACTTGAGAGGATTTGAATTTTATCTATTATATCCTTTATATTATTTGTAGAATTATTAGATTGTTCTGCTAAGTTTCTAACTTCTTGAGCTACAACTGAAAAGCCTTTACCATGTTCTCCTGCTCTAGCAGCTTCTATTGCAGCATTTAATGCAAGTAAATTTGTTTGATTTGAAATCTTTGTTATAGTATCTGTTATAGAACTTATTTCACTAGACATAACATCCATTTTATTTATTATATTACTTATATTCTCTACTGATTTTTGAACATCTATAGATTTTAATTCTAATTCATTAAATGTTTCAAATCCTTTTTCATTAATATCTTTAGTGTTTTTTGCTAATTCATTTAGTTTATTATTCTTATCATATAAAATATCTAATTCATTAGAAAGCTCATCTATATTATAAGCACCTTCTTCTACATTTTTAGCTTGTTCTTCAGCACCTTTTGCGACTTCATATATTGATGTTGATATATCCTTAGATGATTTTCTTATCTCATTTGACATATTATATATTTGATCAGAAGAAGTATATAATGTTTGGGATGTATCTTTTATATTGTCAACCATCTTAGATAAATCTATTCTAACTTTATCTATTGAATTAGCTAAAATACCAATTTCATCATCTTTATTTATAATTTTTTTATCAATTGATTTAGTAAAATCGCCATTTGCAATATATGAAATATCATCTGTTAATTCTAATATTGGTTTTGTAAATTTTTTTGAAAAATAAAAAGATAATATAGATAGTATTAATATAAGACTTAAAGTTATTAAGGCCAAAATTAATATCAATTTGCTTATCTTATTACTAAACTCACTTTGCTCAATAAGAGCTATGTATTTCCATCCTGATTTATCTGATGTATATAATTGTGCATAATATTTTTTATTATTTAAATTTATTTTATAGGTATGATCTTTTCTTTGCATAATATCAAAATTGCCTTCGATATTTAAATCGGATATATTTGAAAAATTACTATCTGGATTTTTTGGATTAGCTAAAATTGTACCGTTTGAATCCAAAAGTACCAAATAACCACTGTTACCTATTTTTATATTTTCTATTATTTTAGTAAGTTCATTAAGACCTACATCTAAGCCTTGTATACCTATAAATTCATTATTATTATCAAATACTGGACTAACTGTACTTATAATAACTGAATTATCAGCAGGATAATAATAAGGTGTTGTTCTTATAGTTTTATAATTATTTTCTATTACAGCATTATAAAATGGTCTGTCCCTTGGATCATAATTATCATCATTTGAAGTTTGTGGCCATTGAATATAAGACCCATCTTTTGTGGCCATGTATATATAAGTTGATTTTGGATGTGTTTTTGCAAAATCATCATAATATTCATATATTTCTTGTTCTAATCCTCCGTTTTTTGATGGTGTCATAAGTTTTATATTTGTTTGATTCAAATAGTTGGTAATACTGTTATCAGCCTGTTTGACTTTTGGATAAGAGGCAAGTAGATTTGTATTTTCTTCTACGGTTTCAAAGTAAATATTAAGTGCATTATCTACCTGAGTAATTTCTTTGAGTGAAGATTTTGTGAAATTGTTTTCCAACTCTTTGTTTAGCATATTTCCCATATAAAAAGTGAGAATTAAAGATGGTATTAACATGATTATAACTATCGATATGGTTAGTTTATATCTTATACTTGACTTTTTCTTCATTTAAAAAACCTCCTTAAAAATAAATAACTAAATTGCATATAAAAATAACCTCTTGGTTATATTTACAAATGGTTAATTTTTTCTATTATAGCATTAAAAATATAAAAATATAAATAAGTATAATTATTCATATTATATTTTTTAGATGGATATATAATTATTTGTGATATATATAATTATATATGTTAGTATAGATTTATTTATAATTATATATGTTAGTATAGATTTATTTATAATTATATATTATATAAATAAAAGGAGAAATATAATGAAAAAGATTACCATTATTACGTTTTTTGAAAGTGTAGCGAAAATATATTCAAGAAATTTAAAAGTGTTATTTAAAGATAGTGTAGATATAAATTTTTATTCTTATGATAAGCAACATATAAGTGAAGTTATTGATACTGATGTTGTTGTGGTTTCTTTAGAATCTATATATGTATCAGTTAAAAAGTATATACCTTCACATGCCAAAATAATTATTATTACTAGAACTATAACGAAAGATCAATATGAAAAAATAATAGAAATAAAAGATAGGAATAAAGTTTTATTGGTAAATTATAGTGCTGAAATGACTTTTGAAACAATTGCATTATTTGATAGGATTGGTATAAATAATTTAGAATTTATTCCTGTATATCCTGGGGTTTTAAATATACCTAAATTAGATTTAGCAATAACTCCAGGTGAAACTAAATGTGTTCCCTCATCAATAAAAAAAATAGTAGATATTGGTCATAGAGTATTGGATGTAAACACTATTACAAATATTGCTATAAAATTAAATATGGAATATATGTTAAAAGAAGAACATGTTGTAAGATACTTTGAAAGTCTAGTGATTCCAAGTGAAGAGATAACAACATTGATAAAAAAAACAAATACTTTAGAAAGTGAATTAAATAGTGTTTTAAATGTTATGGATGAAGGAATTATATTAATAGATAAATTTGGAATTATTAGAGCTTGCACAAAAAAAGCAAAAGATATTATAGATTATAAAGACAATATAGTAGGACATTATTTATCAGAAAAAATAAGTCAAATACCTTTTGAAGACAGTATAGATAAGGGTAAGATTTTAGAAAATAAACTTATAAAAATTAAAGAAAAAGATATTAGTATTGGGATTGTACCTATTTTGACTGTAGGTAGAATAACTGGTGCTTTAATTATAATGAATATATTTCAAGAAAAAGAAAAGAAACAGCATAAATTAAGAGCACAGTTATTAGGGCAAGGACATGTTGCTAAATATAAATTTGAAGATATTATAGGAGAAACAAAAAAATTTGTTGAAATAAAAAATGTAGCAAAAAAAATGGCTATTTCAAGTAGTTCAATTCTTATTACAGGGGAAAGTGGGACTGGAAAAGAATTATTTGCTCAAGCAATTCATAATAATTCAAAAAGAAAAGAGTATCAATTTGTAGCAATAAATTGTGCAGCACTACCGGAAAGTTTGTTAGAAAGTGAATTATTTGGTTATGAAGAAGGTTCATTTACTGGTGCTAAAAAAGGTGGTAAATTAGGCTTGTTTGAATTAGCGCATAAAGGTACACTATTTTTGGACGAAGTTGGAGAAATGGATTTAAGTTTACAATCAAGATTATTAAGAGTAATTCAAGAAAGAGAAGTAATGAGAATTGGAGGAGATAGCTTAATAAAAATTGATACAAGAATCATAGCTGCTACAAATAAGGATTTGAAAAAGATGGTAACAAAAGGCGAATTTAGAAAGGATTTATATTATAGATTGAATGTATTACCATTAGAAATAATACCATTAAGAGAAAGAAAAGAAGATATATTAATATTATTTGAATATATGAAATCAAAAATAAATGCAGAATTTGAACTCAGTAAAGAAGTTGAAGAATTATTTAAAAATTATTATTGGGATGGCAATTTAAGAGAATTAAAAAATTATGTTGAATATCTAGCTTATTTGGATAAAGATTATATAGAATTTGTTGATTTACCTAAAATGCTTAGAGAAAATAATGATGAATTAAAAATAGAAAATAAAGAAGATAAAGAATTAAAAAAAGAGTTAAAAGGAAGATTAGAAAGTGTTGATAGATTAAAAGGTGAGATAGGTTCAAAGATTTATGAATATAAATTTGTTTTAGATTGTTTAGAAGAAAGTTTCAAAAAAAGAAAGCGAATAGGAAGAAGAAGTATTGTTAAATTAGCAAATGAAAAGGGATTATTTTTGACTGAAGCGGAGGTGCGAAATATATTATCAACTTTAGAAAAATATAATTTACTAATAATATCAAACGGTAGAGGTGGAACAAAATTAACAACCTTAGGATTGAAAATAATTCAAAATATAAACTGGGATAATGATATGAAATAATGGGATGTTATTATCCCAGTTTTTCTTCTTATTTTTTTAAAAAGGCTTATAATGCTTATTTTTTTTATTGGCATAAATAATGCTCATATTTAAATCGAATAAAAAATTATCAGGAAGGAGTCATAAATTTATGGATAAACCAAAGAAAATAAAAGTCGCAAATTTACCTACTAAAATTCAAAAATTAGAACGATTATCAAGTTTTTTTAGTGATAAAGATATATACATTAAAAGAGATGATCAAACAGGAACAGAACTATCAGGTAACAAAATAAGAAAATTAGAGTATCTAGTAAAGCAAGCGTTGGATAATGGTTGTGATTATCTAATTACTTGTGGAGGAATACAGTCAAATCATGCAAGAGCTACAGCTTGTCTAGCTGCAACTTTAGGAATTAAATCATTATTAGTATTAAAGGACAATGGTCAAAAAACTAATGGAAATTATTTTTTAGATAATTTATTTGGCACAGAAATTAAATTCATTACTCAAGGAGATTACGACAAAAATAGAATTGATATTATGAATAATGAAAAAGAAAGACTAGAAAAAGCGGGTTTTAAAGCCTTTGTTATTCCAGAAGGCGCATCGAATGGAATTGGTACATTTGGATATTATGAAGCTATGGAAGAAATTTTAAGTCAAGAAAAAGAATTGAATATTAAATTCGATGCAATTGTAACAACTGTCGGTTCTGGTGGGACATTTGCAGGATTATTTTATGCTAATAAAATAAATAAAAACTCTGCGAAAATAATTGGAATAAATGTATGCCATGATGTAGATTATTTTAAAGATGAAATAAGTAAAATATTGAAAGCGAGTTTTGAATATACTAAAGAGATAATAAACTTTACAAAAGAAGATCTATCAATAATAGATGGATATGTTGGAAATGGTTATGCATTAAGTACAAAAGAAGAGCTTAAATTTATTAGTGATTTTGCAAAGATGGAAGGAATAATACTAGACCCAGTGTATACTGGTAAAGCTATGAATGGTTTGGTTCAAGAATTAAAAAAAGGAAAGTTAAAAGAATGTAAAAACATATTATTTATTCATACTGGTGGTTTATTTGGATTATTTCCAAAGGAAAATGAGTTTGAATTTTAGAAAATAATTAAAAATAAAAAAGGAGTATATTTAATGATTTATAATTTTGATGAAATAATAGACAGAAGAAATACTAGGGCTGCAAAATATGATGAGAGAACAAAGAAATTTGGTACAGATGATATAATTCCTTTATGGATTGCAGATATGGATTTTAAGACGGCCAAGCCAATAATAGATGCATTAGTATCAAAAGCAAATGAAGGGATTTATGGATATACTTCAAGACCAGATTCTTATTTTGAATCAATCTGTAATTGGAAGCTAAGAAGAAATAATTGGAATATAGATAAAACTTTAGTTAGTTGGAGTTTAGGAGTAGTTCCAACATTAGCTGCAATTATGAATTGTTTTTCAAATAAAGGAGATAATATTCTAATACAAACACCTGTATATTCAGAATTTTATGAGATAACAGAATTTTTAGATAGAAAAGTATTAGAAAATAAATTGGTCGAAAAAAATGGAATTTGGGAAATCGATTTTCGGGATTTTGAAAATAAAGTTAAGGAATCTAAAATATTTTTATTATGCAGTCCTCATAATCCTTTAGGTATAGTTTGGACTAAAGAAGAATTAAAAAAAATGGTTGAAATCTGTATAAAGCACGATGTTTTAGTAGTTTCTGATGAAATTCATTCAGATTTAATATTTCATAATAAAGAGTTTGTTCCAACTGCAACTATATCAGATGAAATAAAAAATCATGTAATAAGCTGTATATCAGGGACAAAAACATTTAATTTAGCAGGATTACAAGCATCTACGACTGTTTTTCCTAATTTAAAAATGAAAGAAAAATACGATGAATTTTGGAGTAATATGGATATTTGTAGAAATAATGCTTTTAGTTCGGTTGCAATGGAAGCTGCATTTAATCATGGTGAAGAATGGTTAGAGCAAGTGCTTGATTATATATCAAAGAATTTTGATTTCATCAAAGATTATTGTGCTAAATATATACCTAAGATAAAACCAAACCTTCCTGATGCGACATATCTAGTATGGTTGGATTGTAGAGATTTAGGATTAAATAATGAAGAATTAAAGAATTTTATGATTAAAAAAGCAAAGCTGGGTCTAAATGAAGGAGATAAATTCGGTAGATCATTAAATGGATTTATGAGATTAAATGCAGCATGTCCAAAATCTATATTAGAAGAGGCGATGAAACAATTGAAAGATGCGGTTGATGAACTTACAAAAAATAATTAATTGATTTTGTGAATTTTTTAGAAAAATAAAAAGAAAATAAATATTGGTATGAACGTATTTGAATGTGTTTAGAAGTATTTAAAGGAGTTTTAATGTGAAAAAATCGTTTAATTTAAAAAATTATCTATTTCCAATAATGTTGCTTGGTGGAATTATAATAGGATCTATATTAGGAATTATATTAGGAGAAAAAGCAACTATTTTAGCACCTGTTGGAGATATTTTCTTAAATCTATTATTTACAATAGTTGTTCCAATGGTTTTTGTTTCTATTTCAAGTGCTGTTGGTAATATGGTTAATATGAAAAGATTAGGCAAGATATTAGGAAATCTTATTTTAGTATTTGTTGTAACAGGAGCTATTGCAGGGATATTAGTTATAACTGTTGTTAATATATTCCCTCCTGCGGCGGGAAGTGCTATTAATTTTGTTGCAGCAGAAATTAAGGAAACTGCAAGTATTGGTGAATTAGTAGTAGGTTCGTTAACTGTTGATGATTTTTCGGGTTTATTAAGCAAAAAAAATATGTTACCTATTATAGTATTTTCTATTCTGTTTGGATTTTGTGTTAGTGCTTGTGGCGGAGAAGAAAGTGGTATTGGAAAATTACTTAATAATTTAAATGATGTAATAATGAAAATGGTTGATGTAATTATGCTTTATGCTCCAATTGGTTTAGGTGCATATTTTGCAAATTTAGTTGGAAAATTTGGCCCAAGTTTGATTGGTGATTATGGTAGGACGATGCTTATATATTATCCTATGTGTATATTATATTTTTTCTTAGCGTTTCCTTTATATGCATATTTTGCTGGTGGAAAAGAAGGTGTAAGAAGAATGTTTAAAAACATAGCAAATCCAGCTATAACAGCTTTTGCAACACAAAGTTCTGTTGCGACTTTACCGATAAATCTTGAAGCTTGTGATAAGATGGGTGTTCCAAAGGATATAAGAGAAATAGTATTACCTATGGGGGCAACTATGCATATGGATGGCTCTGTTTTATCATCAATAATAAAGATAAGTTTTTTATTTGGTATTTTTAATAGAGAATTTACTGGTATAGGTACATATGCAATGGCTATGCTTGTTGCTGTATTAAGTGCTTTTGTATTATCTGGAGCACCTGGTGGTGGTTTAGTTGGAGAAATGCTTATAGTGAGTTTGTTTGGATTTCCATTAGAAGCATTTCCTATAATTGCAACTATTGGATTTTTAGTAGATCCAGCAGCAACTTGTTTAAATGCTAGTGGAGATGCTATAGCATCTATGATGGTTACAAGGCTTGTTGAAGGTAAAGATTGGTTAGTATCTAAATAGTAAAATAAGTATTATATATAATTGATTTGAATTTTGATATGGCTTATTCAAAATATATGTTGTGGAATATTTTGGATAAGTCGTTTGTTTTGACATAAAAAAAGAATCAATATTCTCATAAAATATGAAAATATTGATTTAAAAGATTAAAAATTTAGTTTTGAAAAAACTTATAGCTATAAGTTATATATAATAAAAATAATTGACTAAAATAGTTGATATCACAAGGATATATTAAATTAAAAGGATATTAAAAAATGTATTAGCTTTAGTAAAATTGACTTAAGTACTTAAAATCTAATACAGGGATAAAACTCTAAAAGAGGATGAATCTTTTAAATTTTTATCATCTATATTAAGCTTTCACATATTTTTATAAATATCGAACTGAGGAATGAATCACTCTATTATAGTCTTTTATTTTATTAATATCATTAATTTAAAACTTTTATTTCAAAAGCTTTAGTTTGACCTGGTAGACTCATTGTCATAACCATAGAATGTGTTGCTTGAATTTTGCTATTTTCTTTTAAATTATCAAAAGAAATTAAATTACCAGAAGCATCTATAATTTTAGTATCATCATCAACTAAAAGAATAACACCTTTTTGAAAACTTCCAACTTGAACCATTTTAGTTCCACGATCTGTTGTAGTTATATTATTTATATAACCCTCAACGCTAATATTATCGTCATTAACAGTAGTTTTTATTTCATCAGAGCCTAAAGGTTTATTATCATTAGTACCTTCTTCCTTATTCATATCGGTATTATTTCCCGTATCTTTATCATTTAGTCCTAAATTTAAGATTAAATTTTTTGAATCATAGTCAGAATTAGTTCTTAAAATTTCACTAAAAAATTCTACTGGGACATAAGTTGTTCCATTTATTATTTTTGGTGCTGCATTTAGTTTTCTTGGAGCCATTTTAGAAAAGAAATATCTATTTTCATTATTTTTTATAGATGTAAATATTGCACCTTTATTAATATCTATTTGTTTTAAATCATCATTCCATACCACATTAAATCTTAATTTTGTAGCGATATCACTAAGTGGAACCATGATAGTATCATTTTGTATAAAAGATTTAAATTTTGAATCTAATTTATTTCCATCGATATTTATCACTAAATTATCAATATCAAATTCATCATTTGTCAAAATTTCTTTGGATAAATTTTTGAAACTATCATTTGCTACTTTATCTTCAAGTTCTATGCTTATATTTTCTTTTGTATTTACAATTTCTTCTGATGCAAAGGCTAAATTAGATAAACTACCTAAAGATAAACCTAAAATCATTGTTGATGCTAAAAATCTCTTCATATTATTCACCTCTTAAATTTATAAAAAAAAATTCGATTAATTTTTCGTTTTATTTTGTTTTCATAATTAAGACGGAATAGAACAAAAAAAGTTTCTAAAAAATTAAAAAAATTATATTTAAAATTAAAATAAGATGCTAAAGAATATTAAATATATTTTTTAGCATCTTATTTCAATTAATTTGTTTTTATATCATAAAATAAAATCGTATTATTTCTTGAAACTTCATATTTTAAATCTAGAATCTGTGTAAAAAACTCTAATGGAGCGTACATAACGCCATCTATTGTTTCAGGATAACAAACTAAAGATAAAACTTCTTCATGAGTTGCTTTTAATGTATATTTGTTTACATATGCTTCTAAATTAGAATAGAAATCATCTTTTGTGACTTCAACTTTTTTTAAATCATTATTCCAACTAACCTTAAAGTTAAATTCGGATGCGAGTTCTTTTAATGGAAACATGATGGTTTTATCTTTTCTATATGCTTTATTTTGAAGTTTTAGATCGTTAAAATTAACAAGTATATTTAATTTATCTATATTAATATCATCTAGTGGATTTTTATTAACATCTATATTGTATTTTGCTGCTTCAAGTTTAACTTCTATATTTTTATTGATTTCATTTATTGATTTGGGAATGGTTTTTATATTTGCGTAAGTTGGTGTTGCAAAAAAACTAAGACAAACTAAATTAAGAACTATGCTCTTAAAAAATTTCATTATATTACCTCCGATAAAAATTTTAATTTTAATAAATTTAAATTTTTTAAATTTATCTTTATGGAGTTGTTTATTTTATAAGTAAAAATAAATTACCATTATCTATTAAAATTTTAACACAAAAAAAAGCTTTAAATAAATAAATTTATTCAAAAGCTTTTTTATTATTTTAAATAGTATTTTATAAGTATTTATAAAACTAAATTAGCCAATTGTATTAGTTACTTAGACTTATTTTAAATGCAGAAGATTGTGGTGGTATACTCATTGTCATTATTCTTGAATGTTCACCTGTTATCTTATCACCTGCTTTTAATTTTGAAGCATCAATTATATTGCCATTTACATCTGAGATTGTAGTGTGTCCACCGACCATAAGAACTGTTCCATTGAATCTTGAACCAACTAAAACCATATAATATCCATTACGACTTTTTTCTATATTAGTAATTTCACCATCAAATTTAATAGCAGTACCAATATCAGTTTTATTAAATGGAGCTATATATATATTTATATTATTATTAGTATCAACACTGTAACTATATCCTAATATATCTTTAAAAAATTCAACTGGTACATAAGTTGTTCCATTTTTTATTTCTGGTGCTTTAGAAAGTGGTCTTGGTGAAATTTGATTAAAATAATAAGAGTTAACGCCAGATTTAACTGAAGTTGTATATTTACCATTTATCATTTCTATTCTTTTAGCAAATTTATTCCAATTAACTTGATAATTGAATTTAACAGCAATATCTTTAAGTGGAACCATTATAGTAGAATCACTTTTATAAGGTTTGTAATTAGTCTCTAAAGCAAGATTGTTTATAAGTATTTTATATTCATTGTTTATAGTCTGTGTAACATTAGTGTTTGCTACCTCAGTGGCACTTGCTATACCTGTTAAAGATAATAGAAATACCATAGAACAAATTAGAAATTTTTTGATTTTCATAATATCACCTCTATTTATTTTTTTATCCGCTTTATAAATGTTTATAAGAATTAATTATAATACACATATTCACTTTAAAACAAAATAAATAAAAATCATAGTTACAATATTTTAAGAATTTTGATGAAACTTTTTATCTACTAAAATTCGACAATAATAAATTGATAAAAAATAAAAAAAATTGTAAAAAAACTATTGCTTAATTTATAGTTTAAATATAAAATGAAATTAACAAACATATGAACAAGTATTCATATGAAAAAATAAATTTAGGAGGTTTTGTTATGGAAAGCTTAAAAAAACCTAATAAAATAGATATTCAAATAATAGGTGTTGCTTGTGCAAATTGTGCCAGAAAAATTGAAGATAAGATAAATTCTTTAAATCAAGTTTTGGAAGCTTCTTTGAATTTTGCAACAGGTAGAATATCGATTATATTAGATGATAATGCTTGTAGTGAGGAATATTTTAATAAGGTAAAAAAAATAATATTAGATATTGAACCGCATGTACAAGTAGAAAAATTTGATAGACATAGAGTTAATCTTAGTGTTGTAGAAGGAACATGCACAGATAGTTGTTGTTCATCATCACATTCACACGATCATTCACATAATCATTCACATGACCATTCTCATCATAATCATTCTTTGGGTGGAACTTGTGGACATACGGATTCAAAAACTCTAAAAAAATCAAATTCGAAATATAAAAATTTTATAAATAAGAATGCCCTATTTAATATGGTTGGTACAATATTATTTATAATAGGATTAATATTTGAATTTGATGCTAATATTGAATTTGGTGTATTCTTTATAGCTTACTTACTTGTAGCAAAAGATATTTTAAATATGGCAATTAGAAATATTTTAAGAGGTAGTGTTTTTGATGAAAACTTTCTGATGAGTATTGCAAGTATTGGAGCATTTTTGGTAGGAGAATATCCTGAAGCTGTGGCTGTTATGCTTTTTTATAAAATTGGAGAATATTTTCAAGATAAAGCTGTTAATAAATCAAGAGATTCTATTAAAAGCTTGATGAGTATAAGACCTGATTATGCAAATTTGATGATTGATGGAAAGATAAAAAAAGTATCTCCTTATGATGTTAAAATCGATGATATTATAGTAGTTAAACCTGGAGAAAGAGTTCCTTTGGATGGTCAGATAATACAAGGAGAATCTTCTTTTGATACATCAAACTTAACTGGTGAATCTATGCTTAGATATTTAAAAGAAGATGATGAGGTATTAAGTGGATTCATAAATAAGCAAAAACTTATAAAATTAAAGGTAAAAGAGATATTTTCAAATTCAACAGTTTCTAAAATACTTGATTTAGTTGAAAATGCGGGATCTAAAAAAGCAAATGCTGAAAAATTTATAACTAAATTCTCAAGATATTACACACCGATAGTTGTTTTTGTTGCAGCATTGATTGCTATAATTCCTATTCTTTTAGGATATAGTCACAAAGTATGGATATATAGAGCGTTAATTTTCCTAGTAGTTTCTTGTCCTTGTGCATTAGTAGTTTCAATTCCACTTAGTTTCTTTGGTGGAATAGGTGGAGCTTCAAAAAATGGTATATTAGTTAAAGGTGGAAATTATTTAGAGGCTTTAAAAGATGCTTCAATTTTGGTATTTGATAAAACAGGAACATTAACACATGGTAATTTTAAAGTTAGTGAAATCAATACTTTAGATAGCAGTTTTTCAAAAGATGATATATTAAAATTAGCCGCAATTTGTGAAATTCATACAACACATCCTATAGGAAAATCAATAGTCAATGAACATATAAGAAGGTTTAAAATCAATGTTGATGAAAGTGTAATTAAAGATTATGAAGATATATTAGGTCATGGTGTTAAGACTATCGATAAAGATGGAAATGTAATCCTAGCAGGAAATAAAAGACTTATGAATAAATTTGATATAGAATTTAAGGATGATGGAAGTCAAGATTTTGGTAGTTGTGTTTATATCGCATTTAATAATGTTTTGATAGGTTCAATTTTTATAGAAGATGAAATTAAATCCAATGCAAAGCAAATGATAAGCAATCTTAAGAATTTAAATATAAATAAAGTAGTTATGCTTACTGGTGATATAAAAGAAAAAGCAATAAAAGTATCAAAAGAATTAGGTATAGATGAATTTTATTATGAACTTCTTCCTGCTGATAAGATTAAAAAAGTTGAAGAGTTAAATAATAAAAAATCTAAGAATGAAAAATTAGTATTTGTGGGTGATGGGATAAATGACGCACCAGTTTTAGCTCTTAGTGATATAGGTTTTTCAATGGGTGGAGTTGGATCTGATGCTGCAATTGAAGCTTCAGATATTGTTTTAATGAATGATGATTTATTAAAAATTCCACTAGCTATAGATATTTCAAGATTTACAAATAAAATAGTTTGGCAAAATATAATTTTTGCTTTTGTTGTAAAAATAGCCGTTATGATATTAGGTACATTTGGAATGGCTAATATGTGGGAAGCTGTATTTGCTGATGTGGGAGTAGCGTTAATAGCAGTTTTAAATGCTAGTAGAATATTGAGATATAAAGTTAAATAAATATAGAGATGAAAAAAGAGTTATTAAGTAATCGATATTTAAGTAGAGGAAATCGGGTATAGAAAAAATGAAAATGGGTAATAAAAAAACGAGATATACTCGTTTTTTTATTGCAAAAAATTATATAATATTATTACAAAAGATTGAGAAAGGGGATGGGAAAATGCCATTATTCATAAGTAATATAATAATACTATTAAATATAATATTTATAGGAACTGTTGTTTTTAAAGAAAGAAGAAATCCAGTAAATACAATTGCATGGGTATTAACTCTTACGTTTATTCCTGTTTTTGGATTTATACTATATTTATTGATAGGTAGAGGATTATTAAATAAGAAAATATTTAAGTTGGAAAAAGAAGAATTAAAAAAATTACATGAAAGTACAAAGTTGCAATTAAAAGAATTACAAAATTTAGATGCAAAAAATTATAATTATAAAACTTTAACACATTTGAATTTGATGACAAATAGTTCTATTTGTACAAATGATAATGATGTAAAAATATTTAATCACGGTAAAGAAAAATTTGAGGAATTATTTAAAGATATAAATAATGCAAAAGAATATATTCATATGATTTATTTTATAATCAACAATGATGAACTTGGGAATAAATTAATTGATTTGCTTACCAAAAAAGCAAAAGAAGGTGTTGATGTAAAAATTGTATATGATGCTCTTGGTAGTTTCTTTACTTCTGAAAAATTATTTAAAAAATTAAAAGATTCGGGAGGAAAGGTATATAAATTTTCACCATTAAAATCAACTACTAGTTTTAGAGCTAATTATAGAAATCACAGAAAACTTGTTATTATAGATTCAAATATTGGATATTTGGGTGGAATTAATGTTGGGGATGAATATTTAGGAAAGGAAGAAAAACTTTCTCCTTGGAGAGATACGCATCTTAAAATAAGAGGGAGTGCAGTTATTTTAATGGAATTAAGATTTTTGTTAGATTACAGACATGCATCTAAAGAAGAATTAAAAGATGTAACAAAATTCCTTCATATAGATCAAAAAAAATATGGTGATACAAAAATGCAAATAGTGTCTAGTGGACCAGATGAAATAAATGACAATATAAAGCTGTCTTATATAAGAATGATTAATTTAGCTAAAGATTATTTATATATTCAAACTCCTTATTTTATACCAGATGAAAGTTTTATGGAAGCTTTAAAAATATGTATTTATAGTGGAGTAGACCTAAGAATAATGATTCCTAAAAAACCTGATAAAGAATATGTATACCTTGGGAGCTTATCGTATTTAAAAGATTTAATATTAATAGGTGCTAAAGTATATTTATATGACGGTTTTATACATTCAAAAACTATGGTTATGGACGATGAAGTATTAACTATTGGGAGTGCTAATATGGATATTAGATCTTTTAAGATAAATTTTGAAGTTAATGCATTTATGTATGATTCTAAATTGTCACAATCATATAAAAAAAGTTTTTTTGAAGATTTAAAAAAATCAAGTATATTAGATATATCATATTATGAAAATATGAATTATTTTAATAGGATTAAACAATCTGTATTTAGATTAATCTCACCACTATTTTAATATTAATTTGTTAATAAATAATATGAAAATTTTATAGTTATTTTGGATTAAAAATTAAAAAAAATTATAAAATAAGAAAAATTCTTGTTAAAATATACTTTGAAGTGTTTAAATTTACAAATAAATATAAGGAGTGTTTTTATGGGATTTTTCAACAATTTAACAGATAGCTTAGGTTTTGGTGGGACTAAAGTTGATGCCAAACTTTCAAATGATATGGTAAGACAAGGGGATTTGATACAAGGTGTTATAGAAATAAAAGGTGGAAAAGTTCAAAGAGTTATAGATAATGTATACCTTAAATTAAATACCCTATGTGAAAAAGAATCAGATGATAAGACTATAATGGTTAGTGAAACTATACAGGAAATTAAGATAAATGCAAATGTTACTATAAATCCTAAAGAGATGAGATCTTTTCCTTTTGAGTTTAGAGTTTCTAATAATGCACCAATATCAACTTCAAGATTTCAAACTTGGTTGTCAACATCATTAGACATAAAAAGTGCAATAGATCCAACTGATAAAGATTATATAAAAGTAGTTCCAAATGAAAAGTTACAAAGAGTTATAGAAATTATAGAATCTTTAGGTTTTAGAATAGATGAAATAGATAACGAATACACAAGTTCAAATAATAGACCTCATAGATATAATTTCATACAAGAGATAGAATTTAAGCCTATGTCAAACTCTATTTATAGAGGAAGATTAGATGAAATTGAAATAGTAAGTTCTACAACTGATGATGGGATATTAATAAGATTTGAAATAGATAGAAAAGCAAAAGGCTTAAGAGGTTTCTTTATGGAAATAACAAATACAGATGAAAAGCTAACGTCTATATTTATAGAAAATGAAAACTTAAATGATATTAATTATGTGGCGTCACTTATTAAAGATAGAATAGATAGAAATTTATAAAATATATCGTTAGAAATTCAGAATAAAAGAGAATAAATATAATGTGAGTTTTTTTCTTGCATTATATTTTTTTATTATTTTTTATTTCTAAGGAGACTAAGATGTATGATTTTTTTATAGATATAGATATAGATTTAATAGCTATGATAATACTTTTAATAGTATTATCTAGTTTCTTAAGGCAAAGGAAAAGAGATTTTATAAATAAAAAAATACTTATATATTTGATAAGTTCTAATATTTTGATGCTTTTTTTAGAAATCATATTAAAATATATTAAAATTTATCCACAGGCAGTAACAAGAGGCCAATATTATTTTATTTTCTATATTTATATTTTTTTAAGTACACTTCCAGTTATATATTTTACGATATATTTAGACTATAGAGTTTTTTTTGATCAAGAAGGACTTATAAAGAGATCATATTATTATACTATACCGTCTATTATAACTGTTATTATGCTTATAATGAATCATTTTGGAAAATATAAGAATTTTGTTTTTTTTATTGATCAAAATAATATGTATTTTAGAGGTTTAGGTGTTCCTATAATTGTATTTGTAAATGCATTACTTATGATTTATAGTATAGTACTGACTTTTAAGGAAAGTAAGAATTTAAGCAAAAGAATCAGAAAATCTATTATATATGCTGATATATTGCCATTATTAGTTGTTTCTTATCAAGTTCTTTATTGTGGAATAATATATATATGGAGTTTTTTTGCTCTTGGAATTCTTATATTATATATAAATATAGAATTAAAAGCTGTTAGTAAAGACTATCTTACAAATGTATATAATAGAAAATTTGTGGATGAGTATATTATTTATAAAATAAAAACAACAACTAAAGATAATTTATTTGCAGTTATTATGATTGATTTAGATGAATTTAAAAATATAAATGATATATATGGTCATGATGAAGGTGATCAAGCGCTTATTATAACGGCAAGCATATTAAAAAATTCGGTGAAATCAACTGATGTTGTTGCAAGATTTGCAGGGGATGAGTTTTTGATAGTATTAGATATTGATCAAATAAAAACCCTTAAAAAAATTATAAAAAGAATTAAAGATAATTTTGAGGGGTTTAATCATAGAAATAACAAACCATATAAAATAAAATATAGTTTAGGTGCATCTATATTCAATCCTAAAAAACATAAAAATAATGAGGATATAGTAAAAGATGTGGATAAAAAAATGTATAAGCAAAAAGAAGAACATAAAACTTTTAATAAAAATTCAAAAATGAATATAGAAGATGAAAAAGATATATAGATAAAGGTAGTGAAAATTAATTTTCACTACCTTTATACTTTCCTATATAGTATTACCAAATTCTTATTCTATTTTCTTTGTTAGTAAACATTTTATCTTCTTCTTTTATATCATAAACATTGTAAAATTCATCAATATTTCTTAATATACCATTAACTCTAAATATCCCTGGTGAATGAGGGTCATTTTTTAACAAATAACTTATAATTTCATCAGTTTTTATATTTCTCCAAATCTTAGCATAAGATTTAAAAAATTCATCTAAATTAGCATCTTTTTCTTGTTTAGCTATTTCTAATGCTACACTAACTCCACCTAAATCAGCTATATTTTCGCCTAATGTTAAATTACCATTAACAAATTCACCTTCAATTGCTTCATAAGCTGAATATTGTTCTGCTAATTTTTTTGTTCTCTTATTATATTCTTCTAAATCTTTTTTTGTCCACCAATCTATCATATTTCCATCTTTATCAAATCTAGAACCTTGATCGTCAAATCCATGTGATATTTCATGTCCAATAACAGCACCAATACCACCTAAATTAGCTTCTTTAGAAGCTTCATATGAATAAAAAGGAGCTTGCAATATTCCTGCTGGAAATACTATTTCATTATTAGAAGGATTATAATAAGCATTTACAGTTTGAGGAGACATATGCCATTTTGTTTTATCTACTTTTTTATTTAATAATGAAAAATTCTTTTGAATTTCATATTTACTATGATTTATTATATTTGAAAGTAAAGAACCACCTTCATCATAAGATTTAATTTCTAAATCAGTAAAAGATTCAAATTCATCAGGATAACCAATTTTTATAGTTATAGCATCTAATTTTTCTTTTGCTTTTGATTTTGTATCAATACTCATCCAATCAAGTCTATCAATTCTTTTTTTATAAGTTGAAATTATTTCTTCAACCATACCTTGTACATCTTCTTTTGCTTCTTTAGAGAAATGTTTTTCTACATAGATTTTACCTAATTGTTCAGAAAATAAGCTATCTATAAGTTCACTTGCTATCTTTTCATCAGATTTCATCTTTTCTACACCAGAAAATACTTTTTTGAAATCAAACTCACAAACCATAAAATCTTTAGATAAGAATGAACCAGCATTTGTTAATAATGTAGCTTCTAAATAAGCTTTAAGACTATCAAAGTTTGCATCAACTAATATATTATCTAAAGCTTGTATATATTTTGGATTCATAACAAGAATTTTATTTGGGTTTTCTAAACTCAATTCTTTTAAATAATCTTTCATAACTATTGTTTTGCTTAATTCGTTTAAATTATCGATTGTATAAGGATTGTTTAATTTATCAATATCTCTACTTTCTTCTTTTGTATATTTGTTTTCTGCTAGTTTTTTTTCAAATTCAAAAACCATTTCAGCTTTTTTTGTAGCTTCTTCATCTGAATTAGTATTTAATATAAATAATTTCTTTAGATATTTTTTATATTCATTTTGAATATTTTTTGTTTTTTCATCTTCATCAAAATAATAACTTCTATTTAGACCTGTTTGTGCACTACTAATATATAAAATATTTTTAGAACTATCTTCTAAATCACTATCTATTCCAACTGGTAGTATAGTATCAAAACCATCTAATGCTAAACTGGCAATATTTTTTTCAATATCATCATAATTTTTTATGTAAGATATTTTATCAAGGTATTTTTTTAAAGGCTTAACACCTTGTTCATTTCTTTTTTCTAAATTAATTGCAGTTTCATAAAACTTTACTAATTTTTCTTGGTCACTATTTTTTTCTAATGTAGCTTTATTTTGTTTAAGTTCTTCAATTATTGCTTTTATATTTTGGCTAGATTGAACTCTTAAATCTGTGAAATTACTCCATGAAGAATATTCCTTAGGAATAACAGCTTCATTTAACCATTTTTGATTTACATTAGTATAAAAATCATCTTTTAAACTAATATTATCTTCAGTATTTGCATAGCTTAAAGTACTAGGCAGTACTAGTGAAAATGTAAGAACTAAACAAAGTAATAAAGATTTTAAATTTTTCTTATTATTTTTCATTTAAAAACCCCCTTAAATTATATGTATAAAAAAATTTATACATATTAATTTTAAACAAAAAAGTTAAAAGATACAAGGTGGAAAATATTATTTTTTCTTAAATGTTACAACTTAATTATACAAAGGGTATAATTAAGTAAAATAATAAATTATAGCTTAAAATCTTTAAGGAGATGATTACATATGATTAAGGTGCAAATTAGTGATGATAAGGAATTGAAGATAAAGAATCTGGTTTTAGATTTTAATGGAACTATAGCCTTGGATGGAAAAATAAAAGAAAGTATAAAGCCTAGGATTATAGAACTTGCTAGACAAGGATTAGATATATATATAATAACTGCTGATACATATGAAACAGCATATGAAGAATGTAAAGATTTACCTGTAAAAGTAAAGATATATAATAATTGTGATGAATCAAAAGCAAAAGGTGATTTTGTAAAATATTTAGGAAGTGAAAATACTATTTCATTTGGAAATGGAAAAAATGATATCTTGATGTTTGAAAATAGTTTAATAGCAGTGTCTATAATTTCAGAAGAAGGTTGTTATACAAAGAGTGCATTAAAGTCAGATATATTAGTTTCAAATATTTTATATGCATTTGATTTGCTTTTAAATCCAAATAGATTAAGAGCTACATTAAGACATTGATAACAAAGTTAGACTATGATTTTTATTAATTAAAAAGGGATATAAATAGATTATATACATAGTAGAATCTATTTGATTTTAGGAGGAGATTATGAAAAAAATAATTATATTTATATCTATATTTATAATAATGGTTTTGAATGGTTGCGATAAAGAAATTGTAAATAATGATAATTCAAAAGAGGTAAAAAAAGATGTAATAGTTCTTGGAGATCCTGGTTGGAATAGTGTTAGAATTCATAATAATATAGTTTCATATATTTTAAAACACGGCTATGGATATGATAGTCGTATTTATGAAGCGGGAAGTAATGAGATAAAAAGAGGACTTAGAGATAAAAAAATAAATATACTTATGGAATACTGGTTACACGATTTTAAGGAGTATAATTATCAAATTACAAATAATTATTATGAAACAGTATCTGTTAACTATGATGACAATAGACAAGGAATTTATGTACCAAAGTATGTTATAGAAGGAGATTTAAATAGAGGTATAAAACCTATTGCAAAAGACCTTAAAAGAGTAGATGAGCTTATTAAATATAAAGATAAATTTGTGATAGAAGGACAAGATTATCCTAAAATTTATGGACCTGTAGAAGGTTGGGGATTTCAAGAATTTTTGTATAATAAATTTGATGGTTACAATATTTCTTCAAATTTTGAGGTAGTAATATCCAAAAGTGGAGATGATTTAGCATCATATGCAGAGGAGGCTTATACTAATGGTATTCCTTGGGTGGGGTATTACTGGGAACCTACTGTTTTGATGGGTAAATATGAATTTATAAAATTAGAAGAAGATCCGTACAATGAAGAAGTATTTCTTAGTACTGGACTTTGTGAGATGCCTCAAGAAGATGTGCTTGTATTAGTAGACACTGATTTTAAGAAAAAATATAAAGAGTTATATGAGTTTTTATCAAATTATGAAACTACAAATAAAATAAATAATGAACTTTTAGCATATCATGATATTCATGAGAATAAAGAGGAAGTAGTAAAATATTTTTTAGAAGAATACGAATTTTTGTGGTCTAATTGGGTTAGTGATATTGCATATAAAAAGATAAAAGCTGATTTAGAATAAGTTTATCTTATAAATAAAAATAGTATCTTAGAAAAATTTGAAATAAAAATAGTATCTGAGTTTAAGTGAAATGCTCAGATACTATTTTTATTTATATTTTTAATTTTTTAGTAGCTAAAATCAACTATTACAGTTGCTGGTGAATTTGCAGGAACATTTTGAGCATCATCAGAAACTCTTGTTGGAACATTACTATCAAAATCATCGTATAATTCTATATTAAATGATGAGATTGTACCAGCATTAGATCCTGTATTTAATTCAAATCTGCTTTCGCCTAGTTCAAAATCTTCTTTCATATCAGTTATATCCAATGCCATAAATGATGGGAATTGATAACTACCACCTGTTGTTATTGTAGCATCTTGATTTAAAGAACTTAAAGATACATCTATATTAGAATCTCTACGACCAGGATTAGAAAATTCCCAAGTTGCTATAAGCTCAGGTGAAGTATATTCATCATATTTAGCACCAGTATATCTAATACCAACATTATGTGCTAAAGTTTTAAAGCAATCATAAGTCATATAGAAAGTTCCATCGTTATTAGGGCCCCAAGTATCACCCCATGAATTAACTATTAAAAATGCACCTTGTTCGCCATCATCAGTAATACTATCATCATAACCAACTATTGTATTAGCATGATTTGGTCTTCCAGAATAATATTCATAATTTGACATTACATTATTGTCATAAAAAGCTCTATTGTATTGACCAGCATCAAGTGCAATTGATACTAAAGATCCTTCTGCTAGCCAAGATTTTATAACATCTATATTTTTAACACTTGTTTGTTCATATCCAGTTGCTTTATATTTAGGAGCTTCTCTCCAAGCAATTTCTTCACCCCAAGAATAATAATCATAAGGATTATAAGGCATTGTAGTTTCACTAGCATTACCTATTTTAGTTGCAACATCCATATTAGTAGCCATCCAAGAACCTTTATCTTCGCCATAATTTACTTTATTGTAAAGCCAAGCAACACTCATTATAGCATCTGAAGATCCAGAGCTTGCATCTAAATTATGAGCTCTAGCTTGTTCAAATGTATGGCAGTAATAACCTGCTGACCAAGCTGCACAAGAACCTTGGCTACCTTGATTTCCTACTGGTGGGAAATATTTAGATGTTGTTAAGTCAATACTTGATGGTAATTGAGTAGCAGTCATCGTTGGGATAGATTCTACAAAAGGAATGTTTTTAAGTAATTCATACTCTTCTTCTCTTGGAGGAGCAAAACCAGTACCGTAGCCATCCACTATTTCATTATAGTCAACTTCCTCATCTCTGATACCTAAATTATCCATAAGTGTATTAATTTCAGTTTCAGTAGTTTCATAAGCACCATAATCATAGGAAAATTCAATATTGTTATTTTCCATAGCTTGCATAGTTGGGATATTAACCAAACTAGCTGTTAAAATAGACATAGTAAATAGTGAACACATACGATTGAATTTCTTCGACATAACAAAAACCTCCTAAAATGATTTTAATTACAAGTGTTATTAAAATTACATAAAAATAAACAAAAAGAATAATAATACTTTAATGTAAAAATAATACTTAACTTGCAATAATGATTATTCCCGAAAAAAATATATTAAATCATAAATTTTATAAATTTATAAAATTAATTTTAAAAATAAAAAAATAAAAAACCATAAAAGAATTATTATATAAAAAAATAAGTCATTTAAATGGTTTTTTATTCTGTTAAAGCATATATTTTGCTATATGATAAAAATTATTAATAATTAAATTTTTTGATAATTTCTTTTAATTTAATAGATATTATTTGCAAATCTTTAGAAGTGTTAACCAAAATATCTATTGAATCTTTATGATTTAATATAAGATTATTTATTTCTTTTGTTGAATTATATGAAGAATTACTAATTTGTATTATTTCATCTGTAGATTTTTCCATTTGAACTTTATATTCTTCGATGCTATTTAAGTTTTGAATTAAAGATTCTACAGAATTTATAGTATTTAAAGTATTTTGTTCAATTGTTTTAAATGAATTTGTAGTTTTATCTAATTTTTCATTTGATTCATTTATTATATTTTCAGTTTGAACCATGCCGTCTTTTACTTTATGAATATCATCACTTATTTCATTTACAATATTATCAATTTCATAAGTTGAGCTTGATGTTTGTTCTGCTAATTTTCTAATTTCTTCTGCAACAACAGCAAATCCTTTACCTGCTTCACCTGCTCTGGCAGCTTCTATAGATGCATTTAAAGCAAGTAAGTTTGTTTGTTCTGCAATACTATTTATTGTGCTAACTATACTATTAATACTTTCAGATTTTTCATTTAAGATATAGATGTCTTTTGCAGTTTGTTTGGTGATTGCATTACTTGTTGAAAATTTTTCTCTTAATTCATTTATATCTTCAATCCCTTTTATATTTAATTCATTTGTTTTTGAAGCCAATTGCGATAAGTTAGAAGATTCGTTTGATATCAAATTTAATTTATTTGATAAATTTTGTAATTTTTCTTGACTATCTTCGCTATAAGAAACTTGAGTATCTGTTTTTTGTGATAAAGAATATGTCGATTCTTCTATTGTTTTTATTGTTTCTAAAGATGTTTTTATATTTTGTTCAAGATTATATGAGTTATTTTCGGCTAAATTAGCTTCTTCGTCCAAATTAGATATAAGATCTCTAAATGTAGATCGAAGTTTGGCTACCGATTGGCACATATCCCCAATTTCCCCTTTATAATTAAATATCCAATTGAAACTTGCATCACTTTTAATATCAAGTGAAGCTGTTTTATCAAGAAGTTTGGTTACAGCTACTATTGGTTTTGATATTCGATTGGCAATTATAAAAGAAATAATTATTACCAATAAAATTATTATTGATGATAAGTATAATATATTTGTTGATAGAGTATCTAAATTTTTTAATGTATAAGATTTTGATTGAACTATACCTAAATACCAATCAAAATTATTTATTTTAGAATATCCAATTGTATATTTCTCATCTAAATAGTCAAATAAAGCAAAGCCACTATTTTTATTTATCATATTTGTTTGAACCTCTTTAAAATTTTGAATATTGCTATCTGATTTAGTAAGGTCGTTATCTTTATTTATGACTAAGTTAATATCACTGTGAACAATTTTATTTCCATCCTTATCAATTATAAAAGCAAAGCCATTTTGACCTAAATTAAGATCTTCAACAATTTTATTAAAATCTTGCGCAAAATACGTTCCACCAAGTACACCAACTATTTCATTTTGAGGATTACCATCTTTATAAATAGGTGTTGTTATAATCACTATCATTTTACCATCAGCTTCACTATTTAGTGGTGGTGTAACTATTGAAGTCTTTTTACTTATAGTTGATTTAAAATTAGGGGCATTTTTTAAATTGAAATTAGAGCCTGATGTTGTCCATGTATCTCCATCTAAATTTGAAATTTGAAAACGAGATAAACTAAAAGAATTTATTTCAGATTTTAGTATTTTATTTTGTAATTCTTTATCCATTGAAGTGATACCTTCTCTTTTAGAAAGTGTTTCTATCATTTTGATTCTCTTATCAAATTCAGAAGAAAAATATTCACTTGTTTTTATTGATAGACTTTCTAAATTATTAAGGCTTTCTTTTATGATGATATTAGAAACAGAAGAATAAAATACATAGGTTATGATAGCTAAAAGAAATACAAAAAAACCTAATAATATTAGAGTTATTTTTGTTTTTAAATTTTGATTATTAAAAGAAAACATTAAAGATCACATCCTTTTTAAAATAATAAATTATATATTATATATGTTGTCTTTTATACCCTTTAAAATAATTAATTAAATAAAAATAAAGAATCAAATATATTTTTGATTATTGTTGATATTTTGACAATTGATGTTATTTTTTTTATAATTAAATATAAATTATTCGGATTAACAGACCTGTATTAGTTATAAAATATAAAAAATGGGTATTTGTTAAAAAGAAGAAAACGATTTCAGAATTATAAATATAAAAATGTCGAAAAAGGATTTTTAAAGGGGAGATAGAGTTGAAAAAAATAAATATTTTGATATCGGATAGCCATAAATTAATAGCTAAGAGTATTAAATATGTACTTGAAACACAAGATGATATTGATGTGATTTCCTTATGCACGGATATAAATGATACTTATATGGATACAAAAAGATTAGAACCAGATATTATAATTTTAGATGTTGAAAAAAATTTCAATGAAAATATACAGTTTATTAAAGAGATAAAAAAAACATATAGAGAGATAAAAATACTAATACTTACTAATTTTTTGGATGTGAAATGCATTGCTAAGGTTTTAAGTTGTGGAGTTGATGGTTATTTGCTTAAAGATGTAGTTTGTAATAATTTAATAGAATCAATTAGACTCTTGAATAATTCTAAAAATATAATAGATTTTAATATAACAAAATTATTGGCAAGAGAAATATTAGATTATGATATTTTAATCAAAGAGAGTGTTGAATTTTCAAGCAGAGAAATTCAAATTATACATTTGATGCTTAATAATTATAGTAATAAGGATATTGCAGATTTGCTAAATTTGAAATTAGGTACTATAAAAAATTACATAAGTTCAATATATTCAAAATTAGCAGTGAGAAATAGAGAGGATGCTATAAAAGAATTAGAAAAAATGAAAATATAAAAAATGAAAAAATATATAAAATATTAAAAAAATTCAAAAAATAGGACTTATCATATTACTGTACTAAATTATATTATTGAATAAAGAGATAAATATAGATAGAATTCTTAAAATTTACTAAAAAAATCACAATAATAATTTAGGAGGCTGTTCTTATGGGGTTTAGTAGTTGTTTGAAAAAATTTGGGGTTGGTTTTTTAGTGGCAATTCAGGTATTTAGTTTTATGCCTACAGTATCAAATGCAACATATGATGATATTTATAATGGGGGAACAAAATATTATCCTTTTTATGATGAAGTATCTTTAAAATCAGATATAATACAGGATGAAGATTTTTATAAACCACTAGCTTATTTAGCTCATTATATGGGTTTTGGATGGTGTGGAGGAACAAGATCAAAATATGTTGGAGAAGATTTTGATTTTAAGATGATAGATGAGGATACATTTGAATTAAAAGCTCATTATAACTCAAATGATTCATATTCTTCTGGTTATAGAGCAAGTGAAAGATTAAAAATGACTATAGATAATGTGAAATTTTATATGGATGGGGAAAGCTTGGAGCTTGGAAAATCTCAAATTGAAGATTTAAAGCCACTTACTTCTGTTACTGGTTATGCAAAAAATAGATCTGATTATGAAGATAGTGCTGTTGTTGATTTTACGTATAATTCAACTACTAGTTGGTCAAAAACTGATAATTATTCATTTAGTGAAAAAATAGGAATTGCAAATGAATATAAATTTGATGTAGGAATAATGGGAAATAAAACAACTATAACAGCTGAATTTAGTGCAACACAAGGATGGAATGAAACTAATGGAGATAGTAATTCATTAACACAACATCAACAATATGTAGCAACAGTTCCAGGAAAACATAAAAGACTTATAAGACTTACTGTATTTAAACAAGATGCAAGTACTCCTTATAAAATTAATATGTATATGACTTACGATGTCATATTTGATGGGTTTTTAAGATGGGGTGGAAATGCAAGAAATGATCATCCTACGAATAGACCATGGGAAACTTTTACCTTTGGTGACAATAATGGTTTAGATGCAAAAGAAGATTTATTACAACAATATCTTCACAGAGACATTAATGGATATGGAAAATGGGATTTTGATTGGATGATTAATGAATTTGGAGAAAGTAATGTAAGATGGGTACTTTCAAGAGTTTGTAAAACTAATTTTGGTGCTATTTCTGAAGGTAAATTTAAAACATCAGATGGAACCTTTACTGATATGGATGCATATGATGCAATACCACTTACTGATGATGAACTTATAAATAGAACAGCAAAAGCACAAGATGTAAATATTATACTAGAAGATATTGAAACGAAAGATTCATTAGATGCACAAGTGATTGACTTTGATTTAGAAAATATAGAAGAAGAATTAAAAGACGTTATAATAGAAAAGATAAAATTACAAGAAGAAAGTCAAATACAAGAGCAAAGAGATGAATTAAATTATGATTATGAAAATACAATAAATGATTTTGAATTAGCTCCAATATTGATGGAAGAATAAAATAATTTTATTAAATAACAAAACAAGCTGTATTAGTAGCATAAATATGCACTTATATAGCTTGTTTATTCATTTGTAAAAAAAACTTTACAATTTAATTTTAAAATTTACAAAATTGACAAAAATAATCACTTTAGCAATCTCCTTTTTGGTCGAAAAATATAGAACCTAATAATACAAATATTAGAAATTTAATTAGGGTAAAATCTATTTAAATTGAAATAGTAAGGAGTGTGATTTGATTGAAAGATATAAAAGTGTTGATATATGAACAACAAGAATTGATTGCAAAAACTACAAAATCTGTACTTGAAAATCAAACAGATATAGCAGTAATCTCAATAGCAAATAATTTGGCAGATGTTTATGCAAATATAAAAATTATAAAACCAGATATTATAATTTTTGATATTCAATTTGATTATAATTTGAAACTAAAATTTATAAATTATATAAAAAAGACTTATAAAGATATAAAATTACTTATAATTACAAGCATTACAGAGGAAAAACATATAGCAAAGGTTTTGAACTTGGGAGTAGATGGATATTTTTTGAAAGATATGATGACAGACAAGATAATTGAGTCTATAAGGGAATTAAAAAAATCAAAAAAGATAATAGATAATAAGGTTTTAAATATATTGTTGGAAAAAATATTGAAAGATGAATGTATAAAAGATAATAATATAAATTTTTCATATAGAGAATATGAAATAATAGAATTATTATTGAAGAAATTGAGTAATAGAGAAATTGCTAAATTATTAAATTTGAGTTCTGGAACGGTCAAAAATTATATAACATCAATATATTCAAAATTAGGTGTAAAGAATAGGGTGCAAGCGATTGAAACCTTAAATAATATTAATTATTAGTACATATTGAAATTATATAGAAAAAATTAAAAAAATTTTGAAAATAGGACTTGTCATGTGACTTCTTAAAAATATATCATTATGAAAAGAAGTTTTGAAGGTAAATATTTTATTTTATAACAAAATAATATATTTATTCAAAAAAATAACTTTTTAATATATGTATTTAGGAGGTTTTGTATGAGGGTAAAAAATTTTTTGAAAAGGACTGGTGTAGGGGTACTTATTGCAAGTCAAATGCTTAGTTTCATGCCTACAATATCAAATGCTATGGAGGATAATATTCCTAAAAGTGGAGTTTCGTTATATAAATTTGATGATGAAGTTTCACTAAAAGCAATGATAATAAAAGATAAAAAATTTCAAAAACCATTGGCATATTTAGCTCATTATATGGGTTTTGGATGGTGTGGAGGAACAAAGACGCCATATATTGGAGATGACTTTAGCTTCAAAATGATTGATAGTGATACATTTGAATTACAAGCAAATTACGATGAGAATGATGAATATTCTTCGGGATATAGATCATCAGAAAGACTTAAAATTATATTAGATAATGTTAAATTTTATATGGATGGAAAGAGTTTGGTTTTAGAAGACCAACAGCTTTTGGATTTAAAGCCATTACCACCTCTTACTGGGTATGCTTATAATAGATCTCGTAAGACTGGAAATAAAGAAGAAGATAATAAAAGTGATACAGTTGTTCTTGATTTTACTTATAATACAGATACGAGTTGGTCAAAAACAGAAGATTATTCATTTAGTGAAAAGATAGGTATATCAAATAAATATTCATTTGATTTGGGTTTGATGGGAAGTGAGACTACAATAACAGCTGAGTTTAATGCAAACCAAGGTTGGAGTGAGATGAATGGAAATTCAACAACTATATCACAAAAACAACAGTATAGAGCTGATGTTCCTAAGGAAAGCAAGAGGTTAATTAAGCTTACGGTGTTTAAGCAAGATGTAGAAATACCATATAAAATAGACATGTATATGACTTATGATGTTACTTTTGAAGGTTTTTTAAGATGGAAAGGTAATGCAAGAAATGACCACCCTAAAGATAGACCTACAGTAAGTGCTACTTTTGGGGGACGTAATGGAAATAACGCTCCTGAAGATTTATTACAATTATATTTGCACAAAGATATAGAAGGTTATAGTGATTGGGATTTTAATTGGATGATTGACAAATATGGAGAAGAAAATGTAAAGAGGGTAATTTCTAAAATATCTAAAGCTAAATTTGGTTCAGTTTCTAGAGGTAAATTTAAAGCTACTGGTGGAACTTATGTTAACTATGATGCTGGAGATACAATACCTCTTACAAAAGAAGAGTTAGATAAAAATGGAAACTCTAGAGTCAGAAGAGATTTAAGAAATATAAATAATGAAGATATAACATTAGAAGATGTTAATATAGAAGAATTACCTGGTATAGAAGTTATTGATTTTGAGATTGTAGAAGATGGCGATATAATAGATGAAAAAGAAGATAAGGTAGAAGAAAACAATGAAGATTCAACTTTTACAAATGAAGATATAATTGATGATTTTGAATTAGATCCAATATTGATGGAAGAATAAAATAATATTATTAAAAAAAGATATTTCTATGAATTTGTAGAAATGTCTTTTTTTAAAAGAAAATTAAAATCATTCTTAAATTTATCTTAAATATTTTATAAAAATGTCAAAATTTTAATTTTTATTGTATACTTAGAATATATTATAAAATTGGGATGTGGGGAAAATGAAGGTGCTTTACGTAATAAAAAGAATTTTTGTATTTTATTTTATACTTATTTTATGCTTTGGAATTTTTAAATATGTAGATTTATCTTCTTTTGCATATTCAAAAAATACACAAAAAAAAGAAGTTGATTTTCAAAAATATACAGGCGATTATTCTAGATTTAATGAATCTTTTGTAAGTGATATTGAGAGTATGAAAAATGCTATATTAGAAATAAAAGTATTGAATCTGTATAAACCCAATACAAAATATCTTTTTGAGTACATATATGAACCGATTATGAGTGATTTTAAAACAAGAAAATTACATGAAAATTTAGATTCTTATTATAATTTTGCAAGATTAATAAATAATTTTTATTATGATTTAATAATAATAAATGAAGATGGTGTTTTAACAGAAGATGAAAAAAAATACTTGAATTTAATTGATAATTTTTTAACTGAATCGATTAATAAAAATAAAGAGATTTATAATATTAACAATGATATGTATATTAATAATTTAGATAAAAAAAATAAATATAATAAAGATGCATATAAAAAAAGAGATATAACTGTATACGATGAATTTGAAAGCTTTATATCAAAATATATGAAAAAAGATAAGAATAAAGATTTATTAAATATATATAATACATATGAAGAAATAAGAGTTAAGAATATAGAATATAAAAAATACATAAAAAAATGGGATGAATGCTATTTTAAATTAAAAGGAATGGATATAAAGCCAAAATGTGATTTTTGCATAAATAAGGTGAAAAGGGTTTTAGATATATTGCAATTAGATATAAAAATAGAAGGCTTAAATAAAGAATTTTTGGATGAACAATGTGTTTATGAAAATGATGATCAAAGTATAAAATTAAATTATGATTATTTAACAGATGAACTCCATATAGATTTAAAAAATAAAGATTTAAAAAAAATAATAAATATATTTTTTAAATTAGATTATGATATGTTTGTGGTTGAAAATAACAACTGGGACATAAAATTAGGTGAGAATATAAATGATATTTTAAAAAAAGAAATTGCAAGTATAGAATTTTTAAGAGATAAAAAATCTTATTATGATAAAAATGATAGAATATATATAAATTTTACAAACTCTACTAAGGATAGTAAAATAAAGGTGAATATAAAGAATTTAAAATTATTTTTAGAAAATAAAGATTTAGAAAATGAAGATTATAAATATGTACAAAAAAATAAAGAATATATAAAACGAATATCAAAAGGTGAGTATTTACAAAATATAGTAGTTTTCAAAGAAAAAGAACATTTTGAATATAGAGCATTATTTAAGCTTGAAGATTCTCAATTTGGCATAGAATTTTTATTTGAAAAAGATGAATTTAAGCGAAAGTATTTGGAAAACTATATAGAATTTAAAGATCTAAATTAATAAAGCAAAGAGTTTTAAAAATAATTTTTATTTATTTTTAAAACTCTTTGTTTTGTTTTATTTATTTTTTTTATTGTGTATTTTATTTTTTGAATTATATTTTGGAATAAAATTATAGCTTATTAAATCCAATGTATAGTAGCAAAGCGTTATATGAAAAAAGGTTAAGATGCTATAAGAATACATATGCATATTTATATTGGAACTGACTATATTAAATAATATTGTTGGATTTAAAATGACATCCCATGAATTAAACCTTATGAATCTACCCAAATATATAGCATATGAATTAATTAATAAAATAATTAAATTAAAGCTATGTGCTATATATCTTGCTTTTTTTAAAGATTGCTTTTTAAATGCTCTAAATAAAATATTAGAGATTATTTTTAAAGAAAAAAATGCAAAAATACAAGCCAAAAGCACAAATGAAAAAGACATATAAAAATCATACCAAGCAATTAAATTAGAATCAAAAGGAATATTTCTAGCAATTAAATTACTATTATAATTAATATATTTATATAAATTACCCATAGCTCTAATGTGAATTAAATCTGTGATCATATAAAATGAATTTGGTAAGATAAAAAACCAAGAAAGTATCTTTAAATGTGTTTTAAGTTCTAATTTTTTTGTTTTATAAAAATATCTAAAGTCATTATCAATACTAAGTGCTAATAAATATGGAATTAGAGCTAAAAATAAATTCCATATCAAATATAAATAATGTATTTTCTTTAAAAGTAATGCTCTTATTAATACTAAAGAACAATTTATGATTGTAAGAATTATTAGACCTTTATTTATTTTTTTTATGTTGAACATCAAATTCCTCCATTAATATAAAATATTTTATGTGAGTTTTACATATTTTTCATTATATATATTTGTAGATACTTTTAATTTTACAACACAATATGATGCCTTAGCATAAACAATATAGTTACAAAAATCTTAAATTTAACGACATTCCACCAATTTGACTCTTAGTTGATATAAAATGGAAATAACAAAGACAATAAAAAGAAGGTGTATCATAATTATTTAATATGTTGATTTGCCTTTATTTATTGTGGATTTCTTATAAAAAAATAAATATAAAGAGGTGGAATTTTTGAACTTTAAGAATAACGAAAAATTAAGAGCTAAAATATTTTTTGTTGTATTATTTTTAGTACTCATATATATAACTGTTGGGAAATATTGTTATCGAGAATATAAAATATATAAGGATAAAGAGCAAGAAAGACTTTTAATAGAAAATGTGGACGACAAATATGCATATATATTTGATGAAGAAAATATATACGAAGCTGATGATAATTATGATAAGTTTTTAATTGATTTATATAGAGACTTAGATGAGTTTAAAGAGTTTATATTAGAATTTAAAATTGCGAATAATATTATTAAAGATGATGATTATAGTATTTTTAGAACCTATGAAGAACTTATAAGAGATAATATGAGGAATAAAGAAGATAAGTTAAACAAAGAAGATGAAGTTTATAAAGAATACTTTATATTTTTAAATGATTTGGCTTATAATCTAAAAATAATAAATGAGGATTTAAAGATTGATAAAGATGAAGAATTATATATAAATAATATGCTAGCATTTATTGAATTAAATATAAAAAAATATGAAGATTATAAAGAAAAGACAAATGATTTATATGAGAAGTTTGAAATAAGAAATTATAAAATAAAAGATATTCTTGATTATTTAAATTATTTGAAATTAAGAGATTTTATAAAAGAAAGTAAAGATAATAAGGCATATAATTTATTATTTGAATCTGAAAAAGACTATAAAATTAAAAGAGAAGAAGATGAGTTTTATAAAATTTATCTAAAAAAATTTCAAGGCAAAAAAGAAGTAAATGAAAAGTCGATTAATTTAGCAAAACAGGCACTTTTGAAATTGGGAATAGGTGAAGATAAATTAAAGCTTGATAAAAATAGTTTGATCATAGATAAATACAAAAAGAATAATGAATATGTAATAAATAAGGTTGATAAAATATTTAAGTCAGTTATAAATAAATTAAATTTAGATATAAAATATTTAAAATCAGATATAGAAGATGAGTCAATGAGATTTAAGATAACAGATGAATATACAAAAATTTATTATGATTACGATGATAATAATATGAATATATATATGCAAAAGCCTTATACAAAAGATATAAAAGAATTACAAAATACTTTAAATAATTTATCATATGAACTTCATAAACAGACTTTGGATGAAGATAAAACTAGTTATTTATATTATAAAACAAAAGAAAATTATATAGATGAGAGAGATAATGTGAAGATTATTGTTGATAGAAAATCTAATTATGTTAAGATGGAAATTGATAGGGTTAATTTATTTTTGGAAGAAACAGATGATAAAGAGTTTAGTGATAAAGAAAATAAGATGATTAAAGAAGATTTAAATCTTATAAAATCAGTATTAAATGTTGATGATCTAAAAATAACACCTATAAAATCATATGAAAAAATATACTATAATGTATCATTAATTGTAAATCAAAAAGCATATAAAAAAGATATATTCATTGAGAATGGAGAAATAAAAATCAGATAATTGTAAATCAAAAATATTTCAAAAGGGGTGTACAATAGTATGAAGGAATTAAAAGAAAGAAATATTTATGAGAAATCAATTAAGGAAATTAAAAAAGGTTTTAGATTAAGACTTGCAGATATTAAGGATTTGAATAAATTATATGAATTAGAGAACAAAGCATTTGATAAAGGGATTGCAGAAGATATAAAAACAATAGAGGATAGAGTAAGAATATTCCCTTATGGATTTTTAGTTTTGGAACATGAGGGTAAAATTATTGGTTCTTTTAGCACAGAAATTTGGAATCATAAAGAAGGTATGGATTTTGAAGGAGTGAAATTAAACCATGATATAAAAAATTATCATGATATAAATGGTAATATGATGTTTATAAGTAGTTTTTTAATAGATGATGATTATAGAGGTTTAGGTCTTGGTAAAGCTTTTTTTAATGATGCTAGACAGATAATAAAGAATAATTTTGCTAATATAGAAAAAGAGGTTTTGGCAGTATCTTTAGAATGGGAAAATGCTATAAATATATATAAATCGTTTGGATTTGAAATAGAAAAAACTATTAAAAATTATTTTCATAATGAGAAGACAAATATTTATGAAGATATTTATGTGATGATAAGATAAGGCACATTATTTTTAATTATAATTTAAGATTAGAACCACTTCTTTATTGTTATAATCGAATAAAGAGGTGGTTTTTTTATGAATAAATATGGAGTATTACTTATACATGGTTTTGGTGGAAATATAGATGAAATTAAGTATTTAAATGATTATATTTCAAATAAAAATTACAATACATTAGCGGTGAAATTAAGAGGTCATACAGGAAGTAAACATCATCTTAGAAATACTAATTATAAGGATTGGATAGATTCAGTTGAAGAAGGTTTTTTGAAACTAAAAAAGGAAAATGAAAAAATTATAGTTATAGGTTTTTCAATGGGAGGTCTTTTAGCAATTGATTTATACAGCAAAAATAAAGAATGTATAGATAAAATTGTTACCATAAATACACCAATATATATATGGAATATAAAGTTGATAATAAAAAATATATTATTAGATATAAAAAATAAAAGTAAAAGACATATAAGTAAGTATTTAAAAGGAGGAAATAAATACCCTTTAAATGCTCTTTATAATTTTAATATTTTTTTACTAAAAACCAAAGAAATAATAAAACATATAGATTGTGAAATATTAATAACTCAGGCTACTCATGATGAGGTTGTAAATGTTAAAAGTGCAAAATATATATTTGATAGAGTAAAGAGCGAAAATAAACAAATAAAATACTATAATGATTTTGAACATGTAATATTAAATAGTATTTCAAAAGAGCAAATATCAAAAGATATTTTTGAATTTATTTCCGAAAAAAGATGTTAAAAATAAATTTTTATATAAAAAAACAAATGTTTCATATATCTTAGGTACTAATTTTTAAATTTAAAAGAAAAAATAGTTTAAAAAAATTATTTATTGTGATAGATTTAAAGTATGGATTTAGTTTTACTCATAATAAAAAATTATAGAACCTATTTTTACATTAATAATATTTATTATTCTTTTATGTTTTGATATGGATTAGGATGAAGATAATTGTTATCGAATAAAGAATATATATAATATAAATACTAAAGAACAATGAAATACTTTTATTTTGAGTCGGCAATTATTAAGAAAGAGGTGGAATAATGCCCCCAAAAATAAAATTTACAAAAGAAGACATAATAAATGCTGCTTTAGAAATTGTTATAGAGGAAGGCTTTTGTTTAACGGCTAGAAAAATCGCTAGAAAAATGGATTCTTCAACAAGACCAATATATTCAAACTTTGATTCTTTAAGAGAGATAGAAAAAGATGTTATAAAAAGATCTCATGAAATATTTTTATCATATCTTATAAAAGATGAAAATACACAGGTTAAGGATATGGGTGTTGGATATGTTAAATTTGCAAGAGATTATAAAAATTTATTTAAAATAATGTTTTTAGAAAATAAATTAAATCTAGAAATAACAAGTATGAGAAATTTACCAGAAGAATCGAGTTTAGTGATTGAGATAATGAGAAATGTAAGTGAGCATAAAGGTAAGGATATGGATGAAATAAATATGCTATTCTTTAAAAGATGGATATATGTTCATGGTTTAGCAGTTTTAATAAGTTCAAATCAATTTACAGACACTAGTGATGAGTTTATAAACAAAATAATAGATTCGTATACAGATAAATAAAAATAATAGATGTAATGAATATGTTATAAAGATGATATAATTGGATAAAATAAATAATACATATAAAAATATATTATAAAATTTAGTTTTGAAAGAATTTAAACAAATATAGGAGAGAAACTCTTTGGGTTTTTCTCCTATATTTATTTTGTGCTAAAGTTATTTAGTATATGAGAATTATAAAAAAATCAAATAAATAAAAATAAATATAAATTTTTAGATATTTTTAATTGAAATTTTTAAATTATATTAAAAAAAATAAAAATTTTGTTTAAAAAAATAAAAAAAAATTAAAAAATTTAAAGTTAAATACATTGAAATAACTATGTTGAAAAAAAATATGAAAAAAATAAAAAAAAAATTAAGAAAAACTATTTACAAAATCAAAAAGGGTTGATATAATTAATCTTGTCGCTGAGGGGCTAACAAAAAGAAATCCTAAAGCAATAAAATTTGGCTCCTTGGTCAAGCGGTTAAGACACCGCCCTTTCACGGCGGTAACAGGGGTTCGATTCCCCTAGGAGTCACCATTTTAATATTGATGGGCGTATAGCTCAGCTGGGAGAGCATCTGCCTTACAAGCAGGAGGTCATTGGTTCAAGTCCAATTACGCCCACCATCAATTTTATAATATGAAGCAATTATATTAAATGGCTTGGTAGTTCAGTTGGTTAGAATGCCAGCCTGTCACGCTGGAGGTCGAGGGTTCGAGTCCCTTCCAAGTCGCCATTTAAAATGCTGGTGTAGCTCAATTGGTAGAGCAACTGACTTGTAATCAGTAGGTCGCGGGTTCAAATCCCATCACCAGCTCCATAATTGGAGGAGTTCCCGAGTGGCCAAAGGGGGCAGACAGTAAATCTGTTGGCATCGCCTTCACTGGTTCAAATCCAGTCTCCTCCACCAATTTTAATTGCGGGTGTAGCTCAGTGGTAGAGCCCTGGCCTTCCAAGCCAGTTGCGAGGGTTCGATTCCCTTCACCCGCTCCATTTTTTTATGTGCCTGTAGCTCAGTTGGATAGAGCAATGGCCTTCTAAGCCATGTGTCCGGGGTTCGAATCCCTGCAGGCACGCCATAATTTTGGGAATTCGCCAAGTCGGTAAGGCACAGGATTTTGATTCCTGCATGCGCTGGTTCGAGTCCAGCATTCCCAGCCAAATGATCCATTAGCTCAGTCGGTAGAGCACCTGACTTTTAATCAGGGTGTCCCGCGTTCGAGTCGCGGATGGATCACCATTTATCTAAAACTTTAATATACAGAATTGTTAAAGCAAAGTTGGCACGGAGGGGTACCGAAGTGGTCATAACGGGGCGGTCTTGAAAACCGTTAGGGTGCAAGCCCACGAGGGTTCGAATCCCTCCTCCTCCGCCATATAAATATGGAGAAGTACTCAAGTGGCTGAAGAGGCTCCCCTGCTAAGGGAGTAGGTTCTTTACGGGGCGCGAGGGTTCAAATCCCTCCTTCTCCGCCATTTAAAT
>JAOARY010000081.1 GCA_025210335.1 Peptostreptococcaceae bacterium | reverse complement strand
TTATAATACTAGCATGTTTGGTACTCCTACCTGACGTGATTACAAGATATGCTCTGCATTGGACCATCTGCTGCAATTACAACTAAGATAGCTCCGTCCATTTGTGCTGCTCCTGTGATCATGTTCTTAACGTAATCAGCATGTCCTGGGCAATCAACGTGAGCGTAATGTCTGTTTGGAGTTTCGTACTCAACGTGAGCAGTTGATATTGTGATTCCTCTTTCTCTTTCTTCTGGAGCTTTATCTATGTTAGCGAAATCTACTGCTTCTCCTAATTGGTATCTTGTGTGTAATGTTTTTGTTATAGCAGCTGTTAACGTAGTTTTACCGTGATCAACGTGTCCTATTGTTCCTATGTTAACATGTGGTTTAGTTCTTTCAAATTTAGCTTTAGCCATTTTGAAATCCTCCTTTTATAATAATTTTTCTTTTTTAACCTAAGTACTTTATTTTTTTATAAATAATTTCACTCCCGAAAACTGTTCCTGGTGTTTCTTTATCTATAGAAAAATAAATTATTTTTTAGACAAATTAAAACCCATGAAAATATTTGAAGTGCTAAGTTTGTGCAAAAATAAAACTTAAATTCTTCAAAAATCTTATATGGGCAAAACCTTGAAACTATCGTAAATAATTATATTACTGAAAGTTTTTAAAGTCAATATTATTTTTGATTTTTTTGATAATATTTTTTTATTTTTGATTTTCTTCTATTATTTTTGATTTTCTTTTTTTAATTTTGTTTTTATTCTTTGTATTGCATTATCTATTGACTTTGTTTTTTTATTCAATAAAAATCCTATTTCTTGATAAGTTTTTCCTTTTGAATATAAATTCAAAACTTTTTTTTCAAAACCACTTAGATTTTTATCTATAAACTCTAAATATATATCTTTTTGTTCTTTTTGCAATACCAATTCTTCTGGATTTAAATTTGATTCAATAAATTTATAAGAATCTGCATTTCCTATTGTCATTTTTTCATCTTTATCATTGTTTAAAGATATTGAAAAATTAAGAGGATGATGCTTTTTTCTATTTGCTGTTTTTATAGCAGATATTATCTGTCTATTGATGCACATCTTTGCAAATTTAGAAAAAGAATTATTCTTGCAAAAATCATAACTTTTTATAGCTTTATAAAGACCTATAAGTCCCTCTTGATATAGGTCTTCTTTTTCTGCACCTATTACAAAATATTTATTTTCCTTTAATTTTATATAATCATAATAATTATCAATGATAATTTTAATTGCATTATAATCATTTTGTTTTGCTGATGAAATTATATCTTTTGTTATCACATAGTCTAAATCATTATTTTTATTTTTTTTAATATTTAATTTACTGGAATCAAAATTACTTAAAAATTCCATATTTAGCTCACACATTAAAACACACCTCATTTATAGACTATATAGACTTTTTCATTCATCCTTAAACATATTTTTTAGTTTGTTTAAAACATCCTCATCTAGATAACTTTCTAATGTATTTCTTTTGGAAACTTTATTTGTTTCTTTTTTTATTTTTCTATTTGATTTTTCAAGTTCAAATTCCAATTCTCTCGCTGATATTCTAGCACTACCTTTACCTAAAATCATTTGTTGTTCAACAAAGTCATTTGTTGCAACTCTTATAATAGAGTTCTTTGGTAATTCTGATACCAATTTTTCTATATAATTATCAGCTGTTTGTCTTTCTTTTGTAAATATAATTTTTATACCTTGTTCATTATATTCTTTTCCAATGTTTTGTTTTACTTTGTATGCATCAAAAACAACTATAACTTCAATTCCCGTATACCCCTTATATTCAGCTAAAATATCTACTAATTTATTTCTAGCAAGTTCAAGATTTTCTTTATAAAGTGCCTTTGTTTGACTCAAAAAATTAATTATATTATACCCATCTACAACTAGGTATTCTTTTTTTAATTTTCCCATCTAACTCCTCTGTTTAAACACTTCATACATAACTATTGAACCTGCAACTGAAGCATTTAGGGAATCCATTTCATTTTTCATAGGTATACTAACTATAAAATCACTATTTTTCTTAACTAAAGGTGAAACGCCCTTACCTTCACTGCCTATAACAAGTGCTGTTCCACATTTGAAATCTTGTTTGTAATAAGGAACTTTTCCCATGTCTAAAGCTCCAACCCAGATATTTTTCTTTTTAAGCAAATCTATAGTTCTATTTAAATTAGTAACTTTACAAATTGCTACTTTATCCATAGTTCCAGCAGAAGTCTTTATTGATGTTGGTGTTACAAGAGCTGTTCTTCTTTTTGGTATTATTATTCCATGAGCACCAGAACCACAAGCAGTTCTAACTATTGCACCAAAATTATGAGGATCTGTTATTCCATCTAATATTATAAAAAATGGTTCTTCTCCTCTTTGTTCTGGAATAGCTAAAATTTCTTCTAATTCATAATATTTATATTCACTAACAAGTGCTATTACACCTTGATGATTTTTTGTTTCACTAAGTTCGTCAAGCTTTTTCTTATCTACATTTTTTATTATTATTTTCTTATCTTTTGCCATTCCTATAATCTTAGAAATAGATCCCTTCGCATCTTTTGATACATATATATAATCTATTTCCTTATCTGCTTTTATAGCTTCTAAAACAGGATTTCTACCTTCTATTTTCATAATTATTTTCCTTTCAATAAATTAATAAAACAAATCAAGGGCTGTCACATAAAAAAATACAGCTATAATATGCTATTTTATAAATTTAAAACAAACATAATTTATTGTTGTATTTTTGTTTAGCTTAACAGCTCTTTATTTATTATTAATTCATATTTTTATATTTTTCTCTTATTTCTTTTATTTTTCCACAAGTCATATTTCCTTCTGGACAAGCTTCATTTAAACAATTTGGCCCTGCATTTTTAAATAATATAGGTGCTACTTTTTTTAATTCTTTAAGCATCAAATCAGACATTTTTCTAATCTCCCATTGTGCTCTATTACAACATCTATGTCTAAAAAAATGCAACAAAGTTCTTGCATTCATAGTAAATACAACTTTTGTCTCACATGCATTTGGAAATACAAATCTAGCATCTTCTATAGCTTTTTTTGAAGCTAATCTACTTGCTTCTTTTTCTTCCTTGCCTTCTTTTAAAAACATTTCTAAATGTTGTTTAGAAAGTATCTCAACAAGTTCATCATAAGTCTTTTGATCTTGTTTCATTGCATCTATAAATAATGCTTTTGCTTCTTCATTATTTTCAATATATGGTGGTATTATATATTCAAATTGGTCCAATTTAACATACCTTTGAGATTGTTGAGAATAACTAGCTATTCTATGTCTAACCAATTGGTGAGAACATGTTCTACTAATTCCTTCTACTCCAAAAGTAAAACAAACATGCTCTATTGGACTTTCATGACCTAAATTCATAAGTCTATTTAAAAATTTATCAACATTATCTTCAGTTAGCCCTGATTCTATTTCATCTATTCCAACTGGACTATAACAAAGTTTAGCTGCCATAGATATTACCTTTTCAGGGTTATTTGTATATTCTAAAAGTTTTACCTTCACTTAAAACCTCTCCTTATTTTAAACTAATAGTTATTATAACATACCAAAATATTTACTACTAGAAGTTTATATTTACATAATTTTTTATATATAAACTCGTAAAAAAGGTTGTCTAAATACAAATTACGGCATTTTAAGACAACCTTTTTATAAGTGTTATTTAATTTTTTTATAAAAAACTAATCAACTATCAATATTATTTAAAATCAAAATAATTGAGTTAAAAATAAATATTTTTAACCTATTGATTCAATAGCATCTATACTCTTTTCTATAAGAAAATCTAATCTTTCATCTTGATTTTTTATATATAAATATCCTAAAAGAGCTTCAAAACCAGTAGCTATTCTATATTCTCCCACATTTGCATTTTTAGGAACACCTGTTTTTTGATTTCTACCTCTTTTAAAAATCTTTAATTCTTCCTCTGTTAAATCATCCATTATAGCATTTAATGCTTTGGCTTGGGCAGAAGCTCTAACATAACCTACTACAGCTTTATGAATATCATTTACCTTAAAATTTATATTATTTAAAAGCACATGCTTTCTTATATAGATTTCATATACACTATCACCCATATAAGCTAAAACTACTGGAGATATTAAATTTGCATTTTTTTTATCTTCTATATTCTGTGCCATTTAGTTCCCTGTCTTGTATCTTCTATTGCTATGCCCATTTCTTTTAATTCATCTCTTATTTCATCTGCTCTTTTAAAATCTTTTGATTTTTTAGCATTTTTTCTTTCTTCAATAAGCGCTTCTACCTTTGAATCAAGTTCATCTGCTTTAGCTTCTTTTGTCATTATATTTAAAACTGAAGTAAGTTCTAAATATAATTCCATAGCTTTCTTCGCAAAATTTATATTTGTGTTTTCGTTTATATTTGTATTTATATATTTTGAAAGTTCAAATATAGATCCTATAGCTTCCGCAGTATTTATATCATCGTCCATAGCATTTATAAACTTAGTTTTAAAACTTTCTAATTCGCTATAATCAACTTCTTCACTACTATCTTTTAAATTATCTATTATAAATTGTAATTTATCTTTAGTATTGTATAGTCTATTAAGTGCCGCTTCTGATTGTTTTATAAGTTCATCACTAAAATTAACAGGTTTTCTATAATGAGCTGATAATAAAAATAATCTAACAATTTCTAAATCATATTTTTGTGAAATTTCTCTTACAGTAAAGAAATTATTAAGTGATTTAGACATCTTTTGATTATCTATATTTATATAACCGTTATGAAGCCAATAATTAGAAAAAGCCACACCATTTCTAGCTTCACTTTGTGCTATTTCATTTTCATGATGAGGGAATGATAAATCTTGACCTCCAGCATGTATGTCTATAGTTTTGCCTAAGTGTTTATCAATCATAACTGAACATTCTATATGCCATCCTGGTCTACCTTCACCCCAAGGAGCTTTCCATCCTGGTTCTCCTTCTTTTTTATTTTTCCAAAGTGCAAAATCCATAAAGCTTTTCTTTTCGCTTTCATTATCCACTCTATCACTTGCACCTTCTTCTAATTCATCAAGGTTTTGTTTTGATAGTTTTCCGTATTTCTCAAATTTTGCAACTTCAAAATATACATCTCCATTAGATTCATATGCATAGCCTTTATCCATAAGATCTTTTATAAATGCTATTATTTCATCCATAGTTTCTGTAACAGTTGGATGTATATTTGCTCTTTTAATTCCCAGTCCATCTGCATCTTTGAAATATTCGTCTATATATCTTTTAGCAATTTCTTCAGAGCTTACATTTTCTTCATTTGCTTTTTTTATTATTTTATCATCAACATCTGTAAAATTTTGTACATAAGTAACTTCAAAACCTCTATATTCTAAATATCTTCTAAACGTATCAAATATTAAAAAAGGTCTTGCATTCCCTATATGAAAATAGTTATATACCGTAGGTCCACATACATACATCTTAACCTTATTTTCTTCTATTGGTATAAATTCTTCTTTTTGTCTTTTAAGTGTATTGTATAATTTCATATATAAAGCTAGATAAATATATATTTATCTTAGCTTTCACCTCCAATTCTTTTTAATCTATTTATATATTATAAAGCTTCTCTTACTTTATTTCCATTTCTTCTTACTATTTTAGCAGGAATTCCTACAACCGTACAATCATTTGGTACATCTTTTAATACAACTGCATTCGCTCCAACTTTAACATTATCGCCAATATTTATACTTCCCAAAACTTTTGCTCCACCTGATATAAACACATTGTTACCAACTGTAGGATGTCTTTTTCCACTTTCCTTACCAGTTCCACCAAGTGTTACTTGATGGTACAAAGTAACGTCATCTCCTATTATTGCTGTTTCTCCAATAACTATACCAAGCCCATGGTCTATAAATAGCCTTTTTCCAATAGTAGCTCCTGGGTGTATTTCAACTCCCGTAAAAAATCTTCCGATATTGGAAATTAATCTTGCAAGAAGTTTTAATTTCATCTTGTAAAAAGAATTTGATATCCTATAAAAAAATATCGCATGTACTCCAGGGTAAGTCAATAATACTTCTATTAAACTAGATGCAGCTGGGTCTTTTTCTTTATATGATTTTAATAATTCGAACATTAATAAATTCCTTTCTTACAATCTAAATATTTATAAAAGCCATTATAACTTTTAATTAATCTGATTTTTTTAGCAATTTAACTAATCATAATCTGTTATTTGCCATTTAAAACTAACTGTTTAAGCCATAAACAGATTATACTCAATTAATGATAACATATTCCTATAAATTATGTTATAAAAATATAAAGTTTAAATTATATTTAAATTTTATATTTCAAATACCAAATTTTAATTGTGATTGTTTTAAGAAAGGAGTTGTTGATTTATACAACTAATAATATTTTTAATTATATAAATCAACAACTCCTTTCTTTTAAAATTGTATATGAGCAACAACAACCACAACAGTCTTCTTTATCAGTCATTAAAAACACCTCCACTTAAATATCTCTCTCCTGTATCTGGTAATATAACAAGCACTTTCTTTCCTTTTCCAAGCTTTTTAGCAATTTTTAAAGCTCCAAATAAAGCAGCACCTGAAGATATTCCACTAAGAATTCCTTCTTCTCTTGCTAAGAGTCTCATGGTATTTATAGCTTCTTCATTACTTACCCTTACTATATCATCTATAACCTCAACATTCAATATATCAGGAATAAATCCAGCACCAATTCCTTGTATTTTATGAGGCCCTGATTTGTCACCACTTAGCACAGCTGAATCATTAGGCTCTATAGCAACTATATCTATGTTTTTGTAATGCTTTTTTAAAACCTCTGATACACCACTTATAGTTCCACCTGTTCCTACCCCAGCTACAAAAGCATCTAAAGAAGAAAAATCATTTAATATTTCTTTTGCAGTAGTCATTATATGTGCCTTTTTATTATCCATATTTTCAAATTGCCCTATTAACACATGTTTTTCATTATTTGAAACTATTTCTTTGGCTTTTTGTATTGCACCCTTCATTCCAAGTTTACCATCTGTTAATATAAGTTTTGCACCATAAGCTTTTAATAGATTTCTTCTTTCAATACTCATAGTATCTGGCATAACAAGAATAATATCATACCCTTTATACGCACTCACCATAGAAATTCCAATACCTGTATTTCCACTTGTAGGTTCAACCAAAGTATAACCTTCTTTTATCTCTAGACGTTCTTCCATACCTTCAATCATTTTTAATGCTATTCTATCCTTAATTGATCCTCCAGGATTAAAAGATTCTACCTTTAAATAAATATCAGCCATATCCTCTGTTTGCAATTTGTTCAACTTGATAATTGGTGTTTGCCCTATTAAGTTTGTAATATTATCATAAATCAAATAATCTCCTCCTTAAAAATAAAAAAGTTTTAATCCCTAGTTTAAAACTCGGAATTAAAACGATTATATATTATCTAATAAAGTATTGTCAATTAAAAAATTTAATACAATTTTTTTAATCTTATTATATTCTTATTAATTTTACTCTTTATATTTTTATATTACTTTAGCTTGCCAATTTTGAATTTTTTATTCTTATAAAAATAATTTTTATAATCGCAGCTACTGGAACAGATAGTATTATACCAGGAAGAGAAAAGAATGTACCACCAACACTAATAGCAAGTATAATCCAAATAGGTGATAATCCTATAAAATTACCCATTATCTTTGGTCCTATAAAATTTCCATCTAATTGTTGTATTATAAGTATATAAAGTGCTACCCATAAGGTCTTTTCTGGCGTATTAATAAGAGTAACAATAACGGCAGGTATTGCACCTATAAATGGTCCTATATAAGGAATTACATTTGTTACACAGACAATACTAGCAAGTAAAAACTTATATTTTATATTGATCAAACTAAAACCAATAAGTGCTAAGCATCCCATTATAAGAGCCTCTATAACTAAACCCGTTAGAAATTTTGAAAAAATATTATTAACTTCCTTCATAAATTTAAAGAATTCATTTGATTTTCTTTCATTTAAGAACATTCTAACAATCTCTTTTGAAAGCTTAGTTAAATTCTTTTTATCTATTTCCATATAAATCGATAATACTAATGCTAAAAAACTAGTTATTGAAACATCAGCAAAATTCTTTAGAATATTAATCAAATTATTAAATAAATAATTTAATATAAGAGGAATTTTTGAATATAAATTTGCAATACCAGCTCTAACTTCATTCTCATATACTCCAAATATCTTATAAAGCTCATCATTTAATTGATATTGACTAGATGCTATTTCATTAATAATTTGTGTTATATGCTTTATAGTCGTTGGTAATGCAAATAAAAATAAAGAAAGTAATGCACCTAAAAAACTTAAATAAACTATAGATATGCAAATACCTCTATTTTTAATTCTCTTTTGCAATATATTTATAAGAGGATTAAATAAATAAGCTATAAACATAGCTATAAAAAATGGTTTTAATATATTTTTAAAACTTGTTAATATATTTTTTACATTATCAAAATTATTAAAAAATATTAAAAAGAATATTAAAAATAAAAATATAATAAATATTTTCTCTACAAAATCTTTGTGTTTATTAAACATAAAATCACCTTTTAATAAATTTTTTTTTATAAAAAAACTAGGGTAATTAATTTATACCCTAGTCTTTTATTTATATAGAATCTTTTACATGTAATTTTGTTTAACAAAAGACATTCTCTTTAATACTTCTTCTTTTCCTAAAATTGTAACTACATGAGGTATTTCTGGTCCATGCATTTGACCAGTTATTAATATTCTAGTTCCCATAAATAAATTTTTACCCTTTATCCCATGTTCTTTTTGAATTTCTTTAAACATTGGCTTTATAAGATCTGCCTGAATTTCATCCATATTAGAAATCTTTTCTTCTAATGCTTCATATAAAGTTGGCATATGCTCTAATTTCAAGAATTCTAAGGCATCTTGTTCTTCTATTTTAAGTTCATCTTTAAAGAATACATCAACCTTTTCATTTATTTCTTTTGCATAATGCATTCCTTCTTTAACTAAAGAAACTATAGCTTTTATCTTATCATAATCTTCCTGAGCTTCTTCTTTAGTTATCATATTAGTTTCTACTAAGAAAGGTATACATAGCTTAGTAAGCTCGTCATCATCAGCATCTTTCATATAATGTTGAGATACCCAGTTTAATTTGTTAGTATCAAATACTCCACCACTATTAGAAACTCTTTTAACATCAAATGCATTTTCTAATTCATCCATGCTAAATATTTCTTGATTATCTTCTGGCGACCAACCAACAAGTGCAACATAGTTAACTAAAGCTTCTGGGAAATATCCCTTCTTTCTAAAGTCTTCAACAGCAACATCACCATGTCTCTTACTTAATTTTTTCTTTTCTGTATTTAGTATGTTTGGAAGGTGAACAAAAGTAGGTGCTTCCCATCCAAATGCTTCATATAAGTACACATGCTTAGGAGTAGATGATATCCATTCTTCCCCTCTTATTATATGTGTAATTTTCATTAAATAATCATCAACAACAACAGCAAAATGATAAGTTGGGAATCCATCTGATTTCATAAGAACTTGATCATCTAAATCATTAGTGTTCATCTTAACAGTTCCTCTAACCATATCATTGAATTTTATTTCTTTATTTGCTGGTAATTTAAGTCTTATAACATAATCTTGCCCAGCATCTATCTTAGCTTGAATTTCTTCTTTAGATAATCCTCTACAATGTCCATCATACTTAGGTACTTTACCTTCTGATTTTTGAACTTGTCTTACCTTATCTAATCTATCTTTTGAACAAAAACAGTAATAAGCTTTATCTTGTTCTAATAAAGTCTTTATATATTCTTTATATATATCAAGTCTTTCTGATTGTATATATGGTCCGTATTCTCCTACTTGAGTAACCTTTCCATCTTCACCTAATACAACACCTTCTGTGTGCTCTACATTAGCCCATGACATTGCATGAAGCATATTTTCTATAGCTCCATCTACAAGTCTTGTTCTATCAGTATCTTCAACTCTTAATAAATAAGTTCCACCCATTTTTTTTGCAAAAAGGTAGTTATAAAGAGCAGTTCTAAGACTTCCTATATGCACAAATCCTGTTGGACTTGGTGCGAATCTAACTCTAACGCTCATTTTAAAATCCTCCTTATAAACATATAAAAAGGTATACTAACGTTAGTATACCTTTTACTTACTAATATAAATAATATTATAAAACTTAAAGTATTTCAATAAAAAGCATGAAAATTATTTAAAAAGCTTCTTAAGCATCATAAGTTTAGCTTTATTATATGGTGGATAAATAAGGTCAAATTTAGTTTTTTTATATTTTTCCATTATACTTTTTTCATAAGTAAATTCATAAAAAGAAGCCTCCCCATGATATCTTCCCATACCAGATTGTTTGACCCCGCCAAATGGTAGGTTTATATTTGCAGTATGAACAAGTGTATCATTTATACATCCACCACCAAAAGTTATTGAATTTATAACTTTATTTGCAGTATCTTTACTGCTACTAAAAACATATAATGCAAGAGATTTTTCTTTTTTATTTAGTATTTCTATTAACTTATCTATATCCTCATATTTTATAACAGGTAATACAGGCCCAAATATTTCTTCTTGCATGATAATATCATTAAAATTTATATTGGTAAGAATTGTAGGATCTATATAAAGTTCTTCTTCTAGAAATTTTCCTCCATGATAAACTTTTTTGAAATTAATCATATTTAATACTCTTTTAAAATGTTTTAGATTTATAATTCTTGAATAAGATTTACTCTTAATAGGATTTTTGCCGTAGAATTTAATTATAGTTTTTTTAAGCTCTTTTAAAAAATCATCATATACATTATTATGAACTAATATATAATCAGGAGCTACACAAGTTTGACCACAGTTCATAAATTTTGCCCAAGCAATTTTTTTACAAGCTTCCTTGATATCTGCATCTAAATGCACAATAGTTGGACTTTTGCCACCTAATTCTAGAGTTGTTGGAATTATATTTCTTGAAGCTCTGTTCATTATTATCTTACCTATCTTAGTGCTACCAGTAAAAAATATATGGTCAAAATCTAATTCTAACAAATCTTCACTAACCTTATAATCTCCTTCTATAACTTCAATATATTCTTTTGTAAAACTTTCTTCTATGATTTTTTTTATAACTTTTGATACTGATTTTGCGTATTCAGAAGGTTTTAAAACTGCACAATTTCCACTAGCTATAGCTCCTATTAATGGATCTATTGCTAAAGAAAATGGATAATTCCAAGGTGCAATTATAAGACTAACTCCATATGGTCTTCTTACAACATAAGATTTTGAAGGTTTTAAATAAACCGGTGTTTTTACCTTCTTTGGTTTGTTTAGTTTTTTTAAATTATTGATAAAATAATTAATACTTTCATACACAATAGCTAGTTCTGTTTCATAAGCCTCAAATTCACATTTGTATAAATCTGCTTTTAAAGCATCTAATATTAACTGTTCATTGTTTTTTATGCTCTTTTTTAAATTATTTAATTTTTCTAATCTAAAATCGACATCTAATGTATAATTTTTATTAAAAAATGCTTTTTTTTCACTAATCACAATATCATCCTCCCTAATGAATGACTCCCTTCAAATCATAGGTCGTTAAAAATTTTCCCATTATTATGATTTGTACCCTTAAAATTTTTTTTAAAAAACAAAAATCACTATTACTTAAAAAAAATTAAAATTTTAATTTATTTCGAATTTTATTTTTAATTTTATTTTTTATGTGTATAAATATAATATATACATTTCTCCTTTTAATTGTTTTGTTAATATCGAAAATATAAAAGCTTCTATAACCTATTTATTAATATTATTTGTTTAATGTCGAAAATTTAGGAGGTTTTATTATGGTTAAGTGGCTTTCCCTAAAAGATATTGATTATTACTATATTGATTTTTACAGAGATATAAAAAATGGTGCAGCTCTTAAATTTAGAATTCAAGATAAATTTTATTCTGTATCAAGATTTGAACGAAGATATATTTTTACAGATATAGATTTGGATGAAGATTATAGATTTAAAGATATACACTCTATGATGAGATTTTTAAAGAAAAAAAATCTCAACCTTTCAGATTTATTTGATAACAATATTATTAAGATGCATGAAAAGGTAATCAATTATGAACCACTTAGAATAGTATTTCCAAAGTTTATAGAATATAATTATAATGATTTTTTAAAAGATCTTAAAAATAAGGATAAAATCGATCTTATTTATGAAGATGAGAAATATAATATAACATTGATAGAACATAGTTATTATATTTTCACAGCTTTAAATAGCAGAAATTTCATAAAAACAAGAACTGAATCAGAGCTTCTTGAAAAAGCTAGAATTAAAAATTTAACAATAGAAGAAGCTTTTAAAACCAAACGATTAGAGGTTTTGGTTTATTGACAGAATATTCTCAAACATTAGTTTTTTATGCTTGTTTTTTATTTTATTTGAATATATAAAAAATTAATAAAAATCAATAATATAGTAAAAAGATCTCTTTTTAAAATAAAAAAAGAGATCTTTTTTATTATTTTTTATAATTAAATATTACTACATATTCAATTTGCAATAGTAAATAAGTTTTAAAGTTGATTATTCTAATCCTTTATATTAATATATTATAGATAATATTAAATTTCAGAAAAATTTATATTATTTTTTAATTCTATTTTAAAATTAAAGTTAAAAAGGAAGTGCTAGGTATGAAAAAAATTAAGAATAATCTTATATTGATGTTCCTTATTTTAGTAAGTATACCGCTTATAACTCAAGGAAGTTTCAATTATTTAAGATCCAAAGAAGTTTTGACAAAAGGTCTTGAATCTACCTCTATGTCTACTACAAAAGAAACAAGAAATGGAATTTTGACTTATTTAGATATATATAAGCAATCAGCTTCTTACATATCAAAGAGCAATAATTTAATTAATTATAATAAAGATTCAAAAGAATCATTAGATGAACTTCTAGCAGAATTTGAACAATATCAAAAATCATTTGAAGATGTTGACTATGTTTATATTGGTTTTCCAGATAAGGATACAAAAATATATCCATATTTAGATTTGAATTCAAATGGTGCATATGATCCAACCACAAGACCTTGGTATAAAAATGCAATCGCTAAAAATGGCGTAGTCTGTAGTGATCCATATTTTGATGAACGTTCTAAAACACATGTAATAACTTATTCTGCTCCAATAAAAAAGAATAATGAACTAGTTGGAGTTTTGGCAATAGATATATCTTTAAAAAGATTATCAGAAAAAATAGGCGATATAATCATTGGTAATGCTGGTCATGCCTTTTTATTAGATTCTAATAACAAAATCATGGCTCATGAATATTTAGATCAAATTGGACAAACAATGAATAATGAAACTTTGATTAATGCCTTAAATAGTGGAAAAAAAGAAGGTTTGACAAGATCTATTTATCAAGGAAAAAGCTATGTCTATAGTTATGCTAAATTAGAAAACTGTAATTGGACTGTTGTTGGTTCTATAAATATAGATGAAATAAAATCTCATACAAATTATATGCTTTACAACACTCTTATATTTACGATTATTTCTATAATAATAGCTTCAATAGCTTCAATACTATATTCAAAAAAATTAAGCGAACCTATAAACAAATTAGTTAATGCTACTAACAAGGCAAGTAGTGGGGATTTAAATGCTCATGTTGAAATAAATGCTAAAAATGAAATAGGAGTTTTAGCAAATTCTTTTAATTTAATGCTTGATAATATGAATTCTCTTATATCAAATACAAAATCTACAATAGATATTATAGATGATTCAGCCAAAAATCTAGCAACTGCAACCGATGTTGCTTCAACAACTGCTCAAGAAGTATCTAATACAGTTACCGAAATAGCTAACGGTGCTTCTAGTCAAGCTGAAGAATCTGAAAAATGTGTTACACTTGTAAATGACTTAGATTCACAGTTTAATAATCTAGTTGATAATTCAACAACTATGATGGACGCTGCAAAATCTATAATGAATAAAAATATAGAAGGTAATAAATCGATTGATGTATTAAAAAACAAATCAGATGAAAGCGAAAAATCAATTGAAAGAATTGAAAATGCAGTGCTTTCGCTTAAAGAAAAAGTCTTAGATATTGGAAATATCCTAGCAACTATAACATCTATTTCTGAACAAACAAGTTTACTTGCTTTAAATGCTTCTATTGAAGCGGCTAGAGCAGGAGAACATGGTAGCGGTTTTGCAGTAGTTGCTGAAGAAATTAGAAAATTATCTATTCAATCAAATTCTTCAACTGATGAAATTTATAATATAGTGAAAAATATTCAAGATGAGACTAATATGACAGTAAATATCATGAATGATGTTAAGGAAAGTTCTTTAGAACAAAATAATGCGGTAAATACTGTATCCACATCTTTTAAAGATATATCTTTTTCAATTGATGAAATTTATTGCAATATAGAGCTAATTAATGAATTTGTTTCTGATATGAATAATAGCAAAGATAATATATTATCTTCAATAGAAAATATATCTGCCGTATCAGAAGAAACAGCAGCTTCAACAGAAGAAGTAACAGCTTCATCTGAAGAACAAACAGCCTCAATACTTGAACTTTCTACATCAGCTAGAGATTTAGAAGTATTAGCAAAGCGTCTTAAGGATGAGATTAAGAAATTCAATATATAATATAAAATAAAAAATTCAATTAATTAAAATAGGGGTTACCATATAGAAAATACTTATGATTTTTCTATATGGTAACCCCTTATTTTAGTTGATATTATAAAATTTAAATATATTTTTTTAAATTATATCATTAAGATGCTTTTTTATTCATAAATTCAATTTATTAAATTAAATCTTCAAATTTTATAAATTCATTATCTTCCTTAGTCCTATCTTTTAATTCTATAAGACCCTCATTCAAACTTTTTCCTACTATATAAGCTTTTTTAATACCCATAAGTTCAAAATCTTTTAATTTAAATCCAAGTCTTTCTTTTCTATCATCTAATAATACATTTAAACCTTTACTTTTAAAGCTTTCATATAGTTTAATAGAAGCTTCAACCAAATTTTCATCTTTTATATTAGATATAAGTATTACCATATCAAAATAAGATAATTCCCCTAGATAAATATTATCATCTATCATATTATTTATGATAAATGAAGCTAATAGCTTATCTATATAAAAATCAATTTCTAAAGAATATAAATCATCTTGCTTTCCTGATGCATTTAAATAAAAGGCGTTTAATTTTTTTAATTTTATTGATATAATTTTTTCGCCTTTTAATAATTCATATTTTTCATTTTCAAAAGATAAGTCGCCCTCATTTGCCATCTTTAAGTTAGCAAATTCTTTTATCTTAAAATCTTTGTTGATATTAACATTCTTAATATGATAATCGAGTTTATTAGCTCCACAAACCATATTACAACTATCTTTTAATTCCTCATCACATATAAGTCTATTTTTAAAATCAATAGGGCCTACAAAACCAAATACCAAATTACTATCTTTTATATCTTCTTCATTTGCCATTTGAATTTTTGATTCTTTAACATCTAAATAATTTGCTAATAATTTAGTATTTAAATCCCTGTCTCCTCTTAATAACACTCCTATTAATTCTCCATCAACTTTTATGACCATCGTTTTTATAAAATGTTTTGCATCTATATTTAAATAATTTTCTAATTCTTCTATTGTTTTTATATCTTTTGTATATATCTCTTCTTTATCTTTTAGCTCTTTTTTAATATTTTCTTCTGATTTGATTTGTACCTCGTCTTTATAACCACCAAAATTATTTGCTCTTAAAACATCTGCTAGATTATATTCATCATCAATATGATAAAAAGATATATTATTATCTTCAATTTTTAATTTATTCAAATCAAGATTTAATACTTTATTTAATTCATCTAATTTAGTTAGAGATTCTAAATAACTTTCTTTTAATTCATCTTTTGTTCCTATTTTATTAAATGTATAAAGTTTTTGTTTTTTTGGTGTTAAAAGTCCATATTTAAACTTAAATCTTTCATTATCTTCTTTTAATTCATAAGATAAATTAAGCGGTAATGCCTTATATGATGATAAATCCTTTATATATTCTTTTACCAACTCTTTATTATCCACATCAATATAAAAACTTTCAAACATATGCTCTTTTATTTGAGTTTTTAATTTTTCTTTTATCAAATTCATATAATATGTATAAGAAAGAGTTCCATCATCTAAAAATTTTACATATCCCCCTCTTAAAAGACTATCCATAAAAAGACCTTCCATATCTTTATCTTTCTTCTTTTTTGTTTTTAATAAAAAATTTGAAAATTTAATTTTAATCACCCCTTGTATATAAGAAAAGGACTTATCAAACATCCTAATCTTTAACTTAATATTATATATAAAGCAGATTCATTTTGATAAGTCCTATTTTTTAATTAATATGCTCTTGCAACATAAACCATATGCTTAGCTTCTTTACCAGTTATCGATTTATCTGATATTTGCTCTTGTTCAAATGGTATACATCTTATTGTAGCTCCAGTTTCTTCTTTGATAAATAGTTCTTCTTCTAATTCTCCAGACCACATCATCTTAACAAAACCAGGAGTTTCTTTTATTATTTTTCTTAATTCATCCATATCTTTAGCAACATAAGTTTTTTCTTCTCTCATGTTAGTAGCTTTTTCTAATAATGAATTATGAACTTCATCCATTAGATTATTCAGATAATCTTTAAGACCATCCATGCTAACTTGAGTTTTTTCTAATGTATCTCTTCTAAATATAGTTACTTGATTATTTTCAATATCTCTTGGTCCTATTTCAATTCTTACTGGAACACCTTTCATTTCCCATTCATTGAACTTCCAACCTGGGCTTTGATCTCTATCATCAACTTCTACTCTTAGATCAGTTTTTAAATCTTCGTAAATAGAATCAACAACTTCCATAACATTTCCTTTATGCGCTGCTATTGGAACCATTACCACTTGTGTTGGTGCTATTCTTGGAGGTAATACTAATCCTCTATTATCACCATGAACCATTATAAGAGCTCCTATTAATCTTGTTGATACTCCCCATGAAGTATGGTATGGATTTGCTTCTTTACCATTTCTATCAGTATAAGTTATATCAAAGGCTTTAGTAAAGTGTTGTCCTAAGAAATGACTTGTACCTGATTGTAATGCTTTACCATCATGCATAAGTGCTTCGATTGTGTAAGTAGCTTCTCCACCTGCGAATTTTTCTCTTTCACTTTTTCTACCTGTAACAACTGGTATTGCAAGTAAATCTTCACACATTTCTTTATATATATTAAGCATTTGAATAGTTTCTTCTTGTGCTTCATCTTTAGTTTCGTGTAATGTATGACCTTCTTGCCATAAGAACTCAGAAGTTCTTAAGAATGGTCTTGTACTTTGTTCCCATCTAACAACAGAACACCATTGATTATATAGGTATGGTAAATCTCTCCAAGAACTTAACCATTTAGAATACATTGAACAGATTATTGTCTCTGATGTAGGTCTAACACATAATCTTTCTCCTAATTCTTCTTTTCCACCATGAGTTACCCAAGCAACTTCTGGAGCAAAACCTTCAACATGCTCAGCTTCTTTATTTAATAAACTCTCTGGAATTAAAAGAGGAAAATAGCAGTTTTTATGTCCAGTCTCTTTAAATCTCTTATCTAAAAATCCTTGTATTCCTTCCCAAAGTGCATAACCATAAGGCTTTATAACCATAAATCCTTTTACTGGTGAGTAATCAACCAAATCAGTTTTAGTTATAACATCTGTATACCACTGAGAAAAGTCGTCTTCCATCAATGTAATTTCTTCAACAAAATTATTTTTCTTCTTAGCCATTTTTCTTCCTCCTACGAATACAATATTCGAAAATTTTTTCTTAATATTTTATATTAAGTTTTTGATAAATCTTATAAGTACAAATAATGTTTTTATAAACAGTTTATAATTTTATGCAATAAAAAAACTCCACCCTCAAATATAGAGGCGAAGTCACGCGGTACCACTCTAATTAACTGAAAATATAGATATACTTTCAATTATCTTAAATATTTATAACGCTAAATTAAGCGTAAAGGAATACTTAATTTCATCCTTTAAACTCCCAAGCTGGTTCAAAAAACAAATTCTTAAAACCTCTCAGCAAATGGTTTTTTCTCTTTGAAGATTTATTTTTTTACTATTCTTGTTCGTAGTATCTAATTTTATAAAATTTGATTTTTATTTTATATTATATTTTTTTGATTGTCAATAATATATTTCAATTATTTTTATTTTTTTAACTAAATAATATGTATTTTATTTTAAATCTATGATAAAATAGAAATAAAGATAGTTTTGAAATGATTCCATATTGAAAGGAGGTACAAATTATGAAAAAATTGAATGTAGCAAATTATCTACTTGAAAATAAAATCAAACCATCATATCAAAGAAAGAGAATATATGAATATTTACTTGAACACAGAAATCATCCAAATGTTAATGTAATTTATGATGCACTTATAGACGAAATACCTTCTCTTTCAAAGACCACTATATATAATACCCTAAAATTATTTGTACAAAAAAATATTGTTGAAGAAATTACTATTGAAGGTAATGAAATCAGATATGATCTTTATAATCCTAATTCTCATGGACATTTTAGATGTGATATTTGTAAAAATATATATGATATTGACTTGGATGAAGAAAAAAAAGATGAAATTGCAGATTTAAAAGGATTCAAAGTTCAAAAAGCTTATTATCATTTTAAAGGAGTATGTAAAGAATGTCTCGAAAAACAAAAGAAAAAAACGTAGATAATTCTACGTTTTATTTTTTTATTTATTTAATTAATTTTTCTTAACATGCATACACATTTAGAAGATATTCCTTCTAATCTACCTTCAAAACCTAATTTTTCGGTAGTTGTTGCTTTTATAGATATATTTTCTATATCAGTGTCCAATACATTTGCTATTATCTTTCTCATATCATCTATATATCCTGCCATTTTAGGCTTTTGAGCTATTATTATTGAATCTAAATTTGAAATTTCATAATTTTTTTGTTTTATAAGTTCATTTACATGTTTTAAAAGCTTTATACTATCTGCATTCTTATAATTAACATCAGTATCCGGAAAATGCTTCCCTATGTCTCCTAAAGCCAATGCACCAAGTATTGAATCCATTATTGCATGTGTTAATACATCTGCATCAGAATGTCCAAGTAAACCCTTTTCATATGGTATTTTTACTCCACCTATAATAAGATCTCTACCTTCTACTAATTTATGAACATCATAACCAATTCCAATTCTCAAACTACTCACCTTTTCTTTTTAGTATTTGATAAGCAAAATCTAAGTCCTCTTTTGTTGTTATTTTTATATTATCATATGAACCATCTATTATTTTGACTTTATAGCCAAGTTTTTCTACTAAAGATGAATCATCAGTTCCTGTTATCTCATTTTCATAAGCATGCTCATATGCTTTTAATAACATTTTATATCTAAATGCTTGGGGTGTTTGCACTGCAAATAAACTATCTCTATTTAAAGTAGATTCGATATTATGTTCTTCATCAACATATTTTATTGTATCCTTAACTTTAACAGCAACTACAACAGCTCCAAGTTCTTTTAATTTAGACACTGTATCATTTATTATCTCTTGAGTTACAAATGGTCTGGCTCCATCATGAACCAAAACATTTTTACAATCCTTGTCCAAAGCTTTGAGTCCATTATAGACAGAATCTTGCCTTTGTTTTCCACCTTCTACAAGCTTTATTGGCTTTATAAATCTGTAATTTGGTAGTATTTTTGTTTTAAAAAATTCTATTTCTTCTTTCTTTAAAACAACGATTATCTCATCAATATTTAAATTAGTATCAAAAGCTTCCATAGTTCTTATAACAACTTCCTTATCATTTAATTTAAGAAATTGTTTATTTGTATCCATTTTCATTCGACTGCCAGTTCCTCCAGCCACAATCAATGCGCAGTTCATGAAAATTCCTCCAATACTTTTATTTTTCATCTCCATTTATAAGTCTTCTTATATTAGACTCATGTCTTATAACTATAAGTATTGCAGCTACAAGTGCACATAAAACAACACCTTTGCCATAATTCATAAAATATGCTGTAAGAGGTATTACAAAACCTAATAATAAAGACCTTATTGAAACTATATCGGTAACAAGCCCAAGTATTTTATGCGTAAATACACTTAGTAAAACAGGTATTGGACATATTAATAAAAATGACCCTAATGTAGTATTAACACCTTTTCCACCTTTGAATTTTAAAAATGGAGTATAATCATGTCCTAATATTGCAAATACCGCACATAAAGACATTATTAAATCTTTATCTAAATCTGTATTTAAAACAGGGTATAAAAACATTGCCAGTACAACTGGTATTAACCCCTTTAATATATCCATAATCTGTGTGTATAATGAAATCTTTGAACCCGCAGCCCTTTTAACATTAGTTGACCCTATATTTCCACTACCAACAGTTCTAACATCGACACCTGCAAGTTTTTTAGTAAATATAAATCCAAATGGGATAGACCCTATTAAAAAAGAACATGCCACAATTAAAATGACATTTATATTCATATAAATCCTCCTTGTATTTTTTTATACTTATATTTATATTAATTTATGGAATACAAAAAATCAACTCTATAAATTTGTATACCCAGTATATACATTGCAAATTCAAGAAAGTTTTTTTATACCTGGTACTAATTTTTTCACAAAAAAATTACCTAAAAAATTTAACAAACTATTTTTTAAGTAATTTTCATTCTTTATTCTTATTATTTCACTTTTAAAATGCTTTTTAAGCGAAATACAAATTTAATTTTTATATAACTTATTTTCTATTTTCTATATTATATTTTATCTTTCATTTTTTGGTCTAGCAAATATCATTCTACCCGCAGCAGTTTGAAGTACAGAAGTAACAACAGCAGTTATAGTTTCACCCATATATTTCTTACCTGTATCAACAACTATCATTGTTCCATCATCTAAATAAGCAAGTCCTTGACCATGTTCTTTTCCTTCTTTAACCACTTGTAAAACCATCTCTTCTCCTGGTATAACAACTGGTTTTACTGCATTTGCAAGTTCATTTATATTTAAAACTTCAACCCCTTGAAATTGAGCAACTTTATTCAGATTAAAATCATTAGTTACAACTTTACCATTCATTATCTGTGCTAATTTTAGAAGTTTTACATCTACCTCAGCCACATCTTTTATATCTTTTTCGTAGATCATAACATCTATATCTAATTCTTTTTGAATTATATTTAATATATCTAATCCACGTCTTCCTCTAACTCTCTTTAAGTCATCAGAAGAATCGGCTATATGTCTTAATTCTTCTAATACAAACTCTGGTATAACCAAAGTTCCTTCTATAAAGCCAGTTTTGCAAATATCAGCTATTCTTCCATCTATTATAACTGATGTATCTAAAATCTTAGGGCAAGTACAAGTCTTTTTATTTTTTTGATCTGCACCTTTTTCCTTTGAAGAACTTAAAGCTGTTGTCTTTAAAATATCTGGCATTTTAAATAATTCATCTTTATTTCTTCTTGCAATATTAATACCTATATACCCCATAAAAATATACACCATTACTGATAATATAACTCCAACGAAAGGTATTGTAATCTCTGATAGTAATCCACTAACTAAATAAGCAATTATAAGTCCGAAAATAAGTCCAATAGAACTGATAAAAATTTCAAATGGTGGTATTTTAGATATTTCTCCCTCTACCCAATTTGCTGTTTTCTTTCCTTCATTTAATAACCATGGTGATATTAAATAAAATACAATACCAACTACAACTCCTGATGCAATTGGATTTATTAAAGAATATATACCTGTTGCTGCTAATGTTTCTGGAAATTTAGCACTAAGACTCATATAAAGACCAAAACCTATCGCTAGTCCTACAAGAGCCATTATCGATTTTATTACTCTATTAATCATATATCTGTTATTGAAAACTTATAAAAAAGCTTCTAACTTCCATAAAAAGTTTCCAAAACCCTCCCTTCATATTCAAATAAAAACTTAATACATTAAAACCCAAGTTAATTATATCATCTCTTTTATAAATTTGTAAAATTTCCAAAATATATTTTTCGAAAAATTGACACAATATGTGTTTTTTGATTATAATTATTACAAAGTATTGTTTTTTAAAAATAAAATATATAAAATTATATCTACTTTAAAGGAGCTGTTGATATTGGAAAATACTCTAAAAAAGTTTCAAGAACGAAGTAAAGAAGTATTATTTAGACATAAAAGCATCCTAGACATAATTACAAAATTAGATGAAACAAATTCAAAAATAAATAGAGCTGTTGTAAAGACTGTCACATCTTGTGGTTGCGTTGAAATCCATGCTAAAAAACAAGAAATTCCGATGGACATCAGCTTAGACGATTTATCTGATTTAATGAAAAATCATATAGATGGTCATATCTGTCCTATTTGTCAGGATAAAATCCAAGAAGAAATAGGAAATCATATTTTTTACTTGTTTGCACTTGCTAATACATTAGATATAAATTTAGAAAAAACAATTGAAGATGAATATAACAAAATAAATACACTTGGTAAATATAGTTTATTTTAATAATACTTATATATATTATACTCTTTAAGTTCAAAATATAATATTAATAAAGAATTAAAATAATATTAATTTATTTTGAATTTCTATAATTATTTTTAATTTAATTATATAAATTATAGGATAATAATTTATATTTTAATAGATTAAAATAATTACAAAACTTAATTGTCCTGTAAATAAATTTTAATTAGTTTATAACTATTTTTATAAACTAATTTTTTATTTTGTTTTAATTTATACCTATTTATATTTTATAAAAACAGATATCTTAAATATGTCTATCTAAAAACACTTGATCTTTTAATCTTTCTATACCTTTTAATATCGACTGTGCTCTTACATTACCGATTCCTTCAACTTCTTCTAAATCTTCTGCTGTTGCATTCATTATATCTTTGAATGAATCAAAATAATCTATTAGATTTTCTATAACATTGTAAGGAAGTTTAGGTATTTTCTTAAGAATTCTAAATCCTCTTGTAATTATCGATTTTTCTATATCTTCTTCTAAAGATGAATATCCTAATATTTTAATTATATTTGTTAAATTTAAAAGTTCTTCAGAACTAAGTTGCATAAGCAACTTCTTAAAATCTTTATATTCCATATCAAGATTTTTGCAATAATCTTTAAATACAAGCTTTGAATCTTGTTTTACATTTACTATAAGTTCATCTAATTGCATGCTTACAAGTTGCCCTTCTTCCCCAAGCTCTAATATTGCTCTTTCAACCTTATTTGCTATTTTCATAACCATTTCAGTTCTTTGTATAACTTTTGCAACATCTTCTAATGTAACTAAATCCTCAAATTCTAAAGCTGTAAGATTTATCATATTTTGATCTAATGTTTTTCTATATTTATCCAATGTTTGTATAGCTTGATTACCATTAGATAATATTCTTGTAGTGTCTTTTAGCACATATTTATCATAACCCTTATATAAAGTTATTATATTACGTCTTTGTGATATTGAAATTACAATTTCATCTGTTTCTATAGCAACTCTTTGAGCAGTTCTATGTCTTGTTCCTGTTTCATCTGTAGTTATAGATGGCGAAGGATTTAGTTGAGTATTTGCATATAAAATTTTACTCACATTATAATTTAATATTATTGCACCATCCATCTTAGCAAGTTCGTAGAGATTTGCAGGTGAAAAATTACAATCTATATTAAACCCACCATCAACTGTATCTAATATCTTTTGACTATCACCTATAACAATAAGTGCTCCAGTTTTTGCTCTTAGTACATTTTCAAGACCTTCTCTAAGAGGTGTTCCTGGAGCAATCATCTTAAAGAAATTTAAACTTTTTTCATCTTTAAAAAATTTAGAACTCAAATTAATCCCCCCTCTAATCAGTTAATATAATATTTAATGCATTTTTTACATTATCAACACCATAAATTTTTAATTCATCTATTTCTTTTACATTCTTAAGATTTGACTTTGGTATTATCGCTTTTTCAAATCCTAATTTCTTAGCTTCTAATAACCTTTTTTCTAAAAATGATACGCCTCTTACTTCACCTGTTAACCCAACTTCACCTATGACAACAGTTTTTTCACTTATTGATATATTTTTATGACTTGAAACAATTGAACTTATTATTGCTAAATCCATTCCAGGTTCTGAAAGTCTAAGACCCCCAACAATATTTAAATAAACATCTTTCGAACTTGCATTTATACCTATTCGCTTTTCTAAAACAGCTAATAATAAAGATAATCTTGAAGATTCTATACCAAGAGAAGTTCTTCTTGGTATCCCAACATTAGATGGTGAAACCAATGCTTGGACTTCAACCAAAATAGGTCTAGTACCTTCCATTATGGAACTTATACAAGAACCTGACACTTCTTTATTTCTTTCAGATATCAATACAGATGAAGGATTTAATATTTCCTTAAGTCCTTTGTCATTCATCTCAAATAAACCAAGTTCATTAGTTGATCCAAATCTATTTTTTACTGCTCTAATCATTCTATAAGTATTATATCTATCACCTTCAAAATATATAACTGTGTCAACCATATGTTCTAATACTCTAGGACCTGCAAGACCTCCATCTTTGGTAACATGCCCAACTATAAAAGTAGATATTCCTCTTCCTTTACATATTTTCATAAGCGAAGAAGTTGAATCTCTAACTTGACTAACACTTCCTGGTGCTGAAGATAAATCTGGATTATACATTGTTTGAATAGAATCGATTATAAGTATTTCTGGTTCTAATTCCTCAACTATCTTTTCAATATTATATAAATTATTTTCACCAAATAAATATATATCCTCTGATTTTATATCCAATCTATCACTTCTTAATTTAATTTGGGCTACAGATTCTTCACCAGAAACATATAGAACCTTCTTACCTATATTATCTAAAATTTTTGCAACTTGTATTAATAAAGTTGACTTTCCAATACCTGGTGCTCCACCTATTAATACTAAAGAACCTTTAACGATTCCTCCACCTAATACTCTATCAAATTCTTCAATTCCAGTTTTAAATCGTTCTTCTTTTCCTATTTCTATCTCATTTATTTTTATAGGTTTTTTTGCTGAAATTTTATCTATAAATTTCACATTTCTTCGATCTACTGTTGTTTCTTCTAATTCTTCAACCAAAGTATTCCATTCATCACAATCTGGACAACGTCCCATCCATTTTAATTGAACAGTTCCACAATTTTGACATATAAATTTTGTTTTTTTCTTTGCCATCTTATCACCTTTTGTTATTAGTTGTTTTTTATTAGTACCACATTATAATAATACCCTATTTTTTTTAAATTGTAATATAGTTTATATTTAAAAATTATTAAATTCTTATTACAATTAAAAAAATTCTTCATTATTGAAAATAAACTAAGTTATATTTTAATAATTAAAAATTATTTGACATATTATTAGTGATTTTTTAGCTTTTTTATTCTTATGTTCTATATATATCAAGACATTCAAGAAAACGTTTTTGTAAAATTTTTAAAGTTATTCTCTTTACAAATAATAAATTATAGTATATTATTATAGTAGGTTTTAGTATCAGGTACTAATTTAGAATTAAAATCAATTTACATATATATTATTTTTATTTGGAGGTCTTTATGGAACTTAATAATTTATTTAAAATTCAAGATATAATGGAAAATAAGATAAAGAAAATGTCTAGTATATCAGAAAATTCTATCGGGGAAGAGAATTTATTTGATGTTAAATTCTTAGCTTTACAAACAAAATTAGGAGAACTTGCTAATTTAACAAAATGTTATAAATACTCTATGATTGACTATGAAATACCAAAAGAAAAATTAATTATTAGATATATGGATACACTTAAATTCTTATTATCAATCGGAAATAATTATAATTTTAATATCATAGATAATACAGTTATAGATTCAATAAATCATGAAGAAAGCTTAATCAAATTATTCTCTAATATATTTGATAATATATCTAGTCTAAAATCAGCTTTAAAGCAAGATAATTTTATAGATGGAATTAATCTTTATATTCAAATTTTTAGCGATTTTGTTTCTATTGGAGAAATCTTAGGTCTTAGCTTCGATGAATTATATGATACTTATTTAAAATGTTCATTTTTTTAATAACTAAAACTTATATATAAAAAAGGTGATTAAATATTGATTTAATCACCTTTTTTGATTGATTTTATAAAATAAAATCAATAAATTCTAAAAAATTAAATTAAGGTCTTTGTCATATAAAATATGATAACACCAATTGAAACAAACATTATAAACATATTAGATATACTTATCCTGTCTGACTTTCTTTTTAATCTCTTTAGATTAACCATCAAAACTGTTATTGAATAAAATAACGACGCAATAGCTATATAAAAAGCAATTGTTAGATTCTTTATATCCCAAGATTCTCTTGGTCTTATAGATAGTAATTCTGTAAAGAAACTCTCTTCTTGTGGACTTGATATATCTATAAATATTAACATAAACATAGTCAAAAACCATACTGTAACTGATGATAATTTTATAAACTTAACCCATATATCATCATTTCTTCTTCTTTCTTTACTTCTTCTATCTTCTTTGTATAAATCTTTTGGATCAAATTTCAAATTCACCACCTCCATTAAAGATTTTTCTAAACAAAGAACTTTCTATTATATATCTACCCTCTTTTATATATAATTTAATCATGTATAAGATATTCTTATAATTAATTTTTTATGTTCTTTTAGGTTGATTTTTTTTATATAAATAGTAAAATATTTTGTATACAATATTATAGGAGTTGAATTTATGAAAATACTTGAACAAATAGCTTTAATTTTTTTAATTTGGCTAATCAGTGATTTTATTGGGCTTTATATCCCCTTACCATCCGGACTAATCGGTATGATATTATTATTTTTAATTTTAAAAACTAAATTATTAAAAGTTGAATTTTTTAATGATTTATCTGATTTTATGCTTAAAAATCTAGCTTTTTTCTTTATTCCACCAGGAGTTATGATACTAAAATCTCTAGATATAATAAAAGCTAATATAATTCCACTAAGTGTTATTATATTGATTTCAACAATCATAGTTATGGCTCTTACATCTTTGGTTGTACAGTTTTTAGCAGAAAGGTTTGATTAATATGATTGATGTTTTAAATACAGAAGCATTTGGAATTGTTTTATCTATTTTAATGTTTAGATTTGGAATTTTTATAAATAAAAAATTTAATAATCCACTACTAAACCCTTTACTTATTTGTATATTTTTAATATGCTGTTTTTTATCTATTTTTAATATACCAGTTGAACATTATCAAAAAGGTGGAGATTTAATAAAATTATTTTTAACTCCATCAACTATAATTTTAGCTATACCACTTTATATAAATTTTGAGCATCTAAAAAAACATTTTATGCCTATACTTATTGGTATTAGTTTTAGTGTATTTTTATCTTTTATATCAATATTTATAATGGCAAAATTATTCAATATAGACAGCAAAATATTTTATTCCCTTATTCCAAAATCTATAACAACTCCACTTGGAATAAGCTTATGCGATTCACTGGGAGGGATAACCTCAATAACAGTAGTATCAATTATAATAACAGGAATTTTTGGTTCTATAATCGCACCAACTATGATGAAATTACTTAAAATAAAAAATAAAATAGCAATAGGTATTGGTATCGGTTGTGCTGCACATGCAG
>JAOARY010000080.1 GCA_025210335.1 Peptostreptococcaceae bacterium | reverse complement strand
TACGCTTGTTTAAATTACTATTCTTTTATTATAAATGATTTTAAATAAAATTACAACAACAAAGGAGCGTTAAAATGTGTAATTCGAATAAAGAAACAACATTAAAAGGATTAGTAAAAAGAATGGAAAAAGAAATAGAAAAAGCATTACCAAATTTCATAGATAAAGACAGATTTATAAGAATAGCTATAACTTCATTAAGTGCAAATCCAAAACTTAACGAATGCACCAAAGAATCATTTTTATTAGCTTTGATGCACTGTGCACAACTAGGGTTAGAACCTAATACACCTCTTGGACATGCTTATATTATACCTTACAAGAATAATAAAAAAGGAACAGTAGAAGCAGAATTTCAAATAGGATATAAAGGATTGATTGAATTAGCTTACAGAAGTGATTTATTTTTAAATATTTATTCTAAAGAGATTTATGAAAACGATGTTTTTGAATATGAATATGGATTAAATCCTAAGCTCATTCATAAACCAACATTTAAAAATAGAGGTGAAATAATAGGGTATTACGCATTATTCAAATTAAAAAATGGAGGTTTCCATTTTGAAATAATAACTAGCCAGGAAGCTGTTGAATTTGCTAAAGAGAATAACAATACATATTCCAAAGGGTACGGAATATGGAATAACGAATTTCATGAAATGGCAAAGAAAACAGTCATCAAAAGAGTTTTGAAATATGCACCAATTAAAGTTGAAGTTACAAATAATCAAGGAAATACAGAAGCTGTGTTTTATGAAACTATCAAACCAGAACCAATAACTTTTGAAATTGAAGAAAAGAAAGAAGATAAAAAAGAGGAATAGAAAAAATATAGGTAGGTTAGGACATAATATTTTTAATTAGAGGGTAAAGAGGGTGAAATTATGAATCATTCATTTAATATTCATATCGCAAAAGAATACGGGATAGAGGAAGCTATTTTAATAGAGAATATAGCTTTTTGGATAAAGAGAAACTTAGCTAATAAAAAGAATATACATGATGGTCAATGTTGGGTGTTTAATTCAGTATCAGCTTTTTCTGAAATATTTCCGTATATTAAAACAAGTAAGATAAATAGAGTTTTAAGAGGATTAGTTAAAAAAGGTGTATTGATAAGTGGAAATTATAACAAAGTTAAATATGATCGTACAAAATGGTATAGCATTTCAGATAAAAAAATAAAGAAAATATATGAAATAGATTTTAGTAAATGTAATAAAAATAAAGAAAAAAAGAAATTAAAGATATCTAAGTGTAAAATCGCTACAAATATTAGAATCAGACATTTTTCAAAATGCAAAATGGATTTATACAAATCGAAAAATGGATTTGTTCATTTTGCAAAATCGATTTGGCAATATGCCAAACCTATACCAGATATAAAAAAAGTTATAAACAAAGTTATAAAAAAAGATAGATTGATAAAGAAAAACCATCAATCAAAAAATAATAATAATTCTTATGAAATTAAAAACCAAGAATCAAATCAAGAAATAAAAAACAATAACCTAGATGAAAATAGAAAAAATGAAATCATATCTAAATTTAATAAATTCGCTAAAAAGAAAATAATAGATTTAAGCGGAAGAATAGAAAAAGTACAAAACTTAATTAAACAATATAGCTATAGAGATTTATTAATAGCTATAAAAAGAATTAATAAATCTAAGTATTTAATAGATAATTTAGATTTTGATAGCCTTATAAAACCTAATTTCTTTAAAAAGGTGTTTGAAGGTAATTACGATGATAGAGTTGTAGTTACTAAACAAACAACACCTAAAAGCAATAAATTTAATAATTTCAAACAAAGAACGGACAGCTATAGTAGTGAGCAATTAAAAGATATAGTTTTAAGAAAAACAAGAGCCTCTTTAAATATAAATAAAGAATTAGCTATCTAATTAAAACTAATTAGTTTCAAAAAGCTTTTTAAAGGATTTTTTATAATAATTCGATTAAAGACTCATTTGTAATTTTAAAATCAATATAAAAAGCCACCAGATAGATTAGCGTTAAAAATAAAAGTGATATTAGACTAGATGTTTATATAAAAATAAGATTGGAGGGTTAAGAATGTTAAATCTAAGCTACAAAGAACTTTATGAAGAACAGGTAAACTATTTAAATGACTTAAAAAAAGAAAATAGTAAGTTGCACAAACAAATAAGTTTATTAAAAAAAGCTAATGATTTAAAAAAATTAGTAATATTAAATACACTTACAACTATAAGAGTTGCTAATAAAACCTTTAAATAAATATATCAAGAATTGAAATTTGAACTTTGAAAACTAAATAAAAAATATAAATTTATTAAACCAGGAGGGATATTCATGTTAGGTACAAATGTAAAGAAATTAACTAAAAAACAAGTGATTAAGAAGGTTTCTCTAAAGATTAAAGAAAGTAGATCAGCAGCAGAAAAAGAACAAACTAAGTTAGAGAATGAATATCAAAAAAAGCTTAACGAGTTAAAGAAAGACCTTAAACATTTAAAAAGAGCTAATACACATAAT
>JAOARY010000079.1 GCA_025210335.1 Peptostreptococcaceae bacterium | reverse complement strand
TTTATCTTTCTTATTGCATCTATATATTTTTGTTGTCTTATAACTTCTTCATCATTAATTTTTATTGGTTTTCTTTCGCTCACGTTTTTTCCTCCTAATATTACCTCTGTATCGTATAATTATTTACTAAAAGTCTAAATTACATTATAACATATTCTTTTATCTATTTCATTTTGATAATTAATCTTTATTAATATTTTTATTCTTTTGAATTTAATTATCAAAATCTAAAAATTAACCTTTCTTTAGCATTAATTTTTATTTGATTTTTTTATAATTAACTTTTATAAATCAGGGTGATTTAGAGGGTTTTGAATTATTTTATTCATAAGATATTTTTTTATGAAGGACTGTTAAATCTAAAATAACAAATAAAGTAAATCAAAAGTCGAATAGAGTCGAAATGTAAATTAAATGGTTTGATTTACATAATATTTAAAATCTATGTAGTTATTAAAATATAAGTCTTTATATCTGTTATTTTTGCTTGTGTTAAATTTAATACTATCGAGATTTTTTTCTTGCAAGTTGACATAAGCCTTGTAAGAACTTTATTAGGATACATTTTTTTGATAAATTTCAAAAAACAAAAAATCCTACTTTATTTTTGATAAGAAATGTGATAGTATTAAGAGGTGGACAAGAATGTTAAAAATAAACAAACGTTGAAATCATCTTCATTGAACTTTTACATTTTATGTTTTGAAATAATCGCAGGACATAACCCTTGTCATCATAGTACAAAAATTGAACTTTTACATTTTATGTTTTGAAATTAGATGGTGAATTTGTAGCTAACCCAACATTAGAACAAATTGAACTTTTACATTTTATGTTTTGAAATTTTTATTACTGCAACTTTATATTCTTCAATTTTAAATTGAACTTTTACATTTTATGTTTTGAAATATCTTTACGTGGGTTGTATAATTGTTGATTATACATTGAACTTTTACATTTTATGTTTTGAAATCCAAATGGGTCAACAAATGGAGACAGTATTTCGTCATTGAACTTTTACATTTTATGTTTTAATTAAATAAAATTATTAAAAATAGTTAGCAAAATATTTGTTGGCTATTTTTTTATTTACTTTTAAAGAGGATCTCTAATACTAATTTTTTTAGATTAATTTGAATTTAATGATATGTATAATCATCTTTAAGAAAAGAGGTTGATTTTATAAGAAATGAATAAAATAATTCATTACAAAAAATTTTATGAATGACTGTTAAAATGTAAATAACAAATAAAGTAAACAAAAAGTCGAATAGAGTCGAAATGGAATATATATGGTTCTAATGTTATAAAATACAAAATCTATGTAGTTATGATTTGATAATTGATTTAGAGATTTTTTAAGCTTATGTTAAAAATAAAATTATCGAGATTTTTTTCTTGCAAGTTGACGTAATAGTTTGGAATACTTTGATAGAATACGATTTTTTGATAAATTTCAAAAAACAAAAAATCCTACTTTATTTTTGATAAGAAATGTGATAGTATTAAGAGGTGGAGAAGGATGTTAAAAATAAACAAACGTTGAAATCATCTTCATTGAACTTTTACATTTTATGTTTTAAAATATCTCCCCTTCTATTAGAGTATCCTAACCCATAGCAAATTGAACTTTTACATTTTATGTTTTAAAATAATTGTTGAAATTGAAAGCTTTTAATATTGCATTATATTGAACTTTTACATTTTATGTTTTAAAATAAATAAAAAATAACTGTATTACCGATGCAACATTAATTGAACTTTTACATTTTATGTTTTAAAATCCTTTTATTATATTTGGTCGCAATCGCCCGAGCAACATTGAACTTTTACATTTTATGTTTTAAAATTTTTTAAACTTGGTGCTATCACTTCTATTTCATATTGAACTTTTACATTTTATGTTTTAAAATTAACCGCCTCTAATTCCGCCATATTTAATTGAATATATTGAACTTTTACATTTTATGTTTTAAAATTTATATATGATTTTTTGAAATTGCTTATTAACCATAATTGAACTTTTACATTTTATGTTTTAAAATTGTTTTAAAGTTCTCAACAGTTCTGTAAACTTGCTCATTGAACTTTTACATTTTATGTTTTAAAATTACAAAAGCTGTATCTGTAAATGTCATAGTTTTGGTATTGAACTTTTACATTTTATGTTTTAAAATCTTGTAAATACTTGATTATTAATTAAAATTACTGTATTGAACTTTTACATTTTATGTTTTAAAATGATTGGATAAATATATCTAACTCCTTATCGTATATATTGAACTTTTACATTTTATGTTTTAAAATAGTAAGTCTTGAAAATATTTGAACATCAGACATTTCAATTGAACTTTTACATTTTATGTTTTGAAATAATTGTAAAAAATCTTTTTCATATTCTCCAAAGTAATTGAACTTTTACATTTTATGTTTTAAAATATCTGTTCTTTCGTAAGAACTGTACCTACATCAGTTCATTGAACTTTTACATTTTATGTTTATCAGTAGCTTTTATAGCTACTTTTTTTAATTTTTTGCATAAAAAAAGAGGTGCTAGCATTGTTGCTAACACCTCTTTTTCTTATCTCTTAATAAATAATCTATACTTAATCCCTTTATGTTTCTTATTAAATCTAGTTGAAGTACTTTCTGTAGCAAAATGAATAAATCTCTTACTATAGTAGAGACCTATTTCTTTTGCTCCATTTTCTACTGCATGATTTACTAATCCTTGTAATTGTTCTTGATCTAATTCATTTGGATTAATATTTAAATCAGAGGCTGTACCATTCATATGTCTTGAATACTTGTAACCACCAACTTTCTTGTTATAAGCTCCACATCTAAAGTGTGAATTAATTTTAATACTTCTATTCATATAATCTCTAATAGATTGCACCAAATCTAATTGTTTATGATTTAGTATTGTTGTATTGCAGCAAGAACAAACAAATTCACAAAGTTTAAAATTAGGTCTTATTTGTGTTGAATCCTCTTTATAAATGGAATCTCCTTCATACATTCTATGAATTAATATCTCTTTATT
>JAOARY010000078.1 GCA_025210335.1 Peptostreptococcaceae bacterium | reverse complement strand
TATTATTAGACATTTAGTTCACTCCTTAATGTGGTTTTAGGCGATTACATTATACAAGGATCTTGTGCTAAATGTCTATTTTTTTTTGTAAAAAAATAAGTGTTGGATATTTCACCAACACCAAAAATTATACAACCATTAAAATAAGAAATCTATATTTTTTTTACATAAAAGTATCTAATAAAAGTCCTCTTATACTGTCAACTCTCTTCATTACACCAATATGGTCTATTTCACTTTTTAAGAATTCTCGAGTTATAGAATCTAATTCTCTATCAACTTTTTTTACAATAGAATAAGTTCTATGTCTACCTCTTCTATCTAAGAAGTTTTGTTGTGAAAATTCATGAGAATTTTTTACAGCAACATCCAAAAATTCTCTAACTAATTTTTTATATTCGCTAAAATCTTTAAGATACATATGTTCTTTTAATTTGTCTGATTGAACATTTATTTTATCATAAAGTTCGGTAAGTTTTTCCTTTACATCTTCTGATTTGATTTTTTCAAATTTTAATGCAAATTCAGATCTTTTGGCATCTTTTGTTTTTAATAGTTCACCAGTTCTTGATAATATATTTAAAGCTTTTGTATTTCCTTTATTTATAGTAGCGCCTATTTGAACTTGCGGATTTATATTATTAACTTGATTCAACTTATTCACTTCCTTTACTGAAGATTTAAATATGTATATACAAAAAAACTACTTCGTATATAGTATCGGTAAATTATATAAAATTATAAGGATTAATTATATATAATTTTAATATATTTTTGTTCTGTGATATATTTTTACCCATAAAATAATATTAAATAAAATATATTAATAGTTAAATAGGAAAAATTAATTATCTTATTGATTTTTAAGAATGTGATTTTGTAATTAATATGATTATTATAATAAAAAATTATAAATATTGCGATGGTTATTATTTTTTATTATGGGATTTTATGAAGATATTTATTAAATTAATAAATACTTCTATTTAGACCATTATATTTGAAATATAATTTAAAGAGTAAAATGCAAAATGTCGATAATAGGATTATAAAAAAGTAAAACAAAGAAGAGGTGGAGTAGATGAATGCAAGTAATTTTATAAATAGATATCAAAACAATGACTTAAGAAGAATTAACAGTCAAATGGATGCATATCAATCTTTTAAATCATATAAAGTAAAAGGTGAAATATTAGAAGTAAGAGATAATAACAAAGTAGATATGAAGATAGATGAAAACAGTTATGCAAAAGTTGAACTTAAAAAGAATATGGATTTAATAAAAGGTCAAATGAAAGAGATTGATAGCAAAGATATAAAGAAAATAAAACTTATGAATAAAGATGAATATCAAAATAGTTTAAATCAAGAAAAAGAAGTAAAGGGAAAATTAGAAGAATTACTTGATAGATATAATGTAGAAAACACTAAGGAAAATTTAGAAGCATTAAAAGAGTTAAAAGAACATAATGTTAAGCTTAGTAGAGATAGTATTTTATCATATTCATCCTTAAAAAAGAATATGGAACATGTTATTAAAAATATGGGTTATGATAAAGCAATGAAATTAATAGGTAAGGGTATTGATTTTTCTAAAGATTCAATTGGTAGAATTGCAACTGAATTAGACAAATTAGTCAAGGAAGAAAAATTTGGAATTAAACCAAAAACATTAGAAATTTCTTATGATGAAGCAAGAAAAATAGCAAAAGAATTATATGGTTCTACTATGGGTAAGGATATTTTGGATATAATAAGATCTATGGCTGGTGCTGGTGAAACAATAAATAAATCAAAAGTTGATTCGATGTTTGATTTGTTTACAAAGATAGAAGATATAAAAGATATAGATACCAAAACAATAATAAATATGAAGGATGAGTCTGTTTCGATAGCATCTTTATATAATAATAAAAATTATGTAAAAAAATCAAATATAGAGTCATCTTTTTCGCATGCTGTTTATCAAAATGATGCTGTAAAATTAACTCAAAAAGATATAAAGCTGATGAATGAAGATATTAAAAAATATTTAGAAGATAATAATATTGATAATAATAACGAAAATATAAAAATTGCAGGAGATTTATTAAAAGCTAATAAAGCAGTAACTAAAGATAATATAGAATATATAAATGATACTAAGTCGAAGATTGATAAATTAGTAAATAATTTAGATCATAAAACAGCGGTTATATTAGAACAAAGAGGAATTGACTTAGAAAATGAAAATATAGATAAAATATTAAATGAAATGGAAAATATCACAAAAGAAGATAAAAAGCAAGTATCTAAAAAAGATATGAATTCAAAAGAAGTAAAAGAATTAGTGAATAAAATAAAAAATATGAAATTAGATAAAACTGCTTTAATAAAACTAGTTGAAAATAAAGGTGATATTACATTTAAAGAAATTAATGATTCTTTAAATAATATAAAGCCTAGAAATATATCAGATATGTCTTTAAATGCATTTAAAGAGTCAATAAAATATACAGATGCATTAAATTATTTAAATGCGAATTTAAATGAAAATAATTTATCTAATATGTTATCGAAGGATAAGAATTTAATGAATGTAGATTTAGTAAAATTAAAAGATCGATTAGTTGAATTTAAAAATTCAAATCAAAATCAAAATGAAAGTATAAATTTAACGAATAAAGAAATTGGTGATGTTAAAGATTTTATAACAAAGATAAAAGATGTAAAAGGGATGTCTAAGTTGATAGATATTTCATTAAAAACCTCAAATAAAATAAATCCAAGTGAAATATTAAATACTAATTTAGATGAAATAAATAATGAGGAAAATGTATCAAAAATAATAAAAGCATCAAAAATAACAAATGAATTAAAAAATATAAAATTTATGGGTGTTTCTTTTGCGCTTAAAAATAATATGGATATGAATTTAAAAAATATCTTAGCATCAGATAAATTTATAGATAAAGATATGGATTATATAAAGGAAAATTTTGGAGATATAGATATAAAAGATTTAGAAAATTTAAATCAAGCCAAAAAATTAACTAAAGAAGATTTAGATTTAGCAAATGAGTATTCAAAAACTGTTAAAGAAAGTGATGGTTTAAAGGCTGTAAAATCACTTATAGCAAATGCTCTCTCGTTAAATGGTGGAAATGTAAAGAGATTAATGGAATTAAAGAGCTATATTGATAATATAGATAATAATATAACATTAGACAATATGAAGAATTTAAATATGGATGAACTTCTTAATATGAATGTCAAGGACTTAAAAGAGGCTTTAGAACTATTAAACCTTAAATCAGATAATAAAAATATGAATGCTATTATGGATATATTAAAAGCTAGAAATACTATAAAACAAACAAATTTAGAGAATTTAGCTTATACAATGTCTTATAAAAAAGATTTAAATATCAAGAATTTATCTGATATAAACTCTTATGTTGATGTTAAAAACAATAAGGCTATGCTTGAAAGTCTAGATATTAATCTAAGAAAAGATTATTTGGATTTTATAAACTTCTTAGATACAAAAGAAAATAAAAATGAACAAAGCCCAAATATAGATAATATAAAGGGATATTCAAAAGTAGAAATAAGAAAAACTATTAAGGTGCTTGAAAATACAAAAATACAATTGAGTGAAAATAATATAAAAGATCTTCTTAATCAAAATAAATTATTAAAAAATATAAATTCTAATTTTGATATCAATTTTGCTAAACATTTAAGTGATAGAAATGAAGATATAAATAATATTAGTTTAGATGATTTAAACACTAAATTAAACAAATTTAGAGCATCATATGATTCATATTCTAATTTTAATAATATTAAAGATATTTATAAGGAGGAAAGCTCACTTATAAATACAAATATTATTAAAAATAACAATGAATATACATTAAAAGATTTTAGTAGTATTTCATCTTATTTTGATGAAAAAAATAACAATAATATAGCTGATATATCAAATAAAATATTAGAATTAAGAGAAATTATGACTAAAGAAGGTGAGCAGTTACATCAAAAGATTGATAAGTTTGAATCAAAAATAAAATCAGTGAGAATGGATTTACATGAAAATAAATTGGATGTAAAAAAAGTTTATGATGATATAAAAGATATAATAAAGGATATAGAAGATAATACAAAAGAAAATATAAACTTAAAAGAAGAATTAAAAACTATAAAGGAAAGTTTAAATGAACAATTAAATTCAATGAACAAGGTAAATAAAGAAAATTCTTCATTTGAATTACCTATGTATTATGAAGGTGATTTTAAAAATCTACAGATTTATGTAAATGAAAGAAATAAAAAAACAAATGGGATTGATCCAGATAATACAGATATACTTTTAAGCATTGATACAAACAATTTAGGGAATATAAGAGTGCATCTTAATGTATCTACAGGAAATGTAACATTAGGGTTTAAAGGAGAGAAATTAGACAAGGAATTAGTAAAATCTATGGAAGGGAATTTAAAGAGTTTATTAGATAGTGTTGGATATAATTATAATAAGATTAATTTCATGGATGATTTAAAACAAAAAAATTCAAAGCAAGAAAAAGAAGAAGTAAATTATTCAACTAGTTTTATAGACATGAAGATTTAGAGGTGGTATTTTGGGTGATATAAAAAAAGCAGTTGCGATAGGATATAAAGAAGAATCAATGGATGCTCCAACTATATTGGCATCTGGAAAAGGATTTGTAGCAGATAATATAATAAAGAAAGCATCTGAAGAAGAAGTTACAGTATATGAAGATGAAAAACTTGTAGATGAGCTTATAGATGTGGAAATTGGAAGAGAGATTCCAGATAAATTATATGAGCTTGTGTCTAAAGTCCTAGTTTTTATTGAAGAAGTAGATAAAAAGGCTCAGAAACAGCAAAATAGCTAAATTTGTGATAAAAAAAGTCGATAAAAAGATAGAATGATTATAAGAAAAAATTAAAAATAAGATTAAATTAATAAATCTCATTTTTTACAAAAAAGGAGGACTTTAAATGAGAATAAATCATAATATCCCTGCATTAAATGCACATAGATTATTAACTCATAATACAAGACTTGCAGGATCGGCTTTGGAAAAACTTTCTTCGGGAAAAAGAATCAATAGAGCAGGTGATGATGCTGCTGGTATGGCTATATCTGAAAAGATGAGAGCTCAAATAAAAGGATTAAGAGCTGCATCAAGAAATTCACTTGATGGAGTATCATTAATCCAAACAGCTGAAGGAGCTATGGGTGAGGTTCATTCAATGCTTCAAAGAATGAGAGAACTTGCAGTACAAGCAGCAAATGGAACTCAAACTATAGAGGATAGAGAATCTATACAATCAGAAATCAACCAATTAACATCAGAAGTTAATAGAATAGCAAATGGAACTGAATATAATACAGCATGTGTATTAAATGGAAATAAAAAACCAAATACTAATACTACATTCCATACTATGTCAACTGGTACTCCAGCTACAAAATTAGGTACAGTAAATGTAAAAGTAAAGGCTGCTCCAAATTTTGATTTGAAGACTGAGAGTTTATCTATTTTTATCAATGGCGAGGAAAAAGTAGTAAATCTAACTCAAACAGATAATACTACAGGATCAGAACATTTTCGTGAATTGATAAATGATGCTCTTGGAGATACAGCTAATGCAGTGTTTGATGATAATGGAAAATTAGAAATAAAAACATCTAAATCTGGTGGAGCCGAAGAAATTATAGTAAGAGGTAGTGCTGGTGCTATGAATTTAATTGGAATGAATGATACACCTGTTACAGGAAATCCAGAAAGAGCAACAGGTACATCAACAGGAACATTCTTATTTGAAAAAATGCCAGAAATAGAATCTACTTTGACTATAGGTGATAAAGTTATAGAATTCTTTGATAGTTCAAAACAACCATATACAGGAACTAATATGCCTATAGATTTGGCGGGACTTGGGAATGATCCGGGAGAAGTTGTTAAGTCTATAGTTAATAAATTTCATGATTCATTTCCGGATGTAAACTTAAGTGTAAGTGGTTATACACCGGCTCCAGGTAACCCAGTAGGAGCAGCTGGTCCGAATGCTATAACTAATAGACTAGTTGTTACAGCTAAAAATCCTGGATTTGAAGGAAATCTTACTTATTTAGAAGGTACATTAGACGGATTTAGTGCGAATCTTCAAGTGGGACCAAATTCAGGACAAGGATTTAGAATGGAAGTTGGAGATATTAGAGCAATTGCTCTTGGAATAAGTGCAGATAATCCAACTAGAAACCCGGGAGTTTCTGGAGCTGCATATGTTCAAGTTGCTAATGTAACAGATGGAATATCATCAGCTAAGGTTGAATATGCAATAGATGTTACAGTAGAAGAAAAAGCTTCTGCTGCAATAGAAGTATATAATCGTGCTATAATAGAATTATCTACACAAAGAGCTTCGCTTGGAGCTACACAAAATAGATTAGAACATACAATAGCTAATTTGAATAATACAGATGAAAATTTAACAGCAGCTTTATCTAGGATTGAAGATACAGATATGGCTAAGGAAATGTCTGAATATACTAAGCTAAGTATATTACAACAATCAGGTACTGCGATGCTTCAAAAGGCAAACCAAAGCCCACAACTTATATTACAATTACTTCAAGGATAAGCTCTGTAATTTTCCTATAAGGAGATGTTTAAATGAGTAGAATTGAAGAGTTACAAAGTAAGGTTGCAACAGCAAATAATTCACAGCTTTTAGAGATTATTTATGAATCTATGCTTATAAATATAAATGAAGCAAAGAAAGCTATGGTATTGAATGATTTAAATACTGTAAAAGAAAAAAATAATAGTGTAAGGGAAGCTTTAGCTCATCTTATGTCAACTCTAGAAGGTGCTGATGAAGAAGCTTTAAAATTAAAATCATTATATCTTTATATAAACGAACTTATTACAAACGCTGAATTTAAAAATAATACAGATTTTTATGAAACAGCAATAAAAGTGATAACACCTATAAAAGAAGCTTGGAAAAGCTTAGGTGAAAAAGAAGCACTTACTTCAAATAATAAACCATCAATAAGAGCTGGTGCTACTTATGGAAAAAATGATATTAATGAATATGTAACAAGAACATCTAAAGATTGGGATATGGGTTAAAAAATACGAGTTTATCTCGTATTTTTTTATTTTTATGAATCAATTAGAAAATATTTTATGAAAATAAAAAATATATAGTTTTATTATTTAACTAAAAAATTATACTAAAACCATTAATATTATAGGTTTTGGTATAATTTTTTTTTATCTAAAACTATAATACAATAAAAAAAAATAAAAATAACTGTTTATAAAATAAAAATAACTCCGATATATTTAGTAGATTTGTACTAGTGGAAATGGTAATATAGTACTAAAGTGAATGGGTATAAAGAACTTTTTATATGGATTTTAAGTACTATATATTTTTATTAACTAATGTTTATTATATTTTGATTAATTTATAAAACTATTTGAAAGGAGTGAAATACTTGGTTTGTAACATAAAATATAAAATACTTAATCAGAAATTTTTATAAATCTAAATATTAAAAATGAATTTTCGAATTTGTACAGTCCTAAATATGAAAATAGGACTATGGGACTTTTGGATTATGATATTTTATGTTGCCACTTTGATGGAAGTGAAAATTTACTATATGAGTTTGAAGACCAAGTGAAAATATGAGAATAAACCATAATATACCAGCGCTTAATGCACACAGATTATTGACGGCAAACAATAGAGCTGCAACTGGAACTTTAGAAAGATTATCTTCAGGAAAAAGAATAAATAAGGCTGGAGATGACGCAGCAGGAATGGCAATATCAGAAAAGATGAGAGCCCAAGTTAGAGGTCTTAGAACTGCATCGAGAAACTCACTTGATGGAGTATCATTAATACAAACAGCTGAAGGAGCTATGGGTGAAGTTCATTCAATGCTTCAAAGAATGAGAGAACTTTCTGTACAAGCAGCAAATGGAACTCAAACTTTAGAAGATAGACAAGCAATACAAGAAGAGATAAACCAATTAACATCAGAGGTTAATAGAATAGCAAATGGTACAGAATATAATACCGAAAATGTATTAAATGGAAACAAAAAACCAAATTCTAATACTTTAGTTCATACTATGTCAACTGGTACTCCTGCTTCTAAGATTGGTACAGTAGATGTGAGTGGTTTAGGAGCTACTGATTTTGACTGGAAGACTGAAAGTTTATCTATATTTATAAATGGAGAAGAAAAAGTTGTTAATCTTACACAAACGGATGCAAGTACAGACTTGACTAATTTTATGGCTTTATTTAATGATGCATTAGGTAAGGATGCAAATGCAATAATCAATGATGATGGTCATATAGAAATAAAGACTAAGGAAGCTGGAGGCCTTCAAACTATAAAAGTTGTTGCTAGTACAACTGTTGCTACTGCTTTAGGTCTAAATAATACTGAAGTTTCTGGTACGGCAGAAAAGGCTACATCAACATCTTCTGGGTCTTTCTTATTTGAATCTAAGCCAGAAATTGGAGCTACACTTTTGATTGGAGATGAAGTTATAGAATTCTTTGATAGTTCGGTAGCACCTTATGTTGGAACTAATAGACCTGTTGATTTAAATGGACTTGCAGATGCAGATGCAGTTGTTAATAATATAGTTTCAAAATTTGCTAAATCTTTTGATGGGGTAACTTTAACAATTAGTGGGTATGGAGGACAGGCTTATCCAGCAAATCCAGTTGGTACTGCTGGTGCAGAAGCTGTATCAAATAGACTTGTAATAACAGCAGATAGCCCAGGTTTTGATGGTAATTTAACTTATTTAGAAGGAACTTTGGAAGGTTTTAATACAACATTACAAGTTGGTGCAAATTCAGGACAAGAATTTAGAATGGAAATAGGAGATATAAGATCTCAAAAATTAAAAATAAGTGCAGATAATCCAACAAGAAATCCAGGAGTTCAAGGTGCAGCATACACAGCTATTGCGACTGTAACAGATGGTATATCTTCTGCAAAAACTGAATATGCAATAGATGTTACAACTGAAGAAAGAGCTTCTGCTGCAATCAAAGTATTTAATAATGCAATAGTTGAACTTTCATCACAAAGATCTCAACTTGGTGCTACTCAAAATAGATTAGAGCATACAATAGCTAACTTAGATAATACAAATGAAAACTTAACAGCAGCACTTTCTAGAATAGAAGATGCTGATATGGCTCTTGAAATGTCAGAGTATACAAAGATTAATATATTACAGCAATCAGGTACTTCAATGCTTCAAAAAGCAAATCAAAGTCCACAATTAGTATTACAATTATTACAAACATAAAATATAATATAAAAAATAATTTAATTTTCTTTATTTGATTGATTTATAAAAAGGAGTTTTGTAAAATGCAGCTGATAAGAGAATCGAGTACTAGGCAATTAGAATATAGATTATTAAGAGCAAGTGGTTCGGAGTTATTACAAATAGTATGTGAATATATCATAATCTATTTAGATGAAGCCAAACATGCACTTTTAGATGAAAATATAGATATTGTGGAAAGAAAAAACGACAAAATAAGAGATTTATTAGCACATCTAATATCTACATTAGAAGGTTCTGATGAAGATTGTTTAAGACAAAAATCTCTTTATGTATATATAAATGAATTAATAACAGATGCAAAGATAAATGATGATTATAGTAATTATGATATAGCTATAGAGCTTATAAAACCTATTAAAGAAGCTTGGCAAGCTTTAAGTCAAAAAGAAAAAAATTAAATTAATATAGATTTAAGCTATCAGCAAAAGTTGATAGCTTTTTTATGTAAAAAATATTAAAAATACTTATTGATAGTTATTTTATGATATAATTTTTTTGTAATAAAAAACAGTGTTATCTGGAGGTTTTATTTTGGAAAAAATATTAAATATACTTATTCAAGAATTTAAAGTAAAAGAAGAACATGCAAAAAATACAATAAAACTCATAGATGAAGGAAATACAATTCCCTTTATAGCAAGATATAGAAAAGAAGTTACAGGTGCTATGGATGATGTGACTTTGAGAAATTTTAATGATAAATTAACTTATCTTAGAAATTTAGAAAGTAAAAAAGAAGATGTAATAAGGCTTATTGGTGAACAAGATAAACTAACAAAGGAATTAGAAGAAAAAATATTAAAAGCAAATACGCTTCAGGAAGTAGAAGACTTGTATGCACCATATAAGAAGAAAAAAAGTACTAGAGCAACTAAAGCTAAGGAAAAAGGATTAAAAGCTTTAGCTTTAGATATATTAAATAAAGAAATTGATATATTTAAAGAAGCTTTAAAATATATAGATGAAGAAAAAGAAGTATCAACTAAAGAAGATGCAATAAATGGAGCTTCAGATATAATAGCAGAAATGATTTCAGATGATGCTAAGATAAAAAAATATATAAGAGAAGATGGATATAAATATGGAAATATATCTTCTAAGAAAAATAGTGATGAAGAATCTGTTTATGAGATGTATTATGAATTTTTAGAAGGCATAAATAAAATAAAACCACATAAGATATTAGCGATAAATAGAGGTGAAAAAGAAGGGTTTTTAAAAGTTAAAATTGAATTTGATGATGATAAATATATTGAATTTATAAAGAAGAATTATATATTGAATTTTATGAATGAAAAAGTAATAGAATTTATGAATGAATCAATTAAAGATTCATATAAAAGACTTATTTATCCTTCTGTTGAAAGACAAATAAGAACAAATCTTACTGAAATAGCTCATGAAAGAGCGATACTTATTTTTTCAAAAAATTTAAAGCAACTTCTTATGCAACCTCCAGTATTTGATAAAAGAGTTTTAGGGTTTGATCCAGCATATAGAACTGGTTGTAAATTAGCTATAGTAGACGAATATGGAAAATTTTTATATCAAAATACAATATATCCAACAGCACCACAAAATAAAGTGGTTGAATCAAAAGAGATAATAAAATCTATAATAGATGAATATAATATAGACATAATTGCAATTGGTAATGGAACTGCTTCAAGAGAATCAGAAGAATTTATAGCAAATACATTAAAAGAAATTAAAAAAGATGTAAAGTACGTTATTATAAATGAAGCAGGAGCTTCGGTTTACTCAGCTTCAAAAATAGCAAATGAGGAATATCCAGACATAAATGTATCTATAAGAGGAGCTATTTCAATAGCTAAAAGACTACAAGATCCTCTTTCAGAGCTTGTAAAAATAGATCCAAAAAGTATAGGTGTTGGTCAATATCAGCATGATGTTAACCAAAAAAGATTAGAAGAAGTATTAACTGGTGTTATAGAAGATAGTGTTAACTCTGTTGGAGTTGATTTAAATACTGCTTCGGCTGTTTTAATGTCGAATATAGCAGGTATAAATTCAGGAATAGCAAAAAATATAGTTTCACATAGAGAAGAAAATGGTGTATTTAATTCAAGAAAAGAACTTTTAAAAGTAAAAAGATTAGGGAAGAAAGCATTTGAACAATGTGCAGGATTTATGAGAATCAATAATCCAAAAGATTTCTTAGATTCAACAGCTGTACATCCTGAATCATATAAATCAGTTAATAGATTGATAGATTTATTAGATTACAAAAAAGAGGATATAATAAATAAAAATATACAAGATATAGATAAGAAGATAGCAGACTATGGACTTAATAATATAATAAATGAATTAGAAATTGGTGAATATACATTAAAAGATATAATAAATGAGTTGAAAAAACCAGCAAGAGATCCAAGAGAAGACAATTCTATGGTTGTGTTTAGAAGTGATGTTTTAAAAATAGAAGATATAAAAGTTGATATGATACTTCCTGGAACTGTTAGAAATATAGTGGATTTTGGAGCATTTGTTGATATTGGGATAAAAAATGATGCACTTTTACACAAATCTCAAATGAGTAATACTTTTGTTAAAGACCCTATGGATATTGTTTCTGTAGGTGATATTATAAATGTAAAAGTAATTGATATTGATTTAAAAAGAGGTAGAATATCAATATCTTTAAAGGGTGTTAAATAAATATATAGGGGGAGTTTTTATGTTATTTTTAAAAAATGCTAAAATAATTACAGCTACAAAAGAGAATTTTGATAAGGGAAATATATTAATAGAAGATGGAAAAATAAAAGAAATTGGTGTTGATGTTGTAGCCCCATTAGATGCAAAGGTATTAGATTTGGAAGGAAAAATAATTTATCCTGGTTTTATAGATGCGCATACACATTTAGGAATGTGGGAAGATTCTATTGGGTTTGAAGGAGAAGATGGAAATGAAATGACAGATCCTGTTACTCCAGAACTAAGATCAATAGATGCAATAAATCCAATGGATAGAACTTTTAAAGAAGCGCTAGAAGGTGGAATAACTATGGTTGCATCTGGTCCAGGAAGTGCAAATGTAATAGGTGGAACTTTTAGTGCAATAAAGACTTATGGAAGACGAATTGATAAGATGATAATTGAAAAAGAGATTGGGATGAAAATTGCATTTGGAGAAAATCCTAAAACAGTTTATGGTAAGGATGATAAAGCACCTCAAACAAGAATGGCAATAGCATCAACTTTAAGAGATACTTTATTTAAAGCCAAAAATTATTATGAGGATTTAAAAGCTTATAATGAAAATAAAGAAGAAAATGATAAGCCTGAATTTGATATGAAATATGAAGCATTAATACCTGTATTTGAAAAGAAAATACCACTAAAGGCACATGCTCACAGAGCTGATGATATATTTACTGCAATTAGAATAGCAAAAGAATTTGATTTAGATTTAACATTAGACCATTGTACAGAAGGATATCTTATAAAAGAAGATTTAAAAGAAGAAAATTATCCTGTAATAGTGGGACCAAATCTATCAGATAGATCAAAATTTGAGCTTAAAAATTTAAGTTTTAGAAATCCTGGAGAGCTAGCAAATGAAGGTCTATTGGTTGCAATAATGACAGATCATCCAGTAATACCTGTTCAATATCTTCCACTTTGTGCATCTTTAGCAATTAAATCAGGAATGAAAGAAGAAGATGCTCTAAAAGCAATAACTATAAATCCTGCTAAAATTTTAAAATTAGATCATAAGGTTGGATCATTAGAAGTTGGAAAAGATGCTGATATTGTTGTTTTTGATGGTAATGTATTTGAAATACAATCAAAAGTTTGCATGACAATAATTGATGGTAAAATCATGTTTGATGCAAATGATAATAAATAAATATAATAATTTTATACAATATTTTAATAGTTTAAAAATATTGACTTTTTGTTTGATTTGCATTATCATTAGATTATAGAATTTAATATTTTATTAACAAAGAATTATCTTCAGGGCGGGGCGTGATTCCCCACCGGCGGTATAGCCCGCGAGCTACATTGTAGTTGAACCAGTTAGATTCTGGTGCCGACAGTTATAGTCTGGATGGAAGAAGATTGAAAGTATGATTATATGCCCGAAGTTTATTTCTTCGGGCTTTTTTATTTACTTTTACGATGTTAAGCCCTGAATCTTTCTTAAAAATTAGGAGGATTTATTATGGAAAAAACTATAGTTCAAAAAAGTTTATTTAAAACCGCGGATATGATAAAAATATCAATACTTGGAGTTATATCATTTATAATAATGTTTATAGAAGTACCGGTGTTTTTTGTACCAGGATTTTTAAAAATTGATGCATCTGATTTACCTGGTCTTATAGGTGCATTTGCCCTTGGTCCAATTGCAGGAATTTTTATAGAATTGATAAAGAATTTATTACATCTATTTAAGACTTCAACTGGTGGTGTTGGAGAATTAGCAAATTTCATAGTAGGAAGTGCATTTGTATATAGTGCAGGAGTCATTTATCATATGAAAAAAACTAAAAAATCAGCAATAATAGGATGTATTTTTGGAACTATATTTATGAGTTTCATAGCAGGGCTTTGTAATTTATATATATTAATACCAGTATACTCAAAATTCATGCCAATAGAAGCAATTGTAGGAATGACTAGTGAGGTTAATAGTTTGGTAGTTGATTTAAATACATTTATATTATATGGAATAGTACCATTTAATATTTTAAAAGGTATTTTAATATCAATAGCAACTTTAGTGCTTTATAAATATATATCACCAGTATTAAAGAAGAGCTAAAAACAAATTAATAAATTTTGATTTTAAAGCTGTTTTAAGATGATTTGCTTAAATTATCTTAAAACAGCTTTTTAGTTATTTTTCATATATAATATTTATATTTTATAGAAAGTTAAAATAAAAAATGCTATTAAAAAGATATTTTGTTATAATAAATAAGAATTATTTTTTATTTATTGAAGATGAGAGGATTAATTATGGATATAAAGAAGATTTTTTTAAAAGATGAAAATGAAACAGCGAATATAGGATATAAATTAGGAAAATTACTAAAACCAGGTGAAATAATTTGTTTGGTTGGAGATTTAGGTGCAGGTAAAACTACTATTACAAAGAGTATAGCAAAAGCTCTAAATGTAGATGATTATATAACAAGCCCAACATTTACAATAGTAAATGAATATGAAGGCAATTGTCCTCTTTATCATTTTGATGTATATAGAGTAGCTTCAAGTGAAGATATGTTTGAAATAGGATTTGAAGAATATATATATTCAGAAGGTATATGTATAATAGAATGGGCAAATTTAATAGAAGATATAATACCTAAAGAAGCCTTATTTATGGAATTGAAATATAAGCAAGACTTGATTGGTAGAGATTTAAATATATGTATTAAAACAAAAAGACACGAAGAAATTATTAAGGAGCTGTTAAAATAATGATTTTATTAGGAATAGATACATCTACAAATGCATGTAGTGTATCTCTTATGGAAGAAGATAAATTATTAGGGGAAATAATATTAAATCACAAAAAAACACATTCAAAAAAATTAATGCCGTCAATTGAATTTTTACTAAATTCAGTTGAATTAAAAGTAGATGATATAGATGCGATAGCTGTTTCTATTGGGCCAGGTTCGTTTACTGGTCTTAGAATAGGACTATCAACAGCAAAAGCACTTTGCCAAGCTAAAAATAAAAAACTTATAAAAATAGATACATTAGATTCACTTGCTTATAATGCGATTGAAGATAATTGTATTATAATACCGCTTTTAGATGCTCAAAGAGATAATCTTTATTCTAAGTATTTTGAAGTAAAAGAAGGAAAATTAAATGAATTAACAGATACTAAGGTAGAAAATATAAATGAAATAATAGAATTTATAAAAACTTCCGACAAAAAATGTATTTTACTTGGAGAAGGATATTTAAAGCATAAAGAAAAATTTGATGAGATTGATAATATAATTAAAAAAACAAGTAATAATAATGTATTAAGAGCTTCTAGTATGTTTGATATAGCAAAAGAAAAATATAATAAAGAGGAATTTGAGAATTATTATACATTAACCCCTGTATATATAAGAAAATCTCAAGCGGAGGTACAATATGAAGAGAGAAAAAATAAATTATAAAATTGAAGACTTTAAAAAAGAGCATATAAAAGATTTAGTTGAAATAGAAAATTGTTGTTTTACAACACCGTGGACAAAACATATGTTTTTAAAAGAATTTGAAAATAATTTATCTCATTATAAGGTAATAATAGTAGAAGGTAAAGTTGTGGCTTATGCTGGGATATGGCTTATTGTAGATGAAGGACATATAACAAATGTCGCAGTACATCCAAAGTATAAAGGAAATGGATTTGGAAATATTGTTATGCAAGCTTTAATAGATTTATGCAAAGAAAAGAATGTTAAGTCAATGACTTTGGAAGTTAGGACAAAGAATCAAGTGGCAATAAATTTATATGAAAAGTATGATTTTAAAAAAGCAGGAATAAGAAAAGAATATTATCCAGATACAAAAGAGGATGCTCTTATTATGTGGAAGGAGTTATAAAATGAAGGATATAAAAGTTTTGGCAATTGAAAGTAGTTGCGATGAGACAGCGGCAAGTGTTGTTTTAAATGGTAGAGAAGTCTTATCTAATATTGTAAACACACAGATGGAATTACATAAAAAATTTGGTGGAGTTGTACCAGAAGTTGCATCAAGACTTCATATGGAAACTATAAATTTAGTAGTTAAAGAAGCATTAGAAAAATCAAATTCTTCTTTTGATGATATAGATGCTATAGCGGTTACTTACGGGCCAGGATTGGTAGGAGCGTTATTAGTAGGTCTTTCAACAGCAAAAGCATTAGCATTTGCATTAAATAAGCCTCTAGTGGGAGTTAATCATATAGAAGGTCATATATGTGCAAATTATATAAGTAACAAAGAATTAAAACCTCCATTTATATGTTTGGTTGTTTCTGGAGGACATACTCACTTAGTTGAAGTTAAGGATTATAATAAATACGACATACTTGGAAGGACAAGAGATGATGCATCAGGAGAAGCTTTTGATAAAATTGCAAGAGCATTAGGTCTTGGATACCCAGGGGGACCTCTTATTGACAAGATGGCTAAATTAGGAGATGAAAATAAAATAGATTTTCCTAAGGCGTTAATTGATGATGATAGTTATGATTTTAGTTTTAGTGGATTAAAATCAGCTGTATTAAATTATTTAAATGCTAAAAAGATGAAAAAAGAAGAGATTGTAGTTGAAGATGTATGTGCATCTTTTCAAAAAGCGGTTGTAGATGTTTTGAGCCAAAAGGCGATAAAGGCATGTAAGGATAAAAATTATGATACTTTAGTACTTGCTGGTGGAGTAGCAGCAAATTCAAAACTTAGAAACCAACTTCTTAACATATCAAAGAAAAACAATATAAAATTATCATATCCAAATATCAACTTATGTACAGATAATGCAGCTATGATAGGTAGCTGTGGATATTATAATTTTATAAATAATAAAATATCAGATCAAGGATTAAATGCAGTTCCAAATTTAAAGATTGGTCAAGAATAAAAAAGTTTTTTAATTAGAAAAAGGAGATATCAAACTAAGGAAAAATGATACAGTATATCGTATCAAAATTTCTTAATTAGATGTCCCCTTTTTAAATTTATAGATATATTAATTATTTATGATTTTAACTTACATAAAATCTTCCCACTTAGCATAAAGTTCTTCTAATGCATTTTCACAATCTGTTTTTTCTTTATTTACTTCTAAGCTTTTTTGTGGATTTGAATAATATTCTTCTAAACAAAGTAAATTATTTAATTCTTCTATTTTTTCTTCCATAATCATTATATTTTCTTCTAGTTCTTTTTGCTGTTTCTTTATTTTTCTTTCTTCTTTTTGTTTTTCTTTTTCTTTTCTTCGTTCTTCTTTGATTTGAGTCTTTGTTTTAGTTTCCAAATTAGATTCTGTGTTTAATTTTTTTAATTCTTCTGCTTCTTTTTTCTTTTCTTGGTAGTAATCATAATTACCTAAATATTCTTTAAACCCGGTCTTTTGAAGTTCAAAAGTTTTATTAGTAACACGATTTAGAAAGTATCTATCATGTGAAATTATAAATAAAGTACCATCATAATCCATAAGTGCTTCTTCTAACACATCTTTAGCTTCCATATCTAAATGGTTTGTAGGTTCATCAAGTAATAAGAAATTTGATTTAGAAAGCATTAATTTAAGTAAGGATACTCTTGCTTTTTCTCCACCTGATAAATCTTTAAGCATTTTAAATACATCTTCACTTTTGAATAGAAATCTAGCAAGATAAGATCTTATAATACCATCTTTCATAAGTGGTTTTTCATCTCGAATTTCTTCTATAATGGAGTTATTTAAATTAAGATTTTTTTGTTCTTGATCGTAATAACCGATATTTACATTGGTTCCGTATTTTATAGTTCCTAATTTTTCTTTTAATTCTTTTAGTATAATTTTAAATAATGTTGATTTTCCAACTCCATTAGGACCAATAAGACCTATTTTATCATATTTATAGATATTAAAATTTAAATTATCAAATAAAAGATCATCATCGTCATAGCTCATTGAGATATTTTTGACTTCTAAAACATCATTACCACTTGAAATTTCGGGTTCAAAGCAGATTTTTGCTTTATCTTTATAATAATCAGGTTTATCCATAACATCCATTTTATCAAGTAGTTTTTCACGACTTCTTGCTCTTTTTACATGTTTTTCACGACCATATGATTTTAGTTTATCTATTACATCTTTTTGTCTTTTTATTTCTGATTGTTGATTTTCATATCGTTTAAGTTCTTCTTCTTCTCTTAATTTTCTTTCAGTCATGAAATAAGTATAATCACCATGATATATTCTTAATTTTTTATTGTGAATTTCTAAAACTTTGTTTACAATTTGATTAAGAAAATATCTATCGTGAGACACCATTAAAACAGTACCTTTATATTGTTTTAAAAATACCTCTAACCACTCAACTGCATCAATATCTAAATGATTGGTTGGTTCATCAAGTAAAAGTAAAGATGGTTTTTTTAGTAGTATTTTACCAAGTAAAACTCTTGTTTTTTCTCCACCAGATAATACATTTATATTTTTATTAAGATCCTCTTCATCAAAACCAAGACCTTTTAATATTCCTTTTGCTTCAGATTGACATGCATAGCCATTTATTTTTTCAAACTCTTCTAGCTCTTTTGAATATATATTCATTGTTTTTTCAAGAGTTTGATCCATAGTATCACTTTTTATTGAAATTTCCTTTTCTAATTTTCTTAAATTCTTTTCTTTTTCTAAAACATCATTAAATACACTTAATGTTTCTTCATAAACAGTATTATCAGAACTAAAATCACTATTTTGTTCTAAATAACCAATGCTGGTATCTTTACCATAATATATTTCGCCTTCATCATAATCATATATATCAGAAAGAATTTTTAGTAAAGTAGTTTTTCCTGTACCATTGACTCCTACTATACCTATTCTTTCGCCCTCGTTTATAGAAAAAGATATATCTGAAAGTATATTAGTAACACCAAAAGACTTTTTTAATTTATTTACAGATAATGCTATCATTTTGTTCCTCCTAGTAAAACACAGTTCATAAATTTGTTAAATAAAACACGATAAAACTTTTATAAGAAGTGAAGATATATTATAATGATAATATATACTTTGTTTTCATTTGAATTTTATCATCAATTCTATAAAAAGACACTCTATTAATTATATGTTACAAAGATTTATAATTCAACTTTTTAACTTTACAGATATGCATATATTTTTTTTAAAACATTGTTATTTTTTTATGGAATATGCAATAATAAATTTAAAATTTAATTATTATTATAATTATTTGTCGAATTATTTTTTTGAATATACAAAAATATAATACGTTTAAATTAAGAGTTTGACAAATATTTTCGATGATGATATTATATTTAATTATTTGTATCAAAATGACGAATTATATGTTTATTTTATATTATAAAATTTTTATATTGTTTATATTTTGATAAACTATTTTAAATCATATACAAATGGGAATATATTTTATATATATTTAATATTTTCAATTTCCTAGAGAAAAGAATTAGGAGGTAGTTATGGGAAAAAAAATATCAATGGCTGTCATTAGAAGGTTGCCTAAGTATCATAGATATTTAAAGGAACTTTTAGATAAGGACAGAAAAAGAATATCATCAAAGGAATTAAGCTCTATAATAGGATTTACAGCTTCTCAAATAAGACAAGATTTAAATAATTTTGGTGGTTTTGGACAACAAGGTTATGGCTATAATGTTGAGGAACTTTATGCTGAAATTGGAAAAATTTTAGGACTTAATATGGATTATAATACAGTTATAATAGGTGCTGGTAACTTAGGTCAAGCAATTGCTAATTATTCAGGATTTGAAAAATCAGGTTTTAATATAAAAGGTTTATTTGATATAAACCCAAGACTTATTGGACTTAAGATAAGAGATCTTGAAATTAGAGATATTGAAAATCTTGAGAAATTTGTACTAGAAAATGATATAGAAATTGGTGTTATATGTACACCTAAAGAAAAGGCACAAGAAATAGCAGATGTACTGATAAGAAGCAATATCAAAGGTATTTGGAATTTTGCGCCGGTAGATTTAACTATTGAAGATGAAGATATAGTAATAGAAAATGTTCATTTAACAGAGAGTTTATTTACATTATCATATTTATTAAATGAAAAGAATAAATAAAAAAAACAGGGTATATACCCTGTTTTTTATTTTAAGATTATTCAGCTGAAATAGCACTAACTGGACATACAGATGCACAAGCACCACAATCGATACAAGCATCAGCATTTACATTATATTGCTCGTCTCCTGCTGCGATAGCGCTAACTGGACATTCTCCTTCACAAGCTCCACAACTAATACAATCTGTTGATATTTTATAAGCCATTATAAAATCCTCCTTCAAAATATTTATTTAAAAAAATTTAATAACCAAATTACGATTTAAGTATAGCAAATGTGAAATAAAAATGCAATGATTTTTTATAAAAAAATTTCTCTGAAAGCCAGTAATTATAATACTTGAGACTGATTATCAATATGCAAATAAATGTAATTGTATGCAAAAACCCAATAATTTTAATCACTAGATTAATGTTATATAAGATAATTAATATTGATAATTAGATAGAATCAATAGAAAAATTTTATAAAAATTTTATTTAATTATTTTTTAGAATCAATAGAAAAATGAATTAATGTTTGATGTAAATAAAAATGATATAATTATTAAAAGATTGTTTTAGTTTGGAGGTTAAATATGAAGGTAATTGCACTTATAGGTAAAAGTGGTACAGGAAAGAGTTATAATGCTCTTAAAATAACTAAAAAATATGGGATTGAATATTTAATTGATGATGGAATTTTAATATATAAGAACAAAATATTAGCTGGAATATCTGCAAAAAAATCAAAAACTAAAATGGAAGCAGTTAGAAGAGCTATTTTTGAAGATGATAATCATAGAGATTCTGTTCTTAAAGAAATAAGAAATCGTAAAGTTGACAAACTACTTATAATAGGAACATCAAAAAAAATGATAGATAAGATAGCAAATAGATTGGAGATACAAGAGCTTTTTAAAATAGTATATATAGAAGAGATATCTTCTATGGATGATATAAATAAAGCAAGAGAAATAAGAAGAACTAAAGGTAGTCATGTAGTTCCAATTCCTAGTTTTGAAGTAAAAAAACATTTTTCAGGATTATTTAGAAATCCAATAAAAATGCTTTTAAAAAATAAAAATGAAGAGGTTGTAGAAGTTGAAAAAACTATAGTAAGACCTAATTTCAGTTATTTAGGTAGATATTATATTTCACAAAAAGCAGTCAAACAAATTGTAAAATATGAATTATCTAAAGAAAATTTAATTTATAAACTTTTAAAAATTCAAATAAATAAAAATCCTAATGATGTAGATTTATCTATTGAATTAGAACTTGTATATGACAAAAATTTTAATATTAATAAGGTAAAGAAAATTCAGATGAATATAAATGATATTTTAGAAAAAATGACTTTGATAAATATAAATTCTATAAACATAGATATTGTTAAAATAAAAACAAATAATAAATAGATTAAATAATGTAAAAGAAATATAAATATTTTATTTATATTTCTTTTTTTTATAAATTAAATTTTAAATTATAATAAAAGATGCATGAAATAAGAAAGTTTCAATTTTCTAAAAACTCATAAATAATCAAATAATTTTGTATACAAAACCTTTAAAAGCATGGAAAAAAGAATAAATATACAAATGAATGATTAAAAATACATAATGCATTTTGAAGTTTTTTTTGGTGATGATAGTTTGTTTACAAGCAAAAATGCTTGTGATATAATCAATCGTGTAAAGAGAAGAAAATGTTTTCAAGGAAAAAATAAGCTTATATTGAAGATAATAATTTAACAATATATTTTTTTATTTTTCCATTATTAAAACTTAACTCTTTATTTTTTAAAATTAAATTTGCTTAATAGGAAGAATTTATTTCTTCAAATAAATAAAAAGGAGCGATATTGATGGGCTACATTGAAAATGTATTAGAAAAAGTTAAGGCTAGAAATTCAACAGAACCAGAATTTATTCAAGCAGTTGAGGAAGTTTTAGTATCATTAAAACCAGTTATAGAAAAACATCCTGAATATGTTGATGCTAACTTATTAGAAAGAATTTGTGAGCCAGAAAGACAAATAATGTTTAGAGTTCCTTGGGTTGATGATGAAGGTAAACTTCAAGTTAACAGAGGATTTAGAGTACAATTTAATGGAGCTATTGGACCTTACAAAGGCGGACTTAGATTCCATCCATCAGTTTACATAGGAATAATCAAATTCTTAGGATTCGAGCAAATATTCAAGAATTCACTAACAGGACTTCCAATAGGTGGAGGTAAAGGTGGATCTGATTTCGATCCTAGAGGAAAATCGGATAGAGAAATATTAAGATTCTGTGAAAGCTTCATGACTGAGTTATACAGACATATAGGACCAGATGTTGACGTTCCAGCTGGAGATATTGGTGTTGGAGCTAGAGAAATAGGATTCTTATATGGACAATATAGAAGAATTAGAGGAGCATTTGAAAATGGTGTTCTTACTGGAAAAGGACTTGCATATGGTGGTAGTTTAATAAGACCAGAAGCTACTGGTTTTGGTGTTACTTACTTTGCAAATGAAATATTAAAGCATGAAAATGATACTTTCGAAGGAAAAACTGTATCACTTTCAGGATTTGGTAATGTTGCTTGGGGAGCTGCTAAGAAGATATCTGAACTTGGTGGTAAAGCTGTTACTTTATCAGGACCAGATGGATTTATTTATGATCCAGATGGAATAGTTGGAGAAAAAATTGACTATATGCTTGAAATGAGAGCTTCAGGTAGAGATAAAGTTAAAGATTATGCTGACAAATTTGGTGTAGAATTCTTTGAAGGACAAAGACCATGGGGAATCAAGGTTGATATAGTTATGCCTTCTGCTACTCAAAATGAAATAAGAATAGAAGATGCTAAGAAGATAGTAGAAAATGGAGTTAAGTATGTTGTTGAAGCATCTAACATGCCTACTACTAATGATGCATTAGCTTATTTACAAGATAATAAAATAATAGTTGGACCTGCTAAAGCTGCAAATGCTGGTGGAGTTGCTACTTCTGCATTAGAAATGGCTCAAAATAGTATGAGATATTCTTGGACTGAAGAAGAAGTAGATGCTAAATTACATCAAATAATGGTTAATATTCATAAAAATGCTATGGAAGCATCAAAAGAGTATGGATTTGGATATAACTTAGTAGCTGGAGCTAATATAGCTGGATTTAAGAAAGTTGCAGAAGCTATGACTGCACAAGGTTTATACTAAGAATAAATAATTATATTATAAATTAAAATGTTGCCCTTAGTGGCAACATTTTTTTTATTTATTTTTTTCATGTCTAAAATTAAATTTTTATAAAAATTTAAATTTATAGTATATATATGCTGTTTTTTGTGAAAATATATGATATAATTATAAAAGGAAATAAATATTAAAATAGGGGAGTTTAGGTTTTGGCTTATATAAAGAAAACCGAGATTGAAAGTATAAAAAAAGAATTGAATTTAAAAGTGGGAAATGAAGAACATTCTTTTTATAAAAACAAAGAAATTTTGGAAATAAGCAAAAGTTTAGATGTTTTAATAAATTTAGAAATGAAAAAAAAATTAGAAAAATTAAAAGAAAACGATTAAAGATATTTTATTTGGGTATAATAAAATTAGAGGGTTATGTTTTTAAATTCCTCTAGATAGAAACTCTTTTTTTAGAATTGTAGTTAATCGTATAAAATCTTATTTGTTTAAGTTTTATTTTAAAGAAAGTTTTTAAGAGGTTTGTTTAAATATTTATGTTAAATATATTTTGATTTAGTTTTATAGTTTTCACGAAAATATGAAAATTGTATAAAAATATGAGAAAGGAGATGCTACTAGGTAGTTTTTATTCTACCCGATATTTTTGGTAGCAGCATATTAATATTAGTAAAAATTATTTGATATGTAGAATCTACAATTTTAATAAAGAGTTATCTTTCCTATAAAGGACCTAGTTTTTTAGATATTAAAAGGCTAGGTCTTATATTTTTTTGAAAAAAATAAGCTGTAAAAATTTTTTTATATTGACTATTATTTTTATTAATGTTATAGTAACTAACAGGAAAAAGAATAATCAAAAAAAAGAAACTTTAACTTAGTCCAGAGAGGCTAAAAAGGAGGATATTTTTATGTTAAAAGGCAAATCTTTAATTGAGCCTAGTGATTTTACACTAGAAGAAATCGATCAAATCTTATCTTTAGGGAATGATATAAAGAATTTCCCTTCAAAATATACTAAGGCTTGTGAAGGCAAGTTATTAGCAACCTTGTTTTATGAACCGTCAACTAGAACTAAATTTAGTTTTGAATCTGCAATGCTTAGATTAGGTGGGAATGTAATTGGATTTTCAGATGCCAATACATCTTCTGTTTCAAAAGGAGAAACTTTATCAGATACATTAAAAACTATAGAATGTTATGCTGATATTGCAGTTATGAGACACCCAAAAGAAGGAGCACCTAAATTAGCTTCAAAGGCTATTGAAATGCCTCTTATTAATGCAGGGGATGGCGGACACCAACACCCAACACAAACTCTAACTGATTTACTTACAATAAAGAGTTTAAAAAATGATCTTAATAATTTAACAATTGGTCTTTGTGGAGATTTAAAGTTTGGAAGAACTGTACACTCTTTAGTAAAAACAATGGCCAGATATGAAAATATAAAATTTGTTTTCATCTCTCCTGAAGAATTAAAAATTCCAAAATATATAAAAGAAGAACTAAAAAATCAAGAACTATTTGAAACTAGAAATTTAGAAGATGTCATAGATGACTTGGATATCCTTTATATGACTAGAGTTCAAAAAGAAAGATTCTTCAATGAAGAAGATTATTTAAGACTAAAAGATAGTTATATTCTTGATAAACAAAAGATAAAAAATGCTAAAGAAGATCTACTAATAATGCATCCACTTCCAAGAGTCAATGAAATACATACAAATGTAGATGATGATAAAAGAGCAGTGTACTTTTATCAAGCTAAATGCGGGATGTATGTTAGAATGGCACTTATTATGAAATTATTGGGGGTTGATTTAAATGCTTAAGGTAGAGAGTTTAAAAAGAGGAATAGTAATAGATCATATAAAAGCGGGTTGTGGTTATAAAATATTTAAAGAATTAAAACTTCACAAGGTTGATTTTCCAGTAGTTCTTATGAAAAATATATCTTCCAAAAAATTAGGTAGAAAAGACCTTATAAAAATAGATAATAAAATAGATATAGATTTAAATGTATTAGGAGCAATTGATCCTAATATGACAATAAATCTTATAGAGGATTCAAAGATAATAGATAAATTAAACTTAAGTCTTCCTAAAGTAATAGAAGGAAGTATGAAATGCAAAAATCCAAGATGTATAACAACTATTGAAAATGTAGATGATATTAAATTTACATTATTTAATGAAGAAAACAGAGAATATAAATGTGAATATTGTGATTCATTAGTTAGCATCTAGGAGGTCTAAAATGATAATAAAAAACATAAATATAATAGATTATAAATCAAGTTTTAAAGGGAATATCCATATAATAGATGGAAAGATTGCAAAAATCGAATATTTAAGAGATTTAGATACTAAAGATTATAATCAAGGACTATGTTTAATGCCATCATTTATAGATTTACATTTTCATACTAGATACCCAGGATTTCCTCTTAAGGAAGATAAAATATCAGGTTCTTATGCAGCATTAAAAGGTGGGTATACAAGTATTTGTGCGATGGCAAATACAAATCCAGTTTGTGATAATAAAAAGCTTATTAAAGAAATCAAAAAGGATTATGAAGAACTTGATTTAGTAGATTTAATACAAATTTGTGCGGTAACAAAAAATTTAGAAGGTTCATCTTTGGTAGATTTTAATGATATAAAAGAAGAAACTAAGTTTTTTTCAGACGATGGAAAAACAATATTAGATGAACAAATAATGATAAAAGCATTAAAAGAATCTAAAAAAGAAGATTTTAAGATTTTAACTCATTGTCAGCCAGAGTCTCTTATTATAAAAAGAGATATGAAATTATTAAAAAACTTTGGCGGAAATCTTCATATATGTCATGTTAGTTCAAAAGAATCAATAGATGAAATAAGAAGAAGAAAAGATGAAGGTTTAAAATTTTCATTAGAAGTGACACCTCATCATTTATTTTCTTATGATTTAGATTACAAAGTTAATCCTAAAATCAGAACAAAAGATGATGTCAAGGCACTTATAAAAGCAATTAAAGATGATTATATAGATATAATTGCAACAGATCATGCACCACATACAAAAGAAGACAAACTAAAAGGTTCACCAGGGATATCGAATATAGAAAATAGTTTTGCTATGATAAATAAAGTTTTTTATGAAAATGATATAGATATGAGAAAATTAAGTTTGATGATGTCAAAAAGACCTGCAAATATGCTTTGTCTAAATTCTGGAGAAATAACAAAAGATTATGACGCAAATTTAGTTTTGGTTGATTTATCAAAAAAGACTTTTATAGATAGTAAGAATTTTATATCCAAAGGAAAAAATACACCTTTTGATAATTATGAAACAAGAGGTGAGATAATTTTTACAATGAAAAACGGAAATATTAAATATCGCAAAGAAAATTTTGATATAGATAATTATATAGAATATTAAAATAGAGAGTACTGCTAAAATTAAATCTTAAAAATTTTTAATCTTGAATAAAGGTTAAAAATTTTTAAGATGAAGATGTAAAAAAAAGTAAAATAAAAAAGGATGGTTGCTATGATAATAGATAAACTTATAGATAATTGTAGAAAAAAAAGTTTTATATGTGTAGGTTTAGATTTTAATGAAGATTATTTGCCAACATATATTGCAAAAAAAGATATTTCAATAGATGAAAAAATATTTGAATTTAATAAAAAAATTATAGATGATACTAAAGATTTAGTAGGTTGTTATAAACTTCAAATTGCATGTTATGAGGCATATGGAATAGAAGGCCTTATTGCATATAAAAATACAGTGAAATATCTAAAGCAAAATGATTTGATAACTATAGGCGATGTAAAAAGAGGAGATATTTTATCAACAGCCAATATGTATGCAAAAGCGCATTTTGAAAATGATTTTGAAGTAGATTTTATGACAATAAATCCTTATATGGGTGAAGATAGCGTATCGCCATACTATGAATATATAAAAAATAAACAAAAAGGGATATTTGTACTCTTAAAAACATCAAATGAATCTTCAAAAGATTTTCAAGATATTAAAATTGACGAAGAGTTGTTATATGAAAAAGTAGGAAAAAAAATAGATAGTTGGAGTAAAGATTTTATAGGTGAATCGAATTATTCATCAGTAGGGGCAGTATTAGGACTTACTAATGAGGATGATTTTAAAAAGCTTAAAAAATTAAAAAATACATTTTTCTTAGTACCAGGGTATGGAGCACAAGGTGGAGGATTAAAACAATTAAAAGAATTCTATTCAAATGGATTATTAGGAGTTGTAAATTCTTCTAGAGGAATTATAAAAGCACATAAAAATATATGTGAAGATGAAAATTTTTCAAAAGAAAGCAGAAAAGCAGTACTGAAAATGAAGGAGGACTTAGATAAATGTCTTTCATAGAATATAATAAAAAAATATCAGATGATATGTATATAATGAGAATTAATGGAGAGTTTAAAGGTGACAAAGGTCAATTTTATATGATAAAGCCAGTTGATAAAGTTATGATTATAGGTAGACCTATTAGTATTCATAATATAGATAATGAAGGAATAGAATTTATGTACAAGGTATTGGGCAAAGGTTCAAAGAGTTTATCTGAATTAAAAACTGGTGAACAAATAGATCTAAAAGGACCATATGGAAATGGGTATCCAGATTTTAAGGATAAAAAAATAGCTTTAATAGGTGGAGGAACAGGTGTCGCACCATTATATTTATTATCAAAAAGATTATATAAAGATAATAAAATTGATATACATTTAGGTTTTAGAAAAGAAGAATTATATTTTAGTAAATATGAAAAGTATGCAAATGAACTTAAATTTCATATAGGAAATGATATAACAAATGAATTGAATTTAGATGAATATGATATTGTACTTACTTGTGGACCAGAAATTATGCAAGAAAAAATTTATGAAATATGTAAAGATAAGAATATAATTCACTATGCTTCATTAGAAAAACATATGGCTTGTGGTATAGGAGCTTGTTTGGTTTGTACTTGTGACACAAAACAAGGAAATAAAAGAGTTTGTAAGGATGGACCTGTATTTAAGGGAGAGGATGTGTTTTTCATTGAGTAATTTAAAAACTTTATTTTGTGGTATAGAATTTAAAAATCCCATTATAACTGCTTCTGGTACATTTGGATTTGGAAGAGAATATAATGAAATATATGATATACAAAAATTAGGTGGTCTAAGTACCAAAGGACTTACACTCAATTATAGAAAAGGTAATAATGGAATAAGATCTTATGAAAGTAGTTATGGATTATTAAATAGTGTTGGTCTTGAAAATCCAGGTATCAAAAATTTCATAGAAAATGAAAGAGAGTTTCTTAAAAATAAAGATTTGATAAAGATTGCAAATTTAGGTGGAAAAGATGAATATGAATATATAGAAGGTGCAAAATTATTAGATCAGCAAGATTTTATAGATATTATAGAGTTAAATATATCATGTCCTAATGTCAAAAATGGTGGAATGGCTTTTGGAATAAATAAAGAAGATGCATATAAAATAACTAAGAAAATTAAAAGCGTAGTAAATAAACCATTGGTGGTTAAATTATCACCAAATGCGAATGATTTGGTAGCAGTGGCAAAAGCATGTGAAGAAGCTGGAGCTGATGGTTTATCACTTATAAATACAATAAAAGCTATGGAAATTGATATAAATAAGAAAAAGCCTATATTTGACAATGTTTATGCAGGATATTCAGGTCCGAGTGTAATGCCAATAGCTCTTAGAATGGTTCATGAAGTTTGTAAAAATGTAAATATTCCTGTAATAGGAATGGGAGGAATTACAACTTATGAAGATGCTATAAAATTTATAATGGCTGGAGCATCTTTGATTCAAATTGGAACAGCAAATTTTATAGATCAAGAAGCACCGCTTAAGATAATAGATGGAATAAAAAATTATATGATTAAAGAAAATATAGAGAGTTTAGAAAATATAAGGGGGATAATATAATGGAAAATAGAGTATTAGAAATATTAAAAGAGACGGATGCATTTTTAGAAGGTCATTTTTTACTATCATCAAATAGACATAGTAAGCAGTATGTTCAATGTGCAAAAGCATTAAGATTTGCAGATTCAGCAGAAGAACTAATGAAAATATTAAAAGAAAAATTAAATCATTTGGATATAGATTTAGTAGTAGGGCCTGCAATGGGTGGGGTTATAACTTCATATGAACTTGGAAGACAGTTAAAAAAAGAATCTATTTTTTCAGAAAGGGAAGATGGAGTAGTTAAATTAAGAAGAGGTTTTGATATTAAAGAAGGAAGTAATGTAATAATATCAGAAGATGTTGTAACAACAGGAAAATCTACCTTAGAAGTAAAAAAATTAATAGAAAGTTATGGAGCAAATGTTTTAGGAGTTGCGTGTATAGTAGATAGAAGAGCGAGTGATTTAGATATTGGAATAGATGTATTCAGTTGTATAAAATTAAATATAGAAAGTTTTGATGAAGCGAACTGTCCTTTATGTAAAGAAAATATACCGGTATATAAACCTGGTAGTAGAAAGATGAAATAATATAAAAATTAATATAATTTATCAATTAAACAAAGTTGAATGGGTATTAAAGTAATACACATTCAATTTTTATTTTGAAAATAAAAATTTATATTTTTGTAAAAAATATATTTAAACTTTTTATTATTGTGTATAAATAAAATAGGACTAATAAAAAGATAGAGGTGAATCGTATGAAGGTACTTATTGTTGATGATGCTTCTTTTATGCGAAATTTTTTGAAGGATTGTTTGGATGGTTCGGGTTTTGAAGTTGTTGGATTTGCTAGAGATGGAGAGGAAGCAATCGAAAAATATAAGGAGCTAAAACCTGATATTGTAACTATGGATATAAATATGCCAAAGATGAGTGGTATAGAAGCATTACAAGAAATAAAGAAAATCAGTAAAGATGTACAAATAGTTATGATTTCAGATATTGGTCAACATGATAGGATAATAGAAGCTATTAAAAAAGGTGCAAGTGATTTTATTGTAAAGCCAGTTCATCCAGAACGTCTTGTGGATGCATTAAAAAATTTAGAAAGAGCTTTATAAAAAAAGAACGTATAAAAATTATTAATTTTTATACGTTCTTTTTTTATTGTTTAATTTAATATTTTCATTCATTAGTTTTTAGATAAATAACTATCTTTTATAAATTTTAATAAATTACCTTTATCATTATTATCATGTCTATGATTTTGATATTTATGAATTTCTTCTTCAAATAAAGAGTAAAACACTGGTACTACAACCATAGTTAAGAATGTAGAAACCAAAAGACCTGACATTAAAGAAACTGCCATTGGTGCAAATAACTCACTACCTGAAAATGCAAGAGGAATAAGACCCATAACTGTAGTTACAGTCCCAAGCATTATAGGTGAAAATCTTTTATTTACAGCATCCTTACAAGAATCACTTATACTATGTCCATTTTTTCTAGCATCATTAATAAATTCGATAAGTAAAATGGCATTTTTAACAACCAAACCAATTAAGCTTACAATACCTAAAAAGGCAGTCATAGATAGAGGTTGAACAAAAATTATAAGTCCCCAAATTGAACCTATTACTGACAGTGGCACTGTAAGTAGTATTACAAATGGTTGGATAAAAGAATTAAATTGTATAAGTAAAACAATATAGATTACAAATATAGCTACAAGTGCTAGTTTTGCAACGCTACCAAAGTTTTCGACTATATCTTCTCTTTCGCCATCAAATTCATAAAGAACACCGTTTAACTCAATTTTTGGAAGTATTTCATTTTCTATAATATTCTCAACTTCAGATGAATTATAGCCTAGTTTAACATCTGATAATATAGAAACTGACTCTTTTCTTTGATAAGTTTTAATAAGATCTCTTTTTGAATTCAAACTTATACTAGCAAATTGTTTTAATGGAATTTTATTTTTTGTTACAGTTGATTTTATATCGAGATTCTCTAATTCTTCTTTTGTTTCAATATTACTATTTACAATTATAGAATATTCTTTACCATCTTTTCTATAATCAGAAGCCTTAGAGCCTTTTAATGCTATATTTATTTGTCTTTGAATATCATATTTACTAATTCCTAAATTTGTTGCAATATCAGAATCTATATCGACTTTATATTCAAAGCTTTGAATTTTTGAATCATCTCTAACATTTTTAGTTCCATCTATTTTAGTTATCTCATGTTGAATTTGTTTTGAAAGCCCAATAAGTTCTTCTGTGTCATCACCCATAAGTCTAAGAATTACAGGTGCATCTGAAGGCATCGCATTTTCAAGTAACTTAACAGTAACTTTACCACCAGCTATTTTTTGATCTATCTTTTCTTGTAGGTAAATTGCAAATTCATCATTTGAAGAGAATTCATCTCCTTTTGATAAATCAACCTTAAGTAGTATTTGAGAATTTTCATCTGCTGGTACTGGTGGTTCTAAAGATATATAGAATTTTGGAATACCATTACCTATAGATGTTGTATAATTTAGAATTTCTTCTTCATCTTTGATTAAATTTTCAACTTCAACAGCTAATTTTTGAGTAGCATCCATATTAGCAGCTACCTCAGATTCAATTTCTATATAAACTAAATCTTTATCAGCTTTAGGAAAGAACTCTGAATTTAATAATTTAGAAGATATTCCAGTTACAAATAAAGCTATAAGCATTAAAACGACTATGAAAAATCTTTTATTTAATGAAAAATCTAGCATATAATCAAACAATGCTCTGATTTTACTTTGTTTTTTCTTTTTATTTTTATCATTAGCTTTAAAGAAAATCACAGACATTGCAGGTGTAACAAACATGGCCACTATATATGCAGCAATCAAAGATATAATAACCACAAGTGGTATTGCTTCAAGAAAGTCACCTGCACCACCTGGAATACCAAGTAATGGACTAAATGCTACTATAGTTGTTATAGTTGATGCAAAAATAGGAATAGATGAAGCATTGGTAGCATTAATGGCTGCGTCTATTTTATCTTCACCTTCATCCAATTTAACTTGTATAGCATCACTTATAACAATCGCATTATCAACTAACATACCTAGAGCTATGATAAGTGCTGCTGTAGACATTTGATGTATTTTAATAGATGATAAATACATTGCCACAAAACTCATAAGTATAGAAAGTGGTATAGCTGTAGATACAACGATTGCATTTCTAAGACCCATTCCAATAAATACAACAATAATAACTAGTACAATACCTTCTACAAGATTGAGCATGAAATTATTAACCGAGTTTGATACATCTTGTGGTTGATATAATACTTCAGTTACAATAAGATCTTGAGGTAATTTAGATTTTATTTCATCTAATTTTTTTCTTACATCTTTTCCAATTATAACGACATTCTTACCTTCTTGAAAATATCCAGTAAGAAGAACTGATTTTTTTCCGTTATTTCTGAATTTTTCAACCCCATCTTCTAATTTAAATGAAATATCAGCAATATCTTTAAGTCTTGTGACAACACCTGTTTGAGTTGAAACATTGACTATAACATTTTCAATATCTTTAAGAGAGGTAAATATTCCAGGTGTGGAAACATTTATTTTTCCCTTATCATTATTGTTTAAATTTCCTGATGGAATCGATAAGTTTTGCATTTTAAGTATGTTATAAATATCTTCTAAAGATAACTTAATAGCATTTAATTCTTGTAAATCAATTTTAACTTCTATTTCTTTTTCAACTTTACCATTTAGTTCGAATCTTGAGACACCATCTATTCTAGTAAGTTCATCTTCAAATTGTTCTGCAAAGGATGCTAATTGTTCATATGAATAATTATCGCCTGATAAAGAGATTATTATTCCAGCACTTTCAACCAAATTAGTATCAACTATGCTATCCATAACACCATCTGGTAAATCTTTTTTAGCATCATTTATCTTATTTCTAACCTGTTGCATAGCATATTCATTATCAACATAGTTTTCAAACATTATAATAGTTATAGCAACATTATTTTTTGAATCAGATCGTATATAATCAATACCTTCTAAATCACTAAGCTCATCTTCTATTTTAGAAGCGACCAAATCTTTAACATCTTTTGGTGATGCACCTGGATAAGGTGTTATAATCATAGCAACTGGAGCAGATACATCAGGGCTTTCTTGTTTTGGTAAAAGATAATAAGAAATCATACCAAAAATAGCTATTATAAATGCAAGAAAAAGAGATACTCTTCTTTCGTCTATAACTTTTTTTATGAAACTTTTCAAAGTAATCCCCCCTTATTAATTTTCACTTATACTAACACTATATCCATCTTTTAAGTTTTTCATACCTTCAATAACTAATAAATCGCCTTCATTTAGACCTTCTTTTATTTCGACTAAATTTTCAAAGCTATCTCCAATCAAAACAGTTCTTTTTAAAGCTCTATCATCATTAATAACATAAACATAATCTTGACCATCAGACATCATAGAAGATATAGGTATCCAAATTCCATTTTTATTACCCATATAAAAATCAACTTTTCCAATCATACCAAGTCTAAAAGACTTATCTTTTATTTGAACTTCAGCATTGTAAGTTCTAGTGCTTTTATCTGGTGCTTGAGCTATATTTGTTACAATACCTTCACATTTTTCATCATTAATAAGAATATTTGCTTTAGTTCCTATTTTAATATTATCAACATCTTTTTGAGACAAACCTACATTTATAACCTGAGTTTTTGATCTTACAACTACACAAGGATAGCCAGTTTGTATAAGTTCACCTTCTTTAAATGGAGTTTCAACCACTGTACCATTTACAGTTGAATATATAGTTCCATCTTTTAATAAATTATTTTTAAATGTATAATCAGCTTCAAGTCCATTTATTTGTTCTGTGGCCTTATTATAAGTTTCTTTTGTATTTTCATACTCTAATTTGACTTTATCAAAAGAATCATCTGATATAGCCCCATTTTGATGTAACTTTTCCATATCATTATAATAATTCGATATATAGTTTAAAGCTTCATTTGCTTTTTTTAAATCAGCTTTGGCAGCATTGAGTTTAGCTAAAGAACCTTTTGCTTGTAAATTAAGATCAACCAAATCTAATTTTGCTAAGGCTTGTCCTTTTTTGATATTATCTCCTTTTTTGATATAAATATTTTGTATTTTACCTGAAGATTTAAAACCGTATTTAACTAAATCTTTTGAATCTATTGTACCTATGTAATGCAAATAATCTTTTTTATTAATTAATTTTAATTCATCTACTTTTACAGCTTTCTTATGAACTGTTTCAACATTTGCATCAGCACTACAGCCACTAAATATAGATATGATTAAAATTAATATAGCTAAAAGAATTGAATTTTTTTTAAACATAACAAAAAACCTCCCATATTAAAATAAATAGTCAACATAATTTGATAAAAATTCTAAATCTTTTTCTTCTTCAACCTCAAAATCTGTTTTTAGATTACTATCTTCAGCATATAATTCTACAATCCCCAATATAGAATAAATTAAAGATGTAGATAATCTATGTTTGTTATAGTCATCCATATTACTATCATTATGATTTAATATTTCTGTTATTAAATTATATAAATCATTATGTATTTTAGAACCAATCCCTTGGATTTTTACCTCCATATCTTCATCTATTGATTTTTTATAACTTTTACTATTTGAAAATACAAATTTTGAAAGACCTAATTTTTCTTTTGTCTTCACTACTAGATAAAGTTCTTTTAAATATACTTTTAATTTATCTTTCGAAGATAAATTATCAGCTAGTAAAATGCTCTGAAATTGCTTATTACTAGAATCCCAAACCGAGTCGATTACACTATTAAATAATTCATCTTTATTTTTATAATGATAATATAAAGAACCAATAGCCATATTAGATTCTTTAGCAATAAGCCTCATATCAGTTTCGTGATAACCTTTTTCTAAAAATAATTTTTTGGATATATTAAGAATTTTATCTTTGGTTTTTATTTTCATAACACTCACTTCTTTCTTTAAATAAAAATAAAATAAAAAAACTGAACAATGTTCAATAATATTACTACTATATTGTATACAAGCGGATTTTGTTTGTCAACAAAATTTAAGAATAAAAGATATACTTATGGGGGGTATATGTGTTATAATGGTGTAAATATTAATAATAATTATTATCAAGTATTTAAGAATTAAAAAAATTTTTATAAGGGGTGAAAAAAATGATTAGAGAAATAACAATCCCAATTGAAGGTATGAGTTGTGCGGCTTGTTCTTCTAGGATTGAAAGAGTTCTATCAAAAAAAGAAGGTGTTAAAGAAATTGCAGTAAATTTAACTACAGGAAAATCTAAAATAATTTATGATGACCAAGAAATTAGAATATCTCAAATAAAAGCATATATTAAGAAGTTAGGTTTTGTTCCTTTGGATATAGAAAAGGATAATGTTGATGAACACCAAGATAAACAAGAAAAAGAAATGATTTTAATGAAGAAGAAATTTTTTGTTGCTATAAGTTTTGCGATTCCTCTATTTATAATATCAATGGGAGAAATGGCTGGGTTAACTATGCCTAAAATCATTTCTAGTAATGAAAATCCTCTGAATTTTGCACTTATACAATTGATTTTAGTCATACCAATACTTATATGCGGATCTAAATTTTTTAGGATAGGAATACCTTCATTATTTAGAGGAAGTCCAAATATGGACACATTAGTTTCAATAGGTACAGGATCAGCTTTTTTATATAGTTTGTATTCAACATATGAAATCTATATCGGCGAAGTTTCTATGTCAACACATCTTTATTATGAATCGAGTGGTGTTATAATAGCGCTTATATTACTAGGTAAATATTTAGAATCAAAATCAAAAGGAAAAACATCAAAAGCTATAAAAGCACTTATGAATTTAGCACCAAAAAAAGCAACAGTTATACATGATGGAAAAGAGATACAAATACCAATAGAAGAAATTGAAGTTGGTGATATTATATTGGTGAAACCAGGAGATTCAATACCTGTGGATTCAGTTGTTATAGAAGGTAGTTCTTATGTAGATGAATCCATGATAAGTGGAGAAAGTATACCAATAAATAAACTTATTGATGATAATGTTTTTGGTGGGACATTAAATCAAAATGGAGTACTTAAATTAAAAGCTGATAAAGTAGGAAAAGATACATTGTTAGCAAAAATTATAAAATTGGTTGAAGATGCACAAACATCAAAAGCTCCAATTGCAAAAACAGCAGATTTGGTATCTTATTATTTTGTACCAACGGTTATCACATTAGCCATTATAAGTTTTTTATTTTGGTATATAAATATGAATGATTTTTCATTTGCTCTAAAAATATTCGTAGCAGTTCTTGTGATTGCGTGTCCTTGTGCACTTGGTCTTGCAACTCCTACTGCAATTATGGTATCAACTGGTAGAGGGGCAAAAGAAGGAATTCTTATAAAAGGTGGAGAGTCATTAGAAATAGCGCATAAAGTGAATGCTGTTTTATTAGACAAAACAGGTACAATTACAAAAGGAAAACCAGAATTAAGTGATATAAAAGTTTTTGATATAGAAGAAAAAGAATTTTTGAGTATATTATATTCTGGAGAACGAAATTCAAATCATCCAATTGCAAAAGCTATAAATAATTATTTTAAGCAAAAAGACATTGATTATAAGGAAGTATTTGAATTTAATGATATATCAGGAAAAGGTATTGAATATAAATATGAAAACAAAAAGATATTGGTTGGTAGCTATAATCTTTTTAAAGAAAAAAATATAAAATTAAAAGACGATATTATAATAGAGTTACAAAACCAAGGAAAAACAATATTATTATTAGCAATAAACGAAAAATTTAAAGGTGTTATTTCTGTTAGTGATGAAATTAAAAAGACTAGTATAGAAGCTATAAAGAAATTAAAATCATTGGGACTTGAAGTTATTATGGTTACAGGAGATAACAAAAAAACTGCACAATATATAGCTAAAAAAGTTAATATAGATAGAGTTTTTTCAGAAGTTTTGCCTGAAGACAAATCAAATAAAGTTAAAGAATTACAAGAAGAATCCAAAGTTGTTGCTATGGTCGGAGATGGAATAAATGATTCTCCTGCACTTATGCAGGCTGATGTTGGGATTGCTATTGGCTCAGGAACACATATTGCAGTTGAATCTGCTGGAATAGTTTTAATGAAAGATAATTTAAATCAAGTATATAAAGCAATAAATTTAAGTAAAAAAACAATAACAAATATAAAACAAAATTTATTTTGGGCATTTATATATAATATAATAGGTATTCCAATTGCGATGGGAATATTATATTATTATAATGGATTTTTATTAAATCCTATGGTTGCAGGAACAGCAATGGCATTTAGTTCTGTTTCAGTTGTATCGAATGCTTTAAGGCTTAGAAATAAAAAAATTGACTAAGGGGTGTTTTAAATGAAAATAATAAAAATACAAGGAATGACTTGTAGTCATTGTACAGCAGCAGTTGAAAGTGAATTAAAATCTTTAGGAGAATTAAATTTTTTAGAAGTTAGTTTAGAAAATAATAGTGCAAAAGTAGAATTTAAAACAGATATTTCAGATGAAACTATAAAAAATGCAATAGAAGACATTGGTTTTGATGTTATAGAAATAAAATAATTTAAATTTGAAAAATAAAATTACTTCATTAAGGACTCTCTATGAAAAATAATTTTTGGATTATATAAAACGAAGGGTATAATACAATTATTAGATTTGTAGAGAGTTTTTATTTTTGACCAAAATAAATATAGAAAGTTAAAGAATAAATTTTGCATGATGCAAAATAAAAAAATTATATAAAAAAATATATTTATAAAATACAGCATTAAATATACTGGGTCGATAGATATAAATATTATAAATACGAATAAAACACGCTATATAATATGATATACTTTATTTAGACTGGATTTGAAGAGAAATAAAATGGATTTATTTTGATAAATTCAATAGAATATTATTAAGTGATTACTCTACAAGAAAATAATTGCTTGATTTAAGAAAGGAAGTGAATAAGCTACCTTTGACTTAAGGTATAGTATTGTAGGGATACTATTATGTACATTTATTTATGTGCGAATAAAATTGTTTATAATATATTCAATTTTATATAGTTTTTATTATGGAAATATTATTTATTCAAGATTTTTTAGAAAATTTATATGAAGGTGTATATGTTGTTGATAGCTGTATGAATATAATATTTTGGAATGAAAGTGCAAGTAGAATAACAGGTTTTAAAGAAAATGAAGTATTGGGACATAATTGTTTAAATGGGCCACTGAATTTTTTGGATGAAGATGGAAATGGAATGTACACAGATGAATGTATTTTAAAAAAAGTTGCAACTACAAAGAGGATAAAAGCATGTGATATTTATATGAATCATAAAAAAGGACATGTGATACCAGTAAACTTAAAAGCTTATCCATATATAAATAAACAAACAAATCAAGAAGGTACAATTGCTGTATTTTCAGATAGAAATGAAAAATTAATGAAAATAGATAAAATACAAGAATTGACAAGATTGTCTTTTACAGATGAAATTACAAAATTATTAAATAAAAGATATGGTGTTAAAAAAATTGAAAATTCAGTAAAAGAGAGTAAAGAAAATGAAACTCCATTATGTGCTATAATTATAGAGATAGAAAATCTTTCTCAAATATATTATAGACATAAATCTTTAATAAGAGATAAGATTTTAAGGAGAGTATCTAAGACTTTAACAATTAATTCTGGTAGAGAAGCAACTGTTTGTAGGTGGAATGAGGACTCATTTGTTGTTATAATTCCAAAGATGAACAAGACTCCTTGTGAGATGCTTTCTAAAAAATTAGAAAATTTTGCAAATAATTCATTTGTAAGAATCTCAGAATATAATATTGTAAAAGCTAAAACTATATCAAAAACGTTAACCCTAAAGAAATATGAAGATTATAAAAGTTTTATAGATAGAATAGAAAATTCATTAAAAGATAATCAAAATAAGGGTTTTATAGAGTGATTTTTAGCTGAAATTGTTTTTCAATTTCAGTTTTTTTGTAGGGTTAAAAAGTGAGTTATTTTGTTGAAAGGAAGATTTATATGCCACAAGTACTTCTTGATAAAAATGAACATAGTATAAAAGCATGGAATGAATTTATTAAAACAGGAAAAATCAATAATTTATATGTTAGAAAATTAATAGCAGATTCTTGGATTAGATCTAAAGAATACAAGGTTGATCCTATAGAAGAAAATACTGAAATCAAGTTAAGTAAAAAAGAATTAAATAAAAGATATAAAGATATGAAACCAGTACTTGATATAGCAAAACCTAAACTAAATTATATATATGAATTAGTTGGAGATACAGGTTTAATGGTTCGATTTTCAGATAAAGATGGTTATGTACTTGAAGTTTTGGGAAATAGCCAACTTGACAAATATGGAAATTTCAGTCTTCAAAAAGGAGTAAATTCTTCAGAAAGAGCAATAGGAACTAATGCTATTGGTTTAGCACTTATAAAAAAAATACCTGTACAGGTACTTGGTGGAGAACATTTTTCAAAGCAATATCATAATTGGACTTCTTCGGCATGTCCAATAAGAGATAAAAATAATGAAATTTTAGGAATCATAAGTGTTACAGGTCCATGTGATAAGGTTCATCCACATACTTTAGGGATGGTAATTGCAGCAGCAGATGCTATAAAAAATGAATTAGAATTAGATAAAATAAATAAAAGATTATTAAAAACAAATACGCATTTATTTGCACTTATGGAATCGATATCAGAAGGAATAATAGGTATAGATAGTAAAGGTAAGATAAGAGATATAAATGGTTTTGCAAAGAAATTATTATCTTATGATAATGAAATAATCGGTACAAATATAAAAGATAAGATTAGTTTTAAAAGCTTTAATTTAGTTGAAGATATAATAAAAAGTTGGAAAAAATATGAAGAATATGAGATGTATTTTAAAGATGGTACTGGAAAAAAAATATATTGTATAGTTAATCTTACACCTATTGATGAGACTGGTGATAATAAGGTTGATGGTGTGCTTCTTAGTTTTAGGAAATCAAAGACTATACCCACTCTTGTTAACAGAATAGTTGGAGCTGAAGCTATTTTTAATTTTGATGATATAATAGGTAGTTCTAAATCAATTGTAGAAGCAAAGAAAATAGCAAAAAAAGCAGCCAAAAGTACAACTACTGTATTATTGCATGGGGAAAGTGGTACAGGAAAAGAATTATTTGCACAGGCTATACATAATGAAAGCCCAAGAAAGAATAAACCTTTTGTATTTATAAACTGTGGAGCTATCCCAAGAGAACTTGTTGCAAGTGAATTGTTTGGTTATGTAGAAGGTGCTTTTACAGGTGCCAAAAGAGGTGGTCATCCAGGAAAATTTGAACTGGCAGATGAAGGAACGATATTTTTAGATGAAATAGGAGATATGCCACTAGATACACAGGCTAATTTACTTAGGGTTTTGGAAACAAAATCAATAGTAAGAGTTGGAGGACATAATGTAATTCCAACAGATGTAAGAGTTATAGCTGCGACGCATAAGGATTTGAAGGAAGAAGTAGAAAGAGGAAATTTTAGAGAAGATTTGTATTATAGATTAAATGTTATGCCTATTACAACACCATCACTTAAAGAAAGAAGAGAAGATATAAAGATTTTTATAAATTATTTTAAAGATAAATTTTCAAAAAAAATAAATAAAAATATATCTGGTATAAGTGATGATTTTTATAAATATATGAAAAAATATGATTGGCCAGGGAATGTAAGAGAGTTGCAAAATGTAATGCAATTAGTTGTAAATATGGCTGAAGAAGATGAAGTAATAACATATAATCATCTACCTTCTTATATGAAAAAAAATAATTTGGCTAATAATTTAAATTTAAAAAATGAATTATTAACTCTTGGTGAAATTGAAAAAATTGCAATAGAAAAGACTTTAGAAGAATTAAGTGGGAATATAGCACTTACTTCAAAAGTTTTAGGTATTGGAAGAACGACTTTATATAGAAAAATAGAAAAATATAAACTTGGTTATATTTTTGACAAAACGACATAAAAAAATGTTTCGAAATGAAACAGTGAGTTTCAAAATGAAACACAATGAAAAGTTAAAATAGCAACAGTGTTTCGAAATGAAACAAAATATAATAGAGAATGAAAAAGTTTTCCCGAAAAAGACTTTTTTTATTCTCTTTTTTTATGTGATAATTAAGTGAAAAAAAATATTTTTTTTATTGAAACGTTTGAATTAAGGGGATGATGATGAAAAAATAAAAAATTGGCATAAAAATTGCAAAGATATAAATTGAGATTTTTGTGTGCAAAATATAATTGATAAAAAATAAATTATATATAAAAAATAAAATAGAATAAATTATTAAAAGGAGGAGTATTATGAGAAATTATGTATTGTTAATCGCATTATTAACTTTATTTTGGAATGTAATAGAGGGAAGAATTAATATGGAATCGGTATTTTTAGGAACGGTGATTTGTTTTTTAGTATATAAATTTAATAAAGACGATATGATAGATACAAATGATTTTAATTAAAAGGTGGGAAAGAAATTGTTTAATAAACTTTATTTATGGCTTTTGTATACAATCATATTGATTAAAGAAGTTATAATAGCAAATTTTTTAGTAGCTAAAATTGTACTAAATTATAAAGAAAAAACAGATTCTTGTATAATAACATATAAAACAAGTTTAAAATCAGATTTATATAAAACCATATTTGCAAACTCAATAACGTTAACACCAGGTACGATAACGGTAGATTTAAAAGAAAATATATATAAAATTCATTGTTTAAAAAAAGAATTTGCAGATGGTGTTTATGATTCAAAATTTGAAAAGATACTTTTAAAGTTAGAGGAGATTTAAAATGAATATTTTGGAACTTAGTATTATGATCTTATCTTTAACCATATTTTTATGTTTGATAAGGGCATTAAAAGGACCTACTCATAGTGATAGATTAATAGCCATAAATGTTATAGGAACTAAAACAATTATTTTAATATCTTTTGTATCATTTTTGTTAAAAGAAACGTATTTTATAGATGTTGTAATGGTTTATGCTATGATTAGTTTTTTGGCATCAATAGTTATATCAAATTTCATAAAGGATAGAAAGAAAGAAGGAATGTAATTATGCAGATAATTGCGAATATACTGATATTTATAGGTTTATTCTTTTTTATAGTTGGAACACTTGGTTTATTTAGATTTGATGATTTTTTTAAAAGAGCACATGGTGCTGCAAAATGTGACACATTAGGTGCTGTACTTTCATTGATTGGACTTTGCTTTTACTCAAATGATATCTTTGTGGTATTTAAACTTATCTTGGTTTTAATATTCTTATGGATAACTAATCCGACAGCTACTCATCTTATTACTAATTCTAATTATGAATCTAATAAAAAATAGTATAGAAAGAAAATTCAAAAGGAGGCATGTTTATGGAAATGTTTATGAAAATTATGTTATGCTTTTTAATATTTTCTGCAATATCAGTATCTATTTTAAAAGATACATTAAGTGCGATAATAGTATTTATGGTATATAGTTTAGTAATGGCAGTTTTATGGCAACAATTAAATGCGCCAGATCTTGCTATAACAGAAGCCGCAGTTGGAGCTGGAATTACTACTCTTTTATTTGTACTTACATTAAGAAGAATAAAGCAGTAAAGGATGTTTTAAATGATAAAAAAAATATTTGCAGTAATAATAACAACTATATTAATAGGAATATTATTAATAGGAGTTAGTGAATTACCTGATTTTGGTGAAGCTAATGTACCTTCAAATAATTATGTGTCCAAATTATATTTGGAACAAGGATTAAAAGATACAGGAGCTAAAAATTTAATAGCAGGAATTATATTAGATTATAGAGCTTTTGATACATTTATAGAAGCAGGTGTATTATTTACAGGATGTATAGTTGTCATAATGTGTCTAAAAAAGGAGAAAGTAAAAAATGAATAATAAAGTATTATTTGAAATATCCAAAATTGTAACTCCTTTTATACAGGTTTTTGGAATATATGTAATAGTAAATGGGCATTTATCTCCTGGAGGAGGTTTTGCAGGGGGAACAGTGCTTGGTGCTAGTTTTATACTATATAGAATTGCTAATGGAAAGGAAAAAGCATCAAAAAAACTTAGTTATGAAAATTTGATGAAATTATCATCGTTATCACTTTTGGGATACACTCTTTTAAAAGGATATAGTTTCTTAGATGGAGGTCTTCATCTACATTTACCACAGATACCAAAGGGTACACCAGGAAACATATTATCAGCAGGTTCTATATTACCACTTAATATATTCGTAGGGATTGTTGTTGCAGTTACTATTTATATATTATTTAGTCTTTTTAGTGAAGGAGAAATATAAAAAAATGATGGATAGACTTATGACTAATTATGTTGAAGTTGCGTCCATAATACTATTTGGTATTGGTTTTATGACGCTACTTTTACATAGTAATATGATAAAAAAAATAATAGGAATGAATATAATGGATACTGCTATCTTTTTATTCTTTATATCAAAAGGTTATATAAGAGGAAAGGAAGCTCCAATTATTATAGATAAACTAAAAGATTCTTCAAATTATATAAATCCTATACCTACATCACTTATGCTTACAGGTATAGTTGTAGCTGTTAGTACAACAGCATTTGCACTTTGTTTAACGATTCTTTTATATAAAAAATATAAAACAGTAGAAATAGATGAAATAATGAATATTATGGAGGTGTAATATGTTTTTAAAGGCTTCTCCCCTCTTGATGATTTTAATATTGTTTGGTGTGGCTTTTATACTACCACTTATAAAAAATGAAAAGAATATATATAGAGTAAGTATAGTTTCTTTGACTTCATCACTTTTATTATCTGTATTAAATCTATATTATGTTTTAACAAAATCTTCTTATAAATTTAATATGGGTCATTTTAATGCACCATATGGGATAGAAATAAATGTTGGAATTTGTGAAAGTTTTTTAGCATTTATATTCAACTTAGTGACTGTGTTAGTCGTTTTATATTCTTTTAAAACGATAAAAAATGATATAAAGAAACATAGAGTAATGTTTTATTATCTTCTTATAAATATAACTTTAGCATCTTTATTTGGAATGTTATTCACAAATGATTTATTCAATGCTTTTGTATTTATAGAAATTTCGAATTTAGCATCGTGTGGAATTATAGTTATAAAAGATAAAAAGGAAAATATAAAAGCAACTATAAAATATTTGATACTTTCTTGTTTAGGTTCAGGACTTGTACTTATGGGAATTGCTTTTATATATTCAATTACAGGAAATTTGAATATGGATTATGCACATTTGGAATTATTAAAAGTAAAAGATATGTATAGCAATGTAATATTGATATCAATTGGTCTTTTTACAATCGGTTTTGGTGTTAAAGGGGCAATGTTTCCACTTCATATATGGCTTCCAGATGCACATAGTTCTGCACCAGCACCATCAAGTGCTTTACTTTCTTCATTAGTTATAAAAGGTGCTGTAATATTAATGATAAAAGTTTTTTATAGAGTTTATGGTTTTGATATTATAAATAATTTAGATGCGCTTAATATGGTATTAATATTAGGTTGTGCAGGAATGATAGTAGGTTCTATATTTGCAATCCTTCAAAAAGAGGCAAAACGTGTTATTGCATATTCAAGTGTTGCCCAAATGGGATATATTTTCTTTGCTATTGGTCTTGGTGGTTATAAGGCTTTGGCAATGGCATTTTATCATATAATGTCACATGCACTTACAAAATCAGCGCTTTTCTTATGTGTAGGAACTATGATACACAAAAAAGGTAAAAAAGTAGAGGATCTAAAAGGTGTAGGAATAGAAATGCCAAAGATTTTAGGATTATTTACAATAGCTGCATTTTCAATGGTTGGAATACCTATTTTGCCAGGATTTATATCAAAATGGAATTTATCAATACTTAGTATTGAAAGTACAAGGTATAATCTTATATTTATAATTCTTTTAAGTTCACTTTTGAATTTGGTATATTATTTTCCAATTATAATAAATGGTTATTTTGGAGAAGAAAATATAGATAATAAAAAATGGAAAAGTAAAGAAGTTAAAGGTATTGAATTTATATCACCTTTAATTCTTATTATTTCAATGATATTTATGGGTCTTTATTCGGGAAATATCATAAAATTATTAGAAATAGGAGCGAAATCAATTATGTTTTCATAATAATATATTGTTTGGCGTTTAAGTATGTGACAAAAGGAAGGAGTAAAGATGGATTTTATTATAGTTTTACCAGTATTAATACCAATAATTGCATTTATGATTATGGGTCTTAACAAAAAATTAGATGATAATAACAGTTTTAAATTAACTTCATTTGTAGTTTTTTTGAATTTGATTATATATATATTAATTCTTAGATTTTCAAATGTTAGAGAGTTTACTATATTTGAAGTAAGCGATTTTTTTAAGATACTTATAAAATTGGATTACTTAGGTCTTTTGTTTTCATTTTTGGCATCAATACTTTGGATATTTACAACTTTTTATTCGAAGGAATACATGGATCATGAAAAAAATCAAAAAAGATTTTATACTTTTTTTATTGGAACATTAGGAGTAACACTTGGAATTGCATTTTCAGGTAATTTGTTTACTCTCTATATTTTTTATGAACTTTTAACCTTAGCTACATTTCCTTTGGTTATACACAGTGAATCAAAAGAAGCATTTAAAAGTGGAAGAAAATATATATTATATTCTTTCTTTGGAGCAACTTTAGTATTGCTTGGAATGATTTTTCTTTATAAGATAAGTCCTGATTTTACTTTTATAGCAAAAGGAAGTATCTATAAAGATGCAGATGCTAATCTTATAAAAATGGCATTTATGTGTATGTTTTTAGGTTTTGGAGTTAAAGCTGCATTAGTACCATTTCATTCATGGCTTCCATCTGCAATGGTAGCACCAACACCAGTAAGTTCACTTTTACATGCAGTTGCAGTTGTTAAATCAGGTATCTTTGCAATAGTTAGAATAACCTATTATATATTTGGAAAAGAAGCTTTATTAAAGGCGGATGTAGTGATATATGCTTCTATATTTATTGGTATAACTATACTCATGGGATCTCTATTAGCACTTAGCCATGATAATTTAAAGAAAAGACTTGCTTATTCAACAATAAGCCAACTTGGATATATAATGCTTGGAATAATGATGTTAAATGAAAATGCTTTGCTTGGTGGTCTTTTACATTTAATAAATCATGCACTTATAAAAATTGTTTTATTTTTCTGTGCTGGAGCTATATATATAAAAGCACATGAAAAGGAAATATCAAATATAAAAGGAATAGGAAAACAAATGCCTATTACAATGTGGTGTTTTGCAATTTCATCTATATCTTTAATTGGTATACCTCCAAGTAATGGATTTGTAAGCAAATGGTATTTAGCACTTGGTGGACTTAATGCAAATAAAATAATGTTTCCAGTAATACTATTGCTTAGTGCATTTTTAACAGCAGCATATTTACTTCCTATTGTAATAACAGCATTCTTTGCAAAGGGAGAAATAAGAAGTGAAGTTACTGATCCAAGTAAATATATGATAGTTCCTATAGTTTGCATAACTTCATTGGTTGTTTTTATAGGACTTTTTCCAAATTTGATAATTGATTTTATTAGAAATATTACTAATACAGTTTTATAGAGGTGGTACTTTGAAATTAATACTTATTACATTTCTTCTAATCCCTTTTATGTCTGCTTTAATTGGATTTTTTATAGGAAAAAAAAATGAAAATTTAAGAAATATATTTTATGATTGTATAACTTTCTTAGAGTTTTTAATATCTCTTTATTTATTTAAAGAAAGTTTGTATTCAGATTTATTATTTTATATACCAGATATAATGGGTGTTGGACTTAATTTAAAAATTGATTCTTTTAGAATTTTATTTATAGTTTTAACAACTTTTGTATGGTTTTTATCTACAATTTATTCAACACAATATCTTATTAAATATAAGAATAGAAATAGATATTATACATTTTTTATGATGACACTTGGTGCAACTCTTGGAATATTCATGTCAGAAAATATAATTAATCTATTTACATTATTTGAGATAATGGCATTTACATCATATATATTGGTAATACATGATGAAGATAAATATTCTCATGATGCTGGTAAAATGTATATATTAATATCTGTTGCAGGTGGAATGGTTAGCTTGCTTGGAATATTCTTATTATATGATTATACAAATGCACTTGATTTTACTTTGATAAGAGAAAATATAAATTTACTTGGTAAGGAAAAATATATAATAGGATTTTTACTTATGAGTACATTTGCTATAAAAGCTTGTAGTTTTCCTTTTCATATATGGTTACCAAAGGTTTATCCAGCAGCACCAATGCCTGTAACTGCTGTTTTATCAGCAGTATTATCTAAAGCTGGTGTATTTGGGCTTATAATGATTTCTTATTATATAATGCCTTCTGATTCTATTTATGCATATACACTTATGGTAATGTCTCTTATAACAATGTTTTTAGGTGGTTTTTTAGCATTATTTCAAAGAAATGTTAAAAGAATATTAGCATATTCATCTATGAGTCAATTAGGTTATATAACATTAGGGGTTTCTATATTTACATTTATGAAAGAAAGTTCATCTTTAGCACTTTTATCGACTTTATATCATATAATAAATCATGGTATCTTTAAAGTATTATTATTCTTTACTATCGGGATAATATACATGTTTGTTGATGATTTAAGTATCAATAAAATAAGAGGATTTTTTAGACATAAGAATTTAATAAAATTATTTTTTGTAATTGGAATGTTCGCAGTATGTGGGTTTCCAGGGTTCAATGGTTTTATAAGTAAAAATTTAATACATCATGCATTTTTGGAGATTATACATGAAAATCATATTAAATATGGTTTCTTACTTAATTTAATATTTAATATATCAAGTAGCTTTACGGTTGCTTATATGCTTAAGATTTTTATTAGTTTATTTGTAGAATCTAATAACGAATTTAAAGGCCAATTTAAAAATAAAATTAAAAAAAGAGGTATATTTTCACTTGCAATTCCATCAATTTTAATTATATATCTTGGATTGTTTGCAAATGATTTTGTGAAATATCTAAATTTATCACTAAATGTCTTTGACTTAGAACATGTATCACATTTAGAATTTTACAGTCTTACAAATATAAAATCATCTTTAAGTGTATTTGCTCTAGGTATACTTATATATTTCTTATTTATAAGAAGACATTTAAGAATATTAAAAAATGGGGTAAATATATATATAAATCCATCACTTAAATGGATGAATTTAGAACAAAATTTTTATATTCCTTTGTTTTCAAATACATATAAATCTTTTGTAAAAATATTTTCATTAGTAGATAGGTCTTTTATAAACTTATTTACATATTTAAAAAATAGTTTTTTAGAATTTATAAATATTGATGTATCAAATAAGAATATGAACGATAAAGATATAAATAATATAAAAGATTTATGTACACATTTAAGAGTTAAAGGGAATAGTTTGAGTAGTTCAATTATGCTTACGGCAACTTTACTTGTTATAATGATTTTATTTAAGATGGTGATTTAAGTATTAAAAATATGAAAGAAGGTGAGTTTGATGGAAAATATGATATTACTCAGTTTAATATTAATACCTTTTGTATCAGCATTATTAGGATTTTTTTTAGGAAGAAAAAACGAAAGATTAAGAGATCAAATTAATATATTTTCATGTGGACTTACCTTGTTTTTGACTATAATAATTTATAATAATTTTGAATTTCCTATGTCCTTAGAAATTAGTGGAGTTATGGGAACTGGATTATCTTTAAAATTAGATTATTTTAGATTTGTATTTGTATTTGCAACTGCACTTATTTGGTTTTTGATAATGATATATTCAACACAATATCTTATTAAGTATAAAAATAGAAATAGATATTATACATTTTTTATGCTAACGCTTTCAAGTACACTAGGAGTATTTTTATCCCAAAATATATTAAATGTATTTACATTCTTTGAAATAATGTCATTTACATCATATATATTAGTAATACATGATGAAGATAAATATGCTCATGAAGCAGGAGTTTCATATCTATCGATGGCTGTATTTGGGGGACTTATAACTTTGATGGGAATATTTTTATTATATGACTATACAAATACATTAGATATAAGCTTAGCTGGATTTAGATTAGAGGGTCTTGGAAATACTAAGTATATAATTGGTTCACTTATAATGGTTGGATTTGCTGTTAAAGCTAGTTTATTTCCGTTTCATACATGGCTTCCAAAGGCACATCCAGCAGCACCAACACCAGCTAGTGCTATTCTTTCAGGTATACTTATAAAGGTTGGAGTATTTGGAATATTTATAGTTATGGTAGAATTATTACATGGAGACTTATTTATAAGTAAAATACTTTTATATTTAGGACTTACAAATATGCTTCTTGGAGGATTCTTGGCATTATTCCAAAGAAATATAAAGAGAATATTAGCTTACTCTTCAATGAGTCAAGCAGGTTATATAATCAGTGCGATTGCATTATATGGGATATTAGATAGAGATAATTTAGCATTATTTTCTGCTCTTACTTATATATTTAATCATTCAATATTTAAGGTATTATTATTTATGGGTGCGGGTATTGTATATATGATATTACACGATCTTAGTATCAATAAGATAAGAGGATTTGGATACAATAAAAATATACTAAAAACAGTATTTTTAATAGCCTTTTTAGCTATAATAGGTTCACCGATGACAAATGGATTTATAAGTAAGACTTTGCTTCACGAAACATTTTATGAAGCACATAAACATACACATAGTTTTTATATGACTGTTGCAGAAATAGTATTTTTCCTATCAAGTAGTTTTACTTTTGCATATCTTACTAAGATATTTGTAGCTTTATTTGTAGAACATGATAAGGATAAATTCAAAGGGCAATATAAAGAAGAAGTTAGAAAAAGAGCATTATTTACTATGGTTGTATTAGGTGGTTTTATAATTTATATAGGTATGAATCCTAATTTTATAATAAATTATGCACATAATATTAATTTCCCAGGAAAAGAAATAGATATGCATGTATTTGATCATCTTTACAGTTTTGCTTCATACAAATCATTTTTAAAGATTTCGTTTAGTGGACTTATAATTTATTTATTTGTTATAAGAAAGTTCTTATTAAAAGGAGATACGTATATAAATCCTACACTTAAATTATTAAGTTTAGAAAAAATCTATTTTGGTTTAGCAAAATCAATGTATCAAATATCAGCAATTTTATTTTCTAAGGTTGATAGATTTGTATTAAAAATAGTAAATACAATATATAAAAGTATTAAATTTGCTCAAAATGATGTTTCGGGCAAAAAAGATATTATAAAAAATATGAAATTATTAGACAAACAAATAATTGAAAATAATATTTCTAATTATAATCAGAAGAAGGAAAAGGTAAGAGCCAATGCTATAAATATGGTTGAAGGAACACAAAAGATTTATAACAGTATGGAAGGCATAAGTTCTTCGATATTCCTAATGGGATTTGTATTAGTATTTGTCCTTATAACCTTTATGTTATAAGATGAAAAAAAGCTAAAACTCAATTAATTTAGAGTTTTAGCTTTTTTTATTGTCTTAAATTTTATTAAATCTGTTTTGGAAGTACATAAATATACATTAATAGTATTTATTTTGATATAATTTAATAATATACATATTTATAAAATTATAAAAGGATGTGATTAAATGTCTTTTATACGTGTTGATAAAATATTAAAAAATATGAATTTAATAAGCAAAAATTCTAATAAGGATATTATGGATTATGATAAAAAGTATAAAGAATTTGAAGATAGAATATCAGATTTTGATAAACATGAAAAATTAGTAAAAGATTTAATATCTTTTGTAGAAAAAAATAAAAAAGATATGGATGATATAACAAGGTCTAAATTCTTAGCTTTTTTGGGAAATATGATAATAATATTATCACCATATGTAGTTGAGGATTGTGGATATTCATATCTTAAAGAGGCTCTTAAAATAGATGAAAATAATTATTATGCAATGCTTGGGATATGCTCAATATATGATAATTTTTACACTTGTGACATAGTAGCTGAATTAGAATATTTAGATTATATAGAAGCATTGATTAATACTTTTAATAAATTAAGTAAGTTTCATAAGGAGATTTTTTTAGGAATTATAAAAGAATTTACTCAAAGAAGAAAAGCTTTTTTGTTACATCAAAAAAGAAGAAATAAAGATAAATAAAAAAGGAATGAAACTATGACATTATATGAAGAATGTATAAAATCGTTAGATAATAATTATGAAATTATAATAAATGAAGAAAAAGAACATTTATTAAAATCTATTTTTGCTAGTTTTAGATTAACAAATTGGGGCAAAATAAATTGGTCTTTAAAGGAAAATTATATTAAATTAAATGATTTTAAAGAAGTTATAAATTATCTTAAAAGGTTGGGGATAGATAGAAAATTTGAATTTTATATAATTTGGGATCAGACAGATTTGCCATTAATAAAAACCGATTTTAATTTAATATTTTCAATGGATGATATTTTAGCTGTTAGTTTTGATACTTGGTTATTTGTACCTCAAAAAAACTTAATCATAGAGTTTTATCATGATGGAGATATCACAATTGGAATAAATAATTTTTAATAATAGACAGAAAATAATTTTAAAGGGGAGAGCTTTTTATGGATTATGATAAAAAGTATAAAGAATTTGAAGATAGAATATAAGATTTTGATAAACATGAAAAATTAGTAAAAGATTTAATATCTTTTGTGGAAAAAAATAAAAAAGATATGGATGATATAACAAGGTCTAAATTCTTAGCTTTTTTGGGAAATATGGTAATAAATTTATCGCCATATGTAGTTGAGGATTGTGGATATTCATATCTTAAAGAGGCTCTTAAATTAGATGAAAATAATTATTACGCTATGCTTGGAATATGCTCAATATATGATAATTTTTATACATGTGACATAGTAGAGGAATTAGAATATTTAGAGTATATAGAAGAATTGATTAATAATTTTAAAAAACTTAGTGAACTAAATAAATTTGATTTTTTAGGAAGTATAAGGGCATTTACTCATAGAAGAAGAGATTGTTTATTAAATTAATTTAGAGTTTTAGGTTTAAATATTATTAAAGGTATTTTTATAGTATGTAAATATATATTGATGGTATTTATTTTAATATAGTTTAATGATATACATATTTATAAAATTATAAAAGGGTGTGATTAAATGTCTTTTATACGTGTTGATGAAATATTAAAAAATATGAATTTAATAAGCAGAAATCCTAATAATGATTTAAGTTATAAGAATTGTTTTATTATAACCTATAAAGAATCAAAGTATAACGAAGTATGGTCAAAAAAAAGGATAAATAAAAGATTAAATTTTAAATCTATTAATGGTGATATTTCTATTTTATTTGACAAATTTGGTGTAGTTAAACATATAGAAATAGATGGTTGTAAAAAATTGGATATAAAAAAGATTCCACAGATAAATAGAGAAGATTTGATGATTTATATGGATAAGTATTATGAAATGGAAAAAGGCGAATGTGACTATAGAAGTACATATCTATGTTTTCCAAAATACTATTTAAGTTTAATTTTTACAAAATCAAAAGGTTATCCTATGATAGATAGAAACTTTAAGAATAAATTATATATATTTGAATCTCCAGAGGGAGATGTTGAAATTAGTTTTGATGATAAGGGCTATGTTGAAAGTATATTAATTTAGTATAGTATTAACTAAAAAAATATTTAAATTGAATAGAAAGGATGTTAAAAATGTTAGAATATGATGATTCGAAAGTTCTTAATTTAGAAAATAAAACTATAAAAAATTTTGATTTTGAAAATATAAAAAGATTGTACTTAAAAAATTGTAAGATAGAAAATATAAAGAATTTAAACACTTTAAAGAAAATAGAAATGATAGATTTTGATAATGTGGATATAGAAAATATAAAATTTTTTAAATACTGCAATTCCTTAAAGTATTTACAAATAAAAAATATGAATAAATTAAAATCGTTAGAAGGTTTAAGTTATGCTAAAAATTTACGGGAATTAGAAATATCTAAACTTAAAAATTTAAAAGATTTAAGATTTTTGGAGAAGTTGGAGCATTTAGAGTTATTAAAACTCAGTGATTTAGAAGATATAGATATTTCGATACTTAATAAAGAATTAAAATTAAATCAAACTTTAATTAATTTAGAATTAGAAAATATAAATAAAAATAAATTTATTAATTTATCAAATATGATTGCATTAGAAAGACTAAGAATCAGGAATTTAATAGATTTGGAAGGAATATTATTAAATATATTTACTGAAGATATTGGTTTTTATAATCTACATAATTTGAAAAGTATAGATGTTAAAAGTGGTATAGAAGAAGATTTTATAGAGGAAGATGAGTACTTTTTTGACCCAAACGATGTTAGTTATATATTTGATAATATAAATGTAGAAGAGTTTTATTTTTTGGACAAGTATCATTCGAGAGTTGGATTAGAGTTTAGAAATATGAATATTATTGATTTTTTAAAATTTGGGATGAAATTCAAATGTGATGATTTAACAATAGAAAATTCAAAAGTAAAAAATTTGAGTGTGATTAATACTTTTGCTCCGCTTAACTATTTAACATTAGATAATTTAGATTGGGATATATTTAATTTTGATGGTATTGATCTTCATATGACTTGTGTAGAAATAACAAATATGAAAAATTTGAAAAAATTAAACTTAAATGTTAAAAAGATTGAAAATTTAAGAATATTTAATTGTAATAAATTAAAATTTATAAATCAAGAAATACCTTTAAAAAATAATATAGAAAAAATATATGTAGATGATAAAAGAATAAGAAATAAAGATAAATAAAAATTAATTTTAAAGAGGAGAGCTTTTTATGGATTATGATAAAAAGTATAAAGAATTTGAAGATAGGATATCAGATTTTGATAAACATGAAAAATTAGTAAAAGATTTAATATCTTTTGTAGAAAAAACAAGAAATAAAAATAGATAGTGAAATATTATGCTTTTTCATTAAATCATTTAGGTTGGTGGAGAATATGAAATATCAAAATGAATATGATGAATTTTTAAATTCAATTGGGAATGAAGATGCACAAATCTTAATAGATAAGATTGAATTATTTTTGAATAAAAACAAGATGGATAATAAGGTTAAATCTAAGTTTATAGCTTTGATAGGACTTGTGATAAATATTATAGGGATTAGTTTGGTAGATGATTATGGTTATAGTTATTTTAAATATGCTTTGGAGTTAGATGAAGATAATTATTTTGCGATGAATATGATTTGTTCATTATTTGATACATATCCATATCCTCTAAATACTCTTATAACAGAAAGAGAGTACTTAGATGTTTTGGAGAAACTTGCGATGAATTTTTATGATATGGATGACATGTGCCAAAAGAATTTTTTGGGTACCGTTAAAACATATATAAAATTAAGAAAAAAATTGATAAAGTAATAAATAATTTTTAATTATAGATATAAGATTAATGTTTTGGGGGTCTTTTATGAGTGTACAAGTGAAAATAGAAACAAAAAATGAAATAACATACAAAACTTTATTAAAAGAAAAGCAATATGTGAAAAATTTGATAGCTAAGTTGATATCACGCTTTGGAGATTCATTAGATACAATTGCTTATTCTTGGATGGTTTATGAACTTACAGGTTCAAAAACTATGATGGCTACATTATTTGCTGTAAATGGAATACCTAATTTATTATTTGGTATGTTTGCTGGAGTGTTTGCAGGTTATCATTCAAAGAAAAAAATAATATTTACATGTGATATGGCAAGGGGGTTAACGGTATTATTAACAGCTATACTACTTTTAACGAATACAATTAAACCGTGGTATTTATATGTTCTTACTTTCTTTAACTCAATCTTTGAAACCTTTAGAGCACCATCTGCATCTAGCATGTATTCGATGGGATTAGATAAAGAAAAACTTGACTATGGTATGTCTTTAGATTCTACTCTCGTTAGAATTGCTGAATTAAGTGGATTTTCTTTAGCTGCGATATTTATAAGCAGTATAGGGACAGGTGGAACTATATTTATAGATTCAATGACATTCTTTATATCTGGATTTATTATAATAACAATAAAATATCAAGATTTGATTAAAAAAGAAGCTATGACTATGGGCAGTAGTTTTAAAGATCTTAAAGACGGCTTTAAATATTTATTAGAATCAAAAGTAGTTCTCAATATGTGTTTAATAGCTTGTTTTATAAATTTTATTTTTGTACCTTTTAATTCAATGCAAGCACCATATGTTAAGGAAATTTTAAATAGAGGAGTTGAGGCTTTATCTTTTATATCAGTACCTCTTTTATTTGGGATGATAATTATGGGCGTTTTATATCCTAAATTAAAAAAAGTAATATCAGGATTTTATACAATTACATTAGGTGGGGGATTTTTAGGAGTAAGTTATTTATTATTATCTCAACTTGGAAGATTAACTGATAGTATTTATTTATTACCACTTTTGGCTTCTTGTTCTTTTCTTATGGGAGTAGGAATTGTATTTATGAGTACAACTATTCAGATTGGTCTTATGACTTTAATAGATAAAGAATTTTTTCCGAGGGTAGTCTCTATATTTAACGTTATTGGATTATGTGCAACGCCTTTAGGTGGATTTTTGGTAGGTGTTTTATGTAAGATATATAATTTATCACAATTATTTTTAGGTATTTCAATTATAATATCAACTTTAACTTTGTTGCAACTATTTAATAAAGAACTTAAAAAATTATAAATTTAAAAATATATATTCCTGTTAAGAAATTCAATTGTTTGAACAAAGTGAGTTTTGAATTTTAAGGAATATATATTTTTTTATTTAGTAGAGTTTTATATATTTAATTTTAGATCAAAAAATAACAGTCTAATTTTTATTATGGATGAGTATTTTCCATATTTGACTCATCAAAAGTTAGCATATTTTTATATGTGTGATTTGCTATTTCGATTATATTAAAAGCTATTGAAGCTCCAGAACCTTCACCTAATTTCATATTTAGATTAAGTAGTGGAGATAAGTTTAATTTATCAAGTAACATTTTGGATGCTGGTTCATCGGACAAATGGGAGCTAATAACATATTCCTTTACAAGTGGATTTAAGTTATATGCAAGAATATAAGCTGCATATGAAATAAATCCATCCAAAACAACTATTTTTCTATTTTTAGCACAACCTAAAATTACGCCAGCCATAGCGCCTATTTCAAATCCACCAAACTTAGATAAAATTTCAATAGAATCTTTATTAATAGGTGAATTTACTTTAAGAGAATCTTTAATAACATTTATTTTTCTATTAATTCCCTCATTATCAAGACCACAACCCATTCCTGTAATATCTTGTGGTTTTAAATCATAAAAAGCACACATTATAGCTGTTGAAGGTGTTGTATTACAAATACCCATTTCACCAACACCTATAAGGTCATAATTTTCTAAACTGGCTTTATTTGCGTATTTGATACCAATTTCTAAGGATTTAATAGCTTCATCCTTGGTCATTGCTGGCCCAACTCTTAGATTGGAAGTACCTTTTCTTATTTTTTCATCAAAACTTCCTTTTATAATTTCATCACAATCAATACCAACATCAATTGCCCAAACATCTGTATTTGTAAAACTTGATATGGTTTTTACACCATTACCACCAGTTACAAAATTGGAAAATTGTAATTTTGTCACATCTCTTTTGCAAGGTGACACATTTTCATAAAATACACCGTGGTCTGCACCAAAGCCCAAGATAAGTTTTTTATTTATATCTACAAATTGTTTTTGAAATACACCGCTTAATTGAATTGCTATATCTTCTAATTTACCTAAACTATCTAATGGTTTGATTTGAAGATCCAATCTTTCTTTTGCTAATTTTTTAAATTCTTCATTAAGTGGTTTAATATTTTTAATACTTTCTTCTAATAATTTCATACATACATCCCCTTTTTGATAACAAAAAAATCCATATTCAAAAAAATACATAGTACTTTTAAGAATATGGATTTTACCGTCATCCACATTTTTTAATCAAAGGCAGGTTTCCTGGCTTAGCTTCATAAAATATATAATCCTTCCCAGTAAATATACCAGTGGTTTATTTATATATTCTCAACAACACAGTGATGGGTTCGCAAAGGATTAGACCTTTTTCCCTATTATCTTTTATAATAATAAATTTATAAAAGCACCTTTAATTAATATTATTAAAATTATTATAGCATATTATTTGAAAATATAAATACAAAAATGTATAAGATGAATTTTTTATAGATTTTAATTGTGAAATAAAAAAAATACAAGGAATAATTATAAGTAAAATAATGTTATAAATATTTTAAAATGAAAACAAAAGTGTTATAATTATAAAATAACAAAAATTAAAGAATTTAAAGAGGTGTAATATGAAAATTATTGAAATAGAAAATGGAATTAAAATAGAGAATTTAGAGGATTTTGAACCAAAACATATATTTGAATGTGGACAATGTTTTAGATGGAACAAACAAAAAGATGAATCTTATATAGGGGTTTATAATTCAAAGGTATTAAAAGTATATAAAAAAGATAATGATGTTTATTTTATGAATACTAATAAAGATGATTTTGAAAATATTTGGGCAGAGTATTTTGATTTGGATACAGATTATAAGAAATTAAAAAGTGATTTAGCTAATATGGATGAATATTTAAAGAAATCTGTTGAATTTGGGCATGGACTTAGAATATTAAAACAAGATATATATGAAATGATGATTAGTTTTATAATATCAGCAAGAAATAGTATACCAAATATCAAAAAGACTGTAGAGAGAATCTGTGAAAAATACGGACAAAAAATTGAAGAATTTGAAGGAAAAACTTATTATGCTTTTCCAAAGCCTAAAGATTTGGCAGTTATAACTGAAGAAGAGTTAAAGGAATGTAAAACTAGTTTTAGAACAAAATATATAATAAATACATCTAAAAAAATAATTGAAGAAAGTTTAAAATTAGAAGAATTAAAGGAATTAAATGATATTAATTTAGAAGATAAATTAAGAGCGTTTGATGGTATTGGACCAAAGGTTTCTAATTGTATAATGTTATTTGCTTTTTATAGAAAGAACGCTTTTCCTGTTGATGTTTGGGTAAAAAGAGTAATGGAAGAGTTTTATTTGGATGAAGATATGAGTCTTAATAAAATGAAAGATTATGGAATGAAATTATTTAATCCTTATGCAGGTTTTGCACAACAGTATTTATTTTATTATGCTAGAGAACTTGGAATAGGAAAGAAAAAATAATAGATAAATCTAATAAAATACGCTAAAATTATATTACATGGAGGGGATTTTATGGAATTATTAAAACATATTGTAATCATGGTTTTTGTACTCATAATTTTATCTACAATATTTGTTACAATAATAGTTCTTTTAGAAAATCGAGATCCTTCAAAGACTTTGGTGTGGTTATTAGTATTAATATTATTTCCTGTGGTTGGCTTTATATTTTATTTATTTTTAGGACAAAATGTTAAAAAACATAAAATTTTTAAGACAAAAAAAGCTTTTGATGAAATAAGAAAAACAAATATGTTTAATTATTTAACTGAAATGGAGAATTTAATAGAAATTCAAAAAGATGCTATATTTAGTCATATGATTTTTTCTAATCCAGAGATGAGGTGTAAAAGGCGGATTATAAAGCTTTTGTTAAATACAGGAAAATCACCTTTTACAGCTAATAATAGAGTTGAAATTTTGCAAAATGCAAATAAAAAATTTAAATATTTACTGAGTGATTTAAAACATGCAAAAGATCATATTCATATGGAATATTATATTTTTAAAGAAAGTCAAATTGGAAATAAGATATCAGATATATTAATAGAAAAAGCAAAAGAAGGCGTAAAAATAAGAATTTTATATGATGATGTAGGATCTTATAAACATTGGTTTAACAAAGATTTTATAAATAGATTAACGAAAAATGGTATAGAAGTGGCTTCATTTTTACCATCTTATTTTCCATTTTTAAATAGAAAATTAAATTATAGAAATCATAGAAAAATAGTTATTATAGATGGGAAAATAGCATATACAGGTGGAATTAATATAGGTGATGAATATTTAGGTAAGAATAAAAGGTTTGGATTTTGGAGAGATACTCATATGAAGATAGAAGGTGAATCTGTTTATATGCTTCAGATGGTATTTTTATTAGATTGGTATTTCACAACTAATAAAAAAGAATTTGATTTTAAGTATTTTCCAAAAATCTCATTTAAAGGTGATTGTGTTATGCAAATAGCTTCTAGTGGCCCTGATTCGAATTGGGAAACTATTCATAAAGCATTTTTTAGTGCAATTAATTTGGCAAAAAAAAGAGTTTATATACAAACCCCGTATTTTATACCAGATGAATCAATTTTAATGGCTTTAAAAACAGCAGCACTTTGTGGTATTGATGTTAGAATTATATTTCCAGGTATTCCAGATCACAAAATAGTTTATTATGCGTCTATGTCTTATTTTAAAGATGTATTAAAAGCAGGGGCTAAAGTATATTTATATCAAAAGGGATTTATACATTCAAAGGTGATGATTATTGATGATGAAGTTGCATCAATTGGAACTGCAAATATGGATTTAAGAAGTTTTATGATTAATTTTGAAATAAATGGATTTATATATGATGAAAAAATTATAAAAGAGTTAGAAATGGATTTTTTAAATGATTTAAAAGATAGTAAAATATTAGATTTAAAAAGGTATGAACAAAGAACATTAAAAGAAAAATTAGGAGAATCTTTTTCAAGATTATTTTCTCCTATATTATAGATGAAAATATAAGATACTGTTGTGTTTAGGACGAAATTTTATAATATATTGTTTTTATTTTGAATATATAAGACAATATATTATAGAAAAATGTTTTAACGCAACAGTTTTATTATTTTATAAAAAAATTTAAAATTTATAAAACTTTTTATAAACCTTATGTGTCTATTTAATGTAAGGAGGTTTAATTGTGCACAATACAAAAGAAGAGAATTATTTGATTGCAATCAAATTCATAAGAGAAAATCAAGATTATTTATATAAACTAGCATATATATATGTTAAAAATGAACAAGATGCATTAGATGTGGTGCAAGATACTGTGTATAAAATAATAACGAAGATAGATAAATTAAAAAATATAGAATATCTAAAGACTTGGTCTTTAAAAATTCTAAAAAATACTGCTATAAATTTTTTAAGAAAGAACAAAAAAGAAATATTGATGGATTTAAATATTGAAAAATCATATGAGGAAGATTTAGATAAAAATATAGATTTGTATGATGTATTAAATGAATTAAATAAAGAAGAGCAACAACTTATAGAGCTTAGATTTTTTAAGGATTTAAAAATAAATGATGTATCAAAAGTGATGAATGTGAATTTAAATACGGTAAAGACAAGACTTTATAAAACCCTAAAAAAAATGAAAGTGTTGATTGAAGGGAGGCGTCTAAAATAAATAATATAAATATACCAAAAAATTTAAATGATATAGTTGAAGATACGATTAATAAAGCTAGTATAAGAAGGAGAGAAGAAAGAATGATAAAGAAAAAATATAAAAATATAATAGCTGCAAGTTTGGTTTTTATAACTATATTTACTTGTGGAGTTAATATGAATGAAGCATTTGCAAATACAATGGATAAAATTCCTGTGATATCTAGTATAGCAAAAATACTAACATTTAAAGATTATGAGATTAAAGAAGATGTTATAGAAGGTAATGTAAAAATACCTAAAATAGAAGATTTAAAGGATAAAAAATTAGAAAATAAAATAAACGATGAAATTAAAAAGAGAGTTGAGTTAAGAATTGAAGAATCTAAACAAAGAGCAGAGGAATACAAAGAAGCTTACTTAGCAACAGGTGGAACTATAGATGATTATAGACCTATAAAATTTGAAGTTAATTATGAACTTAAATTAGCAAATGAAGATATACTTTCATTTATGGTCTATGAATTTGAATCTTTAGGTAGTGCATATACAAACACTTATTTTTATAACATAAATACAAATACATCTAAGGAACTTAGCTTAAAAGATTTGATGGGGGATAATTATATTAAAATAGCAAATGAAAAAGTTAGAGCATATATAAAAGAGCAAATACAATCAGGAGAAACGGGATATTTTACTGATGACGCAGGATTTGAATCAATAAAAGAAAATCAAAAATTTTATATAAATAAAAATAAAGAAATAGTTATAGTATTTGATAAATATGAAATAGCTTGTGGAGCTATGGGACAACAAGATATTGTTGTTGGAACTATAGATGAAAAAAAATAAAAAATTAAGATTTATAATTAAAAATAAATTATAATATAGTTATAAAAAATTATAAATCGTGATATCAAAAAAATTTAAAAGGGGCTGTTATATTAAGAAATTTGGATATAATATATTGTGTTATAAATTTAATATAAACACGATATATTATATAAATTTTCTTTAATATGACAGCTTTGTTTTGTATAAAAAAATAAAAATTTTTATAATTTCAATACATTATTATGATTGATATGTTTAAATAAATATGCAAATTGTAAATAATATCTGTTGTTTTAATTGGAATAAGAATATAAAATTAAATAGGTTTTTAGAAAAAATATAAATTGGAGATGACAATATGGCAAAAAATAAACTAAATTATGAACTAAAAATTAAAAAGAAAAACATAATAGCATTGAGTATTTTATTTGTAATGTTATTTGTAAATTTTTCTTTTGCTTTAGGAAATAGAAGAGTGATTGGGAATGTTAAAAGAAGTAAAAATATAATGAGTCTTACTTTTGATGATTGGGGAGAAATTAAAGATGTTAAGCCTATATTAGATATATTATATCTATATGATGTTAAAGCAACATTTTTTATAAATGGAAAATCAATTGACAAAAATCCAAAACTGTTAACTATGCTTAGTAATTCAGGTCATGAAATTGCAAATCATACATATTCTCATTATGAACTTACTAAAATTTCTGATGAAAGAATAAAAAAAGAAATTTTGGATTTGGAAAAGAAATATAAGGATTATACAAATAAAGATTTAGTAAAATATTTAAGACCTCCTTATGGAGCACATAGCAAAAGAGTTGACAATATAGCTTTGAATTTGGGCTATGAGAATATAGTATTATGGTCAATAGATACAAATGATTGGAGAAAAAAAACAGCTAATGAAATAAGCAGTCATGTTATAAATAAAACACATCCAGGTGGAATAGTTCTTATGCATATATTAGAAGATCTTAACACAAAAAATGCATTAAAAGATATGATAGAAGGGATTTATAATAAAAACTATAGACTTGTTGATATAACAAATCTAATAAATCAAGATGTAAAAGAAGATGATACTAAGATATCTAATTTAGAATTTTTTAATAATATGCTTTATTTTAAAGAGGGATATTATTCAAAGAATTCAAAGGAAGTATATGATAGATTAAGTAATTATAATTTGGGTTTAAAATCTTATAATAAATATGGCTTTGTTAAAATAACAAATGAAGATGTACTAAGATATTTAGATATTTTTTATCCAAATAAGGATTTTTCCTATTTTAAAAATATTTTTGCACAGTCAATGTGTTTAAAATTTGATAGAGATAATTATAATATATTAATAGAAAGTTTAAAAAAATAATAAAAAAAACAAATGTGATTTGTAATTGAAATAATATATAATTAAGGTATTGAAATAAAAATTTTATAAAATGGAGATATTTATGGAAATAAAAAAAATTAAATTAAAAAAGAGTTTTTTAAAGAATTTATTTTTGATATCAATACCTATAATAATACAAAATTTTATAACATCTAGTTTGAATATGGTTGATACTATAATGATAGGTAATTTGGGAGAAACACAAATTGCATCAGTTGGATTAGCAAACCAGATATTCTTTTTTGTAATGTTATTGGGATTTGGAATCAATAGCGGGGGATCTATTTTTATGTCCCAATTTTATGGCAAAAAAAATTATAAGGGAATAAAATCTACTATGGGAATTTGTTTTTCTTTGGGGGCTATAATTGGTTTTATATTCTTTATAGTTGCTGTATTCTTTCCTTCACAACTTATGAAAATATTCATAAAGGATGAATCTGTAATTATGTTAGGAAGTTCTTATCTTAGAATAGTTGGTTTTAGTTATCCAATAACTATGCTTTCTTTTACTATGGAATCAGCATGTAGAAGTATTGGAAAAACAAAATTACCTATGGTAGTAAGTATAATTTCTTTAGGAGCGAATACTATACTTAACTATCTTTTGATTTTTGGGAATTTTAATTTTCCACAGCTTGGGGTTGATGGAGCTGCTTATGCTACTTTAATATCAAGAATAATTCAATTGATTATTATGTATTTTGGAATAAGGTTTATGAATTTTCATATTAAATTTACTTTTGATGAGCTTAGATTTGATAATAATCTTTTAAAAAGATATATAAAGATATCTTTACCTGTAATATTTAATGAAGGTATGTGGGCTTTAGGTACGATAGGATATATGGTTATATATGGATATATAGGGAAGGAAGCTGTTGCATCAATACAAATAGCTATGACAATTCAAAATCTTTTTTCAGTTATAATGTTTGGACTTGGACATGGCTCAGCTATTATAATAGGGAATAAAATCGGAGAAAATGAATTAGAAGAAGCTTATGAAGAGGCTATTTCAATATCTATATTGACACCTATTATGGGTATATTAATAGGTAGTTTGATATATTTATTTAACCCTTTAATTCTTTATTTTTTTAATATATCAAATGAAGTATTAAATGATATAAAGAGCTTACTTATTATAATAATAATGTTTTTACCAATTAAATTTTTTAATATCAATATGATAATAGGAGTCTGTAGAAGTGGTGGAGATACAAAATTTGGACTTATAATAGATTTGCTTGGGGTCTGGATTGTAGCTATTCCTCTTGGAATACTTGGTGGGATAGTGTTAAAATTAGGAGTAATAAAAACTTTTTTCTTAATTTCTTTAGAAGAAGCTCCGAAAGTTATATTAGCATATAAGAGACTTATTTCTAAAAAATGGTTGAAAAATATAACAAATGATTTATAAAGGGTGATATTATGAGTGTTGAAAATGATTATTTTTATATGGAAGAATTGAGTAAGGAAGAATATGATCAAATAATAGAATATAAATCTATGGGTATGACTATAGAAGAAATAGCTAAAGCTACTGGATTTGATATAGAGACAATAAGTAATTTACTTTGTGCACTTGGAGCTAGATTCTTTTAATAGTTTAGTTTTTTTAAATTGAAAGGGGAGATAACTTTGCAAAAGAATTTTATAATATCTTTAGTATTTGCAATAATAGTTGCGATATTTGCAATCCAAAATTCAAATAATATAAATGTAAATTTTTTAACTTTTACATTTACAACATCACAAGCAGTGATAATTTTTGTATCAGCGTTGTTAGGTGGAATTATAGCGAGTTTATTTGGTCTTATTAGAGAATTTAAATTAAAAAGATTAAATAAGGAAATTAATAAAAAGCTTATAGAATTAGAAAATAATTTAAAAGAAAAAGAAGAAATACTAAATAAAAGTGAAGAAATTGATATTAATAAAGAATTGAACTTAGAAAAAGAATAAAAATTAAAATAAAAGGGGTTGTCGTATTATTTTACTTTGATATGACAGCACCTTTATTTTTTTAATATATTATAAATTTATATAGTGATATTACATATAACTTTCGATTTTTTTTAAAATATTAATTTGTTTAATTTTTACCTCATAAAAGTTTTTATCCCCTGCATATAGAGATTTTTGAGCGGATATTTTTAATTGTTCAATCCAATTTCTTTTGATATCTGAATTTAAATCTTTATTAGTATCAAAAGTCATAAGAGTATAATCTAACTCAGATATTTTTTGTGTTTCTAATAAATTTTTAGCGATATCATCAAATTCTTTAGCAGAAGCATTTGTGATATCATATTTTTCAGAAAGAATTTTAAAAATATTTTTTGAATCGTCTATATTGAATTTTTTGTTATTTTTAATTATATTGTCCAAGTAAGTGAAATCTGACATATTTGTAGTTTTATCAATCATGATTAATCCTCCCTTATACAAATTGCTCATATAATTATTATAGTTTAATATTGTACAAAAAGTGATGGAAAGTAGTAATTTAAATGAATTAGATAATTATACCTACTATTTTTAACAGAGTGTATAATCAAAAAGAACTATAAAAATTTTTTGAAAAAATCACAAAGTTAAATATAAAATAAAAATTTATAAAAAATTAAATTATAATTTAAAAAATTCAAAGATTTTAAATAAAAAAAACTGTCTCCTTAACAAAATTTCTTAGGTTAAGGGACAGTTTTTTTTTATTTGTATTATTTAAAAATTAACTTCTAAGCCATCATATGCAGCTTTGAATAATTTAATCATGTTTTCATCATCTATAGTTCTTGGGTTAGAACCAGTACAAGCATCTAATACTGCATTTTTAGAAACATATTCTACATTTTCATCAAAATCTTCTTTAGTAACACCATATTCTTTTAATGTTAGAGGTATATCTAATTCTTTATTTAATCCTCTAATCATATCAACAAGAGAATCTACCAATTCTTCATCTGTATTGCCAGTAAGACCTAACATTCTTGCTATATGAGCATATCTATCCATACATTCTTTTTTATTATAGTTAATAACATATGGTAAAAGTATTGCATTAGCACATCCATGAGGTACATGGAATACAGCACCTATTTTGTGAGCCATACTATGAGTAATTCCTAAAAGTGCATTTGAAAATGCCATTCCAGCTAGACATTGAGCTTCATGCATTTTATCTCTAGCTACCATATCTCCATCAAAAGAAGCTTTTAGATAGTCTCTAACCATTATTATTGCATTTAGTGCAAGTGGATCTGAAAATGATGATCTAAGACCTGCAACGTATGCTTCTATAGCATGAGTTAATGCATCCATACCAGTATGAGCAACTAATTTTTTAGGCATAGATTCAGCTAACTCTGAATCAACGATTGCTATATCTGGAGTAAGATTAAAGTCAGCTAATGGGTATTTTATTTTCTTTTTATAATCAGTTATTACAGAAAATGCAGTAACTTCTGTAGCTGTACCACTTGTAGAAGGGATTGCTATAAATCTAGCTTTCTTTCTAAGTGGTGGAATATTAAAAGGTTTTACAGCTTCTTCAAAAGTAAATTCTGGATATTCATAGAAAATCCACATTGCTTTAGCTGCATCTATTGGAGAACCTCCACCCATTGATATAATCCAATCAGGTTCAAATTCAGACATTATTTTTGCACCTTCGAAAACTGTTTCAACAGAAGGATCTGGTTCGACACCTTCGATTAATTTTGTTTCAATGCCTGCTTCGTTAAGATATTCGCAAGCTTTATCTAAAAAGCCTGTTCTCTTCATTGAGCTACCACCAACAACTATAATGGCTTTTTTTCCTTCTATTTGTTTTAATGTTTCTAGTGAACCCTTTCCAAAGTAAATATCTCTAGGTAAAGTAAAACGATTCATTTCATTTCCCCCTTTTTAAATATGAAAATATTTCATTAAATAAATATAAAATATATTATAATATTTATTTATAAAGTTAAAAAAATAACGTTTATAAATTCATAGTAACAAATATAAAATATATTATCAAGAGCTTTTTAAAAAAATAAAAAATAAAAATAAAACTTACTAATAACAACATATTTGGCTAAGGGAATATTCTACTGTAAATTCTTATTATTTTTTTAACAATATAGAAATGGAATTATTAAAAGATGTAAATTTAAATATATGAATAAAGTGATTGGTGAATAATTATAAATATAATTGTATAAAAAATATAAATAATTATATTAAATAATGTCAAGTATAGAGAATATATGTTATAATTATTTGGGAGTGAGAAATACATTTTTTAAAAAATGTATTTTAAACTTATATAAATATAAATTACATATAATATAAATTAAAATCCAACTCATGCTGAAATAAAAAAAATAAAGAAAAGAGGCGTGAAAATGTTTGAAATCGTTAAAAAAAGAATGCTTAACAATGACATTATGTTAATGAACATTAAAGCTCCAAGAGTTGCAAGTGGAGCAAAACCAGGACAGTTTATAATCATTAAACTGGACGAAAAAGGTGAAAGAATCCCCCTAACTATAGCGGATTACGACAAAAAAGAAGGTACTGTAAGTATAGTTTTCCAACCAGTTGGACAATCGACAATTGAATTAGCAAAATTAAATGAAGGTGATTTTGTTAAAGATTTTGCAGGTCCTCTTGGAAGACCAAGTGATTTCTTAGAAGAAGATTTAGAAGAAATCAAAAAAGAAAGCATTGTATTCATTGCTGGTGGGGTTGGAGCTGCTCCTGTTTATCCTCAAGTTAAGTGGATGAAGGAAAACGGTGTAGATGTAGATGTAATAGTAGGTAGTAGAACTAAAGATCTTCTTATATTAGAAGAAGAAATGAAAGCTGTTGCTAAGAACTATTATCCAACAACTGATGATGGATCATATGGTTTTAACGGAAGGGTAACAGATTGTTTAAAAGATCTAATAGACAATCAAGGAAAGAAATATGACAGAGCTATTATAATAGGACCTGTTATAATGATGAAATTTGCAGCAATGCTTACTAAAGAGTATGAAATACCTACAGTTGTAAGTATGAACCCTATAATGGTTGATGGTACAGGTATGTGTGGTGCTTGTAGAGTAACTGTTGGTGATGAAGTTAAGTTTGCATGTGTTGATGGCCCTGAATTTGATGGTCATTTAGTTGATTTTGATGAAGCTATGAGAAGACAAGCTTTATACAAAACAGAAGAAGGTAGAGCTAAAGTTAAAGATGAAGATAAAAAAGCTGGCGGAAAGCAATGCGGATGTGGAGGTGCACATAAATAATGAAACCTATTAGATTAGAACCTCAAGTACAAGATCCTAAAGTAAGAGCTACAAACTTTGATGAAGTTTGTTTAGGTTATACTAAGGAAGAAGCAATGCAAGAAGCTAGTAGATGTATAGAATGTAAAAATCCTAGATGTGTAGGTGGTTGTCCAGTATCTATTAATATTCCTGAATTTATAAAACATATAAAAACAGGAGAATTTGAACAAGCAGTTGAGGTTATGGGTAAATATAGCTCATTACCTGCTGTATGTGGTAGAGTTTGTCCACAAGAAGTTCAATGTGAATCTAAATGCGTTCTTGGAATAAAAGGAGAACCAGTTGCTATTGGTAAGTTAGAAAGATTTATTGGTGACTATGCATTACAAAATGATTTAAAAGTAGAAAAATCAAAAGAACAACTTAATAAAAAAATAGCTGTAATAGGAAGTGGGCCTGCTGGTTTAACGTGTGCAGGAGATTTAGCTAAAATAGGTTATGATGTTACTATATTTGAAGCGTTACATGAGCCTGGTGGAGTTTTAACTTATGGAATTCCTGAATTTAGACTTCCAAAAAAAGCTGTTGTTGAAAAAGAAATAGAAAGAATAAAAGCATTAGGTGTTAAAATTGAAACTAATGTTTTAATTGGTAGAACTGCTACAATTGAAGAATTAGTTGAAAATGAAGATTTTGATGCTGTATTTATAGGTTCAGGTGCTGGACTTCCAAGATTCATGGGTATCCCAGGAGAAAATGGAAACAATGTATTTTCAGCAAATGAATTCTTAACAAGAACTAATCTTATGAAAGCTTATAGAGATGATTATCATACTCCAATTAGTATGGGTAAGAAAGTTGCTGTTATAGGTGGAGGAAATGTTGCGATGGATGCTGCAAGAACTGCACTTAGACTTGGCGCAGAAACTCATATAGTTTACAGAAGATCAGAAGAACAATTACCTGCTAGAGTTGAAGAAGTACATCATGCAAAAGAAGAAGGTGTAATCTTTGATACTTTAACTAATCCTATTAAGATAATTATGGATGATCATGGTAATGTTACTGGAATGACTTGCGTTAGAATGGAGCTTGGAGAGCCAGATGATAGTGGAAGAAGAAAGCCTATGAAAATAGAGGGTTCTGAATTTGATATGGATATAGATACAGTTATAATGGCACTTGGTACTTTACCTAATCCACTTATTGCTGAAGTTGAAGGATTAAAAACTAATAGTAGAAAACTTATAACAATTGACGAAGAAACTGGTCAAACAAGTAAAGACCATATATATGCTGGTGGAGATGTTGTAACAGGTGCTGCAACAGTTATATTAGCAATGGGAGCTGGAAAGAAAGCTGCTAAGTCAATTCATGAAAAATTAACTAAATAATTATTATAAATAAAAATTTTATAATTTATTATAATTTATCTTAAAAATTAACTATAATAAGCTGAGGGTTTCCTCAGCTTTTTTATTATTGGTTCTTTGTCAAATGGTGTTGGTGAAGAATTTTAGCAAGAAAATAATGTAATCTTTTAAGGTAGTATGAAAATGAAAAAACTCATTTTTATGCTACCTTTATTTTGTTAATAGATGAAATATCCATATTTATAAAAAT